>JANMOU010000047.1:0-16887 GCA_031369495.1 Novosphingobium sp. | reverse complement strand
GGAACCTGAAATGACCCAACACTGCGGCCTCGTGGCCATCCTCGGCGCGCCCAATGCGGGCAAAAGCACTCTGGTCAATGCGCTGGTCGGGCAAAAGGTCGCGATCGTCAGCGCCAAGGCCCAAACCACGCGGGCCCGGCTGATGGGAATTGCGCTCGCCAAGACCGACAGCGCCGCAACCCAGATCATCCTGGCCGATACCCCCGGCCTGTTCGAACCCAAGCGCCGGCTCGACCGGGCGATGGTCAGCGCCGCCTGGGGCGGCGCGGCAGAGGCCGATGCGATCCTGCTGGTGGTCGATGGCCGCAAGAAAAAACTCGATTACCTCGAGCCGATCCTGAACAGCCTGAAGGACCGCCCGGAGCGCAAAATCCTGGTGCTCAACAAGGTCGATGAAGTGGCCAAGGAACCGCTGCTGGTCAGCGCGCAGGCGCTGGCCGGGCCAGACGAAGACGGCAAGGCCCCGTTTGACGAGGTGTTCTTCATCTCGGCACTGACCGGCGACGGCGTGCCCGAACTGAAGGAGCGGCTGGCGGCGCTGATGCCCGAAGGCCCCTGGCACTATCCCGAAGATCAGGTCTCCGACGCCAGCGAACGCCTGCTGGCCTGCGAAATCACCCGCGAACAGCTCTACCGCCAGCTCCACGACGAACTGCCCTATGACAGCACCGTCCGCCCGGAAAGCTACACCCACCGCAAGGACGGCTCGGTCGAAATCCACCAGCAGATCGTGATCGCTCGCGAAAGCCAAAAGGGCATCGTGCTGGGCAAAGGCGGCTCAAAACTGAAGTCCATCGGCGAGGCCGCGCGCAAGGAACTGGGCGAACTGCTCGGCGTAACGGTCCACCTGTTCATCCACGTCAAGGTCGACGAGAAGTGGAGCGACGACAAGGAGATCTACGAGGAGCTGGGGCTGGAGTGGGTTAAATAGTGAACACAGCGGATCCGCCAGATCGTCAGTTGATTGCAATACCTTCCAGTGCCGCAAGTGCGGAAGCCGCAAGCGTCTTGAATCGAATGGCATCAACTACCGAGACATCTCCGTGATGTGCTGCTGCATTACGAAGGTGTTGCAGTTCACCTAGAATCTTAAGCGCACTAGTCTTTGCGTAACCCTTCGCCCCAAGCATATTGATCACTTGGCGGACTTGCATTGACATCCCGCTTCCAAGTCCACGTTGTGTCTCGTAGCTGGACGATTCTTGGTATTGGCGACCAAGCGCACGAAGGCGTGTTTCAATTGGCAACCATGCATCTAACACGGCTGCAGCAGGCGAAATCTCGAGAAGGCGGTTGAACCGTACTTCCGCGTCACTGTTCGGCTCGGCTTGAACGACGGTTGCCTCAGGACTGTCTTGAGTTTTACGCTCAATTTTGTCGAGTTCGGCGGAGAAATCGACAGTTGCATCACCCCATGAAAGCTTCCGGATACTTCGAAGCAGGGCAGTGATTTGCCGACGAAACAGCAGCGCAACAATGATGATTGCGATCGGCCAAGCGACTGAACCGATAATCGAAGCAGACCACTCAAGCCAACCCATCGACGAGCCTCCCGAGGCAAACTTCATCTCAATCATGAAACGCCTCCACCCCTATCCCAAACCATGAGTCTACAAGTCGATGAAAAACGTAGAACGTGCAACTGTCACCGCAGCTTCGCAATCCCGATCCCGTCGTCCTTGGCCCGCTCCTTGGTCGATTCCTCGCTGCGGTTCAGCGCCTTGGCGATTTCCTTGAGGCCTTTGCCTTTGCCGGCGAGCAGCCGTAGCTTGGCGACTTCGTCGCTTTTCCAGGGTTGGCGGTGACGGGTGAAAATTTCGGGCATGGGATGGGATAGCTTAGGTTGGTGCGGGATGCCAGCGATCACCGCATGGCGCGAGGTCGACGTCGGGCGCTTCGTCGTCCCCGGCTCGACCGGGGATCGCTGGCCGCCTTGCCGCTAGCTTCCGTGGTACGCCAGCGCCCCCCGGTCGAGCCGGGGACGAAGTTATTGGTGGTACTGCGAAAGATCTTCCCATTCGGGGTTCGCCGCTTCGATGAGTTCAATCTTCCAGGCGCGCTCCCAGTGTTTGAGCTGCTTTTCGCGGACAATTGCCTCTTCGATGGTCGGGTACTCTTCGATCAGCACCAACCGGTCGATACCGTACCGCTGGCAGAATTTGGAGCCCTTGCCGCTCCGATGCAGCCAGACTCGCTGGGCGATGTCGGCAGTAACCCCGATGTAAAGCACCCCATGCGCGCGGTTGGCCATGATGTAGGTGTAGCCGCCCTTCATCATTTACTCCTCGTCGTCCCCGGCTCGACCGGGGACCGCTGGCCGCCTCGGCGAGAGGTTGCTCAAACCGCCAGCGGTCCCCGGTCGAACCGGGGACGACGCGTTACTTCACCTTCTTCGCCGTGGGCTTCTTCTTCGCCGGAGCCTTTTTCTTAGCCGGAGCTTTGCGTCCGCCCTTCTTCGCGGGGCCCTTGGCGGCGCGTTCGGTGATCAGCAGGATGGCTTCTTCCATCGTCAGATCCTCTGGCGCCTTGTCGCGCGGCAGGGTCGCGTTGGTGGTGCCGTCGGTCACGTAGGGACCGTAACGACCCGCCATCAGCTTCATCTCGCCGCCCGATTCCGGGTGCGGGCCAAAGGTGTTGAGCGGTTCCGCCACCGCGCGTGCACCCCGGCCCCCGCCAGCGGCTGCTTCGGCCAATTTGGTGACAGCGCTATTCATGCCGGTTTCGAATACTTCAGCGGTGCCGCGCAGCTTGGCATACTTGCCATTGTGCGCGAGGTATGGGCCGTAACGCCCTATCGATGCTGTAATAACCTCACCCGTTTCGGGATGCGCCCCAATCTCGCGCGGCAGGCTGAGCAGTTTGACCGCCCAGTCCAGATCGAGCTCCGGAATGTCCTTGGGGATCGAGCTGCGCGCGGCCTCTTTGCCGCTGCCCATTTCGATATAGGGGCCAAACCGGCCGACCTTGCGCATGATCGGCTCGCCCGTTTCGGGGTGCTTGCCAATCTCGCCACTTTCCCCGCCTTCAGCCGCGCCGCCCTGCGCGAATTTGCGGGTGTATTTGCATTCGGGATAGTTCGCGCAGGCCACGAACGCCCCGAACCGGCCGCCGCGCAGGGCAAGGCGGCCTTCGGTATCGCACAGCGGGCATTTGCGCGGGTCGGATCCGTCTTCCTTGGGTGGAAACAGGAAGTCGGAGAGATACTCGTCGAGCGCCTCGGTCACTTCCGAAGGCTTGCGCTCCATCACCTCGTCGCTCTTGGGCTTGAAGTCCTTCCAGAACTTGGCGAGCAGGTCCTTCCAGTTCTCACGACCGTCCGAGACGATGTCGAGCTCGTCTTCCATCCCGGCAGTGAAATCATAGGCGACATAGCGCTCGAAAAACCGTTCGAGGAACGCAGTCAGCAGGCGGCCGCTCTCTTCGGCAAAGAACCGGTTCTTCTCGGTGCGGACATAGTTGCGGTCCTTGATCACCTGCAAGGTCGAGGCATAGGTTGAAGGCCGCCCGATCCCGAGTTCCTCCAGCCGCTTGACCAGCGTGGCTTCGCTGTAGCGCGGCGGCGGCTGGGTGAAGTGCTGGGTGGCCTCAACCCCGCGCTTGGCCGGGGTATCGCCCTTGGCCATGGCTGGGAGCAGCCCGCTCTCGTCCTCGTCCTCACCCGGTTTCTGGTCAAGGCTTTCGTCATAGACCGCGAGGAACCCGGGGAACTTGATCACCTGGCCGGTCGCGCGCAGCTCGTGTTTGCCGGTGCCATCGCGCAGGGTGACGGTGGTGCGCTCGATGTTGGCGCTGGCCATCTGGCTGGCGATCGCGCGCTTCCAGATCAGCTCATAGAGCTTCGCCTCGTCACCGCTGCCATAGTGATCCTTGCCAAAATCGGTCGGGCGAATCGCCTCGTGCGCTTCCTGCGCGTTCTTGGCCTTGGTTTCATAATGACGCGGCTTTTCAGGCAGGTAGTGCCCGTTGTTATAGCGATTACTGATTGCCACGCGCGCCGCCGAAATCGCGCTGTGGTCCATCTGCACGCCGTCGGTCCGCATATAGGTGATCGCGCCCGATTCGTAGAGGTTCTGCGCGATCCGCATCGTGTGCGCGGCGGCAAAGCCAAGCTTGCGCGCGGCTTCCATTTGCAGCGTTGAGGTGGTGAACGGCGGCCAGGGATTGCGGCGGGTCGGTTTCGTTTCGACCTCCTCCACCCGGAACGTCGCGGCTTCAACCGCAGCCTTGGCCCGGTCAGCACTGCCTTTGTCGCCGAGGCTCAGCTTCTCCAGCTTCTCGCCATCGAAACGGACCAGCCGCGCGGTAAATTCGGTGCCGAGATGTTCGAGCTTGGCCAGCACCGACCAGTACTCGTCGGCCCGGAACAGCTCGATCTCATGCTCACGCTGGCAGATCAGCCGCAGTGCAACCGATTGCACCCGGCCAGCGCTTTTCGCGCCGGGCAGCTTGCGCCACAGCACCGGCGAAAGCGTGAAGCCGAACAGGTAATCGAGCGCGCGGCGGGCGAGGTAAGCGTCGATCAGATCCTGATCGAGCGCGCGCGGGTGGGCCATCGCAGTGGTGACGGCTTCCTTGGTGATCGCGTTAAAGGTGACTCGCTGGACATCCTTGGGCAGCAGCTTGCGCTTGGCCAGCAGTTCCTGAACGTGCCAGCTGATCGCCTCGCCCTCGCGGTCAGGGTCGGTTGCGAGGATCAGTCGGTCGGCGCCCTTCACCGCATCGGTGATCGCTTTAACCCGGGCGCCCTTGTCGCTGTACAGTTCCCAGTCCATCGCGAAGTCTTCGTCGGGCCGCACCGAACCGTCCTTGGGCGGCAGATCGCGGATGTGGCCGTAGGAGGCCAGAACCTTGTAGTCCTTGCCGAGATATTTCTCGATGGTTTTGGCTTTGGCGGGGGATTCTACGATGACAAGTTGCATGGTTTGGAAATGGGCCTTCTACGCGTATGTGTACACGCGCGAGGGTGGCGGGTTCGAATAGGCCCCGTCAAGCACCCGCTGAAAAGGAAAGTTCGGATGCGCAAAACTGTCCAATTCGCGCTTGCTGCGCTGCTGCTGAGCGCAGGACCAGCGCTGGCCTCTGCGGATGGCAGGTTGAGCCAAGCCGCCCTGCCCGGCTTCGTGCTGGGCTATGAAGCCAACGACGCGACAATGGATTTCGCCGAATGGGTGCCCACGGGTGAGACCGTGCAGGCCTGGACGCGGATGGTGACGATGATCCGGCTCGATAGCCTGCGCGTGACACCGCAGCAGTTCAACCAGCTGATGATGGATGGACTGGCCAAGTCCTGCCCCGGCGCCACGGTCAGCGAAGTGAGCTCAGCCGAAATCGACGGTCGCCCCGCCGCCCGCTTCCGCGGCGATTGCCCGCGCAACCCGGCCACCGGCAAACCCGAAGTGCTGTTCCATCTGGCGATTGCCGGGACGAACGATCTGCACATCCGGCAAGTCGCTTTCCGCCATATGCCAAGCGCCGACGAAGTCCGCTGGGCGCAGGGCATGCTTGGCGCAACCCGCTGGTGCGCGCTGGGGAGCAAGGCGAAGGGGTGTTAGGCCCGCAGTCTAGGCAAAGACCGCATCAAGGTCGCTATTCGACCCCACAAGCAGGCGATATGCGGCAATCGAAATCAACATCGACAGCATGGACATAGCTGAATCAATGACCTGTCCAAACCCTACCTCTTGCACGAAGTTCCAGTCATAGCCGGGCAATGTTGGGTATTCATCCCAACTACCGCTTACCAACACTTGTGCGGCAGTTAGCCCGACATAGCCGAAAACCACAATCAGCCACATCGCCGCCAGCGCGCCCTGGCTTCGCGACGTTGCGGCCCAACTGACTTGCATTGAGTCGCTCGCCCCGCGCCCTTGGGCAATGATCAGCGGTGCCCAGATCGACCAGCGCGCCATCAAGATGAAACCGGGCGCAATCACAAACAGAAATCCGATCAGAACCCCGATTCCTGTCATGATCGATGCGCCCAGCATCGCGCCATAGCGGCGGGGCTGACCGGAATCGCACAACCGCTCCATCACCATGATCCGTTCCGCCAGGAGATAGTACACCGGAATGGCGAAAAGGCTGGGCACAATAATCGTCAGCAGTTCGCCATTGGAATACAGAGCTTCAGGATTATCGGTTGGAAAGGCATTCATGGCCCAAATCTCAAATCCCGCCATCGCTACAGCGAAGATGCCATAAACTGTGACGGCAATCAGCCAGTATCTGGACAGTAGAGCCATCGTTGCGACGACAAGGTCTCCAAAAGTTATGCCCCTGGGTTCCAATTGCACCGCACCTTTCCTAGCCCACAGGAGTCCTTCGCCACGCCAGCAGGAACCCCAAGCCCAGCGCCAAGTCAACCGCAGCAAACCCCGCAACCGGCGGGGCAATCGGATAGCCCCCTGCAAACAGCGCCAGCGCCGGCAAGCCGAACACCAGCTTTTCCGCCACCGCCAGCGGCATCAGCGCACGGTACTTTACCGGATCGCCGCCGATCACCCAGAACACCCCCTGAAACACCAGCGCGAGGCCGACGAAGCCGAGCAGCACCTCTCCGCCCAGTTCGGGCAGCGGCGTGAAATACAGCGGGGTCAGCACTAGTCCGCCGTAGATCGCGGCCCAGCGGAACATGCGGGATGGGAACTTGGGCATGGCTTGCCTCCTGCCAGATTGCAGGAGGCTGGTTGCCTCAGCCGTTATTGCTGCTGCAAGCCGCCACGCGGGATTATGCACCGGCCGTTGTCGTATTGGCCGACGGTGCGGATGATCTCCTGCGCTTCGGGTTCGATCCGGCGGCCTGATAGCTGGCTGTCGATCACCCGGCGCAGCAGTGCGTCGAGCCGGGTCACCCGGTAGCAATCGATCGCCGGGGCAGCATGCGGATTGCCGATCCCGCTATCGTCGGTCAGGAAAGTGTAGCGGCTCTGCGTCAGCGCCGCCATCGCCCGCATCGCATATTCGGCTTTGTCCGCCACGCCCGAGGCGGCGACCGGCACGATCTGGACACGGTTGGCGCGCAAGTGCCGCGCGGCCAGCCATGACACGCCGAAATTCTCGTCATGCGGCGGGGCATCGGCGACCAGCAGCATGGTCTTGACCGCATCGGGCCGCCATTGCTGGCCAGCGCCCCGGATCAGCGCCTGTTCCATCGCCTCGGGATAGTCCCCGCCCCCGCCGGCCGATTGCTGGCGCAGCGATCCTTGCGCGGCATTGAAATCACCGGTCAGCGGAACGGTGGAGGTGACATAGTCATCGCCCACATCCTTGTAGAACACGAACCCGATCCGCAGATCGAGCCCCGGATGGCGCGCCCGCAGCGAGCGCAGGATCGCGGCGAGTTCGCCCTGCAGATAGCGGATTTCATCGCCCATCGATCCGGTTGTGTCGATCACCAGCATCAGGTCGAGTTTCTTGACCACAGGCGCGGCGCGGCTGACGGTGAAATCAACCCGCTGCCCGCCCCGGCCCCGCCCGATCGCGACCGAGCGCCAGTCCTCACCGGCAGCACGAACCCGCACGGTCTGGCTCAGCCGGTCAACCTGCGGGAAAAACGCGGCGGTGCCATCGGCCAAGGTGTTGAGCACGATGCTGCGGCCATTGGCGCAAGCCACTTCGACCCGCGCGAACGGCACCGGGCGCCCTGCCCCATCCTTGACCGCGACGGTCAGAACCCGGCTGGTATCAAGGATTGGCATGGCCGGGATCTGTTGGCCGAGGTTCGATTGGCGGACGTAATTGGCGTAGAGTTCGGGGTTGAGCAGATCGTCATGCTCGCCCGCGGTCAGCAGCCCCGATTGCGGGCGCGGCGGGGGGCGGCGCGGTCGGCCGGGATAGGGAGCGATGGTGCTGCGGGCTTCGCCATCTGCTGAGGGGGCAGCCTCGCGCTTGCCGGTCACCGCAACTTTCGCGCTGCCTTCAACAAAGGCTGCATCCCTTCCGTCTCCGGCCTCTTCAGACACTGCGTCTGCCATGGGTTCAGCCATCGCAGGCGGCGGCGGCGGCGGCGGTGGAGGCGGAGGCGAGGCAACTGGCGCGGACATTGTCTTGCCCATCGGTACCGGGCGGCCCGGCTCATCGCGCTCGCCGTATTGCTGCTGGTTCTGCTGTTGCTCCGACCCCAACCGGGGGAGCGGCGCCAGCGGGGCACACTGGGTGTTGTTCGAGGCCGGGCCGGGCGCGCGCTTATCCTGCTTGGCCGTGGCCACCGAAGGCCCTTGGATCAGCATGGCGGCAATCGCGAACGTGGAAACAAGCTTGCGCATCTCAGGGTCCCTCCTGTGACTATCCCGCGCCGAGAGGTGCGCTGCCGTCGATGAACCGAATGTGAATGTTACAAAGTATCATTCATCCGGCAAGGCTGACCCGACCAGCCGCATGACGCACCAGCCGCCCGGCCAGTTCCAGCTCAAGCAGCGCCAGCTGCACCGCCGCCGGGCTTTCCCCGCTCTGCCGGATCAATTCATCGACCGCGATCGGGGCCATGGTCAGCAGGCCGGCAACATCGGCGGGTTCATCGCCCAGATCATCGGGCATGGCTTCAAACCCGGCTACGCCTTCGCGGAAACTGGAGCGCGGGGTGCCGTCAAAGCCGGACAGCAACTCGATTACATCGGCGGCGCATTGGACCAGAACCGCCCCTTCGCGGATTAGCTGGTTGCAGCCTTGCGAGCGCGGTTCGAGCGGCGATCCGGGCACCGCCATCACCTCTCGCCCAGCCTCCCCCGCCAGCCGCGCGGTGATCAGCGATCCAGACTTGGGCGCAGCTTCTACCACCAGCGTCCCCAAGGCCAGCCCGGCGATGATCCGGTTGCGCGAGGGGAAATGGCGGGCCAGCGGTTCGGTCTTGGGGGGCTGTTCGGCCAGCAACAGGCCTTGGGCGGCGACCTGCTCCTGCAGTTCGGCATGCTCGGGCGGATAGGCGATGTCGATCCCGCTGGCGATCACGCCGATGGTGCCGCCTCCCGTTGAACCTTGAGCAAGCGCCGCGTGGTGAGCAGCCCCGTCAATCCCGCGGGCCAGACCCGATGCAACCACGAAACCGGCCTCCGCCAACTCTCCTGCAAATTGCCGTGCCAGTTTGACCGCCGCAGCCGAAGCATTGCGCGCGCCGACGATGGCGACGCAGGACCGCGCCGCCAGCGCCAGATCGCCGCGCGCGGTCAGGATCGGCGGGGCGCTGTCCAGCTCGGCCAGCAGCGCGGGATAGTCCGCCCCATCGTGGAACAGGTAGCGCGCGCCAGCTGTGCGGACGGCGGCGACCTCTTCGGCGACGCGGGCTTCGGGCGTGATCCGGTATTGCCCCCCGCCGCGCGCAGCCAGATCGGGCAAGGCCTCAAGCGCGGCCACCGCAGTGCCGAACCGCCGCAGCAACTGGCGATAGCTGACCGGGCCGATATTGGGCGAGCGCAGCAGGCGGATCCGCGCGAAGGCTTCCTCCTGCGACAGCGCAGCCATCAGCCTTTGCTGCCGACGCGCGGTTCGGTTCCGGCGCGCAATCGTTGGATGTTGGCGCGATGCTGAACCAGCACGATTCCCGCCACCGCCGCCATCACCGGCGCGACTGTCGGCAATCCGAGCAGCCACGCTGCAATCGGCGCGGTGATCACCGAGAGCATCGAGGAGACCGATGAAATTCGGCTGATCGCCAAGGCCGCAGCCCAGACCGCCGCACAGATCAGCATTACTGGCCAGCTAAGCGCCAGGCAGACCCCAGCGGCGGTCGCAAAGCCCTTGCCGCCCTTAAACCGCAGCCAGACCGGAAAGCAGTGGCCGATGATGGCGCCGACAGCAGCAAAGCCTTCGAGCCCCGGCCACAGCTGCGCTGCGATCCACACCGCCAGAACGCCCTTTCCGGCATCGAGCAGGACCGTTGCCGCTGCCAGCCCCTTGCGGCCGGTGCGCAGCACGTTGGTCGCCCCGATGCTGCCCGAGCCGATGCTGCGCAGGTCACCTGCCTTGAACAGTCGGGTCAGGATCAGGCCAAACGGCACCGACCCCAGCAAATACCCCAGCCCACCTGCGATAAGCCAATCCATTGCCGCACCTTCCCTTCTTCCGAACCGTAGCTACAAGGCGGCGCAGTTAACAAGCCTGCTTTGTAGGAATACCACGCATATGGATGCATCGGCGCCAATCCTCCTGTTTGATTCGGGCGTTGGTGGGCTATCCGTGCTCGCCGAGCTGCGCCGCGCCCTGCCCGCCGCGCCAGTGATCTATGCGGCGGACAATGGCGGCCTGCCCTATGGCACCAAGACCGAGGCCGAAGTCGCCGCGCGGGTCTGCGGTCTGCTCGGCCGGATGAGCGAGCGCTATGCCCCGCGACTGATTTGCATTGCCTGCAACACCGCCTCGACCATTGCACTGGCCATGGTCCGCGATGTGCTGGCAGTGCCGATTGTCGGGACGGTCCCTGCGATCAAGCCTGCTGCCGAGCAAACCCGCAGCGGGACAATCGGCTTGCTCGGCACGGCGGCGACAATCCGCCAGCCCTATGTTGATCGGCTGGCCGCCGAGCACGCGGCGGACAAACGCCTGCTGCGCTTTGCAGCGGGCGAATTGGTCGGCGCAGCAGAGGCCAAGCTACGCGGAGAAGAGGTCGATCCTGCCGTTTATGCTCGCGCGGCGGCCGGCTTGCGCGATCAGCCGGGCGGTGCAGAGATCGACACCGTAGTGCTGGCCTGCACCCACTTTCCGTTGATCGAGCAGGAGCTCGCCGCCGCCTTTGGTCCCGGCGTAGCCTTTGTCCACGGCGCGACTGGGATCGCCCGGCGGATCGTCCACCTGACCAGCGAGCAGGACTTTTCCCGCGGCCGTCTTGACTTCGCCGTGTTCACCAAAGCCGAGCCGAGCCTGGCCGCCTTGCGCCCGGCACTTGCCGGATACGGGCTCGACCGGTTAGAGCTGCTGGGATGACCAAACGGCTCAACATCCTGCTATTCGTCCTGCTACTGCTGTTCGGCGTGCCGTATTACTGGCTGCTGATCGACAACCGCCCCGGCAATGCGGTGGCGAAGCCGATCTCGATTGGCCAGTTGCGCGCGCTAGCGGCGGCCAAACCGGGCTTCGCGCCGATCCAGGTCGAGGTCGAATTGGTCGCCTATCGGCGGCTGCCCGGAGCGCTTTTTGTCGCCGGCAACGGGATCAAGCGGCGGTTGATCGGGGTGATGGTCTGGCGCTTGCCGGTGCCCGGATCAGGCCCGGTGGTGATCGATAGCGGGATTAACGCCGAGGCCGCCAAGGCGATGGGGATGGAGAGTTTTTCGCCCGAAGCCTGGACCAAGGTCGAGCAGGCGCTGGACGAGGCATCGCAGATCGTGATCACCCATGAGCATGCCGATCATCTGGGCGGTGTGGTTTCGCTGGGCCGCCGCGACTTGCTCGAGCGGGTCCGGTTCAACCCCCAGCAGCTCCCCGGCAACCGCTGGACTGATCTGCTGGCCTGGCCTCAGGGCGATCTGCCGCAACCTTCAATCAACGGCACCGCTCCGGTTGCGATTGCCCCCGGTGTGGTTGTTATACCCGCCGCCAGCCATACCGATGGATCGCAAATGGTCTTCGTCCGGCTCGCCGATGGCCGCGAATTCCTGTTTACCGGGGACATCGCGACCATGGCCCAAAGCTGGCAGGAGCTGCGCGCCCGCTCGCGGCTGATCGGCGATCACTTAGCCCCAGAATCGCGCGGCGAGGTTTTTGCCTGGCTCAAGACGATCCGGGCGCTGAAGGCCCAGTCACCGGGGCTGATTGTATTATCGGGCCACGACTTCGAATGGCTGATCCAGCCCGAGAACAAGGGCAAGGTTCAGTTCCACTTTGGTCCGCCCGTAGTTTGATCCAGCGCAACGCCTTTGCACTGGCAATCGGCCAAAGCATGGCGTAGAGCGCCCGCGACGTGGCGCGTCAGCGAGGGCATTTCGCACGTGAATTACGAGCATATATTTGATCAGGCACTTGAGCGGCTTCATTCCGAAGGCCGTTATCGCGTGTTCATCGACATCCTGCGCAACAAGGGCGCCTATCCCAACGCGCGCTGCTTTGCCGGACACAACGGCCCCAAAGATATCACCGTGTGGTGTTCCAACGATTACCTTGCGATGGGCCAGCACCCCAAGGTGATCGAGGCGATGGAAGAGGCACTGCATGATGTCGGTGCCGGTTCCGGCGGAACCCGCAACATCGGCGGAAACACCCACTATCACGTTGATCTAGAAGCGGAACTGGCCGACTTGCACGGCAAGGATGGCGCGCTGCTGTTCACCAGCGGCTACGTCTCGAACGATGCCACGCTTTCGACACTGGCCAAGATCCTGCCCGGCTGCGTGATCTTTTCGGACGAGCTCAACCACGCCAGCATGATCGCCGGGATCCGCAATTCCGGTGCGGAAAAGCGCGTTTGGCGGCACAACGATCTCGCCCATCTGGAAGAGCTGCTCGCGGCGGAAGCACCCGAAACGCCCAAGCTGATCGCGTTCGAATCGGTCTATTCGATGGAAGGCGATGTCGCCCCGATCCATGCGATCTGCGACCTGGCCGACAAGTACAACGCGCTGACCTATATCGACGAAGTGCATGCCGTAGGGATGTACGGCCCGCGCGGCGGCGGCATATCCGACCGCGACGAAGCCGCGCACCGGATCGACGTGATCGAAGGCACGCTGGGCAAGGCGTTCGGCGTGATGGGCGGCTATGTCGCAGCCGACAGCCGGATCATCGACGTGATCCGCAGTTATGCGCCCGGCTTTATCTTCACCACCAGCCTTTCACCGGTTCTGGTCGCTGGTGTGCTCGCCTCGGTGCGCCACCTCAAAGCCAGCAGCGTTGAGCGTGAAGCCCAGCAGGCCAATGCCGCCATGCTCAAAGCGTTGATGCGCGAAGCGGGCCTGCCCGTGATGAATTCGACCACGCACATCGTCCCGCTGATGGTTGGCGATCCGGTCAAGGCCAAGAAGATCTCGGACGTGCTGTTGGCCGAATACGGCGTCTACGTGCAGCCGATCAACTACCCGACCGTTCCGCGCGGGACAGAACGTTTGCGCTTTACGCCTGGTCCCGCCCACACCGAAACGATGATGCACGATCTGACCAAGGCCTTGGTCGAAATCTGGTCGCGGCTTGAATTGCAACTGGCGGCTTAACCAAACAGTTTTTCGCCCTAGACCGCGCCAAAGAATCCGTTACGACTCCGGCCCGTGCTTCGGGACGCGAAGTTTTTGGGCAATCACCGATTGCCAGGGTCGTAGGGAGTGAAAGATGGCAACCGATTGGGCCGCAGACGTCAAGAAATATGCCGCAAAGGCGGATGACGCGATCATCGCTGGGGTTGTCCGCTATTGCGGGATCGCCTTGCAAAAGGTCGACTCGTCGCTGGTGGCCTTTTCCGATCCAAAGGAACTGGAGCGGGTCCGCAACAACTTCCTGAAAAAGAAGCTGGGCCGGACCGAATCCGATGACGTGCTCGACGCTGCGATTGCCAAGGTTGGCACGGCGATGAAGGCCGACCGGACCAAGAACCGCGTCACCGTCTATTATCTGCTGGCCGATCACTACAAATCGCTCGGCCTGTTTGCCCCCAAGGCAAAGGCTCCGGCAAAGGCTGCTGCAAAGGCCCCCGCCAAGGCTCCGGCCAAGAAGGCTGAAGCCAAATCAGCGGCCAAGCCTGCTGCCAAGGCCGCTGGCGCTGCTGCAACGGCCAAAAAGCCAGCCGCGAAGGCCGCAGTTCCAGCCAAGAAGGCCCCAGCCAAAGCCGCGGCCCCCGCCGCCAAGGTAGCGGCGCCCGTCAAAAAGGCCGCAGCTCCTGCCAAAAAGGCTGCTGCGCCTGCCAAAGCTGCTGCGCCCGCCAAGAAGGCTGTTGCTCCTGCCAAAAAGGCTGCTGCGCCCGCCAAGAAGGCCGCTGCTCCTGCCAAAGCGGCGGCGCCTGCCAAGAAAGCTGCTGCGCCTGCCAAGGTTACTGCTGTTACCGCAGCGGGCGGTGCGCTGGGCCTCGCCAGTGCCGTTCCGGCTGCGGCCAAATCGGCTGCCAGCTCTGCGACGACCGCGGCCAAGAGTGCGATGGGTGCTGCAAGTGATGTCGCCAAAGCTGCGAGTGGAGCTGTTGGCGATGCTGCCAAGGCAACCACTGACGCTGGTGCTGCCGTGGTCGGTGCCGCTGCTGCAGGTGCCGCAGGCGCCGCGGCAATGGCAACAGGTGCTGCTGGCAAGGCCGCTTCAGCGGTTACCGGAGGCGTCCAGAGCCTGACTGGCACTTCGAAGGACGACGATTCGGGTCTTGGCTGGCTGTACTGGCTGCTCGCGCTGACACTGCTGTTGTTCGCGGCCTGGTGGTTCTTTGGCCGTGGGCCGAGCGATGACGCCGCGTCAACGCCTGCCACCACGACCGAAGCCGCCGCAATGGGCAGCGATGCCGCCGGCGCGGCGGTGGAAGCGGAAGTCAAGTAAGCCCAAGCTTCCAGTTCAAAAAAAGGGGCGGCCCGCCGGTGCGGTCCGCCCCCTTTTTTTGATTGCCCTGACCTCGATCAACGCAGCGAAACGACGTTATCCGTGGCTCGCGGGTCCTTGCGGTTGCCGAGGTATTGGCTTGCCATCGGCTCGTCACCGGCTTCGGCCACCAGCCCTTCGCCAAAACCGTTGAAGCGGGTCTTCATAGCTGCGCCATAGGCACCCAGCATCCCGATCTCGATATAGTCGCCCGGGCGGATATCGGCGGGGAGGTGGAAGGGGCCTTCCATATAGTCGGCATCATCGCAGGTCGGGCCATAGAACGCGTACGGCGCCAGCACGTCGCTGCGCCCCTCGCTCAGGCATTTGACCGGGAAGCGCCAGCCGACGTGGGCTGCATCATAGAGCGCGCCATAGGCACCGTCGTTGATATAAAGCTCTTCGCCCCGGCCCTTTTCCACCCGCACGATCAGCGAGTTGTATTCAGCACACAGCGCGCGGCCCGGCTCGCACCACAGTTCGGACGAATAGGACACCGGGAGCGATTCAAACGCCCGGTGGATCGCGCCGAAGTAATCTTCGAGCGGCGGCGGCTCCATCCCCGGATAGATCGAGGGAAAGCCCCCACCGACATCGATAATGTCGACCGTCACCGCCGCATCGACGATCGCTGCGCGGACCCGCTCAAGCGCCTGGACATAGGCAAAGGGCGTCATCGCCTGCGAACCGACGTGGAAGCAAATGCCCAGCCAGTCTGCGACCTGCCGGGTCGCCTGCAGCAGCGGCGCAGCATCGGCCAGATCAACCCCGAACTTCGCGGCAAGGCTCAGCTCGGAATAGTCCGACGAGACCCGCAGCCGCACGCACAGCCGCAGGTCTTCGGCCTGTGCACCGTCCTCACCAGTCGTAGCGGCGAGGATCTTCTCAAGCTCTTCATGGGTATCGAGGCTGAACACCCGCACCCCGTGGACCTTGTAAGCCTCAGCAATAGCGGAGCGCGGCTTGACCGGGTGCATGAAGCACAGCGTAGCCTCGGGCAGCGTCGCGCGGACCAGCCGGACTTCGGCGATCGAAGCAACGTCATAATGCGTCACGCCCGAATCCCACAGGACGCGCAGCAAGTCCGGCGAGGGATTGGCCTTCACGGCATAGAGCGACTGGCCCGGAAACTTCTCAACGAAGAAGCGGGCAGCGCGCGCGGCAGCGTGCGGGCGGTTCAGAATTACGGGTTCGTCAGGCGCGAGCGCGCGAACTACAGCCGATGCGTCAGGATACTGGTGCAACTCAAGGGACCCCCAATAGGCCTTTCGGCCAGGTAACACGAACAAGGCTGCCTTGCGGTTATTGGAAGTCCCCTTGGGGCAGCGGGGACGGCTAATAGAGATTCGCGGCTGAACCGCAAGTGAAATTGGGGGCAGAAATGACTCAATTCTGCGGGGTTGCGATCAAATGCTGCGCTAACGCCTCATAGGCTGGCAGCGAGGTTGGATCGAGCGCGGAATTGGCGGCAACCGGGTGCGAAGCGAAGCGCACGAGCGTCATTTCGGCGACCGGATCAACGTAGATCGTCTGCCCGTGAATCCCGCGCGCCGAAAACGCGCCGCGGTTGTTGTGGGTGATCCACCACTGGCTGCGATAGGACCAGCCGGGCAGCAGATTGAAACCGGCCTTGGCGAAGTCCTCAGGCTTCGCGCCGCAGCGGATCGATTCGACCACTTTAGCGGGGATCACTTGCTGGCCGTTGCCGAATCCATCGCAGCGCATCGCTTCTCCAAAGCGGGCGAGATCGCGCAGGGTTACATTGAGGCCGCCCCCGGCAAATGGCATGCCAGTGCCATCGCTCAGCCAATCGGCATCGTTTCCCATCCCCAAGGGCTGCCACAACCGTTCGGACAGCACGCGATCGAGTCGCTTCCCCTCTGTCCGAGCAACGATCCAGCCGAGCACCTCGGTGTTGCAGGTGCGATAGGTGAAGCGCTCACCATGTCCGCCCGCCGCCGCGATTGTCGGCAGGTACTCAAAAACGTCAGTCGGCCCGGCGTAACCCGGCGGACGCGGGGTCAGCCCAAGCGCAAAGCTGAAGGCGCCAATGCCAGAATTGGGATCCGTATATTCCTCGGAAAAGTCGATCCCGGTGGTCATATCCATGACTTGCAGCAGCGTGGCATTGCCGAACCCGCTGCCCGCCATTTCGGGGAGTAGTTCGCCAACCGGTGAAGCGGGATCGAGCTTGCCTTCGTCCACCAGCATTTCGGCTAGAGTACCGACGAAGCTCTTGGTCACCGACCAGACGATATGGGTGCTCTCGGGCCGGGTAACGCCGAAGTAGCGCTCGTAGGCGATCTTGCCTTTGTGCAGCACGAGGATCGCGTCGGTGAAGTTGGCCTCGAGTGACTTTCTGTCCGCTGCGTGTTATTTTCGGGCTTTTGGATATTGCAGCTAGCCATTAAAAAT
>JANMOU010000027.1:0-147968 GCA_031369495.1 Novosphingobium sp. | reverse complement strand
AGGATCGACTTGCCCGCGCCGGTCTCCCCCGTCAGCACACCCAGCCCACCCGAAAAATCGAGATCGAGTGCTTCGATCAGCACGACATTGCGGATGGCAAGACGGGTCAACATGTTCGCCGCCTGTTCTAGCGGAGCCTGCGGGCCGAGTCACCCTCTCTCGCACCATGCCGCGCCAGCACTGTCTTCAAACCGCCACCAAACCGCCATGCTACTGCAACCCGTGTGCGTTATAGCCGTGTCATCACGGCAACCAGAGGACAGCGCCCATGGCGAACCGCCCCACCGTTTTGAACCTACCCGAATGGCTTGATCTGCCAGAGCCGCGCGGGTTCAGGCCCAAGCGCAAGCTGCGCACGATCTGGATTTCCGACATCCACCTTGGCACGCGCGGCTGCAACGCCGAATTGCTGCTCGATTTCCTCCGCGCGCACGAATGTGAAACGCTCTATCTGGTCGGCGATATCGTTGATGGCTGGCGGCTGCGCAAAGGCTGGTACTGGCCCGAAGCCCATAACGAAGTGGTCCGCCGGGTGCTCAAAATGGCGCATCGCGGCACCCGGGTGGTGCTGATCGCTGGCAATCATGACGAGATGTTGCGCCCCTATGCAGGCATGAATTTCGGCGGGGTCGAGATCGCGCTCGATGCCATTCATCACACCGCCGATGGTCGCCGCCTGCTGATCACCCACGGCGATGCCTTTGATGTGATCGTGCTCTATCACAAGTGGCTCGCCTTCCTGGGGGACCAGGCCTACACCTTGTTACTGCAGGCCAATATCGTCCTCAACCGGCTCCGGCGACGGCTCCAGCTGCCCTATTGGTCGCTCTCTTCCTATCTCAAGAAGCGGGTCAAGAACGCCGTCGCCTATGTCGGCGAATTTGAAGAGGCCGTCGCCCATGCGGCCCGCGATCGCAAGGTCGATGGGGTAGTCTGCGGGCACATCCACTGCGCCGAAATCCGCCAGATTGGCGACATCACCTATATGAACGATGGTGACTGGGTCGAAAGTTGCACCGCGCTGGCCGAAGACTTCGATGGCCAGATTGCGATCATCGACTGGCTGGCGCAGCACCGCCGCGAAGCTGCCGAACAGGCCGCTCGCCAGCGCCGCAGCAGCGGGCGAACCGAGCCCAGCGATGTTCCCCAACCGACGAAGGAACCGGCATGAGAATCGCAATCTGCACTGACGCCTGGCACCCGCAGATCAACGGCGTGGTCCGCTCGCTGGCGATGACCGTGCATCAGCTGATCGAGCGCGGACACGAGGTTGAACTGGTCACCCCGCAGCAGTTCCGCACCCTGCCATTGCCCGGCTACAGCGAGATCCGGCTGGCTCTTGCCCCGCGTTTCGGGACCCGCCGGACGCTGGCCGATTTCGCCCCGGACATCGTCCACATCGCCACCGAAGGTCCGATCGGGTGGAGCGCGAGGGCCTGGTGCATGGCGCGCGGCGTGCCGTTCACCACCGCCTTTCACACCCGCTTTCCCGACTATGCCTCGGTCCGCACCGGGATTGATGCCGAGCGGTTCTGGCCGCTGATCCGGCGCTTTCATGCGCCAGCTCGGGCCGTGCTGGTCGCCACGCCTTCGCTCGGTGCAGAGCTTGAGGCGCGCGGGCTGCCCCATTGGCAGCTGTGGGGCCGCGGAATTGACCGCGAACTGTTTCGCCCGGGCCATGACCCGCTGCCCGAACTTGCCGCCTTGCCCGGCCCGATCTTGCTCAACGTCGGGCGGGTTGCATCCGAGAAGAACCTTGAGGCGTTTCTCGATGCCGATGCCCCCGGGACCAAGGTCGTGGTGGGCGATGGGCCGGATCTCGAAACGCTGCGGGCGCGCTATCCCAAGGTCCATTTTCTGGGTGCTCTATCGGGCGCGCGGCTGGCCCAGGCCTATTGCTCGGCCGATGTGTTCGTCTTCCCCAGCCGCACCGATACCTTCGGGCTGGTGTTGATCGAGGCCATGGCCTGCGGCTTGCCGGTGGCGGCCTATCCAGTGCCCGGCCCGCTCGATATCATCGGACCAGACGGGCGCGGACTCGGTGGCACCTTGCCCGCCACGATCGGCGCGCTGAACGAAGATCTGGGTCTGGCGATCCGCCGGGCGCTGCGGATGGATCCGCTCGCCGCCGCGATTGTTGGTGCCAGCTATAGCTGGGACCGCGCGACCGATCAGTTCCTCGCCGCCATCGGCAAGGCTGCAGGGGCGCCGATCAGGCCGCCGGTTCTTCAGGAAACGGCGGTTCCAGCGTAATCGCATCGGCCAGACTGACCTGATCGAGCATCGCCGCCATTTCATCGCGCAGGGTCAGCATCAGCCCGCGCAGGCGGCAGTCGGCTTCGGGCAGGCAATTGTTGCAATGCTCATAGGCATTGCGGCTGGCGCAGGGGACCAGCGCGAGACTGCCCCGGGTCAGCCGGATGATATCGCCATAGCGGATATCGACCGGGGCCAGCGCCAGCTCGTACCCACCATCGCGCCCACGGTGTGAAATGACCAGACCCGCCCGGACCATTTCGGACAGGATCACGGTCAGGAACTTGCGCGGAATATTCTGCGCCTCGGCAATCGCATCAAGCCGCACGGGGCCCTGCCCAACAGTGTCGGCCAGGTGCTGCAAAGCGCGGATCGTATAGCGGGTTTTCTGCGAAAGCATGGGAACCGCTTATCAGCACGGTCCGACATGAAATGTCAACCTGTGGGGTAGAAAGGTTCGCCCCTACTTAACCGCAGCACCCGGCGCGTGCTTGCCCATCAGCTTGTAGGCTTTGTCGTACCATTCGCTGCCGGGATAGTTGGCGCCCAGCACCGAGGCGTATTTCAGCGCTTCGCCGGGCATGCCCAGTTGCAGGCTGGATTCGACCATCCGGTAAAGCGCTTCGGGCGCGTGGCTGGTGGTCTGGTATGTTTCGATCACGTTGCGGAAACGGTGCGTGGCGGCCAGCCAGCGTCCGGCCCGCTGATAATAGCGGCCGATCTGCATTTCCTTGCCGGCCAGATGATCGTTGACCAGATCGATCTTGATCCGGGCATCGGCCGCATAGCGCGTGTTGGGATAGCGGCGGACCACTTCGTTGAGCGCGGTCAGCGCCTGCAGGGTGATCTTCTGATCGCGATCAACGTCGCTGATCTGCTCGTAATAGCACAGCCCGATCAGATAATAGGCATAGGCCGCATCGCGGTTGCCCGGATGGATCGAGAGGAACCGCTGCGAGGCCTGGACCGACTTGTTGTAATCCTTGGCGGCGTAATAGCTGAACGCGCTCATCAGCTGGGCGCGGCGGGCCCACGGCGAATAGGGGTGCTGGCGCTCAACCTCGTCAAACAAGGCCGCGGCGATCAGGGTGTCGCCCCGGTCCAGCCGGGCCTTGGCGGCGGCGTAGAGCGTTTCCACATCGCGCGCGACATAGGCGGTATCCTTCGCCTTCGCCCCTCGCCCGCCGCAACCGGCAGTGAACAGCATAGCCGTGGCAGAGACGGCGAGAATGGCGAGCTTGAGCGGGGAATGGGCAATCATGGTGGGTCCTATAACCAGCCCCAGCCTGAACGCCAAGTGAAGTTGCGCGGTTTTCCCGCAACGCTCACCGTTCCGGCCAAACGGGCGCTTCGGCTCAGCCTTTGCGCTTCTTGCGCGCGGCGTATTTGGCATCGCGCGCGGCCTTCAGCTCTTCCTCGGTCGGCGGGATCACTTCAGGAACCATCGAAGCGGCCTTCTTGTCCGCTTTGGCCTGCGCAATCGCGGCCTTTTTGGCGGCGCTCTTCTCAGCCTGAGCCGCATCGCGCGCGGCGGCAGCGGCAATCCGCTCGGCCAGCACGGCGTCGTCAATCTTGGGCTTGGCGGCCAGCTTGGCCAGCGCCTTATCGCGCGCAGCCTTCGCCAGCGCGGTACGTTCTTCTAGGGTCGGGTCTTTGTAGGAAGCCATGGTGAGGAGCGGTCTTTTCTGGTTGATCGAGTGTAGGTTGGGGGCGCCTTACACGAAACTACCGCAAATGCGAACCGTCTCGGATTTATGCCGGGCGCCGTCTTGCCAACCCACTGGTTGCGGTTTAGCTCTGCTGGAGGAGAAAAATGCGAAATGTGTTCAAACTCACAGTCTTGGACGCGGACGCTGCGGTCTTGCCTGGCCTTGCTGACCCTTTCGTTGGGCGCTGCTTGCGGGATTGTCACTCCAGCCGAAATCGCAAAACCCGGAACAGCGACGGATCAAGCCAGCGCGATCCGATGCGAACGGGGCTTAACCCGGATCGAGCTGATCGGCGGGGTAGAAGACGGCTTTGCCGCCAACGGCACCGAGCCCGCCCGAATCCGGCCAGCGCGACTGCCCAATGCCTATCTGGAAACCGTCGCCGCGGCGCAATCAGGCGCGATACAACTGCGTGAGTATGACGAGGGCGGTCAGGACAAGTTGCTGATCGACCATTTCGACGTACCGCGCGATATCGTCTCTGGCGCGGTTGTGCTGCGGATCCGCACAACCGGCGGATCGGCCAACGATGGTCTGAAACTGGGCAACCTGAACGAGCTCGACTTTGCCGACGGTTTTAGCAAAACAGATTCCTATTCACACACGATCAAAGCCGAAGCAGAGGCGCCCGATGCGGCGCAGTCCGGCACGGTAATGGTGGTCCCGCTTGAAGCGCTGAAGGAAAATCCGCGAGCGGGCTTCAAGGGCAACTTTATCGACTTTCTGAACCGCGCAGACCGACCCGATGCGATTGATTTCGAGGTTGACGATGATACCGCGGTCGATGTCGCGATTCTGGTCTTGTGCCAAAAGCCGCAAATCGCGCGCGGCTCCAGCATGACCGAGTATCGCAGCAAATTCGCTGGGGCCGATGTGTCATTCCTGTCGTGCTTCCTCGATAAGACGCAGGCCCCGTGCAACCCGTTTGAAGGCGATCAGCTATGCACTGCGGCCATGCCAGTGGCCTGTTACAAGCCGGGCAGCCGGGTCCCGGCGGGCCTTGAAGCGGCGGGTTTAGGTCAAGGTTACAGCCCCGGCGGCGAAGTAAGGATGACCCAACCGGTGGCCGCGGATACGTTTACCGCACGCGCCGATGTAGATCAGTTTTGCAGCGGGCAGTTCGGTGCAGGCTGGCGGATTCTGGAATACCATGACGGCGCCGGCGGAGCGATTGCGACCTATAGTGATATCGCCCCAAAAACGCGGGCCTGGATCGATGTCAGCGATCAGCGCTATGCCAATTGCTGGGACCGGGACAAGGCCCGATGACGGGAGCCACATCGCCGGTCATCCGCGTCGCGATCTTGGAGGACGATGCCCCGGCGCGGAAATTCTACGCCAACCTGTTTGTGAGGGAGCCCGGTTTCGAACTGGCCTTTGCCGCCGCCAATGTCGCCGAAGCGCAGGCCGCTTTGCCGGGTGCAAAGGTCGATGTCGCGCTGGTCGATATCCGCCTGCCCGATGGCAACGGCCTTGAATTCATCGCGCCGTTTTTAGCCGAAACCGGCGGAAAAGCGCTGATCCTCACCATATTGGGTGATCGGGCCAGTGTTATGTTGGCGTTTGAATTCGGGGCCAGCGGCTATTTGCTGAAAGACACTCCGCCCAAACAGATCCTGCGCGATATCCGGGCACTGATCCATGGCGGATGCCCGATCAGCCCGCAGGCGGCGGCACATTTGCTAAGCCTGGTGGCACCCGCGAAAACGCCTGCACTCGGCCAGCCTGACAATATCCTGACCCCGCGTGAATGCGATGTGCTGACCATGTTTGCCAAGGGGCTGTCCTATCAGGACGCCGCCGCTGCGCTCGAGCTGTCGGTCCACACCATCGGCGATCATGTGAAGCGGATCTACAAAAAGATGCAGGTCCGTTCGCGCAGCGAGGCGGTGTTCGAAGCGGTCCAGAACGGCTGGCTGGACAGCTAACCGGCCGGCACATTCAACTGTATTCGGTACCCCTTGCCTCTGGCTCCCGATCCGAACACTACTGTCCCGCCCAGTTTTGCGGCGCGCGCCCGGATATTGGCCAACCCGCGCCCTTCCTCCACCGCATCGGCGCCAAACCCGATCCCGTCATCTTCGATCACCACCTTGAGCCGTGCACCGTCATCGGCCAAGTCAAAGCTGACCCCGAACCGGCCAGCATCGGCATGGCGGATGCAGTTTGACAGCGCTTCCTGGATGATCCGGTACAGGCTGAGCACCGCGCGCGCATCCATCTGGAAATCGCTCAGGCTCTGGGGTTTTGACCAGTCAAACGCCAACCCCGCCGTGGTCAGCTGTTGGCCTGCGCGCCGCTGAAACGCCG
The DNA here is from genome assembly GCA_031369495.1 of Novosphingobium sp. GTDB lineage: Bacteria > Pseudomonadota > Alphaproteobacteria > Sphingomonadales > Sphingomonadaceae > Novosphingobium. Next base: position 141,693 of record JANMOU010000027.1, on the reverse strand, counting down.
CCAGCGCCTCGTCCAGATCGTGCCCGACATGGTCCAGCGAATCCGCCATCAACCGCAGATCGGTCAGGCCCTTTTCCAGCTCTTCGGCAACGTCCTGCTTATCGGCATCGTCGGCCCGCACCCGCATCAGCAGCGATAGCAAATGCCCGCCCACGCCATCATGCATATCACGCACGAACCGCTGCCGTTCCTCGCTGATCGCGGCGGACCGGATGCTGTTTTGCAGGGCATCGGCCTGCAGTTCGATCACCGCCGCCTGCTCGCCGATTTTGGCCCGCGCGGCAATAAAATCGGCCCAGACCAAGCGGCCCTCGCCCAATGCGAACAAGGGCAGCGCCAAGCCGGCCAGTGGCCACCAGGCCACATTGGCCGCCCAGATCAGCACCAACGATCCGCCAAAGCCCGCCAGCAATGCCGCCCCAGCACTCACCGCCGCCGCAGCCGCAATCAGGGCTCCGCCCAGCACGGCTTGTGGCCAGCCGGTGCGCGCAAGCCCGATCGCGATCCCGGCCGCCGCCAGGATCAGCCGCAGCCATGGCGGCAACACCCCCAGCCCCTGATCGAGCAAGGCCACCGAAAACAGCCCGCCCCCCAGATACAGCGCGCGGCTGCTCAGCAGCAGCAGACCGATCAATGAAAGCGCCAGCCCCAGCCCGCCAAACAGCACTGCCCCTTGCCGCAGCTGCGCCTCGGCCCGCGATATCATCGCGGTAAAGGCCGGGCCGGTGCGCGCCGGGATGGCATAAAGCAGCGGTTTGCGCCGATCAGCCCAGCCCTGACTGACGAGAATATCGATCCGGTTGTTCTCAAAACTCAGTCGTGACGCCGGGATTTCCTGCGCCAGCCGCTGCGGCCCGAAGCCCGGCCCGAAATAGCCCGCGGACGTGCTATCGCCGCCGATCATGCCATTGGCCCACAGCGCCGCCCCATCGGGCGCAGCCGGCATATACAGCGCGGCCCCGGGGCTGGTCGGCAAGGGGAAGTGCAGTTGCCGCAGCACCCGCGGCCCGGCCACTTTCGCATCGCGGGCCAGTTGCGCCTGACCTTCTGCCACCGGCACCGGCTGGCCCACGCGGTCTCCGGGGAAATAGACCATCGCGGCAGGCGCAACCACTTGCGCGCCAAACGGCCGGATATCAGGCGCGGTGACCCAGCCGAGCAGGCCGATCCCACCAGCGATCAGCCAAGCAGCAGCGCGCGCATCCATGTTCCGGGCCATGTTCAAAAACAGTTTGGTAATCTGCCGTGATTGCAAATGCCTACCCCCCTATTCATGGGTCTATACCCGCACCCCGCCCGCGCCGATACGCCTATCCATACCAATTGGGTTTTTTGGTTTTAGGAGGCAGGAATGGCGTTTAATTTGAAACTTTCGGCGCGGGCATTTGCGCTTTCGGTTGCGATGTTGGCATCGATCAACGCCCAAATGATCGAGGCAAAACCGGTCGAAACGGGGCAACTCCTAATTAAGGACAGGCCCAAGCCATCGGTCGAGCAGGTCAAATCCGAGCCAATCAAGCCCAACCCGCCAACAGCCTCGGCCGAGCGAGCGGTCAGGCCGGGTAAGGGCACTTGCGCCAGCTATGTTCGCAACAAGAAGAACGAACTGGTGTGCAGCAACAATCCGCCGGTCGACCAAACCAAATAGTCCGGCGCGCCGGCGACGGCGCCTGCAACAGTATCACCTTGAGGTGCTGCGCGACCCGGCCCTCAATTACCTGACCCCTTGCCTCTACCGAGTGGCAAGGGGCTTTTTTTGGAGTCCAGAGCGCCCCGCGCCCAAACCATTTTCCTACACCCGGCATTTTTGAGATGGTCCCGAGCCCCGCCCCAGCCCCGCCCCAGCCCCGCCAAGGACCCGCCATGCCAAATCCTGCCGACAGCGCGCCCGCCCCCACGCCGCCTGCCCTCACCCTGCCGCCGTTCGCCCCCGTCCCCCGCGCCAAGGACCGCGCCAACGGCTGGAAACCCCAAGTCCAGCTGGCCTTTATCGAGGCGCTGGCCGAAACCGGCAGCGTCAAAAGCGCCGCGCGCCGCGTGAACCGGGCCGAAGTCGGCGCCTACCTGCTGCGCCGTCACCCCGAGGCTGCAGAATTCCGCAAAGCCTGGGACATCGCGCTCGATATCGGGATGCGCCGGATCGAGGACGTGGCGATGGACCGCGCGCTCCACGGCGTCGAAGTGCCGATGTATTCCTATGGCAAACTGATCGGCACCCGCACCGTCTATAATGACCGGCTGCTGATGTTCATGCTCCGCAACCGCGCCTCAGAACGCTTCCCCGGCGGCCTGCGCCAGGCCGATGGCGCCAAGGCACCCAGCGCTGTCGACCAGATGGAGCTCACCCGCCTCAAAAAGCAGTGGCACAAGGAATGGGCCAAAAACTGGGAGCGGGAACGCGCCGTGTCCCAAAACGCCCGCTCCGAAGCCCGCGAAAACTGGCTGGAACAGCAGCTGGAAAAGATGCATCGCCGCTGGTTCCTGGGCCTGGGCCCCGCCGCCCGCACCGCCTACCGCGCCTTTCGCGAAGCCGAATTGGCCGATCCCGGCCCCAGCTATGACCAGCGCTACGCGCTCTACGATGCCGAGAATGCCCGCGAGGATCTGGAAAACGCCGGCGACGACCCCGACGCCGCCGAAGACGCCCGCGACGCCCTCGCCGAAGCCGAAGCCCTGATCGCCGCCCAAGCCGCCGACCAAAGCGCCGCCGAAGCCGACTACGCGCAATGGTTCAACGAACAACGCCGCGCCAAGGTGTGGTGGGCGATCGATGTGGTGTTCGGCGCGGTGAGCGCGGTGGATGGGCCCGTTCGACAGGCTCAGGATGATCGGGAGGAGAAGGCATGAGCACCAAAACCCCGCTCACGCTGAGCTTGTCGAAGTGCGAGCGTCCAACACCCCCCGGCACCCCGCGCGAACTCCCCGATTTCCTAAAATGCGGCGACCCCGATCTCGGCGCACCCCGCGCACGCTATCCGGGGATGCAGATTGGCAAAGGCACTATGCGGCGGGAAGGAGTGCCGGAGCCGAGCGGCGGTGATGCCCTGAGCGCGCGGGAATGGGCGGTGCGGGATTGGTTGGCGATGGTGGAGCGGATAGGGTGAGTTTGGGAATTCACGCACCTGTCACCGTAAATCCAATGTCAATCCAATCGCGGAGTCTAGAAGTTAAACTGACAAGCGAAACAGCCACCAAGATCACGGAAACCTTAGCGCAACGCGATTTGCTGTTTTCGAAGTTCGACATGATTTTTGTATTCAGCTAGGAAACGCAGAGTCCAACCGATAAGTATGGGTGCATGGCTAAAAAATCTCAGAATGACAAAAGCGCCTCGGGCGGTTGGATTCTCCCTTTGGTTGTCGGGGGGATCACTGGCGCACTTTCAAGCATTGTGCTTTTGAGCTGGCTAGGTGACATAACACCCAACGGAGTCAGCTACACAGATCTCGCAGCGGTGCTCCTCACCGCCGTCGGTGTTTTAGTGACCGTACTCGGAGTGATCTTTGCCATAGCCGCCTTTTGGGGTTTCGCTGAGCTCAAACGCTCTGCGGTCAACGCAGCTGAAGCCGCGAGCATCGACCACGTAAGAGAGCAGATTAAAAACGGCTCAGTCCGAGATTATCTGAGCAAAGCCGTGAGTGAAGAAATTGAATCGCCACAAACAGAAGCTCGGATCAACAAGAGGGTCGACGAGATCGTGTTGGGCAATCCTGAGAAGGATGACGAGTTAGAAGAAGATGAGGTTGAAACCGAAGGCTAAGTAATTGACATCCCATAGATTGAATGCGGAGATAAAATATGTCTCGTGAATGGAGAGAACTCTCCCCACAAATTAGAGCAACCATCGAACAGTTTCAAGATGATGGGGCCGTCAAATTGCGTAGCATCGCTAACGCACTTGGCGTAGAGGTCAAAGCAGCCACACTTTCCCCCGGAATTTCAGGCGAAATAAAGAAGATTGCAGAAAATCAATACTCTATTCGAGTAAATCGACACGATCCAAAAAAGCGCCAACGATTCACTGTCGCCCACGAACTGGCACACTTCCTCCTCCACCGAGAGCAGATTGGAAATGGCATCCAAGACGACAAATTGTATCGCTCCACGTTGAGTGATCGACGTGAGCATGAAGCCAACAGGTTGGCCGCGTGCATTCTCATGCCAGCGGGATTGATAAGGCAGGCATTAAACGACGCCGAAGAAAAAGGTGTTGGGGACAAGCTTATTTATCTTGCCAATGAGTTAGAAGTGTCTGAATCTGCGATTTCAATCAGACTGGAATCTTTAGGGATCGACATTGATGGCACTTAGAGACTTCAACACGCTGCGATACCTTCCAATCCTGCCGGTTCGACCGGGAGAAATGCGCGCGCTGGAGGAGCTGCCCGACAGTACTAAAGATCGAATGCTGCCATTCGTCCAATTGCGTCCATGGGTTGGAGCGAATCTCCTCGAAAATGCGCTTGTTCGGATTCAAGAAGCATACGGAATTCGACCGATTGTGATTGGGATAGGAGATCGAGAACCCACACAGCAGCGACCTGTTTTTGGTGAGCTTGAACGCCTTCGAACGCCAAGTCAGGGGTTTTCCGCATGGTGCGAATTTATCGAGGAAAACGAAAATTTCATTCCCGTAGCTCAACTTCATCCCGATATTGCAGACGAGACAGCGCAAATTGAAAGACTTTGGGGTTTTGGAAGAGGGCTTGTCATTTACTTACCGCGACCAGCTTTCCCGGGGATGGCTCCGCTAGCTCAACGAGTCGCTGATATTACAAACAGCGGACAAGATGTTCTCTTTGTGCTAGACTTTCAGACCGTGTCAGCAGACCATTTGCAAACTTCTGCGCTAGCGCATGGTTACATTACTACGATTCAAACCAGTTGCCCGGCGGCCTCGATCTCTCTGTCAGCCACTTCATTCCCATCGGCTTTCGATGGCCTAGTTTTCCAGCAAATCTACGAGAGACGGCTGTTTGATCAACTAGTTGAACTGAATGTCCAGCGATTGGTATACAGTGACCGTGGTAGTGCTAGGATCGAGCGTCCTGGCGGCGGCGGAGGCCAACCTTACCCTCGAATAGACTATCCACTCGCTCAGGATTGGCGCTTTTTTCGGAACCCAACGCAATCTGGCTTTGCCGGATATCAAGCCCAAGCCAATGCATTAGTGGCGGCTGGAATTTGGAATCCAAACATTCGAGTTTGGGGAACGCAGATGATTGAACGCACTATTGCAGGGGATCAATCCGCAATAAGCAGCCCACAAAAGTCCACAGCCGCCCGGATCAATCTCCACCTTCAAGTCCAGACCTTTTTTGACGAGCCCGAACTCGCCGAACAGACAGAAGATGATTGGGATGACTAGACCTTAACTCTGCGATTGCACCCGAATCCAATTTTCCCATTCCCGCTCTTGATTATAAGCAACTTGCGCAGCAGAAACTCGAACGTCCTTAAACCGACTCAGCAGTTCTAGATCATTTTTCTTAATTTTCCTGCCTCTTACCGATAACCAAAATTTATCACTCGAACCTTTGAATTTTTTACTGAAGAAATAATAAAAAATTTGCCTTTTGCTTAGATTTTTTAAATCAGCGCTCTTCGACGCGACTTCACGCTCTCTCATCGTAAGCATTCCAAACAACACTTCATCTGATACGCGCTCATGCACGCCTTCGGAGAACAACCTTAAATTCCCACCCTCATCAAATGTCCATACGTCGCAGAAATCCAAATCAATGCTAAGATATTTTACGAGATGAGAACCATCCAGCACCAAAATCGTCCTATCAAACGATTTTCTGTAATCATGCGCCTGCTTTATTAGCCGTTTCAATGTATCAAGCTTGGATTTTATTTCAACTCCAACAAATTCATCGTCAAGTATCGCCAAATCAGCACGAGTTTGACCACTCAATATTTGAAACTCTGTCGCAACAATTGGACGACGCCGAGTAGGCGACTGGCGTCGGATTAAGTTGAGAACCTCCGCCTTAATCGTGGCTTCGTCCATCGTAAAAATTCTCCAAGCGCCTTAAGTAAGGATTAGAAGGCACATTCAACGAGTATATCAGGCACTTACATCACAAATCCTCACTCCTCGCCCATCCGCAGCGCCGCAATAAACGCCTCCTGCGGAATGCTCACGTTCCCATACTCGCGCATCCGGGCCTTGCCCTTCTTCTGCTTATCCAGCAGCTTCTTCTTACGGCTGATGTCGCCGCCATAGCACTTCGCGGTCACGTCCTTGCGCATTGCGGCGATGGTTTCGCGGGCGATCACTTTGCCGCCGATCGCGGCCTGGATTGGCACTTTGAACAGGTGGCGGGGGATCAGGTCTTTGAGGCGTTCGCACATGCCGCGGCCGCGTTCCTCGGCGACGCCGCGGTGGACGATCATCGATAGCGCGTCGACCGGCTCGTTGTTGACCAGGATGCTCATCTTGACCAGATCGCCTTCGCGCAGGCCGATCTGCTCATAGTCAAAGCTGGCATAGCCGCGGCTGATGCTTTTCAGGCGGTCGTAAAAATCGAACACCACTTCGTTGAGCGGCAATTCGTAGCTGACCTGCGCGCGGCCGCCCACATAGGTCAGCCCGGTCTGGATCCCGCGGCGGTCCTGGCACAGTTTGAGGATGGAGCCGAGGTATTCGTCGGGCGTGTAGATCACCGCCTTGATCCACGGTTCGTCGATCTGTTCGATCCGGCTGGGATCGGGGTAATCGCTGGGGTTGTGGAGCATGATTTCGCGCGCATCATCGGTTTTGCTTTTGCGCAGCTGGATCCGGTAGACCACGCTGGGGGCGGTGGTGATCAGATCGAGATCGTATTCGCGGGTCAATCGCTCCTGAATGATCTCAAGGTGCAACAGGCCGAGGAACCCGCAGCGGAACCCGAAGCCGAGCGCGGCGCTGCTTTCCATTTCGAAGCTGAACGAGGCATCGTTAAGCCGCAGGCGGCTGATGCTTTCGCGCAGTTTTTCAAAGTCCGCCGCGTCGACCGGGAACAGCCCGCAGAACACCACCGGCTGGACTTCCTTGAAGCCGGGCAGTGCCTTGGTCGCGCCACCTTTGACCGAGGTGATGGTATCGCCGACCTTGGCCTGGGCGACTTCCTTGATCTGCGCGGTGATGAAGCCAATCTCGCCGGGGCTGAGTTCGTTCAGCTGCTCAATCTTGGGGGTGAAGCAGCCAACCCGGTCGACCAGATGCTCGGTCCCGCCGGCCATGAATTTGATCTGCTGGCCCTTTTTGATCACGCCATCGATCACCCGGACGAGGATGACCACGCCCAGATAGGGATCGTACCAGCTATCGACCAGCATCGCGGTGAGCGGGGCCGCGGCATCGCCCTTGGGCGGGGGGATGCGGGTGACGACGGCTTCGAGCACTTCCTTGATGCCGATGCCCGATTTGGCGCTGGTCAGGACGGCCTGGCTGGCGTCGAGCCCGATCACTTCCTCGATCTCGGCCTTGACCTTTTCGGGTTCGGCGGCGGGCAGATCGATCTTGTTGATGACGGGGACGATTTCGTGGTCGTGCTCGATCGATTGGTAGACATTGGCGAGGGTCTGCGCTTCGACGCCCTGCGCCGCATCGACCACCAGCAGCGCGCCTTCGCAAGCGGCGAGGCTGCGGCTGACTTCATAGGCGAAGTCGACGTGGCCGGGGGTGTCCATCAGGTTGAGTTCGTAAGTCAGGCCATCGTCGGCGGTATAGCTGAGGCGGACCGTCTGGGCCTTGATCGTGATCCCGCGCTCTTTCTCAATGTCCATGTTATCAAGGACTTGCGCCGACATCTCCCGCTCAGTCAGCCCGCCGGTGAACTGGATCAGCCGGTCAGCCAGCGTCGACTTGCCATGGTCGATATGGGCGATGATGGAGAAGTTGCGGATCAGGGCCAAGTCAGTCATGCCGCGCCGTTAGCAGCAAGGCTTGCCGCTGTCACCTTGCAGCAAAGCAACGCGCTCGTTGCGGCCAGAGAGCGCCCTACGCGGCCCGAGACGGCGGCGCTCACAGTGCGGCGATCAGCAGGGTCATCAGACCAAGTCCGCCGGCCATGGCCATGCGCAGCCGCAGCCAGCCCGGCGGCACGGCGATGTGCCGGGCAAGCGTGCGATCTACCAGTGGACTGGCAAGCAGCGCCAGCGCCAGGACGACCAGCGATGGCCCCGGCCAACTCCATCCCACGGTCCATGGCAGCAGCGCGGCAAATCCTGTCAGGCTGGGCAGCACTGCCAACCCATAGACCCAGCCCGCACGCAGCCCGGATAGCAACCCTGCCATCCACCACATTCCCCCAAGGAACGAGAGGATAATCGCTGCATAGAAGCAACCGGCTGCCAAAGCGATCCAGCGCTCCGGGCCGCCAGAAGCGACCGCCATGAGGCAAATGGCCTGTGGCAAAAGGCCGGCCAGGCCCAAAGCGATGAGCGGACGCGGAAGAGTGGTTTCGGGCATAGCGGCAGATGAACACCGAACCTGTCATGCTCAAGATGGGCTTTCGGTCATGTGCTGCGGCCGCTCCCGAAAGGGCAGGTCGTCAAAACTGGAACAACAGCGCAAGCGACTAATTGAATGGACCGGCCCTTGACCACGCGATCGACCAAAGCGCGCATTGCCGGGCAAAGCCTGACCGTGTGGCACGACGGCGCTTGCCCGCTGTGCGCCCGCGAGATCGCGCTGATGCGCCGATTGGATCGGGCGGGCCGGATATGTTTCATTGATGTCGCCGATCCGGCGGTGTCCTGCCCACTGGATCGGGAGCTTTTGCTGGCAAGGTTTCACGCCGAGGAGGATGGAGTGATGCTGTCAGGCGCGGCCGCTTTTGCCGCGATGTGGCGCGCCATCCCCTTGTTGCGTCCGCTCGGTTTGGCAGCGCGCTCACCTCTGGTCGCGCGAATGCTGGAGGCCACCTACGCGGTGTTTCTGCGGCTGCGCCCACGGCTGCAGGCGTGGCTGCGATGAACAGCGGGCGCTACCGTAAAGTACCCAGCGCCAGGCTTTCGCGGCTGGCCGGTTTCGGGCAATTGGCGGGCGGCGTCGCTGGTGGCGTGCTGGCCGAGGGCATGCGGCGTTTGGCGCGCGGCGAGCGCCCGCAATTGTCCGACCTGCTGTTGACTCCGGCCAACGCCATGCGCGTGACCGAGCAGCTTTCGCGCCTGCGCGGGGCAGCAATGAAGCTGGGGCAGATGATCTCGATGGATGCCGGCGATGTCCTGCCCGCAGAGCTCACCACCATCCTCGCCCGGCTGCGCGATGCTGCGCATTTCATGCCGCCGGCGCAGCTCGGCCGGGTTCTATCAGCGCAATGGGGCGCGGATTGGCGAGGGCAGTTTGCGAGGTTTGAAGCCACCCCGATTGCCGCCGCCTCGATCGGGCAAGTCCACCGGGCGACCTTGCCCGATAGGCGGGTGATCGCGGTCAAGGTGCAGTATCCGGGGGTGGCCGACAGCATCGATGCCGATGTCGATAATGTTGCGACCCTGCTGCGCATGTCCGGGCTGTTGCCCGGCTCGCTCGACATCGCGCCGTTGCTGGCCGAGGCCAAGCGGCAGTTGCACGAGGAGGCCGACTACCTGCGCGAGGCGGAACAGATGCACCGCTATGGCGAGTTGCTGGCGGGGAACGATGCATTCGTCGTGCCGACCGGCTTGCCCGAACTGAGCGGCAAGCGCGTCCTGGCGATGGATTTTGTGCCCGGCGAGCCGATCGAGGCGTTGGCCGGAGCGCCGCAAGCGGTCCGCGACAAGGCGATGGAAACGCTGCTGGGGCTGGTACTGCGCGAGATCTTCGAGTTCGGCTTCATGCAGACCGATCCCAATTTTGCGAATTACCGCTGGCAGGCCGACACCGGCCGGATCGTGCTGCTCGATTTTGGCGCAGCGCGCTCTGTCCCCGAGGCTACGACCGCAGCCTATCGCCAGTTGATGCAGGCCGGCTTGGCCGAGGATCGCGCAGGTCTGGCGGCAGCATTGGCGGGAGCGGGGTTCATTTCGCCGCTGACTTTGCAGCGCCACGCCCGTGCGCTCGATAACATGATCGAAATCCTGGTTGCGCATCTCGGCCGCCCCGGCCTGTTCGATTTTGCCGATCGCTCGTTTGTCGAGCAGTTGCGCAGCCATGCCGAGACCATCGTGGCTGATCGCGCGGCCTGGCATATACCGCCTGCTGAGACGCTGTTTCTGCAACGCAAGGTCAGCGGCATGGCGCTGCTTGCGGTCAAGCTCAAGGCGCGGCTGCCGCTACGGGCCATGGTGGATGAGGCGCTGAGTGAGGCACGGGGCGATGGCTAAGATGGTCCGCAAAGGCGATCTGCCCAGCAAGATCTGCGCGGCCTGCGGGCTGCCGTTCAACTGGCGTAAGAAATGGGCGCGCGATTGGGATAATGTGAAATTCTGCTCTGATCGCTGCCGCTCAGCCAAGGGTGTTCAAAAACCGGTCAGCGTCGCGCCGTAGCTGGTCCTGCTTTTCGGGCGCGAACCGCTCAAACGTCCGGACCATTTGCGCCATGCGCGGATTGCGGACCAGCCGGTCGCGGTGGCGGGCGATGAAGTCCCAATAAAGCAAGTTGAACGGGCAGGCATCTGGCCCAGCCTTGGCCTTCACATCATAGGCGCAGCCTTTGCAGTAATCGCTCATCCGGTTGATATAGGCGCCGCTGGCCGCATAGGGTTTGCTGGCCAATAGGCCGCCATCGGCAAACTGGCTCATCCCGATCGTGTTCGGCAATTCGACCCATTCATAGGCATCGGCATAGACCGCCAGATACCATTCGTGCAGCGCGTGCGGATCGATCCCGGCCAGCAGCGCAAAATTACCGGTCACCATCAGCCGCTGGATATGGTGGGCATAGGCCTCGTCGCGGGTCTGCTCGACGCAGGCACGAACGCAGGCCATCTTGGTATCGGCGGTCCAGTAAAACGCAGGCAGCGGACGTTCTGCGGCCAGTTCGTTGACCCGCTCATATCCCGGCATTCGCCACCAATAGATCCCGCGGACAAATTCGCGCCAGCCGATGATCTGGCGGATGAAGCCCTCGGCGCTGTTCAGCGGCACCCGCCCCGCGCGCCATTCCGCCTCAACCGTTCGGCACATTTCCAGCGGATCGAGCAAGCCGGTGTTGAGATAGGGCGATACGACCGCATGATAGAGGAACGGCTGGCCCGCCAGCATCGCATCCTGAAAAGCCCCGAACTGCGGCAGGCAGTGCTTTACAAAATGGGCAAAGGCAGCCTCTGCTTCGGCGCGGGTGACGGCCATGGCAAAAGGCTCCAGCGTGCCGAAATTGTCCGGAAAACGCGCCGCGACCAGTTCTAGAACTTCTTGCGTTACCCGGTCCGGAGCAAAGCGTGGCGGCCGCGGCATCAGCAGATCCGCCGCCGCTGGCTGTCGATTTTCGGCATCGAAGTTCCAGCGCCCACCGGCGGGCTGCTCGCCTTCCATCAGCAGACCGGTCTTGCGCCGCATCAACCGATAAAAATGCTCCATCCGCAGGCCTTTGCGGCCATCGGCCCAGGCGGTGAACCCGGCGCGGTCGGCCAGGAAACGGTCATCGGGGAGCAGCTGCGTTTCGGGCCAGCCGCGCATTTCATCCATCAGCCGCCATTCGCCCGGCTCGGTCACAACCACGCAGCTAAGGTCATGGCGGAGCAGCGCCCGCTGGACTTCGTCCTTCAGGGTCCCGGTGTTGCCCGGATCATCCAGCTTGACGTAGTCAACTTGCCAACCATCGGCGCGCAGTTCCGCTGTAAAATGGCGCATCGCTGCAAAGACATAGGCGATCTTCTTTTTGTGATGCGCGACATAGCTGGCCTCGGCCATGACTTCGGCCAACAGAACCACATCGGCCGCGCGGTCACCCTGCTTCAGCGATGTTAGGTTGGGGCTTAGTTGGTCACCAACGATAAGGATCAGACGGCCGTTCACCCCAACGCTTTAGACGCTGGCGAATGAACCGCCACCCTGTCTGCATGGGCAGGCTTGCGGCGTTCAGGCCACTTTGACTTTGGGCAGGTGACTGACTTGGCCGAATTTTGGTAAGGTCATCTGCCCCCCGCCGGCACCCGGTTGCATCAGCTGCATCGGGTATTGCCCCGGCGGCAAGGCTTGCAGCGGCATTCCGGCTTGAGCCATGACATAGGGCGAGACACGGTGGCGGGTGCACAGGCCGCCTGCGCCATCGTCGACCAGCGGATGCTCGAATTCCAACCCCTGCATCGATCCGGCCGATCGGCGGACGTGCGCTACGGACAGCTGGCCTTCGCCAAAATCGACCACGAACGGCGTTCCGAGCGGTACGTCAACCAAACCTTCAACCATGCAGCCCGAACGCGACAGGTTGCGCATGGTCGCATCATAACGGTGATCTTCGTGGATCAGACCGACCTTGCGCAGCACGGTGCGGCGTTCGGGGCGGTATTTGCTTGGGCCGTCGGGCTCGATCACCCATTCGCCGCTAGACATCGCTTCAGCGACAACGTCGGGTGGAACCGGGACGGCATAGATAAAGCCCTGAATTTGGCCCACGCCCAGCCGGCGCATAGCTTCCAGTTCGTCGTGGGCCTCAATCCCTTCGGCAGTGGTATCCATACCCAGCGCCTTGGCCAAACTGACAATCGAAGTGATGATCGCCCCATTGCGGTTCCCCTCCTGGGTCACACCGCGGATGAAGCTCTTGTCGATCTTGATCTTGTCGAACGGGGCGTGTTGCAGATAGCTGAGCGAAGAATAGCCGGTGCCAAAATCGTCTAGCGCCAGCCGCAAGCCAAGCAGCTTCAGCTGGTTGAACATATCGGTGGTGGCAGCTTCGTCGCCCAGGAAAATCGATTCGGTCAGTTCCAGTTCGAGCCGTTCAGGCGGCAGTCCCGAATGGGCCAGAGCCTGCGCCACCAGCGAGGAGAACCCAGCGTTGGCGAATTGCACGGCTGACACGTTGACAGCGATTTTTACGCTGCCAGGCCAATTCGTGGCTTCGTCGCAGGCGCGCTTGAGCACCCAATTGCCCAGGGCTCCGATCAGGTGGGCTTCTTCAGCGATCGGAATGAACACGGCCGGCGAGATCTCTCCCAGTTCCGGATGTGTCCAGCGCACAAGCGCCTCCAAGGTCACCACCTTGTTCGTCTTGGTGTCGATAATCGGCTGATAGACCACGCTCATCTGGTCATTTGCAAGTGCGTCGCGCAGCTCTTCTTCAATCTGACGGCGGCGTTCGGCTTCGGAATGGAGATCGCTTGAGTAGAACCGAAACTGCCCGCGCCCGCCGCCCTTGGAGGCGTAAAGCGCGAGGTCAGCCGATCGAACCAGTTCTTCGGAGTCGATCCCATCATAGGGTGCAATCGCGATCCCGATCGAGGCGCCGATAACACAGCGGCTGCCATCGATCTGATAGGGCTGGCTGATCATCGTGATCACCGATTTGGCAATCTCTCCCAGCCGCCCGCGATCGTCGATATCGGGCAGCATGATTTGGAATTCGTCACCGCCCAAGCGGCCAATTTCAAAGGTCTTGTCAGGCAGTATCCGTTCAAGCCGCTGGGCAACCTGCTTGAGCAGTTCGTCACCTGCCGGGTGGCCAAGCGTATCGTTGACTGCCTTGAACCGATCGAGGTCCATCATCATCACTGCACAGCAGCGCTTGGCGGATTGATAGGCGGTCAGCGTGGCGTTGAGCCGTTTGCCCATCCTGTGGCGGTTGGCGAGACCAGTGAGCGAATCGTACTGCGCCATCCGCGAGGCGTCTTTCTGGTTTTCGCGCGTGGCGGTAATATCAGAGCCATTGCCGCGATAGCCGATGAAGGTGCTGTCCGCACTGAATTGCGGACGGCCCGAAATTGACCACCAGATCTCCTTGCCGTCAAACGCTGCGCGAACCGGCAGGTCGGTGAAGGTCTTGCGGGCACTGAGGATCAGCGGCAAGGTCCGCTCGATTGGATCATCTTCGTCCCGGTCCAGAATGAACAGCGATTGGATCGGTTGCCCCACCATCTGCGCGGTTTCGCAGCCCAGCTGGTCGGCTACACAGGGCGAAATGTAAGTGATCTGGCCTTCACGGTCGCTTGACCAAAACCAGCCGAGGCCAGAGGCTTCGTAATCGCGAAGCAGCAGCAGCGCCTGTTCACGCTCCTGACCGGTCATCGGCTTGACAGGCACGTTGCCGCGCGATGCCGCCTTGCCGGAACCCAGCATGCTACGAAACCGCCCGAAACTGGAACTGCCCGAATCCGTCATGACTTACCTGCAACATCCTTACATCTGGTGTTTGGACCCAATATCCGTAGATAAACGGATGTGGTTGATTTTTGGCTAATGCCGTTCGGTTCTTAAAATACTGTCATGCCGCAGCTCCGGTTTCGCGGCGCAGCACGCTGCGGGATCGTTCGCCAGCTGGTAGCGGACCCAGCGCGACCCGCCCGGCATCGTCGAGCGCAAGCGGTGAGGCGAACTCCACGCCAACCCGGTCTTGTTGGCACCAGCGCGCGGTAGCTGTTATCAGATGCCCCGCGGATAACATGATCGTAAAGATCGTGCCGGGCGGGACATTCCAGAGCCCTTCGATCATCGCCCCGGTTGCCGAAACGTTGCGGATCGTTCCGTGATATCGCTGATCGCCGTTTTCGAGCACCACCTTACGCAACATCGTATGACGAACCGAGCGGGCAGCGCGCGGGCCCATCGCGATCGCGGTCAGGCCGGTGTGCAGACGCTGCGTTGCGGCCTCATAGGTCAGGGGCTTTTCGTAGATGAATCCCTGAACGTGGCTGCAGCCGAGCATCCGGACCAGATCGAGTTCATCGAGCGTTTCCACGCCTTCTGCAGTGGTTTCCATCCCCAGCGCTTCGGCCAGGCCAACGATCGAAGCAATAATCGCGCCATTCTTGCTACCGGTGATCGTGGCTCCTCGAACGAAGCTCTGGTCGATCTTGATCTTGTCGAACGGGGCCTTCTTCAGATAGCCCAGCGCCGAATAGCCAGTGCCAAAGTCATCCAGTGCCAGCCGCACCCCAACCCGTTTCAGCGCGGCAAACATCGCGTCGCTGCCGTCATCGTCGGCCAGAAAGACACTCTCGGTGATCTCCAGCTCAAGCCGGCCCGGGTCGACCTGCGCCGCCGCCAGCGCATTGGTGATAATCGAAGGCAGCGCCGGGTTGGAAAACTGCAATGGCGAGACATTGACCGCCACCCGGACGCTATCGGGCCACTGCGCCAGATCCATGCAGGCCTTCCGCAAGGCCCATTCGCCCATTGGGGCGATCAGTCCTGAATCCTCGGCAATAGGGATGAATTTGGCAGGTGATAGCGGGCCGCGGGTTGGGTGGTTCCAGCGCATCAGCGCTTCAAATCCGGTGATCCGTTCGGTCACGGTGTGGATCACCGGCTGATAGTGCAGTTCCAGCCCGCCCTGGGTCAGCGCATCGCGCAGGTCCTGTTCCAGCTGACGCCGCTCTTCGGCATCGCTGTGCAGATCGGCGGCATAGAAGTGATGCCGCCCGCGGCCCCCGTCCTTGGCGGCATAAAGCGCCAGATCAGCATTGCGGATCAGGTCGTCGGAGGTCAGCCCGTCTTCGGGCGAGAGTGCAACCCCGATCGAGGCCCCGATGACAACCCGGTGGCCGTCGATCGAATAGGGTTCGGACAGGGCATCGATAACCCGGCGTGCCAGCACAGCAAGATCCTCGCGGCGGCGCCGACCGGGGAGCACGATCTGGAACTCGTCGCCGCCCAGACGCCCGACCCGGCCATTTTCACCAGTCGTGCGCTCAAGGCGCTGTGCAACTTGGGTCAGCAGATTGTCACCCGCAGGATGGCCCATGGTATCGTTGACCTGCTTGAACCGGTCCAGATCGAGCAGAAAGACCGAACAGGCGCGATGTTCAAGGTTGGGGGCGCCCAAAATCTTCTCCAGCGTCTGGGCCATCTGATGGCGATTGGCGAGGCCGGTTAGCGAATCATAGTGCGCCAGCCGCGATGCGTGCTCGGCCGAACGGCGTTTTTCGGTTAGATCATGGCCCGACCCACGAAACCCGACGAAGTTGCCGAAGCTGTCATAAAGCGGGCGACCGTTGACCGACCACCAGCGTTCTTCATCCGGTGTAGCGGCGCGCAGCGGCAGTTCGCTGAAAGCAGAGCGGGCGGTCAAATGGAATGCCAACGAACGCTCGCTTTCCTGCCCCTGATTTTCGAGTTCGAATAGCTCGGCGAGCGGACGCCCGACCAGCTTTTGCGTATCGGTCTTGAGCATTTTGCCTATCGGCGGCGACAGGTATACTAGGAACCCGCGACGGTCCGTTTCCCAGAACCAGCCCTGCCCGGTCTGTTCAAAATCATGCAGGATCTCTTCGGCGCGCAACTGGTGCCGCTGCTGCTCGCGCTGTTTGCGCAAAGTCTCGGCATCGGTGCGGGACTGGCGGACCGCAATGAGCAGGCCGATTAACAAGCCAACCGCCATGGCAAACAAGGTGCCCTTGCTGCCCGAAAAGGCCGCAGCCCCAGTCCACAAGGCGACTTGTGAGATTAGGATTGCCGCTACACGCCGATTGAGCAGGACTGTCGCAACCCCGCCGACAATCACAATCAGCCCGATCGAATCCGACCAGGTATGGCCTGCTGCGTTTGCCCATCGTGACATCGCGGTGCCGAACAACAGCATCGGCAACGCGGTAAGCGTCATCGCCAAAGCAATCCGCTGCATGGGATCATCGAGATGTTTCCGCTCAAACCGGGCAGCCACTGGGGTCAGGCCCGCCACGCCAACCCCGGCCAGCGCTATGGCGATCGTGCCGATATCCGGCACGCTGAGCGAGGCAATTGCCTTGAGGCAGAGGGCGCCGGCGATTACCACTGCCATCATCACCCAGCCGGGCTGTACCTGGCGGCGCAGTTCTTCGCGAGACGAGCCTCTCAGCCGGGCCGGGGCCTGGCTGGTTCGTGCCGCCTGACTGCGCAAATTCGCGGCTTCACTGGGTCCCGCGAGCGCGGGTTGCGGCCTGTCCGCAGGGCGCACAGAATCGCCCGCGCGCTGGCGCTGCGCATCGGGACTATCTTCGGCAAGTCTCACAGGTTGAGCCGACATGGGTTCTGCTTGCACCCGCAGCCTTTGACATTCGGTTAAGTTAACCGCTTAGATCGCCGGAATTGCTGCATCGACCTGAACCCGCGGCGCGCAACAATCTGTGTCGAAAACCCGGTGGGATGTTGACGAACGCAGCCACAGCAGCATGTTGCAGTTCCAGAGCACCAAGCGGCAAACAAGAGCCGACAGGGAAAGGCCGTGACCAGCTATGCGTCAGATCGCCATTATCGGCTCGGGACCGGCAGGCTACTACACCGCAGAAGCAGCCCAGAAATTGTGGGGAGAGGATGTGCGGGTCGATATCTTCGATTTGCTGCCCGTTCCCTATGGCCTGATCCGCACCGGGGTGGCGCCCGATCACCAATCGATCAAGGGCGTATCGCGGCGCTACGAAACCACCAACCAACTCGACAATGTCCGCTTCGTCGGCAACGTAACCGTTGGAAAAGACATCACAATTGCCGAACTGCAGGGGCTCTATGACGCGGTCGTGCTGGCGACCGGGGCACCGAATGACAAGCCCGCCGGAATTGCCGGTGAAGGACTTGAAAATGTCTTTGGCAGCGCGTCATTCGTCGGTTGGTACAACGGCCATCCCCAGTTTGCGAAACTGAACCCAGATCTGTCCGGCAAGACAGCTGTGGTGATCGGCAACGGCAACGTCGCGCTTGATGTCGCACGAATCCTGACCAAAACCACCGGAGAGTTCACCGGCAGCGATATTGTCGCCCATGCGCTCCACACGCTGGAAAAGTCCCATATCGACCGGATCGTTATCCTGGGCCGCCGCGGCCCGCACCAGATCGCGATGACCCCCAAGGAGCTGGGCGAACTGGCGCACCTGTCGCGCGGCTGCCCACGGGTCGATCCGGCCGATCTGCCGGACAAGGAAGAGGATCTTTTTCTAGAGCCCGGACAGCGTAAATCTGTCGATCATTTGCGCAGTTTCGCCGCGATCCCTGAAGAATTCCGCAGCGACAAGCCGGTCGAGATCGAGTTCGATTTCTTCGCCAGCCCCAAGGCGATTCTAGGCGATGGCGTGGTCAGCGGGATCGAAGTTGAACGCACCGTGCTGGACAGCGATGGCCGCGCCAGCGCGACGGGCGAGACCTACACCATCGCCTGCAGCCTGATCGTCACCTGTATCGGCTATAAAACCAGCCCGATCCCCGGCGTCCCGTTTGAAGAGAGCGCCGGCCGCTTTGCCAATGATCAAGGGCGGATATTGCCGGGGCTGTATTGCGTCGGTTGGGCCCGGCGGGGGCCTTCGGGCACGATCGGCACCAACCGCCCCGACGGCTACGGCGTGGTTGAACGGATCGCCGAAGATATCGGCAGCGGCGGCGGCAAACGCGGCCGTGCCGGGTTCGATGAACTGGCGGCCGCGCGCGGGCTCGATGTGGTCACCTTCCGCGACTGGAAAAAGATCGAAGCCGAAGAAGAAAAGCGCGCCCGCGACGGTGCCCCGCGTGAGAAATTTGTCGATGTCGGTGAAATGATCAAGGCACGCGGGGATTAGCAGTGCGGGGGCTTCGGCAGGCTCAGCCTGAGCGGAATCGGTACACATTCCAGATCACATCCTGAACCATTCCCAGCATCCGCTCAGGCTGAGCCTGTCGAAGCCCTGCCGCGCGACATTGCCCCTCAGCCAACCCCCTTGCCCCCAACCCATGTTCGTGATTTAATCGTCCGGTTAAGACGTGCGGCCCAGAGTCGCGGCGAACGGGAGAATGCCCATGCCCACTTATGATCTGATCATCCGCAATGGCACCATTGTCGATGGCACCGGCGCGCCGCGCTTTACTGGCGATGTGGCGGTGAAGCATGGCCTGATCGCCGCCGTCGGCACAGTCCACGGCGATGCCGCGCAGGAGATTGACGCAGCGGGCAAGATCGTCTCACCCGGCTTTGTCGACGTGCACACCCATTATGATGGCCAGGCCACCTGGGATCAGGAAATGGCGCCATCCAGCTGGCACGGGGTGACCACGGTGGTGATGGGCAATTGCGGGGTCGGATTTGCTCCAGCAGCGCCCGATCGCCACAAATGGCTGATCGAACTGATGGAAGGGGTTGAGGATATCCCCGGCACCGCACTGGCCGAAGGGATGAAGTGGAACTGGGAGACCTTCCCGGAATACCTTGATGCGCTGGAAGAAATGCCGCGCACTGTCGATGTTGGCACCCACGTGCCGCATGGCGCAGTGCGAGCCTATGTGCTGGGTGACCGCGAAAAGCCGGGTGCGGTGCCGACTGCCGAAGACATCAAGGCGATGGCCGATATCGTCGAAGAGGGCGTGCGCGCCGGGGCCTTGGGCTTTTCAACCAGCCGCACTGTGCTGCACCGCTCGATCGATGGTGAAGTCGTGCCGGGCACCACTGCGACCAAGGAAGAGCTGATCGAGATTGGCCGGGCGATGGGCCGGGCCGGGCACGGCGTGTTCGAAATGGCCAGCGACATGCGCCGCGAATGGGACGAATTTGGCTGGATGGGCCAGATGAGCCGCGAAACCGGACTGCCCTGCACTTTTGCCGCTTTGCAATCGATCGCCAAAGAACAGCCGCTTGACGAACAAATCGCCAATATGCGCGCAGAGAATGACAACGGCGCCAATATCGTCGCCCAGATCGCGCTACGCGGCAACGGGATCATCATGGCCTGGCAGGGCACGGTCCATCCGTTCCGGCTGAAACCCAGCTATGTCGCGATCGCCGACCTGCCGTGGGCAGAACAGAAGGCCAAGCTGCTCGATCCGGCGTTCAAGGCACAGATCCTGGCCGAGGCGAGCGACTATTCCGCAGTCAATCAGGACATCATCGGCCTGATTATGGTCGTCTGCGGCGGCTGGGGGATGCAGTTCGAAATGGGGCCCGAGTTCAACTACGAACCGACCGCCGAAGAAAGCATCACGGCGCGCGCCGCCGCTGCGGGCAAGTCGGGCGATGAATATGCCTATGACCTGCTGTGCGAAAGCAATGGCACCGGCTTTATCTACCTCCCGATCCTCAACTATGCCGATGGCAATCTCGATTTCCTCGAAGCGCTGCAGAATAGCGATGATTGCGTCAATTCGCTGAGTGATGGCGGAGCACACTGCGGGACGATCTGCGATGCAGCCAGCCCGACCTTCATGCTCCAGCACTGGGTGCGCGACCGCAAGCGCGGCACGATTACCCTTGAAAATGCAGTGAAGCGCCAGTGCCGCGATACTGCGCGGCTCTATGGGCTCGATGATCGCGGCATCCTCGCACCGGGCTACCTCGCCGATATCAACGTGATCGATATGGATGCGATCAAGTTGGGCAGGCCGTGGCTAGCGTTCGATCTGCCTGCGGGCGGCAAACGATTGCTGCAGAAGGCCGATGGGTACGACTGCACAATCAAGGGCGGCGTGGTCACCTTCAAGAATGGCAGCTGGACCGGCGCCACCCCCGGCGGCCTGATCCGCGGACCGCAGCGGGCGGCGATGCTGGAAGCGGCTGAATAGGCCAAGCGACCCAAGAACCCGTCTACCCTGAGCTTGTCTAAGGGCTACTTTTTTGGGCGGTTGCGCATGAGGCTCGAAGAAGCCGGCAGTGCTTCGACAAGCTCAGCATGGACGGGTTTGGAAGATATCTAGGAGAGAATTAGTGACCATCGCCGCCGTCCGTGTGGGTTCGCCCGCTAACCTTGACACCCTGTTGCCCGCAACCGCGCCTGACCCCGGCCAGCCTGGACTAGGCCAGATCCGGGTCAAGCTGCAGGCGAGCTCGCTCAATTTCCATGATTTCGCGGTTGTTTCGGGGATGATCCCGGCAGCGACCGGGCGCATTCCGATGTCCGATGGCGCTGGTGTGATCGAGGCGGTCGGCGCTGGCGTCACCCAGTTCAAGGTCGGCGATCTGGTGGTTTCGACTTTCTTTCCCGATTGGATCGACGGCGCCCCGCCGGCCACCGCCTTTCGGGGCGTCCCCGGCGACGGCATCGATGGCTATGCCTGCGAAGCGGTGGTCACGCCCGAGCATTGGTTTACCCACGTTCCAGTCGGCTACACCGCCGCCGAAGCCGCCACGCTGACTTGCGCCGGCCTGACCGCCTGGCGCGCGCTGTTTGTCGATAATGCGATCCGTCCCGGATCGACCGTGCTGGTTCAGGGCAGCGGCGGGGTTTCGGTGTTCGCGCTGCAATTTGCCAAAGCGGCCGGCGCCCGGGTGATCGCGACTTCGTCTTCCGATGCCAAGCTCGAACGACTGAGAGCGCTCGGCGCGGATGAGCTGATCAACTATAAGGAAAACCCGGCCTGGGGGATGAAGGCGCTGGAACTGACCGGCGGCGGCGGCGTCGACTGCGTGGTCGAAATCGGCGGCGCTGGTACGCTCGACCAGTCGATGATGGCCACCCGCGTCGGCGGACACGTCGCCTTGATTGGGGTGCTGGCCGGCTTTGCCGGACCGATTCAGACCGGCTTCCTGATGGCTAAGAACCTTCGAGTTCAAGGCCTGACCGTCGGCAGCCGCGCCCAGCAACTGGCGATGATCGCAGGGATCGAAGCGGGCGGAATCAAGCCGGTGATCTCAGACCACTTCCCGCTGGTGAACCTGGCCGATGCCTTCCGCCACCAGATTGCCAACAAACACTTCGGCAAGATCGCGGTAGATATTTGAACGGCACCTCAAAATTCCGCTCATGCTGAGCTTGTCGAAGCACGTGGTTGTTACGCAGCCCTAATTTCGCACCGCGGCGCCTTCGACAAGCTCAGGCTGAGCGGGAAAAGAGGGTCGTGCTCAATTCTTCTGCTCTTGGCCTAGAGCCGGATCACGATCCCCACCGCGGGATCGGCCTTGCCTTCGACAGTTGCGATAAACGCCGCCGTCGCGGCTTCTAGACCCGCGCGCTGGTCCACGCTGACCGCGCCGCCTGCTTCGCCCACGAACCGCACCCAGCTTGCCGCTATCGATTCGCCAAAGGCCTTCGGGCCGAGCTCGGCAATCGCCGCCACGGCGTGGTGCGGAGCAAAAAACAGTACCGGGACAGGGCCCTGCAGCGGGCCATTGTCCTGCCCAAATCCTTCACCGACGTGAGTCGCGCCAACCGTACAGGAGTATTTCAGACTATCGCCCAGCGCCGAGTGGACAGCGTGGATCACTTTGGCATTGCCGGCAAAATCGACCAGCACTGACGCTGCCCGGGGCAGTTGGGCGGTCTGGTCATAAGCCAGCACCAGATCATAGAAGCCACCGCTGCGGACGAATTCGACATTGCCGGATGAAGTCAGCCCGATCCGGCGGACTTGCGGCGATTTATCGCGCGCGACGCTGGCGGTGGCCATTGCGGTCTTGGAAGATGCGCTGGTGCAGATCAGGGTCTCGGCCCCGAACCAGTGCTCGCGCCGCATCATGCTTTCGATCAGGAACCCGGTCTTGAACAGCGGGCCAAAGATCATCCGTTCGGCTTCTTTGGCGGGATTGTGTTCGGGATCGGCGGAAATGCGGCTGTACTGGTTGTAGATCGGGCTCATCGGCTGGCGATGCGCGGCGGCATCGGTAAAGCCGCTGGGCGAAACGCCATCGGGCAGCACATCGAGGCTCTCGGCCATCGGCAGAAAGCCATAGACCCGTTCGCCCACCGCAATATCCGGATGGCGCGATTCCGTAACCATCGCATGGCCCCACATTGGCACCACGCCCCATTCGCCCTCACCCGGGAAGAAGTTCCAATAGCCAAAGGCATCGCCGACCACGGCATAGGTCACATTGTTGGCAGTTACCGAAAAACTCTCGATCTTGAGCCGCACTTCGCCATCGCCCAGCGGCAACTGATCGACCGCAACGATGCGGGTCTGGACGATATCATCACGCTTGATCTGAACGGTGCGGCTCATGGCTGTGGCTCTCTCCCAACGGATTTGGCGATAGCTTAGCCCAGCGGGATCAAGCCTGCCAGCGGCATTCCCTTTTCGCTGGAGGCCAGCCGCGGATCGTCCTTGTGGACCTTGGCCGCGCCCCAACTGCCATCGGGGCGCTGGCCGGTGATGACCACCTCGTCATCGCCGACCACGCCCAGATCCATATCGCGATCGGGCAGCACGGCGATCACCTTGTTGCCGATCGTGACCAGCACCTGCTTGCCTTGCTGGAACGACATCACGGCTAAAGCCTTGATATCGTTATACCACGGTGCTTCGCGCCAGCGACCGGGCGCGCTGGGATCGACGGTGAAGTTGATCCGAAAGCCAAGCTCGCTGACCACAATGATCCGCGCTTTGGCTGGGTGCCAATGGTCTGGCACCGCATCCCAGACGAGGTAACCGCACATGAAATCAGCACAACGCTGCGGCCGGTCGGCGTAGATATTGCAACCCTTGCCGACGCTGCAATGCTGGCACCAATCACCCTTGCCGCTATCGGTTTCGGGGATTTTGAGGAGCTTGCAGCACAGCGTACAGCTGCCACAGACTCGGCTTTTGGCAGTGGCTGATGCGGCGGCGCTCATATCAGGATCGGATCACACGATCCGCAAGTTCGGCTACTTGTCATTACCTGAATTTTGCAGGCGCTTGCCGACCAATTGCAGCCGCTGCCCAAATTCACCGGCGCGCACCATGCACGCGGCATCCGCGCCCTCGATCTTGGCAAGGTTGTTGGTCAGATAGGCGAATGTCAGCCCTTCATCGATGCTGCGCCCGGTCGCGCCTTCCCACCGGCCGATAAAATAGGTCATCAGCACGGTAAGCCCGACCTTCTCTTTCTCGGTCTTGTTCTTGCCAGCGGTGTTGGCAGCCCACGCGGCGCAAAGCAGATCGGAATCGGCAGCAATAGCAGGCGCCGGAGCAGCAGATTGGGCCATGGCAGGCTGAACGGCCAGCGCGCCAACCAGCGCAGCAATCGTAAATAAGCGATTCATTGTCACACCCGCATTGGCATCAGAACATAGAGCGCTGGCGACTTGTCATCCTTGCGGATCAGCGTCGGCGCGCCGGCGTCGGCCAGATGCAGCTCCACCGTATCGCCGTCGATCTGGCCGAGGATGTCCTTGAGGTAGGTCGCGTTGAAACCGATCTCGAACCCGGCCGATGAATAGCTGGCTGGCACTTCTTCCGCCGCGGTGCCGTTGTCCGGGCTGGTGACCGAGAGTGTGACCTTGTCGGTATCGAGCGCCATCTTGACTGCGCGGGTCTTTTCCGTAGCGATCGTCGCCACGCGGTCCACGCCCTGCCAAAAGCTCTTGGGATCAAGCTTGAGCAGCTTGTCATTCCCGGTCGGGATAACGCGGCTGTAATCGGGGAAAGTCCCGTCGATCAGCTTGCTGGTCAGCACCACCCCGTTTTCGCCGCCAAGCGTGAAGCGGACCTTGCTGGCCGAAAGATCGATCAGGACATTCGCATCGAGCGATTCTTCGAGCAGCTTGCGCAGTTCGGCGACGCATTTGCGCGGCACGATCACGTCGGGCATGCCATCGGCGCCATCGGGGCGGGCAATGGTATAGCGCGCCAGTCGGTGGCCATCGGTGGCCGCAGCGCGCAGCTCTTCGTCGATCACGTGGATGAAGATGCCGTTGAGGTAATAGCGGGTTTCCTCGGTGCTGATCGCAAAGCGGGTGTGATCGATCAGCTGCGCCAACGTGGCGGCGGGTAGTTCAAAGCTGGTCGGCAGATCGCCTTCGACGATCATCGGGAAATCGTCTCGCGGCAGGGTCGGCAAGCTGAACCGGCTGCGTCCGGCCTTCACCGCCATGCGATTATCTGCGGTTTCGAGGCTGACCTGGCTGCCATCGGGCAGCTTGCGGGCGATATCAAACAGCAGGTGCGCCGAAACGGTGATCGCGCCCGCGCCCTCAACCGAAACCGCGCTGAGGCTTTCGACCACTTGCAGATCGAGGTCGGTCGCCATGATCTTGATCGTGCCATCGCTGGCCGCCTCGATCAGCACGTTCGACAGGATCGGAATGGTGTTGCGCCGTTCAACAACGGACTGCACGTGCGACAGGCACTTCAGCAGCGTCGCGCGTTCAATTGTGGCCTTCATGGTCGTATCAAGTCCCCTACGCGCGCGCACTGCAGGAATCGGCGCTGCGCCGCCATTTCGGACTGCCTTTCTTAACGCCGGGCGGGCGCGCGGCAAGGCTCTGGCAGTGGATTTCCGGCTAAACTGGGGATAAATTCTGCAGCTAGCGGGGCAAACCTGCTCCAGCCTAGGATATCATCGCCGGGCGGACACGGCCCGGCTCATGACAACATCGCCATCCCGCCGTTCACATGGAGCGTCTGGCCGGTGATGTAACCGGCCTCTTTGCTGGCCAGATAGGCCACCGCCGCACCAATATCCGCACCCTCGCCCATCCGGCCCATCGGGATCCGGGCGTTGAGCGCGTCTTTCTGAGCATCGGGCAGCCCATCGGTCATCGCAGTGCGGATGAAACCGGGGGCCACGCAGTTGACGGTGATCCCGCGGCTGGCGACTTCCTGACCCAAAGACTTGGACATGCCGACGAGGCCGGCTTTCGCGGCGGCATAGTTGACCTGCCCGGGATTGCCGGTGGTGCCGACCACACTGGTGATGCTGATGATCCGGCCGTGTCGGGCCTTCATCATCGGCTTGCAGGCCGCCCGCATCAGCCGGAACGCGGCCTCAAGATTGACCCGGATCACCGCGTCCCATTCCTCATCCTTCATCCGCATGGCGAGGTTATCGCGGGTGATCCCGGCGTTGTTGATCAGGATATCGATCTTGCCCAGCGTATCGACCGTGGCCGGGATCAAATGCTCGACCTGTTCGGTGTTCGAAAGATCACAGGTGATCTCGACATGGTCGTGACCATAGGTATCGTTCAGCTCCTCGCGGAACGAGCGCAGCTTGCCCGGATTGGTCCCCGAAAGCGCCAGCCGCGCACCCTGTTTGGCCAGCGCATGGCTGATCGCAGAACCGATCCCGCCGGCAGCGCCGGTTACGAGGGCGGTCATTCCGGTAAGGTCGAACAGGCGGTTTTCCATTATGGTAGCTCCAATTTGGTTCTCGCAGAGATCGCAGAGAGAAGAGAAGTTCGCAGAGAATCAAACTTCCGGCCGATGGTCGTTGACCAGCCGCCTAATTCCCTCCTTCATCGTTGCACCAGAGAAATTCAATATTAGCCCTACGGGCTGTTTCAGCAGTCTTAGGTAGTTCAAAAGTTGCCGGCTATGAGCGTTGGTGATCTGATCAACAGCCTTGATCTCGATCACAAGGAATTGCTCTACCAGTATGTCGAGCTTGAATGCTGCGTCAAGTTTGACCATCGAAAGTTACCGGGACCGGAACTTGCCTGGCAACCTCAAGCCCTCTTGCTGTCAGACGGCCGGCAAGGACCGTTTCGTATACCGATTCGAAAAGTCCTGGCCCCAGTTCGCGATGAATGCGAATGGCCCCATCGACGGCAACGGCGCTGAACTGATCAATCCGGTTCATCTCGACATCTCTGCGATCTTTGCTTCCTTGGCGATCTCTGCGAGAATCAATTTCTTCATTCCTAAAGATCTTTGGCCAGCGCCTCGATATCGTTCATCGAAATCACGCTCGAAACTGCCACATCGCTGACACACCGCCCGATCATCGGGCCGAGCACTTTGCCGCCGAGTTCGGCGAAATGATCCACCCCGGCGCCTTGCATTGCGATTACGCTTTCGCGCCAGCGGACGCGGCCGGTTACTTGTTCAACCAGCAGGCGCTGCACTTCGGCTGGGGCGCTGGCCAGCGCAGCAGTGACGTTGGCGTAGAGCGGCACGGTCAGCGGGCCCGGAGGCGTCTTGCTGAGCGCTTCGGCCATGGCATCGGCGGCAGGCTGCATCAGCGGGCAATGAAACGGAGCCGATACCGGCAGAATCACTCCGCGCTTGATCTCGAAATCCTTGACCATCGCCACTGCGCGTTCAATCGCGGCCTTGTGGCCCGACAGCACGACCTGCCCCGGATCGTTGTCATTCGCGACAGTGCAAACTTCGCCCTCAGCGGCCGCATCGGCCAGCGCTTGCGCCTTGGCCAGGTCAGCGCCGAGCAGCGCACACATCGCACCCACGCCGACTGGCACCGCAGCCTGCATCGCCTGCCCGCGCAGCTTTAAAAGCCGCGCGGTATCGGCCAGCGAAAAGGCGCCAGCTGCACACAGCGCGCTGTATTCGCCCAGACTGTGCCCAGCGACGAAATCGGCCTTGTCGGCCAGCGAGATCCCGCCTTCTTTCTCCAGCACCCGCAGCACCGCGATCGAATGGGCCATGATCGCCGGCTGGGCGTTTTCGGTCAGGGTCAGCGCATCATCCGGCCCTTCGGCCATGATGCGGAACAGTTTTTGCCCTAGCGCGTCATCGACTTCCTGAAACACTTCGCGCGCGGCCGGGCTGGCTGCGGCCAGTTCCACACCCATGCCGACCTTTTGGCTGCCCTGCCCCGGAAAAACGAACGCTCTCATCTGGTGACTCCTGTTTGGCCGCAGCGCCTATTCCCCGGCAAAGCTGCGGGCAAGTCCGAACGGCACGATTGTGTTGTCGGCAGCATGGCCGATGTCCGCCCGGCCGAGATAGGGTATGGCGTGCCGCGCGCACCAATGCTGCGCTATTTCCTCAGCACTCTGGCCAAATTCGACCTCATTGACCGGAACATCGCTGACCCGGCCCAGCCGCAGCCCGGCGATCCCGCCCAGATGAGCGGTGACATGGAAGAACAGCCGGTCGACGGCATAGTCATGCTCGCTGACTTCCTCGACCAACACCACGTGCCCGGCCAGCCCCGGCATCAGCGGGGTGCCGCACAGCATCGCCAGTGTAATCAGGTTGAACGCCGCCGTGGGCCGGTGATCCAGCCCCGGTTCCAGCCCGGCATTGTCCCCGGCCATGAACGCCAGCACCCGCCGCACTGCCGCGTCGCCGCCATCACGCCGGGCATCCGCTGGCATAGAGCAATGAACCGGGCGTCCGATCTTGCGGTGATAAAGCCCGCCGAGCAGATAGCCGCCATCCGAATAGCCCAAAAACGCTTTGTCCTGCGCGGCACGATCGAACCGCGCAATCGCATCCTCGGCAATCCGGTTACAGCCATAGCCGCCGCGCGCGAACCAGACTGCGTCAAACCCGGGATCATTGGTGCATTCGACCAGTGCGTCCAGCCGCTGCTGATCGGTCCCGGCGAAATGTCCATGTTCGAAGAAACACTGCGGATGGAATTGCAGGTCAAGCCCCGGATAGTCCACCGCCAAAGCGGAAACGCGCGCGGCATCTTCCGAGGTGATCGAGCGCGAAGGCGCGCAAATTGCGATCCGGGTCATGGATATGCTTCCTAACCCTGTTGCGCTGACAGGCAAGCGCGCATACCGAAAGAACCATGAGCGATCTCACTTCTCACCCATGGTTTTTCTGCGGCATCGGCGGATCGGGGATGCTGCCGCTGGCGCTGATCCTGCGCGGTGCAGGCGCTGAAGTTGCCGGATCGGACCGCAGCCGAGATCAGGGCCGCACGCCCGAAAAGTTCGCCTGGCTGGAAAGCCTGGGCTTCACCCTGCACCCGCAGGACGGCAGCGGGATCACCGCGGCTGATCAGACGCTGGTGGCCTCGGCGGCGGTCGAGGACACGGTGCCCGAAATCGTCCGCGCGGCCGAACTGGGCTGTCCGCGGATGAGCCGGGCAGAACTCCTCGCGCAGCTGTTCAACGCCGCCTCCACCGGCATCGCGATCGGCGGAACCAGTGGCAAGAGCACGGTCACTGGCATGACCGGCTGGATTCTCGATTCCGCCGGACGTGACCCGACGATCATGAACGGCGCGGTGATGAAGAACTACGTCCGCCCCGATGCGCCGTTCGCGTCGGCCCGGGTCGGAAACGGCGACATGTTCGTCTCCGAAGTCGATGAGAGCGATGGATCGATTGCGCTCTACCGGCCGAGCGTCGCGGTGCTGCTCAACGTTAGCCTCGATCACAAATCAATGGAGGAACTGCGCGCGCTGTTCGGTGATTTCCTGCGGGTCTGCGATATCGGGGTGATCAATCTGGACGATGCCGAGGCCGCTGCTCTGGCGCCCGAATATACCCCATGGCTCGGTTTTGCGGTGCGCAATCCGGCTGCCGAAATCGGCGTGGTCGAAGGATCGATTACCGAACAATCCTTTGCCATTGGTGCGACGGTGATCGATCGCCGCGATGGCTCGCACCACCCGTTGCAGCTTGCCGTTCCGGGCCTTCACAACCTGTCGAATGCGCTTGCTGCGATAACCGCCGCTGTAGCCGCCGGTGTAACAGTTGCCGATGCGGTCAAGGCACTGGCGAGCTATGCTGGCCTCGCCCGACGGTTCGATGTGATCGGCACAAGCCCCTCGGAAATCACCGTTATCGACGATTTTGGCCACAACCCGGAAAAGTGCGCCGCCACGCTGAGCACCCTGAAGGCTCACCCCGGCCGGGTCATCGCGTTCTTCCAGCCGCATGGCTATGGCCCGCTGCGGCAAATGGGGGCGGAACTGGCCGAGACTTTCGCGCGGCTGCTCGGCCCGGAGGATGTCACGCTGCTATGCGATCCGGTCTATTTCGGCGGCACAGTTGATCGCAGTCAGGGTAGCGAGCGCATTGTGGATCTGATCATGGCGGCGGGCGGAACGGCTGAATATTTGCCGACCCGCGAAGACTGCGCCAACCGGATTGCCGAAATCGCCCGGCCCGGTAACCGCGTGGTGATCATGGGCGCGCGCGACGATACGCTGACCTTGTTCGCTCGCGATCTGCTGGCGCTATTGGCTTAAGCAAAACTTCAGGACTGCGCGTTAGCTTTCGGCGATCAATCTGCGCGGGGAAAAGCTTGTGTTCGTCCAACAATTGCTGACCGGAATTGGTCGCCGTCTGTTTCAACGATTGATGCTGATCCTGGTGGTCGCTCTCGTGCTGCGCACAGTCGGATTCTTCATGGGTTCCGGCGATGATGGCACCTTTAATTCCACTTCGAGCCAGATGGTCGCGGGCCAGGCCGCTGGTGCACCAAACGAAGATGCCGGATGGGGGGCCGAATCAACCAAGCGCGAACCCCGGCGCTCCTCGTCCGAGCGCAGCAGTTCGGACACGCCGGTCTATGACCCGGGTCAGGACGGCGGCTGGGGTTCGAACTAGGCGATGGCACAAATCGACGATTTTTTTGCCAATCTGGATGAGTTCCGAGCGCAGTTCGGCAATGAGCTGCGACTGGGCGCTTGTATCGTACTGCTGGTGCTGATCAGCTTCGTCATGCGGTCGGGCGGAGGGGAACCAACCCCTGTCGCTGTGCAGCCGCAACGCAACCCAATGGAGCTGGTCGCTTCGCCCAACGAGCCCTTCATGATCGAAGCCATCCGGATTGCCCGGATGCCAACCTCTGAAATTGGTGTCTGGGGCGCACGGCGGCCGACTGGCGAGCCGACGGCCACTTTCAAAACGCCCGGCGGATCGATCACCCTGACCCGCGAAGAAATCGCCAATGCCAATACGATCTATCCGCAGCTGAAATCCAACCCGGCGATCCTGTATGGCACTCGTTCAAGCAGCAGAAGCAGTAGCGATCAGTCACGGGGCTTTAGCGAAGATCTGTCGGGCGATTGGTAGTAAGTTCAGTGGGCCGCCTTGCCGCGCACCTTTTGTACTGTGTGCACTGCCACGGCGACAACCGCCCCCAGTGCCAGCCCAACCAGCGCCGATAGCACCGCATAGGTCAACCAGCCGAGCGCTCCGCCCAGTGCGCCGGTGGCTAGCTCGACCCAGTGCTGCACAGCGTGAGCCGCGTCTGATGGGCCGTGCACACCCAGTTCGTGCAGCCCGTGCAGGATAATCCCGCCGCCGACCCACAGCATCGCTAGCGTGCCCACCACTGACAGCACCGCCAACAAGCGCGGCATCGCAAGGAGCAGCCCCCGGCCCAGCTTCTTTTCAAACGCGGTGTGGCGGTTTTCGACCAGATGCAGGCCGATATCGTCCATCTTCACGATCAGTGCGACCACTCCATAGACGAAGACAGTGATCACGATCCCAACCAGCGCCAGAATAATGCCGCGGCTGAACAGGGGCTCACCCGCTACTTCGGCAAGCGCAATCGCCATGATCTCGGCCGAGAGGATGAAATCGGTGCGGATCGCGCCAGAAGTGCGTTCCTTTTCAAACTCCGCCATGTCAGTGATGGCGTCGCCCAGCGTTTCACCGTGCTTTTCCCCGCCGAGCTTCTCGATGACTTTTTCCGCGCCTTCAAAACACAAATAAAGCCCGCCCAGCATCAGCAGCGGGGTGACCACCCCGGGCAGAAACTCGCTGAGCAGCAGCGCGGCCGGCAACAGGATCAGCAGTTTGTTCTTAAGGCTGCCCAGCGCGATCTTCTTGATGATAGGCAGCTCTCGATCCGGGGTGAATTCGGTGACATAGGACGGAGTGACCGCCGCATCGTCGATCACCACGCCGGCCGCCTTGGACCCGGCCTTCGCCGCTGCAAGGCCGACATCGTCGATCGTCGCGGCAGCCATCTTGGCAATCACTGAAATGTCATCAAGCAGTGCAACGAGGCCGGTAGGCATGGAACGCAAACTCCCCTGGGTGGTGGGCAGTCCTGTGCGGCACTTGGCCCGGGCTTTCAAGCAGAACAGCAAAGCGCTTGCCTTTGCGGGCGCTTTTGGTAAAGGCCGCCACTTCCGCGCTTCCGCGTGGAAATCGAAGAAAGCCGGAGGGGCCCCGCAATCGTGCGGATCAGCCAGCGATCGGTTGAATGATGAAAGGATATGCCGTGGCTCTCTATGAGCACGTGTTTCTGGCTCGCCAGGACCTTAGCCAAGCGCAAGTTGATGCGCTGGCCGCCACCGCCACCGAGATCGTTGAAGCCGGACAGGGCAAGGTCACCAAGACCGAAGCCTGGGGCCTCAAGAACCTCGCCTACAAGATCAAGCGCAACCGCAAAGCGCACTTCGTGCTGCTTAACATCGATGCCCCCGCCGGCGTCGTGGCCGAGCTGGAACGCCAGACCGGGATCAACGAAGATGTGATCCGCTGGCTGACCGTTCGGGTTGAAGCCCACGAAGAAGGCCCCTCGGTGCAGATGCGCAAGCAAGACCGTGAGCGCACCAAGCGCCGCGAACGCGAGGATTATTAAACCATGGCCCGCGCATTTTTCCGCCGCCGCAAGAGCTGCCCGTTCTCGGGCAAGAACGCACCCGTGATCGATTTCAAGGACACGCGTCTGCTGCAGGGCTATATGTCCGAACGTGGCAAGATCGTGCCTTCGCGGATCACCGCCGTTTCCGCCAAGAAGCAGCGCGAACTGGGTCAGGCGATCAAGCGTGCCCGCCACGTAGGGCTGCTGCCCTACCTCGTGAAGTAAGGGGAGAATACCCATGGATATCATCCTCCTCGAACGGATCGAGAAGCTCGGCACGATCGGCGACTTTGACTCGGACAAAGCCGGCTACGCCCGCAACTACCTGCTGCCCAACAAGCCGGCGCGGCGCGCCCACGACGCCAACCGCAAGGTCTTCGAAGCCAACCGCTCGAAGATCGAGGCTGACAATGCCAGCCGCCGCGGTGAAGCAGAACTGCACTCGGCCAATGTCGAAGGCAAATCGGTAGTGCTGATCCGCGCTTCGTCGAACGCCGGCCAGCTTTATGGTTCGGTTTCGGTGCGTGACATCGTTGATGCACTCAACGCCGACGGCGCAAACATCGCCAAGTCGACCGTCGTGCTGGAACGCCCGATCAAGACCATCGGCGTGTTCGACGTCAAGGTTACGTTGCACCCGGAAGTGGCCGTGATGGTCAAGGTCAACGTCGCCCGCTCGACTGACGAAGCTGAGCAGCAGGCCCAGGGCGTTGACGTCCTCAGGGCCATGTTCGAAGACGACGTTGCGGCTGCCGCAGCGACCGACTTCGAAGCCGGCAACGGTGAAATGACCGAAGAAGAAGCGGCCCGCGCCGATGCAGCAGAACCTGCTGCCGAAGCCGAGGAAGAAGCTGAAGGCTAAGCCTTTCGCTCCATTCCAAACCGATCAGGGGGTGCTTCGGCGCCCCCTTTTCGTTGGTCAAGATGGAGCGGCTGTGGCAACCATGCCGGCATGGAAGATCAACCGCAAAACCAGTCCAGGGCAACGCGGGGCGGGGTCTATGTGCTGACCATCACCGGTCTGCTGATCCTGCTGAAACTGGGCCAGCAAGCAGAGGCCTGGGTGGATTTCGCACTGCTGGGAATCGGCGGGATCGGGCTGCTGTGGGGCGCGATTTGGCTGGCCCGGTTTGTTCGCGAGCACGGCGATGAAATCGGCGAAGCGCGCTTCGATACCCGCAACAAGGACTGACCACGCCGCTCCGCAATTGAAATGTCACGCAGATGTGGTTATACGCCTGCGATGCAAACGACAGAAACAATCATCGCGGAATTGGTCCGCGTATACGAACTAGCCGTCTCCACCCTGCAAAGCGACATCGCGAACTTTGCGGCAGACGGCACCCTTCCCCCCCCTTCACGGCGCGCCGACAAGGCCTGGTGCTATCCCGAACTGCGGATCCACTATGCCGGGGTAGAAACCCGGCCGGACCTGAAGCGATCATTCGGGCGGCTCGGCCGCAGCGGCACTTTTGCCACCACTGTCACCCGCCCGGCGCTGTTTGCGGACTATCTGTCCGAACAGCTGAGCCTGCTGGCCGATGACTATGCGATCGAGGTTGTGGTTGCTCCCTCGGCGCAGGAAATCCCATTTCCCTATGTGATCGATGCCAGCTCAGGGCTCGGCACGCTCAGCCCGCCCGATCTGGCCAAGCATTTCCCGACCACCGAACTGGCCCTGATCGGCGACGAGTTGGCCGATGGGATCGAACTGACCAATGCCGACCAGACAATCCCGCTGGCGCTGTTCGATGGCCTGCGGACCGACTTCAGCCTAGCCCGGCTGGCACACTATACCGGGACCCGGATCGAGGACTTTCAGCGCTTCATCCTGTTCACCAATTATCACCGCTATGTCGATGAATTTGTTGACTGGGCCGGGCAACAACTGGGCAAGGATGGCTATACCGCGCTGACTGGCGCGGGCGGATTGCAGCTTGATGGGCCCAGCGAGAACGCGCGCGATAAACTGTCCGACACGGCCTGGCGGCGCCATCAGATGCCGGCCTATCACCTGACCCGGCCGGACAAGAGCGGGATCACGCTGGTCAACATCGGCGTCGGTCCGTCCAACGCCAAGACGATCTGCGATCACCTTGCGGTGCTGCGCCCCGAAGCGTGGTTGATGATCGGCCACTGCGGAGGCCTGCGCGATACTCAGCGGATCGGCGATTATGTGCTGGCCCACGCCTATTTGCGCGATGACCACGTGCTTGATGGTGTGCTGCCGCCGGAAATCCCGATTCCCGCCATTGCCGAAGTGCAGATTGCGCTGGCTCAGGCCGCCGAAATGGTCAGCGGTGATTCTGGTGCGAACCTCAAAAAGCGGATGCGAACCGGCACCGTCGCGACCACCGACGATCGCAATTGGGAGCTGCAATATACGCAGTTTGCCCGCCGCCTGAGCCTGAGCCGCGCGGTCGGCATCGACATGGAAAGCGCCACCATCGCCGCGCAAGGCTACCGGTTCCGCGTCCCCTACGGGACGCTGCTGTGCGTATCTGACAAGCCGCTCCACGGCGAAATCAAGCTCCCGGGGCAGGCCAACCGGTTTTATGAGGAGGCGATTGCCGCCCACCTCAAGATTGGTACCACCGCCTGCGATCTGCTGCGGGCCGAAGGCGCCCGGCTCCATTCGCGCAAACTGCGAGCGTTCAACGAACCACCGTTCAGGTGAGCCAAGATCCTTCCCATTTTCGACGAAGGTCGCAAATGGGGAGGTGGATGCCGCGTCAGCGGCAGACGGAGGGGCTGCGACGCTGACGTCGACACCCCTCCGTCTCGGCTTGGCCGATCCACCTCCCCATTTGTAGCATTCGCTAAAAATGGGAAGGATCTTACGCCGTCAGAAAGTCCCGGATCGCCTCGCTGAGGTCAGGCTTGGTCACGCAGCTCATATGCGTGCCGGGAACGATTGCCTGTACCGCATCGGGCAGCGCGGCGGTCAGCGCGGCGGGATCGCCGTTATCACGGTCTTGATCTCCGTTGACGATCAATGTCGGCATAGTGATCGCCGCCAGCGCCTCTGGCGGGGTATCGGCGAAGGTCTGCAGCAACATTCGCGCGGCGACCCGGTCGACTTTCATACTTTTCATGAAGGACACCGCTGGAAAGGCCGGATCGCCCGCCTTCACATCGTCAAACCGGTCAATCGCATCGATGAAAAAGGCCCCACGCCCGGTCCACCCGGCCAGCCCCTCCAGCCCCATGCCGCCCAGCACCAACCGCGCTGGCTTGAGGCCCGCAATCACCCCGCGCACCGAAGTCCGAGCGCCCAGTGAAAACCCGCACAGGTCATAGTCGGTCAGCCCCAGATGCGCGACCAGCGCGGCAAGGTCCTGCGCCAAAACGTCGTCAGGATAGGCGGCCGGCGCATGCGGCGCTTCGCTCTGCCCATGGGCGCGAAGGTCCGGCATCAGGCACTCGAATCCGGCCTCAGCCAACCGCTCCGCATGGCCCCACTTGATCCAGTTCATCTCGGCGCTGGAAAACAGGCCATGGAGCAGGATCAGCGGGCGCGCGCTTGCTTGCTCCGGCCCCATGCGGTGCAGGGCGAGGCGCGTGCCATCGAAAGACGCGAAGTGATCGGTTATCATCGCCGGGCCTTAGCCCAGATCAATCCGCCAGCGCCAGACCGTGCCTTCGTCGGGATCCTGCGCTTCGCCCGCGCGGACAAAGCCATTGCGGCACAAGACGGCGGTGGAGGCGTTCTGTTCTGGCAGAGTGTGGGCAATAACCGCCGAAAGACCCTCGCCGCGCGCGATAGCGATCAGGCCCGCGGCAACTGCGCTGGCCACGCCCTTCCCCTCATGTGCGGGAAACGTAAGGTAGCCGATCTCGGCTTCACCAAGGTCGTTCGGCGGCGCAACAAAGCCGCCAAAGCCCAGCGGCACGCCATCTTGCCAGCCGATGTAGCCGCACCACGGACGTACTTGTGCTTGCACTGAAAGAGCCGCCATCTGCTCGGCGAACTGGCCCGTCACGGCGGGATCGCTGAGTTCCGGCTCATCCGCGCAAGGCCTTAGTTCCAACTTCACTCCGGCACTTCCAGCCCAGCGCCCTGCCACTGCTTCACGACGATGGGCGTGCTGGCAGTATAGTGTCGCGGCAGGTCCTTGGTATCGAGCCAGGCTTCGTGCATCGCTTCGCAGCCAGCATGGGCCGCAGGACGGAACCGCGCTGGATCGTCAAAGCTGCCGACGGTCAGATCCATCTCGCCACTGCCATTGGCCCAGGCAAAGCCCAGCGGGGTGCCGCAAGTCGAACAGAACGGCCGCCGCGCCACCGGCGAGCTGGCGTACCAGTCAGGCTCGCTCAGCCATGTCACCTTGGCCGGTTCCACCTGCACAAACGCCGCCGCGATCCCGCCGGTCGCCTTCTGGCACATCCGGCAATGGCACCAATAGGCCTCGTCGCTCTCGATTTCAGCGTTATAACGAACGCGGCCACACTGGCAGCCGCCGGTCATGGTTTGGGTCATAGCGGCTCCGGCTTGAAGATCGCCATCCAGCCAGCGGTATCAGCGGGCTGAGTGTCCATCACAACCGCATCGCCTGGAATCACCACCCACGGTTGCTTGCTCTGCACCCACAGATGGGAATGCGGGGTCATGCTTGAACTGTTGTCCAACGTTCCCGCGCGCAAGTTGGCAATGCTTGGCCGCAAGTTGTTGTCGGTGTAGAGCCGCGTCAGGCAATGCTTGCAGGCATAAATGCCAGCAATCGCCCCGCTCGGTTGAACATGTTCACCGCGCAGAACCTCGCCTTCTACCGTCAGGTCGTTGCTCAATACCGATTGCTGAATTCCAAAGGCGCTGCCGCTGCGCCGCTGGCAGTCGGTGCAATGGCAGGCGTAGGAGCGGAAACGCATCGTCAGGACGACCTTGTAGCGCGCCTTGCCGCACAGACAGCCACCGGTCAGCACTTCCGCCATCACGTCACCCCTTCTTCAAATACTTGCGCCCCAGCAGTTCCGCGATCTGCACCGCATTAAGCGCCGCGCCTTTGCGCAGGTTATCGGATACGCACCACAGCGACAGGCCGCTTTCGACGGTCGGGTCTTCGCGCACCCGGCTGACGTAAGTCGCGCCATCGCCGACGCATTCTACGGGCGTGATATAGCCGCCGTCTTCGCGCTTATCGATCAGCATCACGCCGGGGGCTTCGCGCAGGATATCCTGAGCCTGTTCGGCCGAGATTTCCTTTTCAAACTCCAGATTGATCGCTTCGGAGTGGCCGACGAACACCGGTACCCGCACGCAGGTGGCGCTGACCTTGATCTTGGCACCCAGGATCTTTTTGGTTTCGACCACCATCTTCCATTCTTCCTTGGTCGATCCGTCATCCAGGAAGCTGTCGATATGCGGGATCACGTTGAAGGCGATCTGCTTGGTAAATTTGCTCGGCGTGGCCGGATCACCGACGAAGATGTTGCGGCTCTGCTCGAACAGCTCGTCCATCCCCTCTTTCCCCGCGCCGGAGACCGACTGGTAGGTCGCCACGACCACCCGCTTTATCACCGCAGCATCGTGGAGCGGTTTGAGCGCGACGACCATCTGCGCGGTCGAGCAATTCGGGTTGGCGATGATCATCTTGGCCTTGTAGCCGTCGATCGCATCGGGGTTCACTTCGGGCACCACCAGCGGCACATCGGGGTCCATCCGGAACAGCGAGGAATTGTCGATCACCACGCAGCCCTGACCGGCCGCGCGCGTAGCGTGGACCTTGGACACTTCGGATCCAGCCGCGAACAGCGCGATATCCCAGCCAGTGAAATCGAAATTCTCGATATTCTTGACCTTGAGCATCCGCCCGGTCTCGCCAAATTCAACCTCGCTGCCCTGCGAACGCGAAGAGGCGACGGCGGCGATCTCATCAATCGGAAACTCGCGCTCGGCCAGCACGTTGAGCATTTCGCGCCCAACATTCCCGGTCGCGCCGACGACGACTACCCGATAACCCATTGCCTTACTCCTTGGTTTCGCCCGCCCTAGCCGCTCACCGGGGCGGCGTCACCCCGTGGCGCTCAAGGAAGGCGAAGATAGTCTGCCACAGATGCACGCCGACCTTTGGCCCACCGACCCGGTGGGTGTAGCCGGGGTAGAGCATCATTTCGAACGGCACCGCCTGTGCCTGCATCCGAGCCGCCAGCATCGAGGTGTTTTCGAACACCACGTTGTCATCGGCCATGCCGTGGATCAGCAGCAGCGGATCGGCGATCTTGCCGGCATCGGCCAGCGCGTTGGCCTTTTCATAGATCGCTGGCTGCTTGTTCGGATCGCCCAGATAGCGCTCGGTGTAATGGGTATCGTAAAGCTCCCACTTGGTCACCGGCGCACCGGCGATCCCGGCGGCATAGAGCCCCGGATCGGCCTGGAGCATCTTGACCGTCATATAGCCGCCATAGGACCAGCCATAAGTCGCGATCCGGCTGCCATCGACATAGGGCAGCTCTTTGAGGAACAGCGCCCCGGCCTTCTGGTCCTCCACCTCGACCCCGCCCATGGCATTGAGCAGCGTTGCGGCGAACTTGACCCCGCGGTTCTCGCTGCCGCGGTTGTCGATCTGAAAGAAGATATAGCCCTTCGCCACGATCGCCTGTTCCAACGGCCCGCCCCAGCCGCGTGCGACGGTCTGCGCGGTTGGCCCGCCATAGTGCTGGAAGAACACCGGATAGCGCTTGCCCGGCTCCATCACCGGGGTGGTCATCCGCCAGTGCAGCTCGGTCCCGTCGGCGGCTTTGATCGTGCCGAAGGTGGGCGCGCGGTGCGCGGCGAGATAGGGTGTGTAGGGATGCGCCCCATCGAGCTTGTTTTCCTCGACCCAGGCGAGCCGCTTGCCGGTGCCATCGGCAATGTAGACCTGCGGCGGCTGGCTGGGGCTGGAGCGGCTGACCAGCAGTGTCTGTCCGGCCTTGTCCATACTGGCGCCGTGGACCCAGCCCGGCTCGCCCAGCCGTTCGATCTTAGCGGGCGCGGAGAGATTGAGCGCATAGACGTTGGCCGCCAGCACATCATCCTTGGTCGCAGTGAAGGTAACCCGGCCCGATTTCTCGTCCACCCCGACCAGCGACGTGACCACCCACGGCCCCTTGGTCAGCTGCTTCCACTTGCCGGCCTTGAAGTGCCACAGGTGCCCGAACCCATCGCGTTCCGACCACCAGATCAGGCTGCCATCCTTGAGGAAGCGGTAGTCGTTTGACAGGTTTACCCAGCTGGCGGGCGCGGCCGTTTCGGTAAACAGCACCCTGGCCTTGCCAGTGGCGGGATCGACGATGAGCATATCGAGCCGGGTCTGCGCGCGGTTCTGGCGCTGAACATACAGCGTCTTGTCATCGGGCGCCCAGTTGACCCGGGCGAGGTAAATGTCCTTGTCGGGCCCCAGATCGACCTCAACCTTGCCGGTTCCGTCCGGCGCCATCACGAACAGCGACACCAGCGAATTGGCCGATCCGGCGACCGGATAGCGCTGCTGGAAGGTCGTGGTTCCCTCTGCACCGATTGCCGCGCGGGTGACGATCCCGACCGGAGCGTCATCGAACCGCTGCACCGCGATCCGGCTGTCATCGGGCGCCCACCAGTATCCAGTGAAGCGGGCCATTTCCTCTTGCGCAACGAACTCCGCCTCGCCCCAATGAACCGTGTCGGCCTTTTCTTCGGGCGATACCGGCTGGGCCTCAGCTCCGACCTTGCCCGCCCACAGCCGCTGATCACGCACGAACGAGACATAGCCGCCCTTGGGGCTGAGCGCCGGGTTTAGTTCGTCGCCAGCGCTTTCGGTCAGCCGGGTAACTTTGCCATCCAGCCCAGCGAGGTACAGATCACCATCGAGCGGGACCAGAATGGCCTTGCTGTCCGCGGTCCATTCATAGGTCACGATGCCCTTGAGATCGCCGATCCGCTGGCGTTCACGCTGCATCTTTTCGGCCTCGGACAGTTCCTTGCCCGACCCGAGCTTGAGGCTGTCGACCAGCATCACCCATTTGCTGATGCTGCGATCGAACCCCCACAGGTCATACCGCTCGCGATCATCGGGACGGCCCCGCAGCACGGTCAGCCAACGGCCATCGGGTGAAAGTTTGACCCCGCGCGGCACTGCGCCATTGAGGCTAGGGCTGGCGAAGACCCGTTCGAAATCGAGCGCCTTGGCCGGAGCTTGGCTGGAAGCCGGGCTCACCGGGCCATCCTCGGCCAAGGCTGGCGATGCTGAGAGGATCGTTGCGGCGAACAAAGCGGCGAATAGGCGCATGGCAATTTTCTGATCCTCATAAGCGAAAAGGCGCCCCGACCATGGCCGGGACGCCTCTTCTAATTCGCTATAGCACCTTGGCGCTAGAACCTTTTTAGCCTCACTCGCCCGGACGCGGATCGCGACGTTCGGCGATGCGAGCGCGCTTGCCGGTGCGGCCGCGCAGGTAATAAAGCTTGGCCCGCCGGACCACGCCCTTGCGGACCACGGTGATGCTGTCGATGTTGGGCGAGTACAGCGGGAACACACGTTCCACGCCTTCGCCAAAGCTCATTTTGCGAACGGTGAAGTTGGAACCGATGCCCTTGTTGGCACGGGCGATGCACACGCCTTCGTACATCTGAACGCGGCTGCGCTCACCTTCGATAACCTTCACGCCGACACGGACGGTATCGCCGGGGCGGAAAGTCGGGATTTCTTTGCCAGCGTCAGTAGTTGCCTTGGCAATTTCTTCGGCTTCGATCTGTTGAATGAGGTTCATCCCTCATATTCCT
Source organism: Novosphingobium sp. (assembly GCA_031369495.1). GTDB lineage: Bacteria > Pseudomonadota > Alphaproteobacteria > Sphingomonadales > Sphingomonadaceae > Novosphingobium. The sequence continues at coordinate 100,789 of JANMOU010000027.1, read as the reverse complement.
TCGTCTGTTCGCCGCGCGCCAGAGGCAGACTGGACCCGAGCGCCTGTATGACGCTCCCAAAGGTCCGGCCTGCGTAACCGTGTGTCGATCTCGGACTGTGACTTGCGCCAAGCCGCGATCTTCGCATGATCCCCCGATCGCAGCACTTCAGGGATCGTGCGCCCTTCCCACTCAGCAGGACGGGTAAAGTGAGGATATTCAAGCAATCCTTGTTCAAAGGACTCCTCGGTACCACTCGAAGCCGAGCCCATTACGCCGGGAAGCAGCCGAATGCAAGCGTCAAGCAGCATCAAAGCCGCCGGTTCTCCGCCCGACAACACGATATCGCCGACCGAGACTTCCTCGACATCGCGGCCAGCGAAAATTCGCTCGTCAAACCCCTCAAACCGGCCGCACAGAATGATCACGCCGGGCCCCACTGCCAGCTCGCGCACCCGGGCCTGGCTGAGCGGCTTTCCACGCGGGGTCATGGCAAGTACCGGGCAATCGGGCTGGCCCACGCGGGCGTGGTCAATCGCCGCCGCGAGCACATCGGCGCGGAGCACCATCCCGGCTCCGCCGCCGGCGGGCGTATCATCAACCGTACGGTGCTTGTCCGCCGCGAAATCACGGATCTGGACGGTATCCAGCGCCCACTTACCCTCCTCGTGCGCGCGGCCTGCAAGGCTGACGCCCAGCGGGCCGGGGAACATCTCGGGGTAGAGGGTCAGGACGGTGGCGTGGAAGGTCATGGATCCAGCCAATGGCCTGCATCGATCACTTTCGCAATGTGTCCCAACTCAAGCCGCTCAAAGGGGCTGGAATACTCGAAACGCCCCCTGATTGGCCAAGTAAGCAATTGCCTCATCAATGCCAGAGGAAACCACAGCGACAATCCTTCGTTGAGGTGCGCAAATCGCTGCCACGGCCACTGCCAGACGTGTTCCCCAAACTCTGCGGCATATCGCTCCACCAGTTCCCTGACATCGTCACCGCTTATCCGGATATCCTGATCGATTGCCGAAGTCGCATTGAGCTCGGCCGCCGCGATACCCGTCTGGCGGGATGTGATTTCAATGACACGATCAAGCGTCTCGCCCATCACACCGTCCAGTTTTCGGTCACCAACCCAAGCACATCGGCAAAGTCCGCTTCGTTGTTGGTCACCACCACTGCCCCGATACTGAGCGCATGAGCGGCGATCAACCTGTCAAAACTGCGCCGCCGGAATGGCAGAGTGGCATAAGCGCGCGCCGCGCTTTCATCGAAGGACAGCAACGGGATAACCTGAAGGAACGCGTCGATCACCGGCATGTCCGGTGGTTTGCCCTGGCCTTCGCCCATGGCGATTTCGGCGAGGCTGATCGCCGAAATCGCCACTTCGTCAGCCGCGCATTCTGACAAACGCTCACCCAGCAAGGGGTGGGTGCCCAGCATGGCGTAGATCGAGCAATCCGTGTCGATCAGGTATCGGATCACAGTTCACCCTTGGCCAATCGCGCAGTGATGCTGCTAGGCCGATCTTCGAAATCGCGGCGTTCAGGAACCTTCAATCCTTTCGCCTTCCCCCAGAACCCACTGATGTCGAGCTTCTTCCGCACTGCCTCAACCTTGCGCAAGACAATCGCTCCATCCGGCAACACTTCGGTCAGCAATTCCATCCCGGCCTCCAAGCCCAGCGCCTTAGGCATCCGCACGGCCAGCGAATTGCCCGATTTGAACACCTTGACCCGCAGTGGTTTGGTCAAAGGAGCAAGGCTATTGCCCAATGGCATCGGCCCGGTAAGATCAAAACTGTGCCGCTCATCGCGGACACGATTGGGTTCGGGCTTGTTCATGGCTTACTCCGTATATACATAACGTATATACTCACAGACAGGGACCGTCAATTGAGCAGACTCGTCGTTACCTCCGTATTGGCCCTATCCCTCGCCGCACCCGCCCTGGCCGAAGAAATCGGTGAGTGCCGGTTTGACCGCGATACTTTGACCTTTGCCGGGACGCCGCTGGACCAAGCCACCTGCCTGCTGCGCAAGATCGAGCTTGGCGCGGTGCGTAAGCCGCAGCTGCTCCCGCCGGTGATCGTGCGGCTGATGCGCGATGGCGGCGCACCGACAGCGGCCCAAAAGGCGGCGGCGATAGCGGCGTTCCCGGAGCCATACCGGGCCTATGCACTCCTGCACGCCGACGCGCCGGTTTCGCAGACCGAGGGAGGCCTACCGCTGCTGTACTTCGTGATCCACGATACCAGCACGCCGTTCTACGCCCACGACCCCTTTCCCAAACGGCTGAACACGGACTGGAAGGTCAACGATTTCGCGCCCTACATGGACGGCACCTTTGCCAAGGCACCGGTCGCGCATATCTTCCTCAACCGGGTCGGGCAGATCTGGGCGGGCCATGAGTTCCAGGAACCGTGGCGCGCGACCAAGCTGGAAAGCCGCGTCATCGGCAGCCGCGCGCGCGGGCGGTTTGTCCATATCGAAACGGTCCAGCCGCGCCGGTTCCTGCCCGGCGCGACCAGCCGCGGGCAAACCCATGGCCCCAAGCCCGGCTTTACCCGGGATCAATACCGGATGCTGGCGGCGCTGTATGTCTATGTCAGCGCGCGGGCCGGACGCTGGCTGATCCCGGCGCAGCACAACACCGTCGATTCGACCATTCCGGACGCCCACGACGATCCGCAGAACTTTGATTTGAAAGCGTTTGGGAAAGAGCTGGAAAAGCTAGTTGGCAAGCCGAAGGGTTAGCCGGGCGCTCAATCTTCGACTGCAAAGGCAGCGGTGATTACCAGGCGCTCGCTGTCCCATTCGGGAACGGCCTCGGCCCGCATTGGAACCATGAATTTCTTGCCGGGTTTGCCATCGACCGAGGCGCGCTGGATTTCCAGCACATCGCCCGCGCCGAAATTCTCCACCGCCACGCATATGCCCAGCGCTTCACCATCGGTTGAGATCGCGGGCAGGCCGAGCAGGTCGGTGTAGTAATATTCGCCCTCAGCCAGCGCCGGCAAGGTATCGCGCGGGACGGTGAGCGCGGTGCCGCGCAGTTTTTCGGCGGCGGTGCGGTCCGCGACTTCGGCAAAGCGGGCGATTGCGCCGCCCTTGCCGTCGTCCTTGAGCTTTTCCAGCGTCAGCGTGGAATCGTTGAAGGCGCGGTGCCGCTTGAGCGACGCCACGCCTTCACCGAACAGCTTGAGCCGGACCTCACCCGTCAGGCTGTGCGCGCCGGTGATGGCGGCCAGCGTAACGGGGCGGGTGTCAGCCAAGACTTGGCCTTAAGCCTGTTCTTCGCTGGCTTCAGCAGCCGGAGCTTCTTCAGCAGCGGCTTCTTCGGCGGCGACTTCAGCAGCAGGGGCTTCTTCGGCAGCAGCTTCTGGGGCGGCTTCTTCAGCGGCAACTTCAGCAGCAGGCGCTTCATCAGCAACCGGAGCTTCTTCAGCGGCGGCTTCGGGAGCGGCTTCAGGAGCAGCGGCTTCTTCGGCTGCGGCTTCAGGAGCAGCTTCTTCGGCTGCGGCTTCAGGAGCGGCTTCTTCGGCTACCGGAGCAGCTTCTTCGGCCGCAGGCGCTTCAACAGCAACTTCTTCAGCAGCAACTTCTTCGATCACTTCGGCAACCACCGGAGCGGCAGCGGCGGCGGCTGCAGCTTCGGCCGCTTCAACAGCTTTGTTAGCCTTGTCTTCAGCGCGATCCTTGGCCTTCTTGCCGGGCTCTGCCTTGTTGGGGTTGTTGGTGACGGCGCGTTCCTTGATCCCAGCCTTGTCGAGCATCCGGGCAACCCGGTCGGTCGGCTGGGCGCCAACGCCGAGCCAGTACTTCACCCGGTCTTCGATCAGGCGGACGCGGTTTTCATCGTCCTTGGCCAGCAGTGGGTTGTAGGTGCCAACCTGCTCGAGAAACTTGCCATCGCGGGCCGAACGGCTGTTGGCAGCGACAACCTTGTAATACGGGCGCTTCTTGGAGCCGCCACGCGAAAGACGAAGGGAAACAGACATTTGAACTACCTTTCTAACAAATCGGAATATGTAAAAATTACTTTTTAATCAGGTCATTGAGATTGCCGGGCAGGCCGCCGCCGCCGAGGCCGGGCAAACCGCCGCCTCCGCCGCCGCCGAGGCCGGGCATCGCCCCGCCAAGGCCGCCTTTGCCGAACATCTTGGCGAGCCCGCCAAGGCCGCCCATCTTCTTGATCTGCTTCATCGCGCGGCCCATTTCCTGGTGCATCTTGAGCAACTTGTTGACATCCTGAACCTGCACGCCCGAACCCTTGGCAACGCGGATCTTGCGTTTGGCGTTGAGCAGTTCGGGGCGGGTCCGTTCCTTCGGGGTCATCGATCCGATGATCGCGTCCATCCGCAGCAACACCCGGTCATCCATCCCGCTGGCGTCCATCGCCGCCTTGGCTTTCTTCATCCCCGGCATCATCCCAGCCAGCGCGCCAAGTCCGCCCATTTTCTGCATCTGGCTCAGTTGCTGGCGCAGGTCGTTCATATCGAACTGACCCTTGGCCATGCGGTCAGCCATTCGCTGGGCGTCGGCTTCGTCGATCGCGGCAGCGGCCTTCTCGACGATCGAGACGACATCGCCCATGCCCAGAATACGGCTGGCAACGCGGCTCGGCTGGAACACTTCGAGCGCATCAAGCTTTTCACCAACACCGGCAAATTTGATCGGCTTGCCGGTGACGTGACGCATCGAAAGCGCCGCACCGCCGCGGGCATCGCCGTCCATCCGGGTCAGCACGATCCCGGTCAGTTCAATCTGCTCGGTAAACGATTTGGCGATGTTGACCGCGTCCTGCCCGGCCAGCGCATCAACCACCAGCAGCACTTCCTGCGGTGCCGAGATTCCGGCCACGGCCTGCATCTCGTCCATCAGGCCCTGATCAACATGCAGGCGGCCTGCAGTGTCGAGCAGCAGCACATCGACCGCCTGCAGCTTGGCTGCTTGCAATGCGCGGGTGGCGATCTCAGTCGGCTGCTGGCCGACGATGATCGGCAAGGTTGCCACGCCGACCTGCTCGCCCAGCACCTTGAGTTGTTCCTGCGCGGCTGGACGATTGACGTCGAGCGAGGCCATCAGGGCCTTCTTGCCGAACTTTTCCTTGAGCAGCTTGCCCAGCTTGGCGGTGGTGGTGGTCTTGCCCGACCCCTGCAGGCCGACCATCAGGATCACCACCGGCGGGGCAGCGTTGAGGTCCAGCCCTGGAACGTCCTCGCCGCCGAGCATATCGACAATCGCGTCATTGACGATCTTGACGACTTGCTGGCCCGGCGTGACCGAACGCAGCACGTTCTGGCCAACCGCCTTTTCGGTTACTTCGTCGATGAAGCGGCGAACCACCGGCAAGGCCACATCGGCCTCCAGCAGCGCGATCCGCACTTCGCGCATCGCATCGCGGACGTCCTGTTCACCCAGCGCCCCGCGACCGCGCAGCCTGTCAAAGACAGTGCCTAACCGGTCTGAAAGGGCGTCGAACATGGGCACCAAAACTCCGAAACGCGAAAAAAGCCGGTGAGCGAAACCTCGCTGACCAGCTTGCCAAACAAATACTCTTTCATTCGAAGAATGGTGGAGCCTAGCGGGATCGAACCGCTGACCTCCTGCATGCCATGCAGGCGCTCTCCCAGCTGAGCTAAGGCCCCGTCACCATTCGTCGCGGCAGCCCCGGGAGACCGCCAAACCCTCGTGCCGAAGCGCGAGAGGCCGCCCCATTAGTGGCGGCCACTACGCTTGGCAAGAGACTAATTGTCGTCGCCGTCGCCTTCGACGCCGGCCACGCCCAGGTCGTCATCGCCGCCCAGATCGACGTCATTGTCAGGCGAATCGCCGTCTTCGTCGATATCCAGATCGGGATCGGCCAGATCGGTATCCTCGACCACTTCGACCTTGGCCTTCTGGATTTCCTCATAAGGAATCGGCTGCTTGGATTTCAGCACCGGATCGGGATGCCAGGCATAGCCGCATTCGATGCAGCTTACCGGGTCATCCTTGCCCAGATCGTAGAAGCGGGTGCCGCATTTCGGGCAACCGTGCTTGGCGCCCCATTCAGCCTTGGCCATGTCAATTCCTCAAATGCTGCCCGATGCCGCGGCCCGGGCTGAAAACTGTGAATACCTATTGGAGAGGAGCAACGCCTGCTCCAGCGCGGGCGCGCCTTGCCATAGCGCGCGGGCGCTGTCAAAAGCCGCGCGCATTTCCCGGTCCCGAATGAAAGCCCAGCGCCTTGTCCGCTCCCGCCAATACCGCCCCGACCCCGCGCCGTTTCATGCCCAGCGGGCCGCTGACGGGCACGATCCGGGTGCCGGGTGACAAATCGATCAGCCACCGCTCGATCATGCTGGGCGCGCTGGCGGTGGGCGAAACCCGGGTGTCGGGCTTGCTGGAGGGTGAGGACGTGCTCGCCACCGCGGCCGCGATGCGGGCGATGGGCGCCACTGTAACACGCACTGGCGAAGGCGCGTGGAGCGTTCACGGCGTCGGCGTTGGTGCGCTGCTCCAGCCGCAGGCGCCGCTCGACATGGGCAATTCCGGAACATCGACCCGTTTGTTGATGGGATTGGTCGCAAGCCATGCGATTTCAGCGACCTTCGTGGGCGATGCCAGCCTTTCGGGCCGCCCGATGGGCCGGGTGATCGATCCGCTCAGCCAGATGGGCGCGGCGTTTGAGGCCAACGAGGGGGACCGCCTGCCGTTGACCGTGCGCGGGGCCAACCCGGCGGTGCCGATAAAATACCGCCTGCCGGTCGCCTCGGCCCAAGTTAAGAGCGCGATCCTGCTGGCGGGCCTCAACGCCCCCGGCATCACGACAGTAATCGAACCCGTGCCGACCCGCGACCATTCCGAACGGATGCTGCGCGGGTTTGGGGCGGACCTGACGGTTGAGGTCGATTCGCATGGTATCCGCACCATCCGGATCGTCGGCGAGGCCGAACTGAAACCGCAAGTGATCGAAGTTCCCGGCGATCCCAGCTCCGCTGCATTTTTCATCGTTGCCGCGCTGATCGTGCCGGGCAGCGAGCTGACCATCGAAAACGTCGGCCTCAACCCGACCCGGGCCGGATTGATCGAAGTGCTGCGCCAGATGGGCGGCAGCATCGAAGAACTGAACCCCCGCGAAGTCGGCGGCGAGCCTGTGGCTGATCTGCTGGTGAAGCATTCCGCGCTGAAAGGGATCGAAGTTGATCCGGCAGTGGTGCCCAGCATGGTCGATGAATTCCCCGTCCTGTTCGTCGCCGCCGCGCTGGCTGAAGGGACGACTGTGACCACCGGCCTCGACGAATTGCGGGTCAAGGAAAGCGACCGCATTGCGGTGATGGCCGCCGCCCTGACCAGCGCCGGGGCCAATGTTGTCGAGACTGAAAGCGGTCTGACGATAACCGGCACTGGCGGCGAAGCGCTGCGCGGAGGTGGCCCAGTCGCCTCACACCTCGACCACCGTATCGCGATGGCAATGGCCGTGGCAGGCTTGGCCAGTACCAACGGAGTGGAGGTCGATGACACCCGCCCGATCGCCACCAGCTTCCCGCAGTTCGAAGCGCTGCTCGATAGGCTGGCGCCATGATCATCGCCGTCGATGGCCCCACCGCCTCGGGTAAAGGCACCATCGCCAAGGCGCTCGCTGCGCATTTCGGCTTGCCGCATATGGATACCGGGCTGCTCTACCGGGCGGTCGGGCTGCAGTGTGCGCTGAATGGGGGCAATCCCGACGATCCTGGTGATGCGCTGAACGCTTGTGACTTTCCCGACCACCTGATGGCTGATCCGGAACTGCGCAGCGAAGCAACGGGCGGCCTTGCCAGCCGGGTTTCGATCCATCCCGAAGTCCGCCGCGCGCTATTTGAACGCCAGCGCGCCTTTGCCGCGCAGCCCGGCGGTGCAGTGCTCGATGGCCGCGATATCGGCACGGTGATCGCGCCAGAGGCAGAGGTGAAGCTGTTCGTCGTCGCCAGCGTGCCTGCGCGGGCCGAGCGCCGCTTCCGGGAAATGCAGGCGAGCGGACGCAGCGTCAGTCTGGCCGAGATTGCCGCCGATCTTGAGCTGCGCGACGCCCGCGACCGCAGCCGCGCCGAAGCGCCGCTGGTGGCCGCGAGCGATGCGGTGCTGCTCGATACCAGCGACCTTGGCCGCGATGGCGCTATCGCAGCAGCGATCCGAATTGCCGATCAAGCCAGCCAAGCCGGTTGAAGCCGGGCCCTGCGCAGCGTAGAGCCTGCCGATGCGCATCATTCTGACCGCCGCCGCCCTGACCATCACCGCTTGCGCCGCGATCCCGGCCAAGCCGACCATCAAACTGACCGAACCGGAAGCGCGCGGGTTTGCCTTTGCCAAGGCGCATTGTGCCGGATGCCACGCGATCACCGCCAATGCCGCTACACCCAACCCCGAAGCGCCGCGGTTCGATGCCGTGGTCAACACCAAAGGGGTGACTGCGCGGACGCTGGAGACGTTCCTGCGCGATTCGCACAGTTTTCCGGGGCAGATGGCCTTTGCGATCGACCCCGCCAAAGTCGACGATCTGAGCGCCTACATGCTGACGCTCAAACGGGCTGATTACCGCCCCGCGCCCTAACATTTGCGGGTAATCTCGGGCTTCTAAAACCGAATATTGAACGTTGCCCCGCCATCGCTGACAACACTGATGGTTCCGCCCACGCTTTGGGTCAGCGCCTGTATCAGGTTCATTCCCAGGCTCTTTTCGCCTGCGGTTTCAATGCTGAAGTCGGCCCCCAGACCAACCCCTTGATCGCTAACCGTCAGCAGGCGCGCGGCGCTGTCATGGTGCAACTGCACCTGCACCACGCCGCCACTGGCGCCGTAGGCATGCTTGGCGGCGTTGGTCACCAGCTCGGTCAACAGCAGGGCAAACGAAACCGCGCGGTCGGGGGAAACTTCGATAGCCTCTACTGTGCATTGAATCTCAATCTGCTCAAGCTGCCCCGCCAGTGTGTGGCAAACATCGGTCAGCAGCGCGCCCAGATCAATCGTATCGCTTCCCGCCTCGCGCCACAGCCGGTCATGCGTCCGCGCGACCGCAATGACCCGAACTGATGCATCGCCCAGTGCCTCAGCCTCGGTGCTGGTTTCGCTGAACCGCGCCTTCATCCTGAGCATGCTGGACAGGACCGCCAGACTGTTTTTGACCCGGTGGCTAGCTTCCTGAACCAGCAGCTTCTGGTAATCGAGTGCTGTCGAAAGCCGGTCCTCAGCCACCTGCCGGTCCAGCGCGACACCGATGAAATTGGCTAACCCTTGCAGAAACGCCAGATCAGCGGCTTCAAATTCCCCGGCTGAGGAACTGTCCACTTCCAGCACCCCCCAGCTGCCGGCGCCATAAGTGATCAGGACGTTGATCGCGCGTTTAACGCCGTGTTCGATCATCAAGGCGGGGGTGCGAAACTGCTCTTCGCCAGCCAGATGGTTCGAAATGACCGGCGACCCGGTGTGAAAGGCATAGCCTGCCGGCGATTCCAGATCGGCCCCGAACGACATTTTTCCGATGACACCGCCGCGCCAACCGACTCCGGCGCGGATCAGCAGATCCTTCTCAGTCTTTCGATATTCGAGGATTTTGGAGAGGCTGGCCCGCATCCCTTGCGCTGCCGCCAGCGCCGCACTGTTCAGCAGATCGCCGACGCTGTTTGATTTCAGCGCTTCCATGCCGAAGTTTGAGAGGACAGCTTGCTGTTCGAGCCGATAGCCCAGCATCGAACCAGTGCCGACCGCGTCCACCGCCTGGGCAAACGAACCCTGTTCCGCCGCGCCCGTATCCGTTTTTTCCACCAGCTCGGCGCCGTTCGTTTCCAGTTCAACCTTTTTACGGGGCATGAATGGCGATCCTTTACAGCGGGGATCCTGGAACAATCACCTGGCCCGCATGGGTTAAACGTTCAAACCAAGTCTATGGGCGCATCGCCGGGGAAGTAACCCCCATTGCGCAGGCTAAATGAAAGAATTTGTAACACTGGCGCAGCACCCTACTCAGCCAAAACCCTTGCATTTCCAGCCCTGTCCGCATAAGGGCCGCCGGTCCCCAAGGTCTTAGACTTGACGGGACGCCGCAATCGGCATTCGGCCTTTGCGGCAGTTCGGCCCCTTTTGGCCCAGCCTGGCAATCCCGCCGGGGTGGAGAAAGACCGGCGGAAACAACCGCCTGGCCGGTAATTTGTAAACCTGAGGATACCTCAACCTATGGCAACTTCTGCCAACCCAACCCGCGATGATTTCGCGGCAATGCTCGACGAATCTCTCGGCGGAAGCGCCGACGGCGGCTTTGAAGGCCGCGTCGTCAAGGGCACCATTACTGCGATCGAAGGCGACAAGGCCGTTATCGACGTCGGCTTGAAGAGCGAAGGCCGCGTGCCGCTGCGCGAATTCGCCATGCCCGGTCAGGCCCACGGTCTGTCGGTTGGCGATGAAGTCGAAGTCTATGTTGACCGCGTTGAAAATGCCGATGGCGAAGCAATGCTCAGCCGCGACCGCGCCCGCCGCGAAGCCGCCTGGGACAAGCTGGAAAGCGAATTTGGCGAAGGCAAGCGCGTTGACGGCGTGATCTTTGGCCGGGTCAAGGGCGGCTTCACTGTCGATCTTGACGGCGCCGTGGCGTTCCTGCCCGGCAGCCAAGTTGATATCCGCCCGGTTCGCGATGTGCAGCCGCTGATGGATATCCCGCAGCCGTTCCAGATCCTGAAGATGGATCGCCGCCGCGGCAACATCGTGGTTTCGCGCCGCGCCGTGCTCGAAGAAACCCGCGCCGAACAGCGCACTGGCCTCATCTCCGGCCTGGCCGAAGGTCAGATCATCGAAGGCGTGGTCAAGAACATCACCGATTACGGCGCGTTCGTTGATCTGGGCGGCATCGACGGCCTGCTCCACGTCACCGACATGAGCTACAAGCGGGTCAACCACCCGAACGAAGTCATCAACATCGGTGACACCGTCAAGGTTCAGATCGTTCGCATCAATCAGGATACCCAGCGCATCAGCCTGGGCATGAAGCAGCTCGAAAGCGATCCGTGGGAAGGCGTCATGGCCAAGTACCCGGTTGGCGCCAAGCTGCATGGCGTGGTCACCAACATCACCGAATACGGCGCCTTTGTGGAGCTGGAAGCCGGGATCGAAGGTCTGGTCCACGTTTCGGAAATGTCCTGGACCAAGAAGAACGTCCACCCGGGCAAGATCGTCAGCACCAGCCAAGAAGTCGATGTTATCGTGCTCGAAGTCGACAGCGACAAGCGCCGCATCTCGCTCGGCCTCAAGCAGGCTGCGCAGAACCCGTGGGAAGCCTTTGCCGAGAAATTCCCGGTTGGCTCCAACGTCGAAGGCGAAGTCAAGAACGCCACCGAATTCGGCCTGTTCATCGGGCTCGATGGCGATGTCGATGGCATGGTCCACATGTCGGATATCGCCTGGGGCATCTCGGGCGAAGACGCGCTGGCCCTGCACCGCAAGGGCGAGCAGGTTTCGGCGATCGTGCTCGACGTCGATGTCGAAAAGGAACGCATCAGCCTCGGCATGAAGCAGCTTGAAAAGGGCGCTCCGGCGGCCGGCGTTGCGGCTTCTTCCAGCGGCCTCAAGAAGAACGACGTTGTCACCGTCACCGTGCTCGAAGTGCGCGACGGCGGCCTCGAAGTTCAGGCCGGCGAAGACGGTGCGACCGGCTTCATCAAGCGCAGCGATCTGGGCCGCGACCGCGACGAACAGCGTCCGGACCGCTTCCAGGTTGGGCAAAAGCTTGACGCGATGATCACCAGCTTCGACCGTTCAAAGAAGCCGAACTTCTCGGTCAAGGCTCGCCAGATGCACGAAGAAAAGGAAGCCGTGGAACAGTACGGTTCCTCGGACGCCGGCGCTTCGCTGGGCGACATCCTGGGTGCCGCACTGAAGGCCAAGAAGGACTGATCCTTCAAGAAGCCTAGGGCTAACCAATCAAAGGCCCGTCCGGCCCGTCTCTTCTCGAAGGGATTGGCCGGGCGGGCTTTTGCTTTGCGGGAATGCGGGTATGGTGGGCTCAGGAGAGACCTATGCTCGAAATCCACCAGTTCCCCTGCCTGTCCGACAACTACGGCTTCCTGATCCACGATCCAGCCAGCGGAGAGACTGCCTGCATCGATACGCCTGATGCCGATGCCTATCTGCGGGAGGCGGGCAAGAAGGGCTGGCAGATCAGCCATATCTGGAACACCCATTGGCACCCCGATCACGCCGGCGGCAATGCGGCGATCAAGGCCGCCACCGGCTGCAAGGTTATCGGCCCGACTGAGGTTGAAAAGCTGGGTACGGCGCCCGATCGCACGGTCAAACAGGGCGATGTCGTTATGCTAGGCGAATGGGACGCCGCCGTAATCGATGTCGGCGGGCACACCATGGGGCATGTCGCCTACCACCTGCCCGATGCCGAAACTGCTTTCGTTGGCGACGCGTTGTTCGCGCTGGGCTGCGGGCGGATGTTCGAAGGGACACCCGATCAATTCTGGGCCAGCCTCGTTCGGCTGAAAGCGCTGCCGCCCTGCACCACGCTCTATTGCGCGCACGAATATACCCAGTCCAACGCCCGCTTCGCCGCTCACGCTGATCCCGACAATGCCGAGCTGGCGAAGTACTGCGAAGCGATCAATCAGGCCCGCGCGGCTGGTAAGCCAACTGTGCCGTTTGCCCTCGCCCGCGAACTCATCACCAACCCGTTCCTGCGGGCGGATGATCCGGCCGTGCAGGCGCGCTGGGGCGGCGGGGATGCGGCCGCGACCTTTGCGGCGCTGCGAGCGGCGAAGGATACGTTCTAAGCGCATGCAAGCTCTCATAGTCCGATCCCTCTCCCCCGACCTGTCGGGTGTCGAACTTGCCGAAGTGCCTCAGCCGCAGCGCGCGGCAGGCCAGGTGCTCGTCAAAATCCGCGCTGCCTCACTCAACTTTCCCGATCTGCTGATGACCAAGGGTGAGTATCAGATGAAGCCTGCGCTGCCCTTTACCCTGGGGCTGGAGCTGGCAGGTGAGGTGCTGGAGGCAGACGCCGATGCGCCGTTCCAGTCCGGCGACCGGGTGTTCGGCGGTCAAAAGACCGGTGCCTTTGCCGAACTGATCACGCTCGATGCTACCGCGCTGCGCCCGATCCCGGCTGGCATGAGCTTCGCTAATGCCGCCGCATTCGGCGCAGCCTATGGCACGGCCTATACCGCGCTGGTCGAGCTGGGCGGGATTAGGCCGGGCCAATGGGTGCTGGTTCATGGCGCCACCGGCGGGGTAGGTCTGGCGGCTTGTGACCTGGCCAAGGCGCTCGGCGCACGGGTGATTGCGGCCAGCGGCTCTCCGGCCAAGCTGGAGGCGCTACAGGCCGCCTGTCAGCCCGATGCCGTGCTGCTGGCACAGGGCAAATTCCGCGAGCAAGTGGCCGAGATTACCGGCGGGGCGCTGTGCGATCTGGTGTACGATCCGGTCGGCGGGGACATTTTCGATGAAAGCACGCGCTGTGTGGCCTTTGGCGGCAAGCTGCTGGTGGTGGGGTTTGCGGGCGGCCGGATCGCTGACATTTCAACCAACATCCCGCTGATCAAGGGCTTTTCGGTCGTCGGGGTCCGCGCCGGTGAATATGCCCGCCGCTTCCCCGAGCGCGGAAAGGCGATCCGCGATGCGATGCTGGCGCTGGCGGCACAGGGCAAGCTGACCCCGCACATCGACCGGGTGCTGCCACTGGAACGCTGGCGCGAGGCGTTTGAGGCGATGGTGCGCCGCGAAATTGTCGGGAAGGTTGTGCTGGAGCCTTAAGTGCAGTTCCTCCCCCTGGGGGAGGGGGACCATGCGAAGCATGGTGGAGGGGCACGTGCCGATTTTCCTAACCTTTGATGTCGGGATGAACACCGCGTGCCCCTCCACCAGATTAGCTGGTCCCCCTCCCCTAAAGGGGAGGAACCACGCAACGAAAAAGGGCGACCCGAAGGCCACCCTTTCCCCTCTCCAGCTCGGAATATCGTTTAGAGTCCGGCGATCGCCTCATCGACCAGGCCCTTGTCGGCCTTGGCGTCGTGGGTCGCGGAAATGAGTGTTTGGGCGGCGCCAGCAGCAGCGCCGGCGGTCTGGGCGCGGAGAGCGTCAATGGCGCTGCGTTCGGCAGCAGCGATCTTGTCTTGCGCCATCTTTTCGCGGCGCTTGATCAGATCGGCGGTATCGGTCTGCGCCTTGGCGATAATCGCTTCGGCTTCGTGGCTGGCGTGAGCGATGATGCCCGTGGCTTCCTTGGCGCTGGCGGCCTGCTGGGCCTTGGCGCCGGTCAGCAGCGCTTCGGCTTCCTTGCGGATAGCCAAGGCGTCATCGAGCGAGCGCCGGGTTTCGGCGATCTGCGCATCGAGCCCTGCAATAATCTGCTTGTGGGCCTTGAACTTGAAAATCGCGATCAGGAAAAAGATCGTGATCCCGACATAAACCCAGCCGTCTGCGCCAAGGCCAAGTAGCTTGGCTTCAGCATGTTCACCACCATGAGCGGCTTCGGCGAGGATCAGGAAAGTGTTGGTCATTGTCCGGCCTTCAGAACTGCGCCGCGACGCTTTGCTGGGCGGCGGCGAGTTTGGGCTCGACCCCGGTCAGCTTGGCGACGATCGCTTGCGCGCTTTCGGCTGCGGCATCGCGCAGCGCCCCTTCGGCCTTGGCGCTGGCCTTGGCAATCCGGGCTTCGGCGGCCGCGATTTCAGCATCGGCCGCACTGGCCGCGGTGGCGAGACGCGCTTCGCTGGCCTTGGCTGCATCAGCTTTAGCAGCAGAGATCGCTTGCCGGGCCTGTTCGCGGCTGGCGTCCATTTCGGCGTGATAGCGCGCATCGACTTGATCGGCGGTTTCCTTGGCAGCCTGAGCTGCACTGAGGTCTCCGGTGATCTTGTCTTCGCGCTGCTCCATCACCTTACCCAGCTTGGGCAAGGTCATCCGGACCACGCCAAAGTAGAGCACGATAAAAAACAGCGCTAGCCAGGCCAACTGGGGCCAAGCGACATTCGCGAAATCGAACTGGGGCATCGTAGTCCCTGCCTGAAACGAGCGGGAGGAACGCCGGCCGGGGTTACCGACCGGCGCTTAAATCAGCCGAACGCAAGTGCCAGCGCGACAACTGCCGCAATCAGGCCAAGCGCTTCGGTAACCGCGAAACCAAAGATCAGGCGGCCGCCCATCTTGGCGTCAGCTTCCGGGTTACGCACAGCACCGTTGAGGTACTGGCCGAAGATATTGCCCACGCCGATGGCGGCAAGGCCTGCACCGATTGCAGCCAGACCGGCGCCGATGAGTTTTGCAGATGCTGGATCCATGGTGAAATTCCCTTGTTAGATAGTGAGTTGAGACAAAAACTTAGTGAAGATTGACCGCATCGTTGAGGTACAACGAAGCGAGCAAAGCGAAAACATAGGCCTGAACGACCGCGATCAGCACTTCAAGCGCAGTCAGCGCGACCACGACGACGAGCGGCAGTGCCCCCAAGACATAGGGCAGCGCCCCGAACGAGCCGAGCGTCACCACAAAGGTACCGAACACCTTCAGCAGAACGTGGCCCGCAGTCATGTTGGCGAACAGTCGGATCGCCAGCGTGAACGGGCGGGTCAGGAAGCTGAGGAATTCGATCAGGAACACGAAGGCGCCCAGAAAGATGTTCGAATCCTTCGGCCAGAACAGGCTGAAAAAGTGCAGGCCGTGGTGCCAGAACCCCACGATGCAGACCGTCACAAAGACGATCATCGCCAGCCCAAAGGTGACCACGACGTGGCTGGTCGGTGTAAAGGCGCCAACCCACGGGATCAGGCCAAGCAGGTTGCAGGCCAGCACGAAAATAAAGATCGAGAAGATCAGCGGCGCAAACCGGCGGCCTTCGGGGCCAACATTCTCGTCGAGCATCTTTCGCACGAAATCATAGAGATACTCGGTTGCAGCCTGCATCCGGCCGGGGACCAGTTGCGGCCGTGCCGTGCCAATGAACAGGAACGCTGAGACCGCAACCAGCGCGATCAGCATCCACAGCGAGGAGTTCGTGAACGAGACGTCATAGCCGGCTACCTCGAGCGGCTTGATCGTCTTGACTGCGAACTGCTCCATCGGATTGGCCACGAAATACTCCTTCAGCGCTTCGGATCGTTGCCGGGGTCGCTATCAAAACTGGCCGAAGTCTGCATCGCGCGGCGCGTTCCGGCAGCAAAGCCGAGCAGCAGCATCACGATCAGTCCCCAGGGCGTCTTGAGTTCCATCCACCGATCAAACGACCAGCCGATAAACCCGCTGACCAGCACGGTTCCCACGAATTCGATCCCGACCGCCCAACCGCGCGTTTCGGCGCTGCCTTCGGCGGAACTGATCCCGCGGGTATGCTTCGCCTGTGCTTCAGCGATCCTGCGGTCGAGATTGCCCCCGCCGCCATTTTCGCCCGAATCGGTCACGCGATAGCCCTGCTTGGTACGGGTGCCCCAAAGGGCCGAACCGACCGGAAAAACTAGCGCACAGCCGCACTCTGCCGAGGCAAAGGTGGCTGCGCGCGGCCCCTTTAGGAAGGCTGCCCGCGCAAGTCAACCGCGCCTGCTGCACTGCGGAAAAGCAGCGGGGCGAGGTGCCTGTCAGCACCCCGCCCCGCGTCTCGTTTCAAACCAGTCCAGCGTGCTTACGGGCAGCGCGGATCGCGCAGCGGGGCGGCGGCGGTGCGGGTCTGCCAAGTGCCATCGGTGGCCTGATACTTTTCGCCCGCCACCGTTTTCGCAATCAGCAGGCAGCCGGTGGTGAAGGCGTACTGATCGACCGTCGCGCGCTGCTCGGCGGCCTTTTCGGCATAGATTGCCCGGCGCTTGATGTTGATGTCATCAGCCATGCGGCGCACTTCGGCGCTGGGCGGGGTCGGGAAGCCTAGATAGCCGTCGACCTTTTCACCCACCTGCCCGGCCGCGCGCGCGGCGGCATAGGCCGGATCGCGCTGCTGCTGGGCCGAAGCCGGGGTCGACACGGCCAACGCCAGCGCGCCCAGCGCAACGGCGCCAGCGATCAGCGCCAGGGGCGCATATTTTGCAGCGGTAGTGGTCAAAGTCTTCAACATGGTACGTCCTCAAAAATCGCTGGCTCAAAAAGCTCCGGCGTTCTCATCAATCGTCTTTCCGGCATCCGCCGCAAGCCGATAGATCACCTCTTGCTTGATGTTGATGTTGAGCTCGATCACGATCGGCTTGTCCGGTGCATTGACCGATACACAACCCGAAAGCGCAACCGCGCCGCTCATCACCATCGCCAGTGCGCGTTTCCGCGTCTGGTGCGACCGCCGTTTCCCGATTTGTTTCCCCTGCATGGGCAGGGTTGTCGCAATCCGGGCGCGGTTGGTCAATTCATGACTGTTCATGGCGTAGTCCTGCTGTCTGAATCCTGAATATCATCGTTTTTCGGCTGCGGCGGCTGGGCCGGAGGCAAAGTGGCGGGGGTTGCGGGTGTCGGCGCAGGGTTTGGCTCTGGCATCGGTGCGGCGGGATCGCGCGGCTTACCGTCAGCATCAATCAGCCCCAAACTGCGCGGATCGCGGACATAGGTGGGATCGTACATCGATTTGAACGATGTAACGAGCGAATAGAACGGCGCTCTAATGTTGATATTGAACTGAACCGGAAGTTTACCGAGTTGCCGGGTGATGAAATTGCGCTTGCTGCCGGGGCCTTGGCGCACCCCTGCGATCCGGAAGGTGGTCAGGATATCGCCATCAATCTGGCCGTCGAGCCCGATTTCCATCCGGACGTAATCCAGGCTGCGCAGCACCTGAAAGGCATAGTTGCCCATCGCCGAGAGGTCCTTGTAGGTCAGTTCGCCGACATAGGAGACGTTCCCGCCCGGCGGGCGCGAGACCAACAAGCCGCCTTCGATCCGCCCACCCTCCTCGTCAAACACCAGCGGCAGTGTGCCATCAAAGATGCCCGATGCGGAAATGTTGGACAGTTCGAGCTGGTTGACGAACTTGGCCATGTTGGCCCCGGTGACCTTCATCGTAAAGCGCCGCACTTCGGCCCCGCCCAGCACCATCCGGGTCGGCAGCAATTCCAGTGTGCCGTCGATAAACGGCCATTTCGCGCCGTTGACCGCCAATACGCGGTCCGGCTCCAGCTGGAATGACAATTCGCCGTCATGAACCTCGATCCCCGGATTTATCGTCGCCAGCGTCAGCCGCTGATCGGGAGCCGTGACCAGGCCGAGCAGATCGGTGAATACCACCGTCCCGCGCGTGCCCTTGACCGGGCCAAAGGCGGCGGCGAAATCGAGACCATCAGTGCTGAACCGGCCGGTGCTGGTCAGATTGCGTTCGTTCCAGTCAATCCGCCCGGTACCGGTGACCGTACCCTTGGCCAACGCGATCACGCCCTGCGCGGCATAGGTCAGCATGGTTGGCTGCAATTTGTCGTCGAACAGGATGCCGGGAACCTTAAGATCGGCAAAGCCCACCCCGGTATCGAGATCATGTTCGATACTGGTGTGGACGATTTCGCGGTCGCTCTTGGGTTCGCGCAGCACGGCCTGCGCGGTGAAAGTGGTCGATCGCAGCTGCAGCGCTCCATCGCGCGCAATCATTGGCTCAAACTTGGCGGGCTTGGAGCGGTCCGTAACTTTTAGCGAAGCACCCGTGATGTCGAGTTCGTTGTTGGCAAAGCGCAGATCGCCCTCGACCTCTGACATATCGAGCGGCACGGCAAACAGCTTGAGCTCGGTCCCGCTGAATCGCCCGGTCACCGCTTTGCCCAGCTCGCCGCTGAACAGCGCCACCTTGAGCGTGCTCGGCTTGGCCAGCGGCCCGATTGAAACGTCGATCGCCTTGGCCACGAGTTTGCCCGGATAGGCAAAGCCAACCGCGCCGCTGCGCAGCCGGATCGGCGTAGTGCCGAGCGTGCCGGCCAGGTTCAGCCCTGTGGTTCCCGCCGCCAGCCGGGTGCCGCGGGCATCGCTTATTAGGATGGCACCTTGGCTTCCGGGGCACAGCACCAGGCCGCGTCCAGCCAGCGCCAGATTGCCGACTTTCAGCCGGTCAAAGCTGACTGGCGTGCATTGCCGCCACACCGCCAGCCCACCATTTTCCGACCAGTTCCCCTGCACCGGCATTTGCAGCCCGCGCACTTCCCCGCCCGGCAACGGCCCGGAAACCAGCGCCCGGCCGGCAAAGCCGATTTGTCCGCCGGGCAATTGCTCCAGCCGCAGATCCGGCAAAGCGACTGAGCTGCTGCCGGCGCGATATTCGGCCAGCGAGAATCGCGCGGTCATCCCGCCGCCTTTACGCTCGGCCACGCCTTCCATTTGCGGCAGGCCTGCCCCGCCGGTCACGAACCGTCCCGAAAAGCGCGGCCCGCCGCGCATACCCAGCGCCACCGCAACCTTGCTCAGCCCGAGCAGCCGCGCCCCGGTGCCGCCGCGCAGTTCGGCAAACGGCAGCGTCACCTGCGTGATCCCGCCGGTCTGGCGAAGTGTATAGTCCGCCCGCAGCGACGATCCGCGCTCTTCCCGCGCCAGCGCGGCACGTATCTGCTTGGCCAAAGGCGCCAGCAGTGTCCCCTCGCCTGATGTTTCCAGTCCGGCAAGTGTCTCGATCAGCGCCTTGCCGCCCTTAAGGTTGCGGCCATTGATCGTGCCTTCACCGTTGAAGCGGCTAAGCTGGTCCTCACTTCGCAAGGTGCCGTCTAGAACCAGCGTCCTGGCCCCGGCTCCGCCCAGATCAACCGCGCTGCCAGTCAGCGAGTAGGACGCCACGAGGTCCCCAGCAGCAAACGCGAAGTCGCCCTTTCCTTCGGTCTTGCCCGCCCGGTAACCCTGCCAGCCGAGCGCGGCGGTATTCAGCGCGTAGGTCCCCTTGGCGGCATCGAATGTCTCGTTCAGTTCGACCGCGAGCTGCACGGTGCTTGTCCCGAGTGCCAGCGTTTGCGCCGGACAGCGCAGCGATTGCAGCCGCATCGGCCCATCAAACCGCGCCCTGCCCGACGCTGTGGTCACCTTACCGAAAGCGCTGGCCCGTTCAGCCTTGCACCCACCAAAGGCCAGTTGCGGCCCGGCCACGGCCAAAGTTCCCGCGAAACCGCTTTTGAGGTTCCCGCTCCCTTCAGCCTTGGCCCCGATTACGCCCCAATCGGTTTCAACCCGGGCCCGGCCATCGATCAGCGCCAGATTCAGATCGGGTAAGCCCTTTTGCCCATCGCGTTTGGCAAAGATCACTGAATCCAGCGCGCCGAAGCTGAGCGTTCCGCCGCGATATGAGCCGTAAAGCCGGGCCTCCTCCAGCGTCACCTTGTCGATTGTCGGCAGCCCGAAACGCAGCGTGGTTTCGACAATCGCGCGCTTGACCGTCAGGTCGGGCCGTTTGGGATCACCGATAACGATGTTGGAGATGATCTGCGTGCCGGGGCCAACCGATTCGACCGTCCAGGTGCCTGGCAGGCCCAGATCCTGCATCTGCCCGGCGATGACCGTATCGGCCAATTGTTCGCGGACGAACCAGCCATAGAGCAGCCCGCCGAGCAGCAGCACAATCAGCGCGCCAAGCACCCGCCAGCGCTTTTTGCGACGCTGTGGGGGCACTTCCACTTCGGGTTCAGCAGCTTCGACCACGGGCTCGGACATTACCGCTACACTTGCGCGCTTGGCCCGCGAAAGGCAATGCATTGCCAGCAGTCACCCGCACAGGAGCCACGCGTGGCCGAAGACAAGGCGCAAGTGCATGATGGAGCAGGCCACCGCGCGCGGCTGCGCACGCGGTTGCTTGCGGGCGGCGAAGGGGCGCTCGGCGATCATGAGATGATCGAATACCTGCTGATGACCGCGATCCCGCGCAAGGACGTGAAGCCTTTGGCCAAAAGTCTGCTGACCCGGTTTGGTGGGCTGGCCGGGGTGTTCAACGCCGATCCTTCCGCGCTCGCCAAGCACCCCGGCATGGGCGAAACCAGCGCGGCGGCGCTCAAGATTGTGGCGCTGGCGACCCGGCGGCTGGCCCGCACCGGCGTGCAGGATCAGCCGGTTCTGGCCAGCTGGCAGGCGCTGATCGATTATCTGACGATCGACATGGCTCACCTGAAGCACGAACGGGTCCGCGCGCTCTATCTCGACAGCAAGAACCGGCTGGTCAGCGATGAACTGCTGTCCGAGGGATCAATAGATGAAGCCGCGATCCATCCGCGCGAAGTGGTCAAGAAGGCGCTCGATCTGGGCGCGGCGGCGCTAATCATGGTCCACAACCATCCGTCCGGCTCGCCCGAGCCCAGCCGCGCTGATATCCAGATCACTAACAAGATTGCCGAGGCTGGGCGGTTGCTGGGGATCACTCTGCATGACCATGTGATCATCGGTAAGGAAGGCTACGTCAGCCTGCGTGCCAAGGGTCTGGTGTGAGGACGCAGGGCCTTCGACAAGCTCAGGCTGAGCGGTCCTTTTTCCTTGTGCGGCTCCCCCCTCGTTCCGCTCGTGCTGAGCCTGTCGAAGCACCGCGCTTGCCCTCGCGTTTCAAGCCATGTGCGTAGCGGCGATCGCCTGGGCCGCGCATCCGCGCTGGCGCTTGGTGGCCATCGCCAACCGCGACGAATACCACGCCCGCGCAACCGCGCCGCTCGGGCTGTGGGACAACGGCATTCTGGCGGGCCGCGATCTGGAGGCCGGGGGAACCTGGCTGGGCGCGGCGAAGGACCGCTTTGCCCTCGTCACCAATCGCCGCGCTGCGGGCTATCCCCGCCCCGGCATGGCCAGCCGCGGCGCGCTCGTCACTGGCTGGCTGCTGGGCGAGGACGCTGGCGATGTGGCGGCGATGAACCCGTTCAACCTGTTCACTGCCGGGCCCGAGGGTGCATCGCTCAGCACCAATTACCCCGCCCCCGAAACACGCCCCCTTACCCCCGGAATCCACAGTCTGTCCAACGGCGGGCTAGACGAACACTGGCACAAGGAGGCCCGGTTTGAGGCGGCCCTGCGCGATTGGCTGAGCGGTGAAGCTCCGCTGGAGGCGCTGTTCGGGCCGCTGACCGATGCCGCACCCGATCCGGCCCAACCCGGCGAGTTCCTGTCGGCACCGTTTGTGCTCAATCCGGGTTACGGGACGCGTTGTTCAACGGTGGTGGCAGTGGATCATGCAGGGCTTGGGCAAATCATTGAGCGACGGTTTGATCCGGCTGGTGATGTCACTGGTGAATCGGCGCTGACGTTCACATGGAACTGACCACCCCAACTTACTCGTCACCCCGGGCTTGACCCGGGGTGACGGACTTAGGGAGGTGCCGTGCTTAATATTCCACGCTGAGCAAATGCGGCCGTTCCCGGGCCACCTTGACCACCAGTTCCCCAAACAGCCCATTGACCCAGGCGAACCATGTTCGGGTGAACTTCGCCGGATCATCCTTGTCGAACGCCTCATGCATAAACCCGGTCCCGGCGTGGGTGGCGCGCAGGGTCTTGAGGCTCCAGGCGATCACCGCGTCATCGTCGCTCGAAAGCGCGCGCACGATGATCGACATCGGCCAGACCTGTCCTTCGCCGATATGCGGACCGCCGATCCCCTCGGCGGCCTTGCCCCGGAAGAACCACGGATTGGCCTCGCTCCACACCGCATCCGCCGTGGTCCGCCACAGCGGGTAATCGGCCGGCAGGCAGCGTAGATAGGCGAGGCCAAGCAGCGAGGGCACATTGGCATCGTCCATAAACAGGTGGTTGCCATAGCCATCGGTTTCATAGGCCAACACTTGCCGGCCATCGGGCAGTTGCATCACGCCGTGGGCGAACACCGCCTTTTCCACCTCGCTGGCAAGCGCACTGGCTTCGTCGGCCAAGGCGTTATCCTTCAGCACCACGCGGGCCATGGTCGCCAACTCGCGCAAGGTGGCCACCGCAAACAAGTTGCCGGGAATGTTGCAGGGGAAGGTGCAGGCATCGTCCGAGGGGCGAAAGGCAGAATGGATCAGGCCGTGCTTCTTGGTCGGCACGCCCACCCCGGCCAAAGTCGTTTCGGTCGGTTGGGTGCTCTGCCGCTGGAACCGGTAGGGGCCGGGGCCGGTGAAACGCTGCTGCTCCTTGAAAGTCGCCACGATCAGCTTGGCTGCCTGCACCCAGGTGTGGTCGAACGGCTCCACATCGCCGCTGGCCTGCCAGTAATCATGCGCCAGCCGCAGGACATAGCACAGCGAATCGACCTCCCATTTGCGCTCAGCCACACCGGGTTTCATCTCGGTCCGGTCCGATTTCGACCAATGCAGCCCCTCGCGTGAGGCAGGATCACGGGTGAAGGCATTGGCATAGGGATCAAGCAGCACGCAGCGGGCATGGCGGCGGATCAGCCCGCGATTGAGCTCTGCCAAGTTCTCATCCCCGCGCACCAGATGCAGGTAAGGCCGCAGCTGCGCCGCCGAATCGCGCAGCCACAGCGCGTCGATATCGCCGGTGATGACAAAGGCATCAGTCTTGCCCGCGGCCTGCCCCATGAACACCGTGGTATCGAGCGTGCTGGGAAAACAATTACCGAACATCCAGGCGAGTTCGGGATCGCGGATCAGGCCGGAAACCCGGTCAATCTCCCGCTCGACGGCCTTGGATACAAAGCGGCGCTGGGCCGGGGCGGGTCGGTTGGACTTCATTGGCCTTGCCTCCTGCGCACGCAGCATCCCCGGCACGAGCAACACAGCCGCGCTGGCGGCGAGGAAACTGCGGCGACTGGCTTGGGGCGCGAACACCGGGATAGTGGTGGCCTGTCAGCGCTTTGCGTTCAAGCCCCTTGCGGCCCTTGCCAACCGCGCGAGGCCGATTAGGCTCTATGGAAACGGAAGAGGACCAGCCATGCCCATCCAAAAGCCCAACGGCATCCACCACATCGCGATCATGTCGGCCAACATGAAGGAACAGCTGACCTTCTTTACGCAAGTAATGGGTTTCCCGCTGGTCGGGCTGTTCGAAATGCACGGCGTGCCCGGCGGCAAGCACGCCTTCCTAAAAATGGACGAGGCGAGCTATTTCTCGGTGGTGGAACTGGCCGGGATTGCCGAGGTGCCCTCAACCCTTGGCATCACCCACGCCGGGACCGGCGCGGGCAAGTGTGCGGCGGGAACCATGCAGCACCTCGCCTTCCGCGCACCGGATGAGGCTGGCCTCATCGCCATGCGCAACCGCATCCGCAGCCACGGCGTCCCCGCGATCGGCCCGATCGGGCATGGCTTTTGCAAATCAATCTACTTCGCCGGGCCAGAGGGGCTGACACTGGAGGTCGCCTGCAAAGTCACTGAAGTCGATCCGGCGCGTTGGGTAGATCCCAAAGTGCTGGCCGAATGCGGCATTTCGGGCGACGAAGCGCAAGCGATGCTGAACCCGGCGCCCTGCATGGCAGATTGTGAAGTGGCCCAACCGGCTTATGATCCAGCGGTGCCAAACATGGCCTATCCGGTGGAGACTTTGAGGGCGATCTTGGCCGCGCCCGATGCAGCAATCACGATGCAGGGGACCTATGACAAGCCGCCGGTTGAGGCATAATCCCCGCCCACCCCTTGCCATCCCCGCCCCCTCCCCCTAGCGGCTCCTGCATATCCCGAAGGAGTACGAAACATGGTCCCCCGCTATTCCCGCCCCGCGATGACTGCGATCTGGGAGCCAGAGGCGCGATTCAGGATCTGGTTTGAGATTGAGGCCCACGCCACGCAGAAACTGGGCGAGTTGGGTGTGGTTCCGATGTCGGGCGCCAAGGCGCTGTGGGACTGGTGGGCGACAAATCCCAAGATCGACGTCGCCGCGATTGACGCGATTGAGGCCGTGACCAAGCACGATGTGATCGCGTTCCTCGATTGGGTGGCGCAGCAGGTCGGGCCAGAGGCGCGGTTCATGCATCAGGGCATGACCAGCAGCGACGTGCTCGATACCACCCTGGCGGTCCAGCTGGCGCAGGCATCGGACCTGCTACTGGCCGATCTCGACGCGCTACTCGCCGCGATCAAGCGCCGCGCGCTCGAGCATAAATACACCCCCACCATCGGCCGCAGCCACGGCATCCATGCCGAACCGACCACTTTCGGCAAGAAGCTGGCCGAAGCCTATGCCGAGTTCACCCGCTGCAAAGCGCGGCTCGTTGCAGCGCGTGCCGAAATCGCGACCTGCGCGATTTCGGGCGCGGTCGGCACCTTTGCCAACATCGACCCATCGGTTGAGGAATATGTCGCCGAAAAGCTGGGCCTGAGCGTCGAGCCGGTCAGCACGCAGGTGATTCCGCGCGATCGCCACGCGATGTTCTTTGCCACGCTGGGCGTGATCGCCAGCAGCATCGAACGCCTCGCGATCGAAGTGCGCCACCTGCAGCGGACCGAAGTGCTAGAGGCCGAGGAATACTTCGCGCCGGGGCAAAAAGGCAGCTCGGCGATGCCGCACAAGCGCAATCCGATCCTGACCGAAAACCTGACCGGCCTCGCCCGCGTAGTCCGCTCGGCGGTCACGCCGGCACTGGAAAACGTCGCGCTATGGCATGAGCGGGATATCTCGCACTCCTCGGTTGAACGCTACATCGGGCCTGATGCCACGATCACGCTCGACTTTGCGCTTGGGCGCCTCACCGGGGTGATCGACAAGTTGCTGATCTATCCAGAGCGGATGCAGAAGAACCTCGATAAGATGGGCGGTCTGGTCCATTCGCAGCGGGTGCTGCTGGCGCTGACGCAAGCCGGTTTGGAGCGCGATGCCAGCTACCGGCTGGTTCAGCGCAACGCGATGAAGGTGTGGGAATCGGACGGACAATTGAGCCTGCTCGAACTGCTGAAAGCCGATCCCGAAGTCACCGCAGTATTGAGCGCGGCCCAGCTTGAGGACAAGTTCAACCTCGACTATCACTTCAAGGCGATCGATACGATTTTCGATCGGGTGTTCGGCCCGCAATAGGGAGCATTGCCGTTGAAACGCATCTTGAAATGGATCGGCGGACTGCTGCTCGTCGCATTGATCGCCCTGTTCGCCATCGGCTACACGCCAGACACTGATCCAACCGAGATGCGGGCCAAGTACACGAACAAGGCCTCGCAATTCGTCGATCTTGGCGGCGGCCTCACCATGCATGTCCGCGATGAGGGCAAGCGCGATGGGCCGGTGCTGGTGCTGCTCCACGGCTCCAACGCCTCGCTCCACACATGGGAGCCGTGGGTGGCGCGGCTGGGGGCCAAGTACCGGATCATCTCGGTCGATCAGATCGGCCATGGCATGACCGGTCCGAACCCCGCCGGACAATACGATGGCGCGGCTTTCGTCGGCACGCTCGATGCACTGCTGACCAAGCTGGGGGTAAGCAAGTTCGCGCTCGCTGGCAATTCGATGGGCGGTTACGTCGCCTGGGAATATGCGCTCGCCCACCCAGACAAGCTGACCCAGTTGGTGCTGGTCGACGCTGCCGGGCCGCCCGATGATCCGAACAAGAAGCTGCCCATCGGCTTTCGCATCGCCCGCACCCCCGGCCTGAACAAGATCGCCTTGCTGATCACCCCGCGTTCGATTTTTGAGAAGTCGATGCACGGTTCGGTTTCCAATCAGGCGATTGTCACCCCGGCTGCGATTGATCGCTATTGGGAACTCAACCGCTATCCCGGCAACCGTGCCGCGACCGGCGCCCGGTTTGCCCAATACGCCAAGCGCGATACCAACACCGGTCGGCTGGGCGAAATCAAAGTCCCAACGCTGATCCTGTGGGGCGATCAGGACAAGCTGATCCCGGTCAGCGGGGCCGATTGGTTCGCGGCGCGGATCCCCGGATCGGTCAAAATCGTCTATCCCGGCATCGGCCATATCCCGATGGAAGAGGCTCCTGACCAGAGCGCCAAGGATCTCGATGCTTTCCTCTCGAACCCCTTCCCTTCGGCCGCCAAGCCGCCTAGCATCACACCTGCAAAGCCCTGAAGAACAAGGAGGCAAGGTCCCCATGCAGTTGATCCGCACGCTCCTGCTGCTCGCATTCACCATCGCGCTGGTCGCATTCATTGCGATCAACTGGCAGACAGTGCCGCTCAATCTGTGGCCGCTGCAGGATGGCAACTATGTCCATCTCGAATGGCCGGTCGGGTTTATCGTAATTGTCTCGATGGTGCTGGGGTTCGTGCCGATGTGGCTGATCCACAAAGGCGCGCGCTGGCAGCTCAAACGGCGGATCGGGTTTCTGGAGAATTCGGTCAAGTCGGCCAGCCAGAGCGTGCCGACCGCAATCGGCACCAGCACCCAGCTTGAAACCGCAACCACACAGGACCCGTTGGCACCACCGCAATGAGAACCAACCCGATTTATCTCGCGCTCGATTTCCCCCGCCTCGAAACGGCGATTGAGGTCGCCAAAAAAGCCGCAGCCCATATCGGCGGGGTCAAGCTGGGGCTGGAATTCTTTTATGCCCACGGTCACCACGGCGTGCTGGAAGTGCACAAGCTGGGCCTGCCGATCTTTCTCGATCTGAAGCTGCACGATATTCCCAACACCGTCGCGGGCGCGATGCAGGCGATCCATGTGCTGGAACCGGCGATTGTGACCGTTCACGCCGGCGGCGGACAGGCGATGATGGAAGATGCCAAAGCCGCCGCGGGCGAGAAATGCAAGGTGGTCGGTGTCACCCTGCTGACCAGCCTCGATGATAGCGACATGGCTGCGACCGGCATTTCCGGCACGCCGCACGATCAGGTGATCCGGCTGGCCGAGCTGGCGCGCGCCGCCGGGCTCGATGGGATCGTCTGTTCAGGGCACGAGGTCGCGGCGGTCCATGCCATGTGGAAAGACGGGTTTCTGGTGGTCCCAGGGCTGCGTCCCGCCGATGCCAATCTGGGCGATCAGAAACGTGCCGTCACCCCGCGTGCCGCGCGCGATGCCGGGGCCAGCGTGCTGGTAATCGGCCGCCCGATCGCGCGGGCAGAGGATCCGGCGGCAGCCGCTCGGGCGATTGAAGGCACGCTGTAGGTTCAGCCTGCTGACAGGCAGTAACGGTTAGATCAGGCTTCAAGTTACAGGAGTAATTCCATGAAAATGCTGAAGTTCGCCCTCGCCCCGCTCGCCCTTGCCCTCGCTATGCCCGGTGTAGCCATGGCCCATCAGGATCAACCCGCCATCGCCGCGAGCAGCACGCTGCTGACGCTGACGGTCGAGGGCAAAAGCACCCGCACGCCCGATATGGCGGTGTTCAGCGCGGGCGTGGTCAGCGAAGGCAAGACCGCCAGCGATGCCTTGGCAGCCAGCGCGGCAGCGATGAACAAGGTGATCGCCACGCTTAAGAAAGCGGGGATTGCCGATAAGGATATCCAGACCAGCCAGATCAATCTCAACCCGGTTTACGGCCAGCCAGTGATCGGCCCCAACGGGCAGGTGATCCAGGACCCGCGGATTGTCGGCTATCAAGCCAGCAACACCGTCACGATCCGCAGCCGCGATATCAAGGGCTTTGGCAAAGTGCTCGATGCGCTGGTCGCCTCGGGATCGAACCAGATTAGTGGACCGGCCTTCCAGATGTCCGATCCGCGCAGCGCTATGGACGAAGCCCGCGGCGACGCCATGAAGCAGGCCCGCGCCCGCGCCGATCTCTATGCCAAGGCAGCAGGCTTGCGCGTGGTGCGGATCGTCTCGATCAGCGAAGGCGGCGGCTATAGCCCGCCCCAGCCGGTCTATGCGATGGCCAAGATGGCCGATGCATCGTCCTCCAGCCCGATTGCGGCCGGTGAGGTTGAAGCGCAGATCAGCCTGACGGTGCAGTTCGAACTGGCGCAGTAAGCCTCGACACGCACGCGGGTTTGGGTAAGGCGGGGTTATGCCTGCCCCCGCCATCAAGATCTGCGGCCTGACCACTCCCGACACGCTCGATGCCGCGATTGCGGCGCGAGCGGAATGGTTCGGGCTGATGTTTGTTGAGAAGAGCCCGCGTTATGCCGCGCTGGATGTCGCGGCTGAACTTGGCCAGCGGGCCGCCGGGCGGATCGGCCGGGTCGGGGTGTTCCTCGATGCCGATGACGCCGCGATTGCCGAAGCGGTGGCCGCCGCCAAGCTCGATGTGCTGCAACTCCACGGCCACGAGAGCCCGCAGCGCAGCGCCGCATTGCGGGCGCGGCACGGCCTGCCGGTCTGGAAAGTCCTGTCGGTCTCAGCCGGGGCCGATCTAGAGCGGGCCTATGACTTTGTCGGGGCGGCCGATCTGGTCCTGCTTGATGCCAAGACGCCCAAGGGCGCGCTGCCAGGCGGATTGGGGCTGACCTTTGACTGGAACCTGTTGGCGGATTGGCGGGCGCCGCTGCCCTGGGGCCTGGCCGGCGGCCTCAACCCCGGCAATGTCGCAGAGGCCGCGCGGATCACCGGGGCAGAACTGGTCGATTGCTCATCAGGCGTGGAAATCGCACCGGGCGTGAAGGATCCCGCCCTGATCGCGGCTTTCTGTGCCGCGGCGCGCACCACATAACAAAAAAGGGCGGCCCGCTTCCGGACCGCCCCTGATGTGTTGCCTTGCGGCGCGTGTGCCTAGAAGCGCACGCCAACGCCGGCGACCAGCGCATCACCGCCGAGCACGAAGTCGTTTTCGAAGTAGTGACGGTATTCAGCCTTCAGATAGACCGGGCCCGAAACCTTCTGTTCCAGACCGGCGCCCAAGTGCCACTGACCTTCGCAGAGGTCGCAGGCTTCGGTGGTGTAACCACCAGCGCCGAACAGGCGGGTGCCTTCACCAGCCTTGATGCCGAGGCGGCCGGTCACGCCATAGGCCACCTTGGTGCCGGTGGCGCCGATCTTGTCACCCGAGACTTCAACGCCGGCAAAGGTGGTTGCGCCCAGGTCAAAGTCATAACCGGCGGCAACGCCATAGGTGTCTTCGCTGGAACCGCCCGACCAGATCACGCCGCCGCGCGCTTCGACGCGGGCTTCGTTGGCCATGGCCGGGGTTGCGACGGCCAGAGCGGCGATCAGCGGGAGGATAAACTTTTTCATAACTATAACTCCTGTTGGTGGTTCTTGCGCCCGTTTTTCTCTATTTGTTGGACTTACCTAAGCGCAGAAATGATGAGCGCCAGATTAATGTGGCACAGTCCGGACCATCTTGTTTGCAGGTGTGTCATTTTCGCAACATTTCTTGTACGTTTGCGACATCACGGCGGGATAATTAGTGTTCACACCCTAACGGTCATCGTAAGTGCGGCCGAATTTGCTGTCGAAGCGAAAAGGGCGGCCCGTTGCCAAGCCGCCCTTCCCACTCGGTGTTTCCGATCAGAACGATCAGAACTTGATGCCAACACCCGCAACCAGCGCGTCCGAATCCGGAGCCATGTTGCCGGTGAAGTAGTGGCGATATTCGGCCTTCAAATAGAACGGGCCGCTGACGTTTTGCTCAACGCCCGCGCCCGCATGCCAGCTATCTTCACAGCCGGTGCAAGGTTCAGTGGTGTAACCGCCAGCAGCAAACACCTTGGTGCCTGTCGCGGCCTTGATGCCGAGGCGGCCGGTCAGGCCATAGGCGATCTTGGTGCCGGTGGCTGCGATCTTGTCACCCGACACTTCGAAGCCGGCAAAGGCAGCCGGACCGATGTTGGTGTCAAACCCGGCGGCAACGCCATAGGTGTCTTCGGTGGTGCCGTTGGACCAGATCGCACCGCCGCGTACTTCGACGCGGGTTTCGTCAGCCAGCGCCGGGGTGGCGACAGCCAGCGAGGCGATCAAAGGGAGGATGAACTTGCGCATGGGTAACTCCTTGGTTGAATTCAGCCCCGGTCAAGGGGTGTGAGCGCTAGGTAGGAATCGCCAGCTTGCTCCCCTATGAACCAACAGTTCATAAATTACACAGTCCTGTTCTTATGTGGCAAGTTTGCAACAAATTGTTCGGCAAACAGACAGGTTTATTACCAGCCTGTTAAGCACCCAACCCTTAGGGTCAGGCTGGACTTCGCCGCGCCACTCTGCCAATCGCTGACCCCATCATGAGCAGCGCGCCAACAGCAAATTCTTTTCGCACCCAGCCCGACGAACGCGGGCATTTCGGCCAATTTGGCGGGCGCTACGTCGCCGAAACGCTGATGCCGCTGATTCTCGAGCTGGAAAAAGAGTACACCGCAGCCAAGATCGATCCGGCGTTCAAGGCCGAATTTGATGACCTGCTGGAGCATTATGTCGGCCGCCCCAGCCCGCTCTACTTCGCACCCCGGATCACCGAGGAACTCGGCGGCGCGCAGGTCTGGTTCAAGCGCGACGAACTCAACCACACCGGCGCGCACAAGATCAACAATTGCGTCGGGCAAATCCTGCTGGCGATCCGGATGGGCAAGACCCGGATCATTGCGGAGACCGGCGCGGGCCAGCACGGCGTTGCCACTGCCACCGTCTGCGCGCGATTCGGCCTGCCTTGCGTGATCTTCATGGGCGCGACCGATGTTGCGCGCCAAGCCCCCAACGTGTTCCGGATGAAGCTGCTCGGCGCCGAAGTGCGCGCCGTCACCGCTGGCGCCGCCACGCTGAAAGACGCGATGAACGAGGCGCTGCGCGACTGGGTCGCCAATGTCCACGACACCTTCTACATCATCGGCACCGCCGCGGGCCCGCACCCCTACCCCGAACTGGTCCGCGATTTCCAATCTGTGATCGGCAAGGAAGCCCGCGAACAAATGCTGAAGCGCACCGGCCGCTTGCCTGACCTGCTGGTCGCGGCGATCGGCGGGGGCAGCAATTCGATCGGGCTGTTCCATCCGTTCCTCGATGATCCCGAAGTCAAAATGCTCGGCGTCGAAGCGGCCGGCCACGGGCTCGACAAAGAACACGCCGCCAGCCTCGCGGGCGGACGCCCGGGCATTCTCCACGGCAACAAGACCTATCTGCTGCAGGACGCCGACGGCCAGATCACCGAGGGCCACTCGATCAGCGCCGGCCTCGACTATCCCGGCATCGGGCCGGAGCACGCCTGGCTGCGCGATGTTGGCCGGGTCGATTACACCAGCGTCACCGATATCGAGGCGCTTGAAGGCTTTCAGTTGCTCTGCCGCACCGAAGGGATCATCCCCGCGCTGGAACCGGCCCACGCGATTGCGGCGGTGGCCAAGGTCGCCCCGACCATGCCGAAGGACAGCATCATCCTCGTCAACCTGTGCGGGCGGGGCGATAAGGACATCTTCTCGGTTGCGGAGCATCTTGGGGTGGTGTTGTGAAGGCTCACGATATTGGGTTTCGGCTAATTTGGCTTCCTTTTGGAACTATTATTATCTGGGTGTTTTTTCAAATTTTGGATCATGGCGTTAAAATTGCGAGCTGGGAATTTACTAACAATGCATTTCTCGATGCATTTTTCTATGCGTTGTTTTTGACCGGCATCGAAATCGTTTACAGCTTAGTGGCCACAGTACTCCGAGAAGACAAATGACCCGCCTCCAATCCGCCTTTGCAAAGGGCCACCCGGCCCTCGTCACCTTCGTCACCGGGGGTGATGGGCCGACCGCCGCGATCCTCGACGCGCTGGTCGAAGGCGGTGCGGATGTGATTGAGTTGGGGATGCCGTTCACCGATCCGATGGCCGATGGCCCGGCGATCCAGCAAGCCAATTTGCGCGCGCTGGGGGCCGGGATCACCACCGCCGATATCTTCGCGATCGCCGCTGCGTTTCGGGCGCGCCACCCTGAGGTGCCGCTGGTGCTGATGGGCTATGCCAATCCGATGATCACGCGCGGGCCGGAATGGTTTGCGAACGAATGCACCAAGGCCGGGGTCGACGGGGTAATCTGCGTCGATATTCCGCCCGAGGAAGACCCCGAACTTGGCCCCGCGCTGCGCGGCGCCGGAGTGTCGCTTATCCGGCTGGCCACGCCGACCACCGATGCGGCGCGGTTGCCCGCGGTGCTCGAAGGCTCATCGGGGTTCCTCTACTACGTCTCGGTCGCCGGGATCACCGGCATGCAGCAGGCCGCGCAAACCTCGATCGACGAGGCGGTAGCCCGGATCAAACAGCACGCCAAGATCCCCGTCGCAGTCGGCTTCGGTGTGCGCACGCCTGAACAGGCCGCCGCGATTGCCAAGGTGGCGGACGGCGTGGTGGTCGGCTCGGCCTTGGTCGATCTGATCGCCGAACATGGCGCAGATGCTGCCGGGCCGGTGCGCGAATTGACCAAGGCGTTGGCGGATGCCGTTCATTCGGCTAGGACCCTCGCATGAGCTGGATTGACCGTGTTCGCAAAGCGCTGCCTTTCAAGGACAAGCGCGACACCCCCGACAACCTGTGGACGAGCTGCCCCAGGTGCAAGGAAATGCTGTTCACCAAGGAATACGAGGAAAACCAATCGGTTTGCCCGCGTTGTGAGCATCATGGCCGGATCGGTGCGGACGCACGGTTTGCGCAATTGCTCGACCCCGGCTTCACCATTCTGGATTCGCCCAAGGTCAAGGAAGACCCGCTGAAGTTCCGCGATTCCAAAAAGTATCCCGACCGCTTGAAAGCCGCCCGCGCGGCCAACCCGCACCCCGATGCGCTGACCAATGCGCTGGGCGCAGTCGATGGCCACAAGCTGGTGCTGGGCGTGCAGGATTTCGCCTTTATGGGTGGGTCAATGGGCATGGCGGTCGGCGCAGCGTTTGTTACTGGGGCCAATCGGGCGATCACGGAAGGTTGCGCTTATGTGATCTGCACGGCCGCAGGCGGGGCGCGGATGCAGGAAGGTATCCTCAGCCTGATGCAGATGCCCAAGACCACCGTGGCGATCCAGCGGCTGAACCGGGCCGGCCTGCCCTATATCGTGGTGCTGACCGATCCGACCACCGGCGGCGTCACCGCCAGCTATGCCATGCTGGGCGATGTCCACATTGCCGAGCCGGAATGCCTGATCGGTTTTGCCGGTCAGCGCGTGATTCAGGATACGATCCGCGAAAAACTGCCCGAAGGGTTCCAGCGGGCCGAGTACCTGCACGAACACGGCATGGTCGATATGGTGGTCCACCGCCGCGATCTGAAGGCTAAGCTGGCCACCGTGCTGGGCTATCTGGGCGCGGCTAAAGCCGCCTAACCCGCGTGCGAGACTTCGCCACCTCAACCCACCCCGGCGTCCAGACTCAGCTTAATCGCCTCGGCGCGCTGAGCCTGCCGAGCGGGCGTTTTGGGCTTGAGGTGATCCACGAATTGCTGGCCCGGATCGGCAACCCGCACAAAGCTCTGCCTCCGGTGTTCCATGTCGCCGGGACCAACGGCAAAGGCAGCACCTGCGCCTATCTACGGGCGATGCTGGAGGCGCAGGGCCTGACCGTTCATGCCGCGACTAAGCCGCATCTGGTGCGCTATAACGAACGCATTCGCGTGGCCGGAAAACTGATCGAGGATGATCTGCTGGCGGACCTGCTCAAGGAAGTGCTGGATCAGGGCGAAGACCTCTCCCCCAGCTTTTTCGAAGTCACTGCCGCCGCCTATTTCCTCGCTTTTCACCGCATTCCAGCCGACGCCTGCATCATCGAGGTTGGCCTTGGCGGGCGGCTCGATGCGACCAATGTATTGGACGGCCAAGCCGCCTGCGGGATCGCGACGTTGGGGATCGATCACAAGGAATTCCTGCTGGTTCCCGAAGACGGTGTGCCGACCGATCCGCTGTGCCGGATTGCCTTTGAGAAGGCCGGAATCGCCCGCCCCGGCGTGCCGTTGGTAACGCAGGCCTATCCGGCTGACGTTACCAAGACAGTGATCACACAGGCGATGATTGCAGGCGCGCGGACCTATATCCGCGATCTGGATTGGTCGGCCGAAATTGGCGAGGCGATTCACTACCGCGACCGCTTTGGTGAACTGATCCTGCCCCTGCCCGCGCTGGCCGGGCTCCATCAGGCCGATAATGCCGCGCTGGCGGTGGCGATGTTGCGGCACCAGACGCAAGTGTCGGTCTCGCCCGAAGCCATGGCTCAGGGCATCCGCGCCGCCCGCTGGCCCGCACGGCTACAACTTCTGGGGCAAGGCCCGCTGACGGCGTTGGTGCCGGGGCGGCGGGTGTGGCTTGATGGCGGGCACAACGCCGATGCGGGGCTGGCGATTGCCCGGTTTTTTAAAGCTGCTCCGCCGATCCACCTCATCACCGGAATGCTCGCCAACAAAGACCCCGCCGCGATTGTCGCGCCGTTGCGGGGGCAACTGCTGAGCCTGTCCGTCGTCCCCGCCCCCGGCCACGAAGCCCACCGGCCAGAGGATATTGCCCCCCACGCCGACCTGCCGGTACAGGCCTACGCCGATGTGCCCACTGCGCTGGCTGCGCTCCCGCCCGGAGGCGACGTGCTGATCGCCGGCTCGCTTTACCTCGCCGGCGAAGTGCTGCGGCTCAACCGCGAGTTTCCAGACTGATCAGTGCGGGGTTTCGGGGTTCCCGTCATTGCCGCCGCCAGCCGTGCCCATCGAGGCATCGATCAATCCGGCCCGGCTCATCCACCAGAACAGCAAAATGCCCGGTATCGCGATCACGGTCGTCAGCAGGTAATAGTTCACATAGCCCATGCTCTCGACCATCGCCCCGGCCGAGGTGCCGGTGACGACCCGCCCGACCACGCTCGCCGCTGCTGAGATCAGCGCATATTGCGTGGCGGTGAAGCGCAGATCGCACAATGCCGAGAAGTAGGCGACCACCACCACGCCGCCGATCCCGCTGGCAAAGTTCTCAAAGCCTTGGGTCAGGCCCAGCCCGATATTGGTATGGCCGACGCTGGCCAGCACCGCATAGCTGGCGTTGGAAACGCCCATCAAGACCAGCGCCAGCAGCACCGATTTCTTGAGGCCGATCCGCGCGTAGAGCACCCCGCCGACAAAAATCCCGATCAGGAAGGCCCAAAAGCCTACCCCGACATCCCAGATCGCGATTTCATCGTTGGAATAGCCCATATCGTTGAGCAGCAGCCGCAGCACCAGCTGGCCCAGCGTATCGCCGATCTTGTGGAGCAGGATGAACAGCAGCACCAGCCATGCCCCGCTGCGCTTGAAGAATTCGACAAACGGCCCGGCAATGGCGTTGAAGCCTGCCGCCAGCCCTTTGCGCTCAATCGGATCGCGGTGGCGCGGCGGCTCACCTACGATTAGCGCAGTCAGCATGGCCGGCAGCGCCAGCAGCGCGCAGGCCATATAAGCGACGCTCCAGCCATATCGCGCGGCCAACACCAGCGCGAGCGCGCCCGCTGCGGTTGAGCCGATCCGCCAACCGTATTGCGACATCCCGGATCCGATCCCGAGCTGATAGGGCTTCAGCGTTTCAATCCGGTAGGCGTCGATAACGATGTCAAAGGTCGCCCCGGCAATCCCGACCAGAATTGCCGACGTTGCGGTCCAGGCAATGTCTGCTTGCGGGTCAACCAGCGCCAGATTGACCACGGCGGCCATCACGAACAGCCCGGAAACCACCATCCAGGAAACCCGCTGGCCCAGCCGCCCGATCAGCGGCAACCGGACTCCATCAACCACCCATGCCCACAGGAATTTGAGGTTGTAGACCAGAAAGGCGAGCGCGAAGGCGGTGACGGTCTTCTTGCTGATCCCGTCTTGCGCCAGCCGCGTGGTCAATGTTGCGCCGATCATCGCATAGGGAAAGCCTGAGGAAACCCCGACGAAGAAGGCGGCCAGTGATTCCTTTTCAAAATAC
Organism: Novosphingobium sp.; assembly: GCA_031369495.1. Taxonomy (GTDB): domain Bacteria; phylum Pseudomonadota; class Alphaproteobacteria; order Sphingomonadales; family Sphingomonadaceae; genus Novosphingobium. The sequence continues at coordinate 64,275 of JANMOU010000027.1, read as the reverse complement.
GGCTTGATAGAATCCCATAGGCGACCCCTTCCTGACGCTACGGTTTCGTTGGCTGTATTCACGGCGCTTGCTCCCAACCCGATTTGGAGCGAACCTAGCGCCGAAATCGACTAAGGATAGCCCCATGGATATGACATCCACGCTTCCAGGCACTCCGCCCACCGCAGGCCAGCTTGAACTGGCCCGCCAGATTGGTGCTGGCAGCACGCGCGCCAATCGGGGGATCACTTCGGTTCCTACCTCGGTCTATACCGATCCGGCGCATTGGGCGCGGGAGAAGGCTGCGCTGTTTGATCGCGCGCCGCAGGTGCTGTGTCCATCGGCGCTGCTCCCTGATCCCAATATGGCGGTGCCGCACGATGCCACGGGCCGCCCGCTGCTGATCACCCGCGATGGCGAAGGCAAGGCCCACGTCTTCCTCAACGTCTGCCGCCACCGCGGCACCCGGCTGATCGAAGGGGCCGAGGTGCAATGCGCCAAGCGGATGACCTGCCCCTATCACGCCTGGACCTATGCCACCGACGGGCGGCTGCTGGCGCTGCCCCGTCCCGATACCTTTCCGGGGCTCGACAAGACCGATTTCGGGCTGGTCGAACTGGACAGCTGCGAGGCTGGCGGATTGATCTGGTATTCCCCGCAAGGCGGCGCCGATTTTGCTGATCCGGTTACGCTGGGTACGGATTTCGATGCCTTTGCCCTGCGCGATCTGCACCTGTTTGCGCGCCACACCCACGATGTCGCCTCCAACTGGAAGCTGATCATGGATGCGTTCCTGGAAAGTTATCACGTCGCCCGGCTCCATGCCGACACGATCGGGCCGTTCTTTAAGGACGGCATCACTAGCGGCGATCAGATCGGTCCGCATCAGCGCAGTTTCGTGGGCCGCGCGGCGGAAATGGACGGGATCGACTATGCCGATATGGCCGCGCTGCGCCGCTGCGGGACCTATACCTATCAGCTGTTCCCCGGCACGGTGATTGTCGTCAGTCCGGATTACATCAACATCATGGCGCTGTGGCCGCAGGGACATGACCGAACGCTGGTCGAAGACTTCATGTTGATCCCGGAAAAGCCTCAGACAGACAAGGCCCAAAGCCACTGGCAGCGCAGCTGGGATCTGCTCGATGGCAGCGTGTTTGGCGGCGAAGACTTCCGCGCTGCCGCGCTGGGCCAGCAAGGGCTGGCTTCGGGTGCGGTCAGCGAACTGACGCTGGGCACGCTCGAGGGCGGGATCAGCCGGTTTCACGAGATTTGCGCAGAGCAGATGGATTTAGCGCAGGGGTAAGCGCCAGGGACTTCGACAGGCTCAGCCTGAGCGGGGTCGGGAAATGCGGCCTAAACCAACCCCGCTCAGGCTGAGCCTGTCGAAGCCCGCCAGCTACCCTTCCCCACAGGCCCGGCAACGGCTAAGGCCCACGCCATGACAACCCCAGAACTCGCTCCCCGTGAGGGTGACCGCATCGCCAAATTGCTTGCCCGCGCCGGGATCGCCAGCCGCCGTGAGGTTGAACGGATGATTGCCGATGGCCGGGTCAAGCTGGACGGCGTGGTGCTGACCACGCCCGCGACCGTGCTGAAAAGCCTGCGCGGGGTGACGGTCGATGACCAGCCGGTCAAAGCAGCCGAGGCAACCCGGCTGTTCCTGTTTCACAAGCCCCCCGGGCTGCTGACCGCCGAGCATGACCCCGCCGGGCGCCCGACGATCTATTCCGCGCTGCGCAATGCGCTGCCCGAAAGCGCGGGCCGGGTGATGCCGATCGGGCGGCTCGATTACAACACCGAAGGCCTGTTGCTGATGACCAACGACGGCGCGCTGAAGCGGACAATGGAGCTGCCGTCATCGGGCATTCCCCGCACCTACCGCGCCCGCACCTATGGCGAAGTCACCCAGGAACAGCTCGAAAGTCTGGTCGAGGGGATCGAGGTCGACGGGATGCGCTATGGCCGGATCGACGCCAATATGGAGCGCAAGACCGGGCGCAACCAGTGGATCGAGCTGACCATCCGCGAGGGCAAGAACCGCGAAATCCGGCGGGTTCTTGAGCATCTCGGGCTTGAAGTCAGCCGCCTGATGCGCACCTCCTACGGCCCGTTCGAACTGCTCGATCTGCCGCGCGGGCGGGCGGTTGAAATCCGTCAGATTGATGTCGAGAAGTTCATCCGGACGCTGCCGGGCGGCTCTGTGGTCACCGCGGCATCGAGCGCACCGCAGCAAGCCCGCGCGCGAATCTCCCGCGCTGCCCCGCGCTACGACGCCGGGGCGCCGGACGCCGCCAAGGCCTATGTGCCGCGCCGTGGTGGTCCCGTAAAACCCGGAGCCAAGCCGGGCGGAAAGCCCGGCGCCAAGCCCGGCACGGCCGCTCCGCGCGGTCCCCGCAAGCCCGGCCCGAGCAAAGCGGGTCCGCGCAAATGAGCCTGCGGATCATCGCCGGCCAATGGCGCGGCCGCAAGCTGACCACTCCCGCCGGAGACACCACCCGGCCGACCGCGGATCGTACCCGCGAGACGCTATTTTCGATGCTGGTCAGCCGGATCGGCAGCTTTGAAGGATTGGCCGTGGCCGATCTGTTCGCCGGGTCCGGCGCGCTCGGGCTTGAGGCGATGTCGCGCGGCGCGGCAAGCTGCGTGTTCGTGGAACAAGATGCCGCCGCGATCCGCGCGCTGCGCGGCAACGTCGCCAGCTTGCAAGCCCAAAGCCAATGCGATGTTCGCGCCGGATCGGTGCTGGCGCTCGGCCCCGCGAAAGCGCCGCTCGATCTGGTGATGCTCGATCCGCCCTATCGCACCGGGGCCGGTGAAGTGGCGCTCGACAAGTTGCAACGGCTTGGCTGGATTGGTGAGGCCAGTTGGGTCAGCCTAGAAACCGCCTTTAACGAAGAACCGAAGATCAAGGGGATGGAAGCCGTGGCCGATCGCAAGGTCGGCAAGGCCCGGATTACGCTGCTGCGGGTTTTGCCAGCCTGATCCCCGCCAGGGTCAGCACGGCGACCGCCGCTAGCAGCCAGCCCGTAGCGACGATCTGACCGCTCGCGGCCAGTTGCTGCGCCGCAATCGGGGTCAGCGCGCCGCCGACGATCCCGCCGAACGTAAAGGCCAGCGAAATCGCCGTATAGCGCACCCGCACCGGGAACAGCCCGCTGAGCCAGCCGCCCAGCGGGCCATAGCTCAGCCCCATAACCAGCAGCGCGAACGACAGCATGACAAAGATCGCAGGAAGCGAACCAGAGGCCATGACCGGACCGAACACCAACCCGGTGACAATCGTCAGAACCGCGCCCAGAACCATGATCCGGCTCGCTCCGAAACGATCCGCCGCCATGGCCGCGCCAATGATGCCGATGGCGAAGAAAACATTCGCCCCCAGTTGCAACGCGAGAAAAGTCTGCCGGTCGATCTTGAGAGTGCTGGTGCCATAGGACAGCGCAAAGGCGGTGCTGAGGTAGAACACCGCAAAGCAGCTCGCCGCGCCGGCCGATGCCGCAAGCAGCAACAGTGGATGCTGGCGGATCACATTCGCAATCGGCACGGCCACCGGCGGCGCCTCTGCCGCGGCAAAGGCCGGTGTTTCGGTGATCTTTAACCGGATCCACAGCCCGACCGCGACCAGCACGGCGCTGGCCAGAAATGGAATGCGCCAGCCCCAGCTGACAAAATCCGCCTCGCTCAGCCCCATGCCGAGCAGCAGGAACAGCCCGTTTGAAAACAGGAACCCCAGCGGCGCGCCCATCTGCGGCGCGGCACCAAACCGGGCTTCCCAGCCCTTGGGCGCGTTCTCCACCGCCAGCAAAGCCGCACCGCCCCATTCGCCGCCAAGGCCAAAGCCCTGCCCGAACCGCAATACACACAGCAGCAGCGGCGCAACAAATCCGATCGCGGCATAGCCCGGCAACACCCCGATCAGCACGGTCGAGAGGCCCATCAACAGCAAGGACGCCACCAAAGTCGCCTTGCGCCCCACGCGGTCACCGAAATGGCCAAAGGCAATCGCGCCAAGCGGCCGCGCTAAGAACGCCAGACCAAAGCTCATGAACGCTGCAAGCTGCTGTGCCGCGGTCGATTCCGATGGGAAAAACAGCGGCCCGAACACCAGCGCGGCGGCGGTGCCGAAGATGTAGAAATCAAAGAATTCCACCGCCGTGCCGACAAGGCTGGCAGACAGGACGCGGGCATTTTGGCGGATCGGATGCATGGCCCAACTGCTTGCGGCAGGTCGCCAGCAAGTCAAACGAAATCCCAGGCCTCCAACTTATGGACCGCACGGCCCCGGTCTATTTCCCGCCGGGGTTGCGGCAGCTGTCCTGCAACTTGCGGGTGCAGACGGGATAGACTTTGTTCATCGCGCCAGCCGGCGGCGCGGTCAGCGCGCCTTTATATGGTCCGGCATGATAGCCATGATCGGCCGGCATTGCCGGGGCCACGGGCTGGTCTGCGGTGGCCGGATCGGGCGGCGTCATTGTCGGCATCCCGGGTCCCGGCGGATTTGCCTGGTACACCGTTGGTGGGGCGGGATTTTCCGGCAGCTGCGTCTGGGCCAGCGCGGGCATGGCGGCAATCGATGTCATAGCGGCACCAAGGATGAGCAGATGTTTCATGGGCTGGGTCCTTCGATATGTAACTCGTCCCACTTACAACGCGCGAGGCGCGGACTTAGTTCCGTGGGGACGGCCAGCCGCACAGGACTTGCGCCGAACCGCAGTGTTCCCTAGTTGTTCGCGCGTGCAACAACCCACCGAATCCAGCCCCGATCCCCTGCTCGATGGCCTGAACCCGCCGCAGCGCGAAGCTGTGCTTGCGACCGAGGGCCCGGTGCTGATGCTGGCGGGTGCTGGCACCGGCAAGACTGCGGCCTTGACCGCGCGGCTCGCCCATATCGTCCGCAGCCGCCTCGCCTGGCCGAGTGAGATCCTCTGCGTTACCTTTACCAACAAGGCCGCGCGCGAGATGAAGGAGCGGGTTGGGCATCTGGTTGGCCCGGCGGTCGAAGGGATGCCGTGGCTCGGCACGTTCCATTCGATCGCGGCCAAACTGCTGCGCCGCCATGCTGAACTCGTGGGGCTGCAATCGAACTACACGATCATCGATACCGACGATCAACTGCGCGTGCTCAAACAGCTGATTCAAGCCGAAGGGCTGGATGACAAACGCTGGCCGGCCAAGCTGCTGGCGCAATGCATTGATCGCTGGAAGAACAAGGGGCTGAACCCGCAGGACCTGTCTGCTGGAGATTCAGAGGCCTATGCCAATGGCCTGGGACAGAAGTTCTATCGGCTCTATCAGGACCGGCTAAAGGCGCTCAACGCCTGCGATTTTGGCGATCTGCTGCTGCATATGCTGAACATTCTACGGACCCACCGCGACCTGCTGGAGCAATATCAGCAGCGCTTCAAATACGTCATGGTCGACGAATATCAGGACACCAATCAGGTCCAGTACCTGTGGCTGCGGCTGCTGGCGCAGGGGCACAAGAACATCTGTGTGGTCGGCGATGATGACCAGTCGATTTATTCATGGCGCGGCGCAGAAGTTGCCAATATCCTGCGGTTTGAACAGGATTTTCCCGGCGCCAAGGTGATCAAGCTGGAGCAGAATTATCGCTCCACTCCGGACATCCTCGCCGCCGCGTCCGGACTGATCGACGCCAACAGTCACCGGCTTGGCAAGACGCTGTGGACCGATAAGAACGGCGGCGACAAGGTCCGGGTGATCGGCGTGTGGGACGGACCCGAGGAAGCCCGCCGGGTCGGCGAAGAGGCCGAGCGGCTCGAGCGTGAGGGGGCCAGCCTCGCCACGGTCGCGATCCTGGTCCGCGCCCAGTTCCAGACCCGCGAGTTTGAAGACCGGTTCATTTCGATCGGCTTGCCCTACAAGATCGTTGGCGGCTTCCGGTTTTATGAACGCGCCGAAGTGCGCGATGCATTGGGCTATCTGCGGCTGATCTCGCAACCCAGCGATGATCTGGCGTTTGAGCGGATCTACAACAGCCCCAAACGCGGTCTGGGTGACAAGACGCTGGAGAAAATCCACCGCCATGCCAGGGCGCGGGCAATCCCGCTCAGCCTGGCAGCGGTCGAGATCGTCGATACCGACGAGCTCCCGGCGCGGGCGCGCGGCACACTGCTGAATTTCATGCGCGGCGTGGCGCGCTGGCGCGATGCGGCCAAGGTGCTTTCGCCGGCCGAGCTGGTCCGGCAGGTGCTGGAAGAGAGCGGCTATACCGACGCGCTGCAGGCCGAAAAGAGCGCTGAAAGCGCGGGGCGGCTGGAAAACCTGACCGAACTTGCCCGTGCGATGGAAGAATACGAGACGCTGGGCGATTTCCTCGAACACGTCAGCCTGGTGATGGACAATGAGGCGAACGATAGCGCCGAAAAGCTGACGATCATGACGATCCACGCTGCCAAGGGGCTGGAGTTCGACAATCTGTTTCTGGTCGGCTGGGAAGAAGGCGTGTTCCCCAGCCAGCGCGCAATGGACGAAGGCGGTCTCGCCAGTCTGGAAGAGGAACGCCGCCTGGCTTACGTTGCGATCACCCGCGCGCGGCGGCGCTGCACGATCCTGCATGCCGCCAACCGCCGGATCTATGGCCAGTGGACCAGCTCGATCCCCAGCCGGTTCATCGGCGATCTGCCCGAAGCGCATATCGAGCAGGAATCAACGCTATCGGGCGGTGCCTCGTTGTGGCGGGCGCAATGGTCGGAAGGCGGCGATCCGTTCGCCCATGTCGCCAGCCAACCGGGCCGCACCATGACCCGCGGCCCCGGCTGGCAACGCGCCGCCGCCCAGCCCTATGACTCCAGCCCGCGCCGTTTGCCCGAAGCCACTCGCAGCGCCGCCAGCTTCGCCGCACGGCCGCGCGGCGATGTCGGCGTGGGCGTGCGGGTGTTCCACGAGAAATTCGGCTACGGCACGATCACCGCGCAGGAAGGCAACAAACTCGAAATCGAGTTTGAGACGGCTGGGGCAAAGCGGGTGATCGATAGCTTTGTCAAGATTGCGGAGTGATCTGCTGCGTTACTACGGAACGCAGCGCGATCAACAGCAGCCCGGCCAGCACTGCAAATCCCGCTCCGGCGAGAAACGTCATGCCTGGTCCCGCGCCATCCCACAGCAATCCTGCCAGCAGACTGGCGGCCAGCAGCGTAAGTCCGCTGGCCAGATTGAATAGCCCAAAGGCCGATCCGCGCAGCGATTCTGCTGAATGCTGAGCGACCAATTGCGCCAGTAAACCTTGCGAAAGCGCCATGTGCGCACCCCACAAGGCAATGCCCAGAAAGCTTGCAACTAAGCCGTGACCCAGCCCGAGGCACAGGTCCGCAGCCAACAAACAAACGAGGCTTAGCAGCAATGGCATATGTGGGCCGACGCGATCAGTCAGAGCCCCCGCAGGATATGCGCCGACCGAATAGACCAAGTTCATCGCAACTAACACCAATGGCGCAAAGCCCGGCGGCAGACCTTCGGCATGTGCTTTCAGAACCAGAAACGCCTCACTGAACCGAGCCATTGCAATGGCCACGCCAATCGCGGTGACGGCCCAAAAGGCACTAGTTAGGGCGCGCAGATCATGAAACTTCAGCGGAGAGCGAGCCTTGCTGGACTCGCTTGGCTTTTCGGCATCCTTCACCCCGAACAGCACCAATAGGACCGCCAGTACGGCCGGCACCACTGCCCACCAGAAAACCTGGCGCATATTCCCGGCATAAAGTGCCATCAAAGCGATCGCGATCAGAGGCCCTACAAAAGCGCCGACCGTATCAAGCGACTGACGCAGACCATAGGCGCGGCCTCGGCTTTCCAGCGGGGTGACATCAGCTACCAAGGCATCGCGCGGGGCACCGCGCAGGCCTTTACCTATCCGGTCGAGGAACCGCGCACCAAGTACGGGCCCCGGGGCTCCGGCTAGCGCAAAAAGCGGCTTGGACAATGCGCCGAGGCCATAGCCGAGCAAGATCAGCGGCTTGCGCTTTCCGATCCGGTCCGAAACATAACCCGAAAAGACCTTTGCTATCGACGCCGTGGCTTCAGCAATGCCGTCGATAGCGCCCACCAACGCTACACTGGCACCAAGCACGCCTGTGAGGAACAACGGCAACAGCGCGTGGATCATCTCGGACGAGATATCCATGAACATACTGACGAACCCCAGCGCCCAGACCGAGCGTGGGATCGCGTATGCTTCAACCTGTTTCAATCAGAGCGCCGAAACGCCAAGGAAGCTGGGGACCGGACCGTTCCAGACGTCGCCGTCGCCGCTATCGGCGGCCTGCTGCTTGGGTTCGGCCTTGGGCGCCTTGGTCCCGTCACGCTTGGGGCGTTCCTGACGCGGGGCGCGATCCTCGGCCTGACGCGGGGCGCGATCCTCGGCTATGGGAGCCGCTTCGGGAGCAGCGCGTTCAGTCGGTTCGGGTCGCGGCGCACGCGGTTCACGCGGCGGACGGGCAGCGCGCGGTTCGCGCTCCTCGCGCGGTTCGCGGGGTTTGCGTTCGGCCTTTTCGGCGCGTTCGGGCTTGGCTTCGCTCGTTGCAGCGGGTTTGGCGCCCTGCCCCACTTCAAACACCGTCAGCTTGCCGCCGGTCAGCTTTTCGACATTGCCGATCGCTTCGGCGTCTTCCGGCGCGATCAGCGTGAAAGCGCGGCCCGTGGCGCCAGCGCGGCCAGTCCGGCCGACGCGGTGGACGTAGTCGTCCGGGTGCCATGGCGTGTCAAAGTTAAAGACGTGGCTGACGCCCTTCACATCCAGCCCGCGCGCGGCAACGTCGCTGCAGCACAGGATGTTGATCGAGCCGTCCTTGAACCGGTCAAGCTCTGCAATTCGGGCCGATTGGTCCATGTCGCCATGAATCTCGCCGGCCGAAAACCCGCTTTGCTTCAGGTTCTTGGCCAGATCACGCACGGTAGTCTTGCGGTTGCAAAAGATCATTGCGGTCTTGACGTCGTCAGTCCGCAGCAGTTCCTTCAGCACATCGCGCTTCACCCGCGAGCTCGCGACTGGCACCTTGAACTGGACGATCTGGGTGTTGGTCGAGGCCGGCCGGGCCACTTCGATATATTTGGGATTGGTCAGAAACTTGTCGGCCAGCTTCTTGATCGGCGGCGGCATGGTCGCGCTGAACAGGAGGGTTTGCCGATTGGTCGGAAGCTTCGAACAGATCGTCTCAATATCGGGGATAAAGCCCATGTCGAGCATCCGGTCAGCCTCATCGATCACCAGCAGATCGCAGCCCGTGAGCAGGATCTTGCCGCGTTCGAACAGGTCCATCAACCGGCCTGGGGTGGCGATCAATACGTCGACGCCGTCTTTCAGCGCCTTAACCTGATCGCCCATCTGCACGCCGCCAATCAGCAGCGCCATCTTGAGATCGTGGTTGACGCCATAGAGCGCGAATTCTTCCGCAACCTGTGCGGCCAGTTCGCGGGTCGGCTCCAGAATCAAACTCCGCGGCATCAGCGCGCGGCGGCGGCCATGGGCCAGAATGTCGATCATCGGCAGCACGAAGCTGGCGGTTTTGCCGGTCCCGGTCTGGGCGACGCCGATGATGTCCTTCATCATCAGCACGCTGGGGATGGCCTGCGCCTGGATCGCCGTGGGCGTGTCATAGCCCTTGGCGTGGACCGCTGCGAGCAATTCGTCGGATAGGCCGATATCGGCAAATTTCATGGGCACATTCGATTGTTAGAAGGGAAAGCGCGCCGGTCTGGTCAGGGGCGACCCCCAATGCAGCGCTGGCTTGCCGCGCGCCTTGTCCGAATGGTCCGCAAAAGTCAAGGAAATGCGGGGAACGACCCGTGCCGTCAGGGCAGCCTAGTTCCCGACCTGGATCAATTGGCGAAAGCCGGTGACCTGACAGGCCGTGCCGCTGCGCGATTGCAGCCGATCACGCCCGACGCAGATCTGGGCATCGGCATTGCGGGCGACGATAAAGCCCGAATAGAACTCGCGGCCCTGACAGCCCTTTTCCAGCTTGGCCGTGATCATCCGCCGGTCATTGAGGATCAGCAGCAGCCGTGAATTGTCGATCGCCTGCACCCCGGCAATCGCCGCGATCGGCAGGCAATCGCCCATCTTGCGTTCAATGAAACGCGGGCTCCGGCCACTGTCCAATTCATTGTCGATCATCATCGGGTTGAGCGCCATGGGCGCCGAGCGCGGGCTGACCCGGATCGTCACGCGCTGCTGGATCGAAACCTGCTCGGCACTGACTGGTCGATGATCCTGGGCGTCGACCGGCAGATCGCGCGGCGCTTCAACCACGCCAAGCGCAGGCAGCAACAGCATCAGCGGTGCCAGAACGTGCGCGAAAGTTGCCATGCCCGCTTCTTTAGTGCCCAAGATTGAACCACCGCTTAACCCCAAGACGCAAAGGCTGGCAAGGCGCCCCTGCCCTGTGCCATAGCCAAGCCGCGATGAACTTTGGCGCTGATCCCTTTTTGGCAGAAGCCGCCGGCCTGCTCGGCCCGCGCGGGCTGACCTGCGATCCGCAAGTGATGGCGCCGTGGTTGAGCGACTGGCGCGGGCGTTACACCGGCGCGGCGCGGGCCATGGCCTCGCCCGCCAATGTACAGGAATTGGCCGCGCTGGTCAGGATTTGCGCGCGATATCAGGTGCCGATCGTGGCGCAAGGCGGCAACAGCGGGATGTCGGGTGGAGCCACGCCCGATGCCAGCGGCGGCGCGCTGTTGCTCTCGCTGCGGCGAATGACGGCGATCCGCGCGCTCGATCCCGCAGCCCGGACCGTGGCTTGCGAAGCCGGGGTCGTGCTGCAGAACCTGCATGAGGCGGCCGAAGCGGCTGGGCTGCGCTTTCCGCTGACATTGGGCGGCAAAGGCAACGCCACGATCGGTGGCCTGATTGCGACCAATGCCGGGGGCACGCAGGTGCTCCGCCACGGATCGATGCGCGCACAGGTGCTGGGGATCGAAGCGGTGCTAGCCGATGGCACGGTCTATTCGGCACTGACCCCGCTGAAAAAGGACAACCGCGGGTTCGATCTCAAGCAGCTGTTTATCGGTAGCGAGGGGACCCTGGGGATTATCACTGCGGCAACCTTGCGGCTGGTGCCGGTCGTTACTGCGCGGCAAGTGATCTGGGCTGGACTTGGCTCGATCCAGCAGGCCCGCGAACTGCTGCTGCATTGCCAGAGCTCGGCGGGCGATCTGCTCGAAGGGTTTGAGGTTTTGCCACAATCGTGTCTTGACGCGGTGCTGGCCTACTTGCCTGATGCCCGCGCTCCACTGGCCGGGCAGCACGCCTGGCACGCCCTGATCGAACTGGCGGGTGATGACCCCGGACCAGCCGGTGAAGCCATTCTAGAGCAGGCCTTGGCCAAGGGCTTGCTGGGCGATACTGTGATCGCATCATCCGAAACGCAGGCCGAAGCGTTCTGGACCCTGCGCGATTCGATTTCCCCCGCTGAGCGCGCCAAGGGCCCGGCGATGCAGCACGATATCGCTGTTCCGGTGGAGCGGATGGCCGATTTCATCACCGCCGCGGTGCCGGCCATCGAGCAACGCTGGCCCGGTGTTCGCGCCTTTGGCTTTGGCCACCTGGGTGATGGCAATGTCCATTTTCACGTCCTCGCCCCCACCGGTGCAGACCGCGAAGTCTGGGAAGCCGGTGACGGCAAGGCGATCAGCCGCATGGTGCACGATCTGGTCAGCCAGTGGCACGGGACGATTTCGGCCGAACACGGAATTGGGCAGATGAAGCTGGCCGAACTGGAACGGCTGGGCGATCCGGTCCAGCTGGCCTTGATGCGGAGTATCAAAGCGGCACTTGATCCGCATGCATTGCTCAACCCCGGTAAATTGCTGACGCTTGCGCCAGAGCCGCCAAACGCCTAAAGGCGCGCGTTCGTGCCAGCCTTGGCCACCCGGGGCCGGTTGCAACCAACACGATTCGGAGAGAAACTCATGGCCAGTGCGCCGCAAGCCAGCCCCCTGCCGCTGTTTTACAAGGACCTGATGCCGCTCAACAGCCGTGATCACGCTGCCTGGAGCAGCCGAATCACCGAGAACGCCACCTGGATGGTTGGCCAGCACGCCATTCCGCTGACGGCAGAAGAATTCGTCCACGCCTCGCGCCATTTCCCGATCGTTTTCTCGGTTGCGGAAAACCCGGTTCCGCTGGGGCTGATGGGCCTGAACGAAGGCGTGAACACTTTTTTTGAGGAAGACGGCAAGCTGTCATCGCCGATCTATGTCCCGGCCTATGCCCGCCGCTATCCGTTCATGCTGGCCAAGCTGACCCCGGAAACCGAAGAACTCTCGCTGTGCTTTGACCCGACCAGCGATCTGGTTGGTGAGTTCGAAGGCGGCACCGCCCTATTCGACGGCGACCAGCCGAGCGAAAGCTGCAAAGCCACGCTCGATTTCTGCCGCAACTTCGAAGAAGCCGGTTTCCGCACCCAGTCGTTCGTCGATGAACTGGTCAAGCACGATCTGCTCATGGACGGCGAAGTTTCGATCCAGCAGGCCGGCAACGATCAGCCGTTCGTCTATCGCGGTTTCAAGATGGTCGATCAGGAAAAGCTGCGCGATCTGCGCGGTGATGTGCTGCGTACGATGAACCAGAACGGGATGCTGGCGCTGATCTTTGCCCACCTGTTCAGTCTTGAACACATGAGCGAAGTGTTCGCCCGCCAGGTTCAGCAGGGCAAGGGTCCGATCCCGGCACTGCCGAACTAAGCGGCCCTTTTCAAACACCTGAATCCGATTTGCACGTCCGCCTCTTGCATCGAGAGGCGGACAGGCATATCTTACGACTGTCTTGTCAGACTTCCCTCATGGTCTGGCAGGATTTGGTGCACGAAAGTGTACCTCCTCCCTGAACCTTGGCCACCTCGTGCAGCTCGCACGAGGTGGTTTTTTATGGGTCCCTATTCGGCGGCCTGGGCCGAGCCTGCGGACTGCCCCAGATCGGCGACATCCCCTGCCAACCGCCGCACCAGTCCTGCCAGCAGCGTCACCATGGCGGCGAAACCCGGGCCGGGTTCGGCCATCAGCGAATCGAGATAGCTGGTCCGGTCGATTTCGAGTTGCAGCGCGTGAATGCCATCACCCGGCTGGGCGTGCCGTTCCAACACATAGCCGCCGGCATAGGGCCGGTTGTGGGCAGCCTTGCGATTTTCCTGCGCGAAATAGCCAAAACTGCTGGCCACCAGCGAGCCGTGGCAGCTGGTCCCGAACCGGTCACCCAATACAAATTCCGCACCAGCCGCGACACCCCGGGGGCTGATTGGCGGCATCGAGTGGAGATCGAGCAGCAGCGCTGCCCCCCAGCGCGCGCGCAACTGTGCCAGACTTTGCGCCAGAGCAGCGTGATAGGGTTCGTGAATCGACCCGATCCGCGCCGCCAGTTCGGCCTCGCTCAGCTGCTGCTTCCACAGCTCGCCAAGCCCCGGCAGGCGCCGCGGGATCAGCCCAAGCCCGCTGCGCACCCGCAGGCCGGGGTTAGAAGCGCCTTGGCGGTCCGCCTGATCATGGGCAACCATCTCCCAATCAACATCATCCGCCGCGCGGTTGAGATCGATCATCGCGCGCGGCGCATGGGCGACCAGCAGCGCCGCCCCGGTCTCACGAGCCACAGCCTCGCCCAGCCGATCAGCGTAGCGATCCTCCAGCTTGAGCGTCGAGAACGCAGGATTGCGCATCGCTTCGATCAACCGGCCGGGATAGGCGCGGCCTCCGTGTGGCACCGCGATCAGCACCGGCAGCGCCGATGGACTGGGCATCATCAGGCTGAAGGCGGGCTGCCCATCCTCACCCGGGATTGCTCCACCATGCTGGCGCCGCGAATCGCTGATGGAAGGTATTTCGGCCATGACCACAAAGCTGGCCTGCCAGCCTCGCTGTGTCAAAGTCGGGCAGAACCAAAATGCTGCGGATTGTTAACCGGATCGGGTGTATAGCGCAGGCTTCCACTCCGGCCGATCCGCCGGAAAAGCTGAACTGCGATATGAAAAGGCCCGCGATGATCCGCATCCTCCTTGCCGAAGACGAAGAAGCCATGCGCACCTATCTGGCCCGGGCGTTGCAAAACGCCGGCTATGACGTGGTAGCGGTCGATCGCGGCACGGCTGCCCTGCCGCTGCTGATGGACGGCGATTTCGATCTGCTGCTGTCGGACATCGTCATGCCCGAAATGGACGGGATTGAACTCGCGCAGCGCTGCGCTGAAGTCAGCCCCAAGACCAAAGTGATGTTTATCACCGGCTTTGCCGCCGTAACGCTCAAGGCCAGCCGCGAGGCTCCGCAGGCCAAGGTGCTGTCCAAACCGTTCCACCTGAAGGATCTGGTGATGGAGGTTGAGCGGATTTTTGGCCAGCAAGTGCAGGCCAGCATCTAACGACTTGCCATTGCCGGGGAGCAAGGCTAATGGCGCTCCCCTGTCCGGGGCGACGGCCTCGGGCAGACCTGAATGGTGCGGGCGTATAGCTCAGTGGTAGAGCACTATGTTGACATCGTAGGGGTCGCAAGTTCAATCCTTGCTACGCCCACCATTCATGAAAAAGGCCCCGGATTTCCGGGGCCTTTTTGATTCACGTCATCCCCGGTCAAGCCGGGGACGACGAGGTTCTTACTTCCCCTGCCAGTTCGGCTTGCGCTTTTCAGCAAAGGCGAGCGAACCTTCGCGGGCGTCTTCGCTGACGAACACGGGGGCGATGTAGCTGGCCTGTTTGGCCCACATCTCTTCATCGCTCCAGCTGTGCGAATCGCGGATGATTGCCTTGGAGGCGATCAGTGCCAGTGGGCCATTGGCGGCGACCGCGCGGGCCAGTTCCTTGGCGCCTTCGAGCGCGGGACCTTCGGTGATCCGGTTGACGAAGCCCAGATCATAGGCGCGCTGGGCGGTGATGAAATCGCCGGTCAGCGCCAGCTCCATCGCGATCCGCGGCGGGATCTGGCGGGGCAGCTTGATCAGCCCGCCAGCCGCTGCGGCCAGCCCGCGCTTGGCTTCGGGAATGCCGAATTTGGAGGTCGCGCTGGCGACGATCAGATCGCAGCTGAGCGCCAGTTCCATGCCGCCGGCCAGGGCATAGCCATCAACCGCCGCAATCACCGGCTTGGATGGGGTCCATTCGGTCAGGCCGCCGAACCCGCGTCCTTCGATGCTGGGGCGTTCGCCGCGCAGAAAGCCCTTCAGGTCCATACCTGAACAGAATGTACCGCCAGCCCCGGTCAGGATCGCGCAGCGCAGCTCAGGGTCGGCCTCAAGCCGGTCCATTGCCGCCGAGATGCCTTCCGCCTGCGACTTGTTCATCGCGTTCTTGGCTTCTGGCCGGTTCATCGTGACGATCAGGACGCCATCTTCGACTTCGGTGGTGACTTCGGGGGCTTCGCTCATGCTCTGGTTCCTCTCAGCAAGCTGTTTAACCGCACGATTAAGCCCGCGCATGGCCCGCGTCCAGCCCTTACTTGCACAGCGCCTCTGCTCTGCTAAGGGACAATCAAATCTTCCCCAGTCCGCATTGAGGCGTCAGCAAACATGGCCAAGATCAAGGTGAAAAACCCCGTCGTCGAAATGGATGGCGATGAGATGACCCGCATTATCTGGCAGTGGATCCGCGAACAACTGATCCTGCCCTATCTCGACATTGATCTGAAGTATTACGATCTGTCGGTCGAAATGCGCGACGAAACCAATGACAAGATCACTGTCGACAGCGCCAATGCGATCAAGCTTTACGGCGTTGGCGTGAAGTGCGCCACGATCACCCCTGATGAGGCCCGGGTCGAAGAATTCAAGCTCAAGAAAATGTGGAAGAGCCCCAACGGCACGATCCGCAACATTCTGGGCGGCGTGGTGTTCCGCGAACCGATCGTGATGCAGAACGTGCCCAGGCTGATCCCGGGCTGGACCGATCCGATCGTGGTCGGCCGTCATGCCTTCGGCGATCAATACAAGGCGACCGATTTCCTCGTCCCTGGCCCCGGCAAGCTGCGGCTGATCTGGGAAGGCGATGATGGCAGCAAGATCGACGAAGAGGTGTTCCAGTTCCCTTCACCGGGCGTGGCCCTCGCCATGTACAACCTCGACGATTCGATCCGCGATTTCGCTCGCGCCTCGCTCAACTATGGCCTCAACCTCGGTTGGCCGGTCTATCTTTCGACCAAGAACACCATCTTGAAAGCCTATGACGGGCGATTCAAGGACCTGTTCGAAGAAGTCTATCAGAACGAAGGCTTCGCCGACAAGTTCAAGGCCGCCGGGATCGTTTACGAACACCGCCTGATCGATGACATGGTCGCCTCGGCTTTGAAATGGTCGGGCAAGTTTGTCTGGGCCTGCAAGAACTATGATGGCGACGTGCAGTCGGATCAGGTCGCGCAAGGGTTCGGCAGCCTCGGCCTGATGACTTCGGTACTGATGACGCCTGATGGCAAGACGGTTGAAGCCGAAGCCGCCCACGGCACCGTCACCCGCCACTACCGCCAGCACCAGCAGGGCAAGGCGACCAGCACCAACCCGATCGCCAGCATCTTCGCCTGGACCCGCGGACTGATCTATCGCGGCAAGTTCGACGAAACCCCCGATGTGGTGCGGTTTGCCGAAACGCTCGAAAAGGTCTGCATCGACACCGTCCAAAGCGGCAAGATGACCAAGGATCTCGCGATCCTGATCGGCCCGGAACAGCCTTGGCTAACCACCGAAGGCTTCTTCGCGGCGATCGTCGAGAACCTTGAAGCTGAGATGGTGAACTGGAAGTAGGCGTTAGCCGACCGGCGACGTCACCCGTTCGCGGCGGAATCCCAGGCCGATCATCCGGCCCGGGATTCGCCGCAGCAGCGGGAAGCGGTTCAGCATCCGCACCGGCCACGGCGGGCGCATGAAGGCTGCTCCGGGCCGCAGCACCGCTCCGATGATCCGGTCTTGCGCCAGCTGCTGGCCGCGCTGGGTGACCCGGGTTGGCAGGCCGCGCCGCGCTTCGACCTTGTGCAGCAAATCGTCGACATCGGCTCGCGCCAGCAGCGGCTTAGCCAGCAAATTGGCGGCGGCAACCGCATCCTGAATGGCCAGATTGATCCCGATCCCGCCGACCGGAGACATCGCGTGGGCGGCATCGCCGATCGCCAGCAGGCCAGGCCGGGCCCAGTGGTCGAGCCGGTCGATCTTGACCGTCAGCAGGTGCATCTGATCGATATCGGTCAGCACGTCATCCAGCGGGCCAAGGATCGGCGCAACCGCCTCGATCCGGGTCCGCAAGGCCGCGATCCCGCCAGCGCGGAGCCGCTCCCCCATCCCCTTGCGAAAGACAAAGGCACATTGCCAATAGTCGCCGCGATCGATCAGCGCGAGCAGCGTTCCCGGCGCAACCACCCCGCGCAATGCCCCGGCGCCATCATCGCACTTGGGCACCCGGAACCAAAACACGTCGATAGGGGCGCCGATCTCGGTCTCGGCCAGCCAGCCATCACGCCGCACGATCGAACTGCGCCCATCGGCTGCGATCACCAGCTTGCCAGCGGCGATCCTGCGGCCATCGCCCAGTTCAACTCCGGTGATCCGCTGGCCATCATCCCATAGCCGCGTGACACCAGCGTTCAGCTCGAGCCGGAACCCCGGAAAGGCCGCCGCCTCATCGCGCAAGAAATCGAGGAAATCCCACTGCGGCATGATCGCGACGAACGGTGCGGGCACCTTGAGCCGGCTAAAATCACCGATCACCACTTCCTGACCGGCGATCGTGCCGCGCACTTCATGCAGCCGGGTGTGCCGGCGCTCCAGGAACCGCTCGAGCATTCCCAGTTGATCGAGGATCTCCATGGTCGATGGGTGGACCGTGTCGCCCCGGAAATCGCGCAGGAAATCGCCGTGCTTCTCGAGCACCAGGGTTGGAATTCCGGCCCTAGCAAACAGCAGGCCAGCCAGCATTCCGGCCGGGCCGCCGCCAACGATAACGATATCTGCATCGCCATGGTCGCTCATGGGATGACAACTGCGCCCGAATTGCCCTAGCTGCAAGCATGGCCAGCTCAACAGACTTCATACCCACCTCCTCGCTCGGCGATGCCCTCGTGATTCTGGGCGCTGCGGGGATCGTAATCCCGCTGTTTGCGCGGATCCGGATTACCCCGGTGATAGGGTTCATTCTGGTCGGTCTGGCGGTCGGGCCGTTTGCGCTGGGCGGGATGTCTGCGAGCTATCCCTGGTTGTCCTTCATCACGATCAGTGATCCGGCGCGATTGACCCCGTTTGCCGAGTTCGGGATCGTGTTGCTGCTGTTTTCGATCGGACTAGAGCTATCGTTCGAGCGGCTCTGGAAGATGCGGCGGACGATCTTTCGGATCGGGGCGATGGAGCTGTTTGGCGGCGGTCTGTTGATCGCGCTGGTGCTGATGGCACTGGGCAATTCGCTGGCGACGGCGCTGGCGCTGGGTCTTGCCCTCGCCCTGTCCTCGACCGCGCTGGTGCTGCGGATCGCCGATACCCGAACGCCGGTCGGCCGCGCGGCGCTGGGCACACTGCTGTTTGAAGATATCGCATTGGTCCCAATCATCTTTCTGCTCGGTGCACTGGGCGGGGGCGATGGCGGGCAGAGCTGGGGTACGTTCTTCACCACCTTGGGGCTGGGTATGCTGGTCGTGATCGCGCTGCTTGGCTTTGGGCGGTTCATTTTGCCGACATTGTTTGCGCAGGCCGCGCGGACCAAAAGCCCGGAACTGTTCCTGGCGGCAAGCCTGCTGGTGGTAATCGTCGCCTCGCTGGTTACCTCTGCGGTAGGCCTCTCCCCGATCGTTGGCGCGCTGGTGGCCGGACTACTGATCGCCGAAACGGAATACCACGGCGAGGTTGAGGCGATGATCAGCCCGTTCAAAGGCCTCGCGCTCGGGGTCTTCTTGCTCACTGTGGGCATGAGCATCGACCTGGGCTTTGTTTGGGAGAGGCTCGGCGAAATCGTGCTGGCGACCGCGCTAGTCCTCGCCGCCAAAGCCCTGGTCACCGGGCTATTGTTGCGCGCCCACGGATCGCGCACCGCCACCGCGACCGAAGCCGGGATCCTGCTCGCCAGCCCATCGGAAACCACGCTGATTGTGCTGGCCAGCGCGGTAACGGCGGGGTTGATCCGTCCCGATTCGGCGCAGTTCTGGCAAGTCGTCACTGCGCTGGGGCTGACAGTCACCCCGCTGCTGGCTGTGCTGGGCCGGTGGCTGGCGCGGCGGGTCGATCAAGCCGGGGCGATGCAGAGTCATCCCGAAGACGATGCCCGCCACCGCAGCCTGATCATAGGCGGCGGCCGCGTTGGCACCTTGGTTGCTGAAATGCTGATCGCGCACGACAAACCCTATCTGATCATCGACGCTGACTCCGATCAGGTCCGCGAGAACCGCCGGCACGGCCTCAAGACCGAATTTGGCGATGCCGCGCGCGGCGGTGCGTTGGCCCGGTTTGGAGCAGAGCAAGCCAGCGCGGTGATCCTGACCATGGACGATCCGGTTGCCGTCAAACAGATGGTCCGCCAGTTGCGCTGGGCCTATCCCGACCTGCCGATCATCGCCCGCGCCCGCGACGCACATCACGCCGCCGCGCTGTACCGCGCCGGGGCCAGCCACGCCGTGCCCGAAACGCTGGAAGCATCGCTGCAACTGTCCGAAGCGGTGCTGGTCGATATCGGGGTGCCAATGGGCCCCGTCATTGCCAGCATCCATGAGAAGCGCGACCAGTTCCGGGCACAGATCATGGAAGAGGGCGAACTAGAAGCAATGCCCAAGCTGAGGAGTTCGCGGCTGCGGGAGCGAACCTAGACCGGTCCCGGGCACATCTGCCGGGCGGACAGCTTGCGCGCCTTTGCGGCCCGAGGGGCAAGCTCGGCGATGCGCTGGCGGTACAGGCGGCTGATGCAGACCCGGTCGGCTCCGCAGCCTGCCCGGCGCTGCAACCACGCCGTCTGATAGTCCTTCTCGGCATCGCGTGAGCCCATGCCCAGACAGCTCAGCAACGCGCGATAGTCGCGCGCCATGCGCCGGTCCTTTGCCGATAGAGCGGAGCTGTGACAGATGGCGCGCTCGTCTGCCCGCGCCGCCTTGGTACAGCTGAAGCTGGGGCCTTTGGCGACAGCCGGAGCCGCTGACAGCATCAGCGCGGCTACCGTCAAGAGCGGCGCGAACCTCATTGGCCCAAGACCGCTTTGATCGCCGCAAGCGCCTCAGCGCCCTTGGTCCCATCCGGCCCGCCGCCTTGCGCCATATCGGGCCGCCCGCCGCCGCCTTTGCCGCCAAGCGCCTCAACCCCCGCACGGACCAGATCGACCGCGCTGACCGTGGCGGTCAGATCGTCGGTTACCGCTGCGGCAATGCTGGCCTTGCCGTCATTCACTGCAACCACCACTGCCACGCCCGAACCCATCCGGGTCTTGGCATTATCGAGCAGCCCGCGCAGCTCCTTCGGATCAAGCCCATCGAGGACCTGGCCGGAGAATTTCACCCCGCCAATTTCCTCGTCCGCCGCCTCAGCTTTGCCGCCGCCGCCCAATGCCAGCGCCTTCTTGGCCTCGGCCAGTTCGCGTTCCAGCTTGCGCCGTTCATCGAGCAGCGCGGCGACGCGGGTTTCTACGTCGTCGGGGGTGGTCTTGAGCAGGCTGGCCGCACCTTTCAGCATATCCTCGCGCCCGGTCAGCCAGGCCCGCGCGCCTTCGCCGGTCAGCGCTTCGATCCGGCGCACGCCAGAACTGACGGCACCTTCCGAAACGATCCGCAGCATGGCGATATCGCCGAGCGCGCGGACGTGCGTGCCGCCGCACAGTTCGACCGAATAGGTTTTGCCACTGGCCGCGCCCATGCTCAGCACGCGGACTTCATCGCCATACTTCTCGCCAAACAGCGCCATTGCGCCCGCTTCAATCGCGTCTTCCGGGCTCATCAGCCGGGTCACGACCGCTTCGTTGCCGCGAATTTGCGCGTTCACTTCGGTCTCAATCGCGGCGATATCCTCGGGCGAGAGCGCGGTCGGGTGCGAATAGTCGAACCGCAGGCGGTCCGCGGCAACCAGCGAACCCTTCTGGGTGACGTGCCCGCCTAGCCGGTTACGCAGCGCGGCATGCAGCAAGTGCGTGGCCGAATGGTTGGCCCGGATCGCATCGCGGCGGGCCACGTCGATATCGAGCCGGACGGTATCACCGACCTTGATCGTTCCTGCTGAAACTGTAGCATGATGGGCGTGGAGCCGCCCGAGCGGCTTTGCGGTATCGCTGACCGCCAGCTGCAAGCCATCGGCGCCCGCAATCACCCCGGAATCGCCCATCTGGCCGCCGCTTTCGCCATAGAACGGTGTCTGGTTGACGATCACGCTGACGCTGTCGCCAGCGCCGGCGCTGTCCACTTCCTTGCCGTCCTTGACCAGCGCCACGACCTGCGCCTCGCCAGTGGTGGCGCTGTAGCCGGTGAACTCGGTTGCCCCAGCGCGCTCAGCAATGTCGAACCAGACGTCTTCGTCGGCCGCTTGCCCACTGCCCTTCCAGGCGGCGCGGGCGGCGGCTTTCTGCTGGGCCATCGCGGCATCAAACCCGGCGCGGTCTACGGCGATCCCGCGCACCCGCAAGGCGTCCTCGGTCAGGTCATAGGGAAAGCCGAACGTGTCATAGAGTTTGAACGCGGTTTCGCCCGGGAGTTCGCCGCCCTCGCCCATCGCGCCGGTTGCTTCATCGAGCAGCTTTAGCCCATTGGCCAAAGTCCGGCGGAACTGGATTTCTTCACGCTGCAGCGTTTCCTCGATCAGCGGCTGGGCCCGGCCCAGCTCTGGATAGGCTGCGCCCATTTCCTGCACCAAGGCCGGTACCAGCCGGTGCATCAGCGGATCTTTCGCGCCCAGCAAATGCGCGTGGCGCATCGCCCGGCGCATGATCCGCCGCAGCACATAGCCGCGCCCTTCGTTGCTGGGCAGCACGCCATCGGCCAGCAGGAAGCTGGTCGACCGCAAATGATCGGCGATCACCCGGTGGCTGGCCCGCTGGTCGCCGGCCGCCTTGACCCCGGTCAGGCTTTCCGATGCGGTAATCAGTGCCTTGAACGTATCGGTTTCATAATTGTCATGCTGGCCCTGGAGCACCGCCGCGATCCGTTCCAGCCCCATGCCGGTGTCGATACTCGGCTTGGGCAGGCTGGTCCGGCTGCCATCGGCGGCCTGTTCGAACTGCATGAACACCAGGTTCCAGATCTCGATAAACCGGTCGCCGTCCTCATCCGGGCTGCCGGGAGGTCCGCCAAAGATGTGATCACCGTGATCGTAGAAGATTTCGGAGCACGGACCGCATGGGCCAGTATCGCCCATCGACCAGAAGTTATCATTGGTCGGGATGCGGATGATCCGGCTCTCGGGCAGCCCGGCGATCTTCTGCCACAGCGCGAAGGCCTCATCATCGGTGTGATATACGGTGACGGTCAGTTTGTCCTTGGCCAGCCCCCAATCGTGGGTCAGCAGGGTCCAGGCGTGGACGATCGCCTGCTCCTTGAAATAGTCTCCGAACGAGAAGTTTCCGAGCATTTCGAAGAACGTATGGTGCCGCGCGGTATAGCCAACATTGTCCAAATCGTTGTGCTTGCCCCCGGCCCGAACGCACTTCTGGCTGCTGACAGCACGCGGGGTTTCGCGGCTTTCCAGACCCGTAAAGACGTTCTTGAACGGCACCATTCCTGCGTTGACGAACATCAACGTCGGATCGTTATAGGGTACCAGCGGCGCAGAGGGCTCCACATCGTGCCCATTACGGCCGAAGTAATCGAGGAAAGAGCGGCGGATTTCGTTGGTCGAGGTCATGCGCCGCCGATAAGGCAGGCAGCGCCCAGCGGCAAGTGTCTAGGCGCGCGCTGTTACGATCCAGGCCGCCGCCGGCAGCGCCACCAGATTGCCGCTGCGATGCTCGGCCAACCAATCCCGCATCCAGCCGAGGGCGCGTTCGCGCGCAGCGGGTTCCAGAGCACGCAGGGCCGGTGCGCCCGGGCCGATCCGGCTGAACAGTTGCAGCGCGTCGCCAACCGGGTCTTCACCGACCCCGGCAACATAGGCAAAATCGGCTTCGGCCATTTGGACATCCAGCCACCCGGCATCGTCCAGGATCGCGCGAACATGGCCTTCGTCGGCAAAGGCAAACGGCCCCGGCGCGGTCGGATCTTGTGCGGCCGGCAGCTCAAGCAGGCCCGCCAGTTCGCTCGCCCAGGGGTTCAGCCGCGGGCTGCGAAAGCACGAAAAGATCAGCTCCGCATCCGGTTTCGCCAATCCGCGCAAATGTTTAAAGGCTGCGCGCGGGGCATCGAAAAACATCACTCCATGGCGCGACATCAGCACATCGGGACGAAAGGACACAGGATCCCAGGAACCTGCGTCTGCTTCTTCAAACCGGACATTGGGATGAGCCGCGCCACGCTCGCCAGCGACCGCAACCAATGCTGGCGAAACGTCGACACCAACCACTTCGGCGCTGTTGTTGCTGCGTGCCACCGCCAAGGAAAGCTCACCCGCACCGCAGCCGATATCGAGCACCGCCTTGCCCTCGCATCCGCCAATTCGGGCCAGCAGTCGCTCGGTCAGCCCGGCAAAGGCGCGGTCGGTCAGCCGGTAATTGTCGGCCCAGGTGCGGCCCACGGCCTCTCGCCAATCGGTTCCTGTTGTCATGGGGCAAGGCTATGCCCTGTCCGGTTCCGATACAAGGCCAATTGCGACGCAGTTTTTACTTGCGACTCAGCGCCGACAGGCAGAGCATCGTTCGAAGTCCTTGCGCCCCGGGTGCAAGTTCAGCTCGCTCCCGGCGCGCCTCGTTCAAAGAGGAGGCGATGATGGGCAGCACCCAGAATGGAGCTAAATCCGGTAGTAGAGTAACCCGTGCGGTGGCCTTGGTGGGGCCGGCCGGCACGGGCAAAACCAGTCTGGCGGAAGCCTTGCTTTTCGCCAGTGGCACCATCAACCGCCAGGGCAGTGTCGAAGCCGGATCGACCATCGGCGATGCCAGCCCCGAAGCCCGCGCCCGCGGCAGCTCGACCGAAATCAACCTTTCCCATTTCGACTATCTGGACGATCGCTTCGCGCTGATCGACGTACCCGGCGGCGCGGGCTTTTCTGCCGACGGTGCCGCCGCATTGCAATCGGCCGATATGGCGCTGGTGGTGATTGATCCGGCGCCAGAGCGGGCCGCACTCGCCGGGCCGATCCTGCGCCAGCTGGACGAGCTCGGCCTGCCCCATGCGGTGTTCGTCAACAAGATTGAACACGCCCGCGCCGGCACCGTCCACGCGCTGATCGAGGCGCTCCAGCCGCTCAGCCGCGGACCGCTGGCACTGCGTCAGATCCCGATCAGGGGCTCCGATGCGAATGGCGCAGACGAGGTGACCGGCTATGTCGATCTGGCGCTTGAGCGGGCCTATCGCTATCGTCCGGGAAAGGAGAGCGAGCGCGTAGAGATCCCCGGCGAACTGCTCGCCAAGGAACAGGCCGACCGCTCGCAACTTCTCGAAACGCTGGCAGATTTTGACGATAACCTGTTGGAAGCTTTGCTGCTTGACCAAGTACCTGATCCCGATCTGGTGATGACCGATCTGGCCGCCGATACGGCTGGGAACAAGGTCGTCCCGGTCCTGCTCGGTTCGGCGCTGAGCGATGGCGGGGTGCACCGCTTGCTGAAATTGCTGCGCCATGAAGCACCGGGACCCGCTGCGGCGGCCGGACGGCTCGGGCTGCAACAAGGCGGCGCGCTGCATGTCTTCAAGATCGCCAACGGCGGGGCGATGGGCCGCCTCGCGCTGGGCCGAGTGCTGGGCACGTCCTTGGGTGAGGGCGACGAGCTGGTGGCTGGCGGCGAGGCCGAGCGCGCCGGATCGCTGTTTTTCGTTCAAGGGGACAAGACCGCCAAGCAAGGCATTGCCCAACCCGGCGACGTGGTAGCGGTTGCCAAGATCGATGGTGCGCGCAGTGGGATGATAATGCCGCGCAAGGACGCAGCACTGGGGGCGGCCCCGGCTCTGACCTATCCCCCTCGCAACGCGGCGATTGCGATCACCACCCGTGACCGCAAGGACGACGTCAAACTCTCCACCGCGCTGCACCGATTGTGCGAGGAGGACCCAGCGCTCGAATGGAGCCAGGACGATGCCAGTCATGAGACTGTGCTGCACGGGATCAATGACGATCACCTCGCCGTGGTGCTGGGCCGGTTGCAGCGGCGCTATGGGGTGGCGGTCGAGACCCGCCCGCCGAGCATCGCCTACCGCGAATCGATCCGCAAACCGGCCGGCGCGCGCGGACGGCACAAAAAGCAATCGGGCGGGCACGGCCAGTATGGCGACTGCGTGATCGCGATCCGCCCGCTGGCGCGCGGCGAAGGCTTTGCGTTTGAAGACAAGATCAGCGGCGGGGTGATCCCGCGGCAGTATATCCCGGCGGTCGAGGCCGGCATCCGCGAGGCGATGGAGCGCGGCCCGCTGGGCTTTGCGGTGGTCGATGTCGCGGTGACACTCACTGACGGCTCGTTCCATGCGGTCGACAGTTCGGAGCTGGCGTTCCGGATCGCCGGACGGATCGCGATGGCCGAAGCCCTTGCTGCAGCGGCGCCCTATCTGCTCGAGCCGATCGTCAAGGTGGCGGTCGATACGCCGTCGGGGACCGGGTCAAAGGCCGGCTCGGTGCTATCGGCTCGGCGCGGGCAGATCCTGGGCCTGGGCCCGCATCCCGACTGGACCTTGTGGGAACGGGTCGAGGCGCTGCTCCCTGAAAGTGCCCTGCCCGGCCTCGATGCCGAATTGCGTTCGCTCAGTCAGGGCTTGGCGGGATTCACCGCTGAGTTTGATCATCTGGCCGAATTTGGCGGCAAATACGCCGATGATGTGATCAAGGCCCGGGCGGCAGCAGCGCGCTGAGCGGGCAGCGGTGCCGGGTAGTCTCAGTCGATCACCCGCACCGCCCGGGCCCAGGGCGCCGATGCTGTCATGGTGCAGCGCGAGGCCTCGATCCGGGCGCCGACGGTGCCGCCCGGCTGACCAAAGCGGAACGGGATGTAGAGCAGCTTGGAATTTCCGCTGCCATTGGCGAAGACCTGCCGGGTGAATGGCGTCATATCGCCGTTCGTCACGGTGATCCGCACCGATTCTCCGGGGATCAGGCCCATCGCGCGGATTTCAAGGAACCGGCCATTGCCGGCAATCTCCAGCTCGCAGCCCTGCTCTTGTGCGAAGGCCAGCAGCGGCCAACCGTTCTGGATGGCAGCTTGGGCCGTGGCGGAAAAGCCCATCAGGGCGGTTAGGGTTAGGGCTGAGCGGACTGTGCGGTTCATCGGGGGCCTCCTGGATCGGTCCAGAGCTTAGCCGATTGGGCGAGCCGGTGTGCGCGCGACTTGCCCCTGCCCCATGCCGGGACAGATTAGCGCCGGGACAGATCAGTGGACCCAAAACAAAACCGGCGCGGTTGCCTGAGGGGCAAACCGCGCCGGTCAGTTGTTGGGAGGGCACCCCGTGGGATTGGGGGAACCGGAGTGCCCTCCGTTCAGTCCCGGCGGCGGCAGGCGGGCGGCCTGCCGTTACCGGAAGCTCTGGGGATCAGACTTCTTCGGCCTCCGCGTCAGGACCGGCCATCATCTCCCCGGCAAGACCTTCGGTTTGGCCGCGGATCGCGGCTTCCAGCTGGTCACAAAGCTCGGGATTTTCCTTGAGGAAAGTTTTCGAATTTTCACGCCCCTGGCCGATCCGGATCGAATCGTAGGAGAACCAGGCGCCGCTCTTTTCAACGATCCCGGCCTTGACGCCGAGGTCGAGAATTTCGCCGATCTTGGAAATGCCTTCGCCGTACATGATGTCGAATTCGACCTGCTTGAACGGCGGGGCAACCTTGTTCTTGACGACTTTCACCCGGGTGGTGTTGCCGACGATATCGTCACGGTCCTTGATCTGGCCGGTGCGACGAATGTCGAGCCGGACCGAGGCGTAGAACTTGAGCGCATTACCGCCGGTGGTGGTTTCCGGATTGCCGTACATCACCCCGATCTTCATCCGCAGCTGGTTGATGAAGATCACCATGCAGTTCGAACGGCTGATCGAGCCGGTCAGCTTGCGCAACGACTGGCTCATCAACCGGGCCTGCAGGCCCACATGGGTATCGCCCATTTCGCCTTCGATTTCGGCGCGCGGCACCAGCGCTGCAACCGAATCGATCACCAGCACGTCAATCGCGTTCGAACGGACCAACGTATCGACAATCTCCAACGCCTGCTCGCCGGTATCGGGCTGCGAGACGATCAGTTCGTCAATGTCCACGCCCAGCTTTTTGGCATAGCCCGGATCAAGCGCGTGTTCGGCATCGACGAACGCGGCTGTGCCGCCATTACGCTGTGCCTCTGCAATCACATGCAGCGCCAGCGTGGTCTTGCCCGAGCTTTCCGGACCGTAAATTTCGATCACGCGTCCTTTGGGCAGTCCGCCGATGCCCAAAGCGATGTCCAGCCCGAGCGAACCAGTGGAAATCGCCTCAATCTCCAACGCTTCTTTCGAGCCCAGCTTCATCGCCGAGCCTTTGCCAAACGCGCGGTCAATCTGCGCCAGCGCTGCTTCGAGCGCCTTTTGACGGTCCATAGATCCCTTGCCTTCCTGAATCAGCTTAAGTTGAGCAGCCATTGAAGTTCCCCTTGCGTAACCAGCCGACCGTTCAGGTCAACGTGGGACTCGGTGTACCGCATTTGTTCCATGAGAACAAGAGGGGAACTAGAACATTTTTAGAACACTGCGATTCTGGCTGAATTACGCGGGATTTGGCACCGTGAACAGGGCGTGCGCGCCTGCGTCACCGAGTTTCCACCGCTATTGCGCCATGCTTGCGCGGAACAGGGGAGCATCGTTCGCCGTCAAGTTTGTTGCAAGCGAAATTGCCAAGCCCGTGTTCACCGCACAGCGGCGGCTGTCCTGATCAAGCAGGCGGGAAATCAGGCCTCACATTCACCCGCCAAGCGGCAGCAGCAGCACCCCCGCCACAGTGCCGCCGATCCGTTTGATCAAGGGATACTGCATGATCCACCTTCCTCAACCCTGCGGCGAACTTAGCGCGCGGTGCAAATCCCGCAAGCTGGGCCACGCCAGATCCGCGCCAAGCGGCCGGAATTGCCGGCAATCCGTGTCCCCTTCAAGGGTGCAGATTTGGACGGATCATGCGGATGGAGATCGGTTGGATGGAGTTTGGGGGGGGGTATTGAACCTGCCGCAGTTACCCAAAGCAAAAGGCAGTTGGTGCCATTGGTATTCTGGCACCAACGTCCCTTTTCCTTTAGTCAACGCGAGTTAACGACGCTTGCGGGCAACGAACAGCTGCGGGCGGGCGATCGCTACGGCGTATGTCGCCACCGTGATCGCTGCGGCTCCGATCAGAATGAAGTGTCCAACGAGGCTGACGACCAGAAAGGTATAACTACCAATCGCTAGCGAAAACGATATCGCCCACATCCAGCCGAGCATCTGAAAGACCATGTGCCGAACGCCAAAATCAGGAATGTGCCTGAGGGGGCTTTTCTCATGATCGAAAACAAAGTTCCATCCGGAAATGACCAGCTGCTTCATGACAGTATCCTCTCGTTATTATGCTCCCGAGTTAAGAGCAGAACAGGCGGGTGAGAACATGGCCATTGGGGTATGGCGGCAAGCGGGCGGCGCAACTGGCCGTCTGCTTTATGGTGTCCGTCAACAGCCGCGCCTTGCGAGGATGGGCGTTGGGGGTGCGGCCCCCTACCCCGGCCACCGAATTATGGTGACAGAATTACGGTGACAGTAAACTAAATTTACATCACCTGTCCGGTTACGGTGATACTTTACTTTACCCCTAAAATTATCACTCCTAACTAGTTTTTACGTAATACGTCACCGTAATTCAATTAACGTATAACCGTAATTACACGGCTCGGTACCAGTTTGCCATGATGCGGGTCACAGTCTGGCAGAGTGTGGGGCCCAGTGAAGTGGGGGAATACTGTTAGGGACGAGGACGGGTCGCGGTAATTCAAACGCGAGCCCAAGCCGGCGGCTATTGAGGGGTTTGCGGACGCTTCACCGTAACCGCCATTTGACAGGACGTTTGAACGCGCTTACGTCGAATAATCTATAAGATATGATTCAGTAGAGCCTGTTTCGTCTCCGGCGCACTCTAAGACCGGATTGATAAAACAACTTTTGGCTCCTTACTGTTTGATTCTAAAACAATTGGTCGCACCCGACGAGATCGGAGTTTACCTTGGCCAAGGTGGCAGCTGGGTGAGCTTTATTTGCGCCACTTCGACAGAATCGATCGGCCACACGACCGATCGGGGCATCAGGAGAAGCTTCACATGGCAAATATGCAAAAACTCGCGCGCACAGCAGCTATTCTAGCTTGCGCAGCAACTGGACTGACGGCGGCGGCACTGCTGGCCTCGCCCGGCTCGGGGATCACCTCGACGGTGTTCGTGACCGCTACCAACCAGTACGACGCCTTGATCAACCATGACCGGGTGAAGTTCCAGACAAAGGACCCGACCATCGTCCGTGTGCAGAAACTCGTCTTTGCAGCCGGCAGCTACTCCGGTTGGCATCATCATCCCGGAACAGTGATCGTCGCAGTTGAATCAGGCATCGTGACGCTGTTCGATGCCAATTGCAGTTCCAAGTCCTATGGTCCGGGTAACCCCAACGGATCGGTCTTCGTCGAAGGTCATACAGGAGCCAATCAGGCCTACAGCGCCGCAGGAGCGACAGTCTATGTGACCTATGTCGCGCCTCACGCGAGCCCGCCAGTGTTCCGGATCGAGGATGATATCCCGGCCTGCGCGCAATAACCCCAGCCGAACCGCACGCCCGAGCGTAGCTTGGGCGCCAAAACGCGCGGACCGGCTTGCCTGGATTGCGGTGACAGTTCATTTAAATCAACGATTTAGTGCACTGTCACCGTAATTGTAACTCAGTCACCTTAACTCCACCATTACTCGCTATGTCCTCAATCCTCGGCCTTGGCGATCATCTGGCGAAGCGAACGGTGATGCCGCTCCATCGCCACGAATAGGTAAAGGAACATGATCGCCATGAACGCGAGCATAAGCTGACCGCTGGTTCCGATATTTCCCATACCCTCGACTTTCTTCTCCATATTCTGCGCCGACTTTGCCAGGGCGTCGTTTTCCGCTGCTTCAAGCCGGGCTGATGCAGTGACGGCGTAGCGTTCAACTGCGCTGGCTAGTTGTTCCGCCGGGGATTCCAGATCGGCCGGGAACTTCATTTCGCAGACCTTGGTGACGTAAGGTTCGTCGACGGTTGACGTGGATGCGCAACCAACCGGTGCGGTGTACCAGTTCGGACAATAGGTCGCGGTGCTGTCCCACGAGGCGAACGTGCGACTGCGGGTCTTTACCTCTTCGTTACAGACACTGACCTTTTTTGCATCACGGTAGGCGGCCAGCTGTTTCCGGAAGTCTTCGTTCTGGACTGAGGTGTCGATGACACCCAGCGCATGAAGCGCTACCTCATCCCTGCCTAACAGCGGCTTGCCTTCAGAATCCTTTAGCCGCCCACCGAGATTGTCGTAAGCCGTCAGCCGATCCTCCGACCAGACATAATCGACGATCTCTTCATCCTTGATCTTGTCGTCTGCGCGCTTAGACGGCTTGAAACGTGCACGATAGATTTCCAGCGTCCGTTTGCGCGCGCCATCGCCCAGCGTAGGCTTTGCGGGCGCGACTTCCTTGGTTTTTGATTTTGCTTCCGCTTTCAGCGGTGTCACATCGCTGGCGGCAAGCGTGACGGATTCCGCCTTCACATTGGTATTGCCGATCTGCCGCGCTAGACCAAAACTAAACAAAACGATCGCCCCGAGCAAGAATAGCGCTGCGATTGCGAGTGAACCATACCGCAGTAAACTCAAAAAACGGGATTCAAGCCAAACCGCACGCGCAGATGTCTTGGCCTTCAAGTTCGCCCAGCGGCTTGGACTTACCTCGACTTCCGTCGAATTTTCCTCAACAATCTTACCGGTCATAGCTGTGCCCCCACACTGTATTTTCGATTAAGGTCGCATTCGGCTTCTGGAACCGTTCACCATAATGATACAGTTACGCTTCAAAAATGCGATCAATTAAATTGTTTTCTATGCACTATGGAATAAACTTCCGAATATCGTGGAATACGGTGGAATTCGGTGACACTAATTCGACTAGGTTGCAAGGGGACACGGAATACAGTGTCCCTGGCCTATTATGCATTCCGGTTCAGCCGCCGCACCACCCAATTTTCCTACACCCCGCCCCTCCGCTATAATCCGCGCCATGACCCGCGCCTTGCCCATCCCTCACCGCATCGACCCAAACAGCCGCCGCTCACCCGGTTGCCGCAAAGCGACACAAAGTGACGCAGGGATACACAAGGCGACGCAAAGTGTTTTTCTGCACTCTGCACCCTGTGATGTGTGTGAACTTCCAGCGGCTAAACCGTGCATTTGCGGTGTTGCGGGGCTTGTCGCGCGCCGCGCTTGGCGGCATAGGCGCGGCAAGCGAATCCCCCACTCCGAAAGGCCAGCGCCATGAAGGTCCGCGTATTTGTCAGCCTCAAAAATGGCGTGCTCGACCCGCAGGGCCGGGCAATCCATCATGCCATCGAAGGCTTGGGGATCCGCGGCGTGCAGGATGTCCGCGCGGGCAAGATGATTGAGCTGGAGGTCGATGACAGCGTCTCTGACGATCAGCTCGACACGATGTGCAAGCAGCTGCTGGCCAATATGGTGATCGAAAACTACCGGTTTGAGAGGCTGGCGGCATGACCTTTCGCGCCGCCGTCATCACCTTTCCGGGGTCCAACTGTGACCGCGACATGGCCGACGCGCTGGCCAAAGTCTCGGGCGCGGCGCCGCTGCGGGTGTGGCACGGCGATGCCGATCTGCCGGACGGCTTGGACTTCATCGCCCTGCCCGGCGGGTTTTCCTATGGCGATTATCTGCGTTCCGGCGCGATGGCCGCGCGCAGCAGGGTCATGCAGGCGGTGATTGCGGCTGCGGGCCGCGGCGTGC
This sequence comes from Novosphingobium sp., assembly GCA_031369495.1. Taxonomy (GTDB): domain Bacteria; phylum Pseudomonadota; class Alphaproteobacteria; order Sphingomonadales; family Sphingomonadaceae; genus Novosphingobium. Next base: position 32,294 of record JANMOU010000027.1, on the reverse strand, counting down.
CGGTGCTGGGGGTCTGCAACGGCTTTCAGGTGCTGACTGAAAGCGGGCTGCTGCCCGGCGCGCTGCTGCGCAATGCCGGGATGAACTTCGTCTGCCGCAAAGTGGCGCTGACGGTGGAAAATTCGCAGTCGCTGTTCACCAGTGGCTACGGCCAGGGCCAGCAGATCGTGATCCCGGTGGCGCACCATGACGGCAACTACTTCGCCGATGATGCCACGCTGGACCGGCTGGAGGGCGATGGCCGGGTGGCGCTGCGCTATGCCGAGCAGGTCAACGGATCGGCGCGGAACATTGCCGGGGTGCTGAATGCGGCTGGCAATGTGCTGGGGATGATGCCGCATCCCGAACGGATGATCGAGCCCGAACAGGGCGGCACGGATGGCCGCGCCATGTTCGAAAGCGCAGTGAAGGCGCTGGTTGCGGCGTGATTTCCCACTGATGTGGGGTCGGGTTGGTACGCAATTCTATATCGTCACCCCGGCGAAGGCCGGGGCCCAGTTCAGCAAACGACTGCCGCTTAGCGGTTCCGCTGTTGCGTTGCAGAAAAGAACGCTGCCGCGTCGGATTTGTTCGGGCTGGGCCCCGGCCTTCGCCGGGGTGACGAGGATAGATTTGAATTGTGAAGCAGTGTCTGCCGAAGCGGGCTGGTGTTGCCCACCGCCGGAAGGCGGACGAAAGCTAATCCGCGTTGACCCGGCGCAATTTGCCGGTCTGGAACAGGGCGCGGGCATCGGCGGCAGCCATCGGGCGGCCGAAGTAATAGCCCTGGATCTTGCGGCAGCCCAGTTCGCGGATCACTTCGAGTTCGCGTTCGGTCTCCACGCCTTCGGCAGTGGTCGACATCTCCAGGCTTTCGGCCATCGCCACCACGGCGCGGATGATCGCCAGGCTTTCGCGGCTGCCGGTGGCGGCGCCCTGAACGAAGCTGCGGTCGACCTTGATGGTAGAGAAACGGAGGTTGCGGATATAGGACAGCGATGAATAGCCGGTTCCGAAATCGTCAAGCGCAACCCCGCAGCCCAGCGCCATGATCTGCTCCAGCGCAGCCCGGGCCGTGGCCGCATCGCGGACGAAGATCGACTCGGTCACTTCGATCTCCAGCCGCTGGGCCGGCAGCCCGCTGGAACTGAGCGCGCCGATCACGCTGGAGGTGAACCCCGGATCGAGCAACTGTTCGCCCGAGACATTGACCGCAACCTTGATGTCGCCCGGCCAATTGATCGCCTCGCGGCAGGCCTCGCGCATCACCCAGTCGCCGATCGGCACGATCAGCCGGGTGTCTTCGGCCAGCGGGATGAACTTGACCGGGCTGACCAGCCCATGCTCTTCGCTGTTCCAGCGGATCAGTGCTTCGAAACTGACGATGTGTTCGTCGTTCGCATCGACCACCGGCTGATAATGGAGCAGGAACTCGCTCTTCTCGAGCGCCCGGCGCAGTGAGAATTCAAGCTTGCGGCGCTCCTCGGCGTGCTGGTGCAGCGAGGGTTCGTACCCATGGTGCAGCCCGCCGCCCTCTTCCTTGGAGCGGTAGAGCGCAAGGTCAGCGTTGCGCATCAGCGTTTCGACCGTCGTACCATCTCGCGGGCCAATGGCAGAGCCGACCGATGCGCCAATGTAGAGTGTGTGGTGATCGACTTCATAGGGCCGCGACAGCAATTCGATAACCGAATCGGCAACCCGGGTCACGCGGTTGTGATCGGAGGCATCGCGGATAACGACGGCGAATTCATCGCCGCCCAGGCGTCCGACCAGTTCGTTGTCGGTCATGATCGATTTGAGCCGCTCTGACACGCGCGCCAGCAGCTGATCGCCGATCAAGTGGCCCAGCGTATCGTTGACCGATTTGAACCGGTCGAGGTCGATCATCAGGAAGGCACAACGGGTCCGCCACTGATCGGCATAGCGCATCGCCTCGCCCATCGCCTCGGTAACCATCATCCGGTTGGGCAGGCCGGTGAGCGTATCATAACGCGCCATGTGGGCGATCTTTTCGCTCGATTCGCGCTGTTCGGTGACATCCGAACCGACCCCGCGAAAGCCGTTGAAGACGCCGTTTTCGTCAAGCTTGGAAGTGCCGGAAAGCTCCCACCAGCGCTGATGGTTGTTGATCGTCACCCGGACCAGCAAGTTCGAAAAGCTCTCGCGACGTTTCAGCCGTTCGGCCAGATCGTGCAGGCTCGAAGGGAACTGGCCGGTCTCCCAGGCCTCCCCCGCAATCAGCTGGATGAACGGCTTGCCCTCGATCTCTTCGGGTGGCAGGCCCAAAGCAAAAGCAAACCGCGGTGAAATCGCGCGAACCCGGCGCGAGGTATCGATCTGCCACAGCCAGTCAGCTTCGCCCTCTTCAAACTCGCGCAGCAACATCGAGACCACTTCGCTCTTTTCCGCCATGCCCGATTCGGCGATCCGGGCGGTCAGAAACGAGCGCGCATTCCCTATCGCGCCAAGCACCACAACAACCAGAAAGGTCAACGAAAGCAGCGCCATTTCATAGCTCTGCTTGAACAAGAAGCTGACCAGCGCGCTGCCGCCGACCAGCACGGCAAACAACAGATTGCTGAGCGGCACGGCGGGGAGCAAAACTGCCGACGCCGTCATCAGCATTGCGCAGACCGCCCACAGTTCAAGCTGCCTGGTCGGATCGCCAAATGGCGCAAAGGCGGCCATCGGGGTAACCCAGATCAGCGCATTGACGATCGAACTGAAGGTCTGCCGGTTGACTTCACTGCTGGCAACCCGGCGCCGATCGGTATCGCGCAAGCCCTTGTCGATCTTGGAGCCATAGTACAGGCTGACGCCCAACGCGGCCATCCACCCGAGCAGGGCGGCGATATGCACCGTATCGAAATAGAGCCGGAGCACTGCCAGCGCAGCGATCGAATGCGCGAAAATACGGGTCGTAGAGGCCCGTGCCAGACTGGAATACTGCAAACCGCGCAGCCGCCCCCAATCACTATCGCTAGGATTGTTCAGGCCAAGCACCGCCATTACCGGCAAGCTGCTGGGCAGTTTCGAAGCTAGTGGTGCGGTCCTGATCACACCCTTAAATACGCCCGCAATCGTTAGCGCCACGTAAAGGATGCGGCGTAATTGCAGCCCGGATCAGAGTTTTTTGTATCAATCCAGCGCGCTGCGGGCCTGCTCCCAATTTTGCCCGTCAAACGCCCGGATTGCCGGATCCAATCCGTGACCGGGGTCGAGACATCGAAAATGAACGCTCCAAGCGTCAGGGTGCGAGCGCGGCTGGTAAAAGCTCTTGATTCCGCAGCTTTGGCAAAACAGATGCTCCGCCGCGCCGCTGCCAAAGCGGTAGGATTGCAGGCTGTCCTGCCCGCTCAGCAGCTCGAACCGATCATGCGGCACGATCAGGTGCAGAAAGCCGGTCTTGCGGCAGATCGAACAGTTGCAATCGAGCAGTTCGAGCGGCTGTTCCACCACGATCGCAAAGCGCACCGCTTCGCAATGACAGCCACCCTCCAGCCTCATTCGACCGTAACCGACTTGGCAAGATTGCGCGGTTGGTCAACATCGGTACCCTTCACGCAGGCGACGTGATAGGCCAGCAGTTGCACCGGAATGGCATAGACCAACGGTGCGATCAGCGGGTGAACCTTTGGCATTTCGATCGTGGCGAGGCAGCCCTCGCCAGCTTCGGCAATACCTTCTGCATCGCTAATCAACACCACCTTGCCGCCGCGCGCGCGGACTTCCTGCATGTTGCTGACGGTCTTTTCAAATAGCGGGCCGGACGGTGCGATGACAATCACCGGAACCGCCTCGTCGATCAAGGCGATCGGGCCATGCTTCATTTCACCTGATGCATAACCTTCGGCATGAATGTAACTGATTTCTTTGAGTTTAAGCGCACCTTCCAAAGCCAGTGGATAGTCCTGCCCGCGGCCCAGATAGAGCACGTCGCGGGCCGGGGCGATGTGGTGCGCCATTGCGGCAATCTCGTCGTCATGGGCCAGCGCGGCGTTGAGGCTGGCAGGGGCTTCGAGCAGGTGCTTGACCACTTCGGTCTCTTCGGCCCGGTCCATGAACCCGCGCTTCACCGCCATATGCGCGGCCAATGCGGCCAGCACCGCCAGTTGGCAGGTGAAGGCCTTTGTACTGGCAACGCCGATTTCTGGCCCGGCATGGGTCGGCAGCAGCAGGTCGGCTTCGCGTGCCATCGAACTGGTCGGCACGTTGACGACCACCGCGATGGTCTGGCCGTTTTCCTTGCAATGCCGCAGCGCCGCCAAGGTATCGGCGGTTTCGCCCGATTGCGAGATGAACAGCGCCAGCCCGCCCGGTTCCAGCACCGGATCGCGATAGCGGAACTCGGACGCGAAATCGATGTCGGCCGGCAGTCGCGCGAACTGTTCGAACCAGTACTTCGCGACCATCCCGGCGTAATAGCTGGTTCCGCAAGCGACGATGGTCACCCGGTTGATGCTGGAGAGGTCAAAATCGAACTGCGGCAACGCGACGGTCTGATCGACCTGGCGGATATAGCTACGCAGCGTTTGCGCCACCACGGTCGGTTGTTCGAAAATTTCCTTCTGCATGAAGTGGCGATAGTTGCCCTTCTCGATCTCCGCCGCGGAAGCGCCCGATGTGGTGATCTCGCGCGTGACTGGCTGGTTGTCCTTGTCAAACACTTGCGCGCCTTCACGGGTCACCACGACCCAGTCACCCTCATCCAGATAGGCGATCTTTTGCGTCAGCGGGGCCAGCGCCAATGCGTCTGAACCAAGGTAAGTCTCCCCTTCCCCATAGCCGACCACCAGCGGCGAGCCGAGCCGCGCGCCGATCAGCATATCGGGAAAGTCCTTGAACGCGATCGCCAGCGCAAAGGCCCCGCGCAGCTGCGGCAGTACGGCCTTTACCGCATCCTCGGGGCTTGATCCGGCTTCGACCAGTTCGGAGACCAGATGCGCGACAACTTCGGTATCGGTATCGCTTTCAAAAGTCCGACCGCGCTTGGTCAGGGCGTCGCGCAATTGCTTGAAATTTTCAATGATCCCATTGTGGACCAGCGCCAGCACTTGCGTAGCGTGCGGGTGGGCATTGGCCGCCGTCGGCGCGCCATGGGTGGCCCAGCGGGTGTGAGCGATCCCGGTGGTGCCGGGCGCCGGATCACGCGCCAACTCGGTCACCAGCCCCTGCAATTTCCCCGGCGCGCGGCGGCGGATCAACTCTCCGCCAGAGATCGTGCAGACCCCGGCGCTGTCATAGCCGCGGTATTCCATTCGCCGCAGCCCATCGACCAACCGCTCTGCCACCGGGTCTTTGCCGACGATGCCGATAATGCCGCACATGAGGAGATGCTTTCGTTAGAGAGTGTAAGGAACCCGGATGCCCGGCATAGCTGCCGGAAAATCCTTTGTATTTCGTGTAATAAGGATCGCCCCGTTCACTTGCGCGGTGGCGAGAATGTAGGCGTCGAGCAGCTTGATCCGCATCCGGTATCGAATATCCGCCGCAGCCATGGCGATCCGCGCATCCAGTTCGACAACCTCGAATGGCGCGATTAGCCGCAGAATCTTGTCACGGCTTTCCAAAGGCTCGCCGGCAAGAACTTCGGTCCAAACAATCCGGCTGATACGGTGGCGTGGATACCGCTCAAGTTCGCTCGTTGCTGCCTGTGAATCATTCAGCCAGTCGATAACGATGTTCGAATCGAAAAACGGGTCGGACACTGACTACAGGTCTTCGTATGGTGTGCGATCCTCGCGGATTGCCTGCTGATATTCGAGACCGTCGCCGATATCCTTGCGGTCCTTCCAGTAGCCCCGCCCACGCTGGATCCAGCTTTTGTTGCCATCCGCCGGAGACTGCGCTTTGTATGCGCTTACCGCCTCACGCAACACCGAGGCGCGCGACTTTCCTTGCTCATTGGCAAGCTGGTCCAGCCACTTGATGTCCTCTTCGGGCAGATCGGCGAGGATGCGGGTCATTGATATACTGATATCATATCATGATATCATGTCAAGCATCGCCAAACATGACCGGCCCAACGTCGACACCAATCATTTCTGCATATTCCACTACACGCTTTCGTCCAAGGAAACCGGATTTCTGGATCGAATAGGGCTGGTAGATGAAGCGACTGAAATTGCTTGCTTCCACATGAACTCGAATTCCATCAGCTAGCGGGCTTTCAAACTGTGGAGGAATGTTCACATTGACTGCTATCGCACCTGCTATGATCTCTCCTGACTGGGCTTTCGCCAACAATACTTTCTGGGCAAACTCATATAGCTCTTGGGGAGACGGTCGTTCGGTTCCATCCGCAAAGCCTAGTGCGCGGAGTTCGCCCGAAGCGTCGATCTCTGCGCCAAATGGATAAAATTCGCCCGCGCCTTCAATCATCTGGCGTGCGAAATCTCCACAATATTGGAGGAGCGACGTCAGTTGCTCATCTGTAGCGCTCATTTCTTCTCCGCCTTCTTCTTCTTCATCGCATCGTGGAACCGGTCGGCCCAGCCGGGCTTGACCAGCTGTTCCCCGCGCACCAGCCGCAGTTCGCCTGCTGCAACGTCCCGCGTCACTGCGCTGCCTGCTGCGACAATCGCGTCAGCACCGATCTTGACCGGGGCGACCAGTGCGGAGTTGCTGCCGATGAAGGCGCGTTCGCCAATCACGGTTTTGTATTTGAAATAGCCGTCATAATTGCAAGTGATCGTGCCTGCGCCGATGTTGGCCCCGGCACCGACCTCGGCATCGCCGATGTAGGACAGGTGGTTGGCCTTGGCGCCTGCGCCCATGACCGATTTCTTGACCTCGACGAAGTTGCCGATCTTGACCTTTTCGCCGAGCACTGTGCCAGGGCGCAGGCGGGCGTAGGGGCCGACTTCGACACCGCTCGCCAGGCTGGCGCCTTCGATATGGCAATTGGCGCGGATCTTGACGTTATCCGCCACCGTCACGCCGGGGCCAAAGAACACGTTGGGTTCGACCAGCACATCGCGGCCTAGCGCTGTGTCCCAGGCGAACCACACCGTCTCCGGCGCGATCAGGCTGGCGCCGTCGTCCATAGCAGCGCGGCGGCGGCGCTGCTGCCAGCGGCCCTCGGCATCGGCCAGCTCGGCGCGGCTGTTGATGCCCATGACTTCGGTCTCGTCCGCCTCGACCACCGCGACCCGCAAGCCTCCGGCAATCGCATGCGTGGCAACATCTGGCAGGTAAAATTCGCGGGCCGCGTTGTTGTCATCAACTTTGCCCAGCAAGCGCCAGATGTCGGCGCTGTGGGCTACCAGCACGCCAGAGTTACACAGGTTTACCGCGCGTTCTTCTGCGCTCGCGTCCTTGTGTTCAACCATCTTGGCCACTGTGCCGGCAGTATCGGCGATGATCCGGCCATAGGCCGCGCTGTCCGCCGGGCGAAAGCCGAGCACGGCGACTTTGGCACCGTCCAGAGCCGCGCAGAGCCGGGCCACCGTGGCGCTCGACAAGAACGGCACATCGCCAAAGCAGACCAGCACCAGTCCGGTAAAATCAGCCAGCGCATCCTTGGCCATAAGTGCCGCATGGGCGGTGCCGAGCTGCGGTTCTTGCACCACCACTTCGGCACCGCTGTCGGTCAGCGCCGCTTCGATCTGTTCGCGGCCGTGCCCCGCGACGATAACCTGCCGCGCCGGGCTCAGTTCGCCCAGACTGCCGAGCAGGTGCAGCAGCATCGGGTGCCCCGCGATCGGGTGGAGCACCTTGTGCAGATCACTCTTCATTCGGGTGCCCTTGCCCGCGGCGAGGACAATAACGGCTAGCGGTGTGTCAGATGCGCTCATGGTTAACGCCCATGCCATCAAATTGTTGCCGATTCTACAATGGTAAGCCACAGGCCCGGTCATGACCACCCACCGCTTTGCCACGATCGGCTTCGACCTTGACGGAACCCTGCTCGATACTTCGGGTGATCTGGGGGCGGCGGTGAACCATGCGTTGTCGCTGATCGATCGCCCGCCAGTGCCGCGCGAAGCCGTGATGGGCCTGATCGGCGGCGGAGCGCGGCCGATGCTGAAAAAGGCATTGGCGCTGACCGGCGGCGCTGATGGCGTCGATCAGGACCGCCTGTTTGCACAGTTGTTGGCCTATTATGAGGCCAACATCGCGGTCCATACCGCATTTTATCCGGGCGCCGCAGACATGCTCGACGCCTTGGACGCGAGCGGAACCAAAATTGCCGTAGTGACGAACAAGCGTGAGCCGATGGCCCGCAAGTTGTTTGACGAATTGGAGCTGACGCAGCGCTTCGCCTGCATCATCGGGGCCGGAACCTATCCGCTCAAGCCTGCACCCGACGCGCTGCATGCCATGGTCGCCCAGTGCGGCGGCGGGGCGGCGGCGTTTGTGGGGGATACAACCTTTGATACCCGCGCGGCGCGAGCGGCAGGGCTACCCTCGGTCGCGGTCAGCTTTGGCTTCTGCGATGCGCCCCCGCATGAATTGGAAGCCGATGCGGTGATCGATCATTTCGACGCGCTGATCCCGACCCTCGCTTTGCTGTAAAACGCCGAGTCGCTGGAAACCGGCCACTGGGCCGGACGGCTTGACGCTAGGGAATGGCAGTGCTGCATTGCGGCATATTGCCAGCCGCGCTGGCCCATGCCATGCCGCGCGCGCTTCCCCCGGGATCACGCAATTTTCAGTGGAGACTTACCCATGACCATCTCGTTCAAGGATCGCGTTGCGATCGTCACCGGTGCCGGTGGCGGCCTCGGCCGGGCCTACGCACTCGAACTCGCAGCGCGCGGTGCCAAAGTTGTCGTCAACGATCTGGGCGGCAGCCGCGATGGCACCGGCCATTCCGATGCCGCGCTCAAGGTTGTCGAGGAAATCAAGGCCGCTGGCGGCGAAGCCGTTTCGAACGGCGGCTCGGTCACCGAATACGAACAGATGGTCGAAATGGTCGCCAAGACCAAGGAAATGTGGGGCGGCGTCCATATTCTGATCAACAATGCCGGGATCCTGCGCGACAAGAGTTTTGCCAAAATGGGCATGGATGACTGGAAACTGGTCATCGACGTGCACCTCAACGGCAGCGCCAACTGCTCCAAGGCGGTGTGGGACCTGATGCGTGAGCAAGCCTATGGCCGGATCCTGATGACTGCCAGCAGCACCGGTCTGTTCGGCAATTTCGGCCAGGCCAACTATGGCGCGGCCAAGCTGGGCCTGGCGGGCTTTACCAAGACGCTGGCTCTGGAAGGCGCGAAGTACAACGTGCGGGTCAACACGCTGGCCCCGGTCGCTGGAACCCGGATGACCGAGGATCTCGGCATGCCCGAAGCCCTGTTCAATGCACTGAGCCCGGAAAACGTCGCCCCGATGGCGCTGTACCTTGTCAGCGAAGATGCGCCGACCAACATGATCTGCGGCGCGGGCGCTGGCGCCTATCACGCGGCCTATGTCACGCTGACCCCGGGCGTGGCCCTGCCCGCCGAAGACCGCACCCCTGAAGGCATTGCTGCCGCCTGGGAGCAGATCATCGATCGGACCGGCGAAATCGTTCCCCAGTCGGGCGGCGAGCAATCGGCGGTCGTGATGGCGGCCTTGGCCAAGATCGGCGGACTGGGCTGAGCTTACCCCCTCCCGCCTGCGGGAGGGCAGCGAGACTTGGGTGCGAAGCGCCCTAGTCGCAGCGGGGTGGGCGCGGCGTTGCGCAAGTTCGCGACAGGCCCACCCCCAGCCCCTCCCGCAAGCGGGAGGGGAGTTAACGCTCCACCGTATTGACACACTAATACACTTCAGGCATTCTCTCCCTCATGCCTTAGGGGAGGATGCCCGATGTATTCAGAACACGATCTGCAATCGGCGGTAAGCGCCGGAGCCATCAGCCACGAAGCCGCAGAGGCGCTGCGCAGCCATGCCAATGGCCTGCGCGCGGCCCCGGCCGCCGATGAAGAGCATTTCCGGCTGATCACCGGGTTCAACGATATCTTCGTGACCATCGCCGCAGTACTGTTGCTGGTCGCCGCTGCTGGAATCGGCGATGCGATTGCGCCGGGCGTGGCGGGTCTGCTGGTGGCCGGATCGGCCTGGGGCCTGGCTGAATACTTCACCCGCCAACGCCGGATGGCTCTGCCCTCGATCGTGCTGATGCTGGCCTTCGTCGCCGGGATTGCTGCGATCCCGATCAACATTCTGGCTGAAATGGACCCCAAGATGGCGGACGGTACCGCGGCCCTGGTCGGTTCAGGTATTGGCCTGCTCGCTGCCGGAGCTGCATTTATTCATTGGCGCCGCTTCATGGTCCCGATAACGGTCGCAGCCGGTGCCGGGGCCGTCGCGGTAACTGTGATTGCGCTGGCCATGTCAGCCGTGATCGGCAGCAATCCCAAGCTTGATCCAGAGCCCTATCTGTTGCCGATGGTGTTCGTCGCCGGTCTGGCGGTCTTCACGGTCGCAATGCGCTGGGACATGAGTGACCCGGCCCGCGAAACCCGCCGCAGCGATGTCGCCTTCTGGCTGCACCTGCTGGCCGCCCCGATGATCGCGCACCCGCTGTTCCACTGGCTCGGGGTCAACGATGGCCAGAACATCGGCGCGCTTGCCGCCGTGGGCGTTCTGGCGGTCTATCTGCTGATGGGGCTGGTAGCGCTGGCGGTCGATCGCCGGGCCTTGCTGGTCTCGGCACTGGCCTATGTGCTGGTCGCACTGACCTGGCTGTTCCGCGAATTCGGCGCGGTGGAGCTTAACGTTGCTCTGACTGGGCTGGTAATTGGATCGGCGCTGCTGGCGCTGTCGGCCTTCTGGACCCCGATCCGCAGCGCCGTTGTGGCCAAACTGCCCGGTACGGTGCAAAACCGCCTGCCACGCGGGGTTGCGTTGGCCGCCTGATACCATTTGAACGAATGTTTAGTGGCCCTGGAGCTCGCGCTCTGGGGCCACTTTAATTAATCAACCACCAGCTTGAGCAACTTGCGCTCCAGCGGGAACAACACCCCGGCCAGTTCGTGGCCGCGCTTCAGGACTTGCCCGGCTTCCCCGATCAGCGTCCACATCCCTTGCTTGGTACGTAGCGACGGGCGCTTCTCGATCCGCGCCATCGGGCGTTCGGCAGCCCGGCGAAAGGCGCAGAATGTGGCGGCGTCAGCGGTGAAATCCATCGCATAGTCGCGGCATTCACCCGCCGCGACCAATCGCCCATAGAGATCGAGGATGCGTTGCAGTTCGTCGCGCTGGAATCCGACTTGCGCGGGCTTGGCCGCTGTAACCGGAAAGGGCGTGACAATCCCGGTCAAGCAGACTTGGTCCGCCGTTTGCGGGTTGCTTCCAGCTTGGCCGCTGCCGCATCACGCTCTTCAAGCAGGCTGTTGAGCCGCAGCTGCATCGCCAGCATTTCACACTGCAGCAATTCCAGCTTTTGCGTCGATGGATCGAACCGTTCGCTGCATGGGGTGCCGTAAGGCACGAAGTTCTGCGTTTCAGGAGTGACTTCCATCAGCGTCGCCTTGGCCGGAATGCCCAGCATGGTTGCGCCATCAGGGACGTCCTTGGTCACGACCGCATTGGCCCCGATCCGAGCGCCCGCGCCAACCTGCAGTGGCCCCAGAATGGCCGCACCCAGGCTAACGATAACGCCGTCACCCAGCGTCGGGTGCCGTTTTCCGCCGACCCCGTTGGTCGGATTGGTCCCGCCCAGCGTAGAGCCCTGATACATCGTCACGTTGTCGCCGATCTCAGCGGTTTCGCCGATCACTACAAAGCCGTGGTCGATGAAGAGATTGCGCCCGATCTTGGCGCCGGGATGAATATCGATAGCGGTCAGGAAGCGGCTGGTATGATTGACCAACCGGGCCATGAAGAACAGCTCAGCCTCAAACAGCCAATGCGCCAGCCGGTGCAACCCCAGCGCCCAGACCCCCGGGTAGAGCAGCACTTCCCAGCGCGAGCGGGGTGAAGGGTCGCGGGCGACCACCGAGTCCAGATAACGGATCAATTCTTGCAGCATCTATCCACCATTGTCTCTGAAACCGGGCCTCAAAGCAAGCGCGGCTCTTGTGGACCCAACACCTCGTCCAGCGCATCGCGCCAGACGCCCTGCGTGGGCGGAGCCTTACGCTCCAGACTGATCCGGTCGATCACCGCAATCAGCCGCTCGACCCCTACATGGGATCGCTCGCACCGGGGCACAAGATAGGCAGCCGCATCGGGGCCCAGTGCCAGCCCGCGCTGCTCAGCGTGGAGCAGGATCAGTTCGGCCAGCATCTCGTCATCGGGCGCTCCGATTTCGAGGTGCAGCGCCGCGCTCAGCCGCGATGCCAGGTCGGGCAGCTTGATCTGCCACTCCCCCGCCCCGGACCCGGCGATTAGTAGCAACGGCGTGCCGCTCTCCTGCGCGCGGTTCCAGCGGTGGAACAGTTCGGTTTCATCGATGGAATCGGCATCGTCGATTGCCTCACCGCCGCCGCTTGCGACGAACCACTGCGCGATCAACGATTTACCGCAGCGTGGTGGGCCAATCAGGATAGCGGTGCGGAACGGCCAGCTAGCCGCCACCGCCAAGGCTTCGATTGCGCCAGCATTGGCATTACCGACCAGGATCCGCGAGGGGCCATTCGCCCCCACTTTCAGGGGAAGCACAATCTGTGACATATCAGCGCCGGATCGACAGCGCGTTGTTGCCGACCGTCACCCTGAAGCCGCGGGCGCGCAGGGCATCGGCCAGGGTGCCTATATCGCCTTCATAGGTCACCCGCATCACCGATGTCCCGCCCACCGCAAGGCTGGTGGTCGAAGCGCCCTTTACTCCCGGCGCGCCCCGCACGGCGCCGATTGCGGAATCGACCGCTGCGGCGTCGGGTGAAGCGAATTGGACCGTGAAGGTCCGCACCTCTGCCGCCTTGGTCGGCGTTGGCGTTGGCGTTGGCGTGGCGCTGGGCGCTGCACTGGGACGGACCGCATCGGGCGCCTGCTCGGGCGCATTGCCGGCCGCGATCAGTGCCGCCAGCCCGGGATCGAGCCCTTGCCGCACGTTCAGTGTGGTATCGGGCTTGAGCCGTCCATCGGCCAAAGCGCGGGCGTAGATCTGATCAATCCGCACCACAGCCTCAGCCAGCATCTTAGGCACACCCGCTTCGTCATTCGCGGTGAGCGCGAAACTCTCGATAAAGACGTTGTCTGGACCATAGCGGGCGGTGAACACACCGCGTACCGGGCCGCCCGGCCACTGCCGTTCCAGCCGCGCTTCAGGCATGATGACATCGGCCGCGCCGAACTGGTCGAGCACATTGCGCCACCACGCCCGGCTGCGCCGACTGGGCTGCCCGGCGGTGATCAGGAGCGAATCGCCGCCGCCGCCGGTCGGGCGAACATAGTCTATCGGGCTATTGCCTGCGCGAAACTCGGCCCAAGCCTTTTGCCATTGACCCTTCACTTCAAATACTTGCGACGTTCCACCCGAATGCAGCACCGGGATCACCAGCAAGGGCGACGAATGGGCCTGGCCGCCGTTGGTTCCGCCGATGAATTGCCCGGCCCGGGCCCGGTCGAACACCACACTCAGCGTTGCGACATAGCGCCGCGGGCCGATCTGCTCGCGCTCGATCACCACAGCCGAGACCATGCCCTGGATCTGCCCATCACTCATCGCTGGGCCGCCGGCCTTGGCCCAGGCCATGCGCGCAGCCTCTTGCCAACCGTTGAGGCGGGCTTCTTCGGCGTTATTACCGGTGGTGTTGACCTCCACGGCCAGGACTTCGATATCAGAAGTGCTGGCGACCGGAATGATCCCGCGATCCCCCTCGATCTGGGCCAGCAGCCGCGCCGGACCCACCGCGAACAGCGCCACCAGCAGCGCCAACGCCAGCCCGGTCAGCAGCGTGGCGGCAGGGCCAGGGCGCCAATTGCGCATAGAGATAATACGGGGTGCGACTGTCATCGGGGAAAACCAAGGGCCTTTTGCCCAATCATCCGTGGAAATCCAAGCGGGAAAAGGTTAGGCGCCTAGCGATGTCGAACAATCCGCCCCCGAAAAGCTATTCGTATGAACAAGCCGGCGTCTCGATCGCGGCTGGAAACGCACTGGTCAAGGCGATCGCGCCGCTGGCCCGCGCGACCGCGCGGCCCGGCGCTGACGCGGAATTGGGCGGGTTTGGCGGGTTCTTTGACCTGAAGGCGGCGGGCTATGTCGATCCGCTGCTGGTCGCGGCCAATGACGGGGTCGGGACTAAGGTCAAATTGGCAATCGACCATAACCGGCACGACGCGATCGGAATCGATCTGGTCGCAATGTGCGTCAACGATCTGATCGTCCAAGGTGCCGAACCGCTACTGTTCCTCGACTATTTCGCCACCGGTAAGCTGGAAAGCGGGATTGCCGAACGGGTCGTCGCAGGAATTGCCGAAGGCTGCAAAATGGCCGGCTGCGCCTTGATCGGCGGCGAAACGGCGGAAATGCCAGGGATGTATGCCGCTGGCGACTATGATTTGGCCGGTTTCTGCGTCGGCGCGGTTGAGCGCGGCGAGCAGCTGACCGGCAGCGCGGTGGCGGTGGGTGATGTATTGCTGGGGCTGGCATCATCGGGGGTGCATTCCAACGGCTATTCGCTGGTACGGCGGCTGGCGGACGACATGGGCTGGCGGATGGATCGTCCGGCGCTGTTCGATCCCGATCGGCTGTTGATTGACCACTTGATCGAACCGACCCGGATCTATGTGAAAAGCCTGCTGCCAGTGATCCGCAGCGGGCGCATCCACGCCCTCGCCCATATCACCGGCGGCGGTCTGCTGGAAAATGTACCGCGCGTGCTTCCCGTTGGCCTCCACGCCCGAATAGACGTGGGTAGCTGGGAACAGCCGCGGCTGATGGCGTTCCTGCAGGCGCAGGGCCACATCGAGCCCGCCGAAATGGCACGGACTTTCAACTGCGGCATCGGGTTGGTGCTGGCAGTTGCAGCGGGCGATGTCGCGGGCGTGATCGCCGATCTGGAAGCAGCGGGCGAGACGGTCCACGTGATCGGCGCGATCGAGGCTGGCGCGCGCGGCTGCACGGTGCAAGGCGCAGCCGACGTCTGGTCGTCACGCGAGGCATGGGAAGCCAGTCACCTTGGCTAGTCGCGCCAAGGTCGCCGTGCTCATTTCGGGCAGCGGCACCAATATGGCGGCGCTGCTCTATGCCAGCCGAGCCGAAGACTGCCCCTATGAAATTGTGCTGGTCGCCAGCAACAACCCTGACGCCGGTGGGCTGAAACTGGCCGAGGCCGAGGGCGTCCCAACGTTTGCCCTGCCCCACAAAGGCATGGACCGTGCCGCGCACGATGCCGCCATGGATACCGCAATCCGGGCCAGTGGCGCGCAGTTTGTGGCGCTGGCGGGCTATATGCGGATCCTCACCGCGGAGTTCGTCGGCGGATGGGAAGGCCGGATGGTCAACATCCACCCCAGCTTGCTGCCCAAGTACAAGGGCCTTCACACCCATGATCGCGCGCTGGAGGCCGGCGACAGCTTTGGGGGCTGCACGGTCCATCTGGTCACTGCTGAACTCGACGACGGACCAATTCTGGGCCAAACCCCGGTTGCGATCCAGCCCGGCGACACTGCTGACAGCCTCGGCGCGCGGGTGCTGATCGCCGAACATCAGCTCTATTCGCGCTGCCTCGCTGCATTGGTGAGCCGCGAAAGTTCGCCCGAGTGGCTGACTGCGCAGGTCCGGACAAGGGCCATGGGACTGCCCGAGGCGGAAGAAACCCTGAGCCACGGAATGCCGTGCTTCGGGATCATCAAGGGCAAGAAATTCGCCTGGGTCAGCCTCGACCACCACGGCGACGGCAAGACCGCGCTGCTGGTCAAGATCAGCGGGCCCGAGGAGCAGGCCCAGCTCATCGAAATGGACGAAGCCCGCTATTACCGCCCGCCCTATTTCGGCGACGGATGGATCGGTATCAGGCTCGATCTGGGCGATACCGATTGGGATGCGGTGAACGATTGGCTGGCGCGCAGTTGGCGCAGTGTGGCGCCGAAGAAGCTGACCGTGCTGATGGACGCTGCGGACGGGTTCTAACTGCCCCCGCCAAACCGCGGAAACAGCATGCCGACCTTTGTCTTATAGGCCGAATACTGAGCCCCAAATCGGGCCACCAGATCGCGCTCTTCATAGTGGATGCCGATCAGGATATAGACCGTCATTCCGGCGGCGAGCAGCAAGTGACCCTGGGTCATTGTCGGCGTGGCCCAGAACGCCAACACGAACCCGGCATAGATCGGATGCCGCACCGCGCGGTAAAACCCAGGGGTTGAAAATGATTCAACCGGCGCAGCCGTTCCGCGCAGATTGCGCCACGGTTGGGCCAGCCCGAACAGTTCAAAATGGTTGAGCAGAAACGTGCTTACCAGAACGATCAGCCAGCCCACTGCAAACAGCAGCCACAACGCCATCCCGCCGCCAGCACTCTGCACATCCCAAACGAGCGCCGGCATTGGTTGCCACAAGCAATACAGAGCAACCAGCACCACGGCACTGGCGAGGCAAAAGACGCTGCGTTCGAGTACCGGCGGAACGACTCGGGTCAGACCGGTCTTGAAACCAGAGCGCGCCATGACGCTGTGTTGGAGCCCGAACAGTGCGATTAGCCCGAGGTTGACCAGCATTGCGCTCCCGCCGGACGGGGTCGGCGATCGATCAACCGTGTTCGGCAATCCGGGGAAATTCCCGACAAAGCCAACGAGATAGAGAAACGAACCAAAGAATGCGAAATAGCAGATCACCGCGATCGCCATGTATAGCGTGCGTTTCATCAGACTTCTCCCCCAGCAATGCAGTCGGTTAGCCAAGCTCTCAAGGCTATCGCTGCAGGGAGGATTCAATCACCATTTAGCAGCCGCGTCAAATACGGTTCAATTGCGGTCTTCACGCTCGCCCGCTTCAAATAAGCGACCCATCCACCATCGGACGTTCTTCGCGGGTGCCTTTGTAGCGTGCATCGGGCTCGGCCGGGCCGGGGCTGATGATCACATGATCGGCGTGCACTTCCAGCAAGGTGCCAACGAACGGCCAATCGTCCATGGTGCTGACCCGGTAGCTGACCGTGTCACCGACCTTGAAGCTGGCGGGGTCAAAGTTGAATGCGAAGGGGCAGTCTTCCCCGTCCGTTGCGCCCATGCCCTTCATTGGAACTCTCCTTTGGCGTCAGCCTAGGCCATAGCCACGCAAACGAAAAGGGCCGCCGGATTGCTCCGGCGGCCCGTTCGATCAGCGAGGCGTTGTGCCTCAGCCGACGATTTCTTCGGGCTTGAAGAAATAGGCGATTTCGATTGCGGCGTTTTCGTCACTGTCGCTGCCGTGGACCGAATTGGCTTCGATCGATTCGGCCAGTTCCTTGCGGATCGTGCCGGCATCGGCATTGGCCGGGTTGGTCGCGCCCATGATGTCGCGGTTGCGCTGCATGGCGTCTTCGCCTTCGAGGACCTGAACCACCACCGGGCCGGAGATCATGAATTCAACCAGTTCGCCAAAAAACGGGCGTTCGCGGTGGACCGCGTAAAAGCCTTCGGCTTGCTCACGGCTCATATGGATGCGCTTTGAAGCGACCACCCGAAGCCCGGCTTCTTCGAGCATCTTGGTGACCGCACCAGTCAGGTTGCGGCGGGTGGCATCGGGCTTGATGATCGAAAAGGTGCGGGTAACCGCCATGATGTGCTTCCTTGCGAACGATTATGATTTGTGAATGTCGGCGCGCCCCTAGCGGGGATTATGCTGCACTGCAAGATTTACGCGGCCTTGATCCATTTGCCGTCTTCTTGTCGCCAATAATTGCGCTCTAGCCCATCGCGGCCATCGAGGCTGCGCCAGGTGGCGCGGGCATCGTCGATGGTCGAACCGTCGAACAGCAGGAACACCCGGTCGAACTGATCAGCTCCATCGCGCCACCCCCCATCGGCGAGCGCCAGAAAGCTAGCCTCGTTAGGAGCCTCCAGCACATCGCTCAGCAGGATTGGTTGACGCTCCTGATGCGGCCCGCCTGCGATCCCGTGCGCCAGAAAGCTATCCTTGTGCGCCCACAGTGCCGCGCTGATCCGCTCGAGCTGGACTTCATCTGCCGAAACCACCAGCACCCGCGCCCCGGCCTCGCGCATTTTCACCGCGAGCTGCGGCAGAGCGCCTTCGACCGGGGTCTGGCTCAGCTGGTAGAAATCGACGCGCATCAGCCCTCCAGGTTATCCCGCACGAACCGGTCCAGCACCCGCACGCCGTATCCGGTCGCGCCCTTGTCCCAGGTCTGGCCGGGCTTACCGGACCAGACCATCCCGGCGATGTCGAGATGCGCCCATGGCATGCCCTTGTCGACGAAGCGCAGGATGAACTGCGCGGCCGTGATCGAACCGCCTTCGCGCGGGCCGACGTTTTTCATGTCGGCAATCGGGCTGTCGATGAGCTTGTCATAAGCCGGGCCCATCGGCATCCGCCACAGCTTGTCGCCCGAGGCGCTGCCGGCCGCGACCAGCTTTTGCGCCAGGTCATCATCGTTGCTGAAGATCCCGCCGTGCTCATGCCCCAGCGAGATGATCATCGCGCCGGTCAGCGTGGCTAGATCGATCACCGCGGTCGGCGAGAATTCCTTTTGCGTCCAGGTGATCGCATCGCACAGCACCAGCCGGCCTTCGGCATCGGTGTTGATCACTTCGATGGTTTGACCAGACATCGAAGTGACGACGTCGCCGGGGCGCTGGGCCTTGCCATCAGGCCTGTTTTCTACCAGCCCGCAAATCCCCACGGCATTGGCCTTGGCCCCGCGGCGGGCCAGCGCGAGCATGGCGCCTGCAACGGCACCGGCCCCGCCCATATCCCACTTCATGTCTTCCATCCCGCCCGGCGGCTTCAGGCTGATCCCGCCGGTGTCGAAGGTCACGCCTTTGCCGACGAAAGCGACCGGCTTTTCACCAGCTGGTCCGCCGTTCCATTCCATCACCAACAGCCGCGGCTTGCGCACCGAGCCCTGGGCCACGCCGAGTAGCGAACCCATGCCGAGCGCAGTCATTTCGGATTCGTCCAGCACCCGAATGGCGATCCCGGTTCCGGCCATCCGCGCCTGGGCGCGCTCGACGAAGCTTTCGGGATAGATGATGTTTGCTGGCTCGGTGACCAGTTCACGCGTAAATTCGACGCCTTCAGCCAGTGCCGCCTCAACCGCCCAGGCATCTTCGGCACCAGCCGGTGCACCAGCGACCTTAATGGTCATCAGGCTGCGCTTGTGATCGTCAGACAGCTTGGTGCGATAGTTGTCATAACGCCAACCGCGCAACCGTGCGCCCAGCAACACGGCGGCGACATCGCCGGCCGACAGCTTGGTACCGGTGAAATCGATAGTCACCGCGCTTTCGCCCGAGGCGAGATACTTTGCGGTAATCGCGGCGCCTGCGCGCTCCAGCGCCGAGATCCGGTCCTTGCCGCCCGGCTCCCCTGCGCCAGCCAGCGCAACCCGCACCGATACACCCTCGCGCGCCACAAAGGCCTCGTGCAGCTGCCCGGTCTTGCCGGCAAAACGGCTGGCCTTCGCGCCATCGGCGACAACAGCTTCAAGCCCGGCGGGCAGTGCCTCTTGATCGACGACATAGGCGATCGGGCTGGTGGTAGGCAGGGTTGGACCGAAGAGAAATTCGATTTGCATGGTTGCTCCCAAGGGAAATGATGGCCGCTGCGACAAAGCGTTGCCTCAGACTGCCCACGTGGATTGCAGTTAGGCGCGGGCGGTGCGATAGGCAAGTCATGCTCCTGTCTGCGCGGCACCAATCGCCGCATCCCTTGTTGTGTCCCGCCTCGGTAAAAGCCGGAGTTGCTGCGCTTGCGCTGGCG
The DNA here is from genome assembly GCA_031369495.1 of Novosphingobium sp. GTDB lineage: Bacteria > Pseudomonadota > Alphaproteobacteria > Sphingomonadales > Sphingomonadaceae > Novosphingobium. Next base: position 12,517 of record JANMOU010000027.1, on the reverse strand, counting down.
GCGCTGGGATGCCCCATGGCGGCTCAGGCTCAAGAGGCTCCGAGCGAACAACCGGTCCAATCCACGCCAGCGATCGCAGCCGATCAGCAGATCCAGTTTGAAGCCGACGGCGCCAGCTATGATGACAACAGCGAACAGATCAGCGTGTTCGGCAATGTCGTGCTGCGCCGCGGCGATCAGTCGGTCCGCGCCGACAAGATCACCTGGGACCGCAAAACAGGCGTAATCCAGGCCCAGGGCGATGTCCGGCTGGTCGACGCCGATGGCAATCAGATCTTCACCGACCGGATCGAATTGACCGATGAGCTGAAGGCCGGGGCAATGGACAATATGCTGCTGGCGCTGCGTGAGGGCGGGCGGCTGGCAGCGAACAAGGGTGAACGGATGGAGGACGGCAAGGTCCTGCTCCACAATGCCGCCTATACCGCTTGCGCGGTGGAAGATGCGCAGGGCTGTCCGCGCAATCCCAGCTGGCGGATCACCGCGCGGCGGGTGATTTTCGATCCCGACAAAAAGACGATCCGGTTCGAAGGGGCGCGCGCCGAGATTTTTGGGTTGAAGCTGTTCCCGATGCCGGGGCTGGTGGTGGCCACCGATGGCCGCCCGATCAGCGGACTGCTGATCCCAGATGTTCAGCTATCCGCCTCCAACGGCGTCCAGTTTTCGGACACCTGGTACCAGCGCCTGTCAGACAACCGCGATCTGGCCGTGACCGGCTATATCTTTACCGAAGCCCTGCCGATGGTTTCAGTGCAATACCGGCAACTGACCAGTCAGGGCTCGTTTCAGGCGACCGGCTATCTGACCCGCTCTTCACGCATTCCGATCGGCAGCAGCAGCACGGTCAGCCAGCCCGATTTTCGCGGTTATTTCTATACCAATGGGCGCTACCAGTTCTCGCCGAATTGGGGACTGACCTTCTCTGGCCGGGTGGCGTCCGACCGGACTTTCCTGCGCCGCTATGACATCAGCCGCGATGACCGGTTGCGTTCGATGGCACAGCTGGAACGGATCGACGCCGATAGCTATTTCTCGGTCGCCGGCTGGGCCACCCAGACGCTGCGGGTGGGCGATTCGCAAGGACTGGTGCCGATTGCCTTGCCCGAGATCGACTATCGCCGCCGCCTGACCGATCCCTGGCTGGGCGGGCGAATCCAGTTGCAGGCCAACAGCCTCGCGATCACCCGCACATCGGGTCAAGATACCCAGCGCGCCTTTGCCAGTGCGCAATGGGACCTTCGCCGACTGACCCCATGGGGCCAGGAAGTGACCGTAACCGCGCTGGCCCGCGGGGATGTCTATCACTCAGACGAGAACAATCTGACCGCGACCGCGATCTACCGCGGCAATCCCGGCTGGCAGGCGCGCGGTATGGCGGCTCTGGCGTTTGACGTGAAATGGCCGCTGGTCGGCGAGTTCATGGGCGGCACCCAGGTGCTCACCCCGCGCTTTCAAATGGTAGCCAGCCCGAAGCTGCGCAATCTGGCCGTCCCCAACGAAGACGCCCGATCGATCGATCTGGAAGATTCAAACCTGTTCGCGCTCAACCGCTTTCCCGGATATGACCGGATCGAGGACGGCGTTCGCTTTACCTATGGGATCGACTGGCAGTTCGAACGGCCGGGGCTGCGAATCAATTCGACCATTGGCCAATCGTATCGGCTGTCGACCAATCCCACACTGCTTCCCGATGGCACTGGTCTGACCGACCGGACCTCTGATATTGTCGGACGTACCGAGGTGCGGTTCAGCGATGTCGTCAAAGTCACGCACCGCTTCCGGCTCGACAAGGACAACCTGTCGGTCCGCCGCAATGAATTTGACGCCGGTGTCGGCACCCAGCGCACCTACCTTGAAGTTGGCTATCTGCGGCTCAACCGCGATGTCAGCAGCGGGATCGAGGATCTGAAGGACCGCGAAGAACTGCGGATCGCCGGGCGGGTCGGATTTGCGCGGTACTGGTCAATCTTTGGATCAGGCGTGTTTGACCTGACCGGAATCAGTGATGACCCCTTGCTGGTCGGGGTGGATGGATTCCAGCCGCTGCGCACCCGGCTAGGGATCGCCTATCAGGATGATTGCATTGAGCTTGATTTCACCTGGCGGCGTGACTTTGTCGCGACCGGTGACGCGCGCAAGGGCAATACCTTCCAGATTCACATAGCCGTGCGCAATCTTGGGTTCTGAGGATTGGCGGGTGCAGAGGATTGGCAGGCTGGGGTAAACAGGCTATCCGCCCTGCTCAGCCAAGGTTAAGCCACATATCGGCAATGGCTATCGGCAAATATGATGCAGACCCCCTCGCATCGAAATTGGGATTTTTGAAACGGTGACACGCCCCTTGCGCTTCCGCCACTCCGCCCGCCTTGCGCTGGCGCCCTTGATCGCAGTTGCGATGGCCATGCCGACCGTCGCGCCGGCACAGGATGCCGGTCCGCAGGGCACGCTTTCGCTGCCTGAGAACCCGGTGATCTTCGGCAAGAACGACCCGAACCACCGCACAGCGAAGGTTATCATCAACGGTGAAGTGATCACCGGAACCGACATCGATCAGCGCGTCGCCCTGATCGTCGCGGCCAGCGGCGGCAAGATCGCAGCGGAAGAGCTCGAACGGCTGCGGATGCAGGTGCTCCGCAACCTGATGGACGAAACGCTCCAGATCCAGGAAGCCCGCGCGCAGGATATGGCGGTCAGCGAAGAAGAGGTTGACCAATCTTACAATCGGATCGCCCAGCAGAACTTTGGGCAGGATCCCAAGGCGATGGACGCTTATCTGATCAAGATCGGCTCCTCGCCCAACTCGCTCAAACGCCAGATTCGTGGTGAACTTTCCTGGCAGCGGCTGCTGCGCCGTAATGTGACGCCCTTCGTCAACGTGTCCGAAGACGAAGTTCGCGAAGAGATCAAACGGCAGGAAGAAGCCCGTGGGACCGATGAATACCGGATCGGTGAGATTTTCCTCGCAGCCAACAGCGAAAACCGCGAAGCCGTGGCGCAGAACGCCATCAAGATTGTCGATCAGCTGCAAAAGGGCGCCAGCTTTGTCGGCTATGCCCGTCAATTTTCCGAATCGTCGTCCGCGCCGGTCGGTGGCGATTTGGGTTGGCTTCGCGCCGGCGTTCTCCCGCCAGAGCTTGATGCTGTCGTCAAGACCCTGCAGCCGGGCCAGATGGCTGGGCCGATCGAAGTGCGCGGCGGGTTCTCGATCGTCGTCCTGATCGACAAGCGTCAGGTGCTGACCGCCGATCCGCGCGACGCAACGCTAAGCCTCAAGCAAATCTCGATCTCCTTCGCTCCCGGCACGACGGAGGCGCAGGCCAGCGCCCGGGCGCAGGATTTCGCCGAAAAGATGAAAGCTGCCAAGGGTTGCGCTCAGGCCGATGCCGTGGCGGCATCGCTGGGCGCTGAAGTGGTCACCAATGACCAGCTGAAGGCACGCGAACTGCCCGGTCCACTCCAGACCCTGGTGCTGGGCCTTTCGCCGGGCGAAACCACCCCCCCGTTCGGGTCGATCCAGGATGGCGTCCGGGTGCTGATGCTGTGTGGGCGCGATGATCCCAAGGTGGCTGGCGGCGTGACCTTTGAAGAGGTTCAAACCCAGAAAGAAGACGAGCGAATCAACCGCCGCTCGCAAGCCTATATGCGCGATCTTCGCCGCGACGCGGTGATCGATTACGGCAACTGAGTTCGGCGTGGAGGGGGGCACGCTGCTCGCAGTATCGCTGGGCGATCCAGCGGGCGTCGGCCCGGAACTGATCGCCGCCGCCTGGGTGCAGCGCGATACAGCGGAATTGCCCGCGTTCGTGGTCGCTGGCGGCGCCGAAGTGCTCGCCGCCGCAGCCCGCGCGCGCGGACTGACCGTACCGATCCGCGAAGTGCTGCATCCGTCCGAAGCACTCGACTGGTTCGATCAGGCGCTGCCGGTCCTGGCCGGAGCCGATGGTGAATTCCGCCCCGGCGCCCCGGACCGGACCGGAGCCGAACTGGCGTTGGCCAGCCTGACAGAAGCGACCCGAATGGCGCTGGCGGGGGAAGTCGATGGCGTTGTCACCGCCCCGATCGCCAAGGCCCTGTTGGCCGAGGTTGGGTTTGATCACCCCGGCCAGACCGAATTTGTCGCGGCAGCATGTTCCTATGCGCCCGGGGACGCCGTGATGATGCTGGCCGGGCCGCAACTGCGCACGGTGCCGCTCACAGTCCACATTGCCCTTGCCGATGTTCCCGCCGCGCTGACTTCGGCGATGATCGAGCGCAAGGCGCGGATCGTCGCCATGGCCCTGACTCGCGATTTCGGGATCGAGCGGCCCCGCATAGCCGTTGCCGGGCTTAATCCGCATGCCGGTGAAGCAGGCCGGATGGGCAGCGAAGAAGCGGAGATCATCGCTCCGGCAATCGCGCATTTGCAGGCCGAAGGACTCGACGTAACTGGCCCCGTTCCAGCGGATTCGCTGTTCACAGCCCGCAGCCGCGAAACCTATGATGTGGCGCTGTGCATGTATCATGATCAGGCTTTGATCCCGTTGAAAGCGCTCGATTTCGATTCCGGAGTCAATGTGACCTTGGGTCTGCCGGTGGTTCGTACCAGCCCCGACCATGGCACGGCTTTTGCCATCGCTGGCACCGGCAAAGCTGATCCCGGCGCAATGATCGCGGCGATCCGGATGGCCGGGCAATGCGCGGCGCGGCGGTTTGGCCTGGAAGATGACTGATCTGCCACCGCTGCGTGAAGTCATCGCGCGCCACGGCCTGCAAGCCACCAAGGCACTGGGACAGAACTTCCTGCTTGATGAACAGCTGCTCGATCGAATCGCCAAGCTTCCCGGCAAGCTGCAAGGCCAGCAGGTTCTCGAAATTGGCCCCGGTCCGGGCGGGCTGACCCGCGCGTTGCTGCGCGCCGGAGCACAGGTAACGGCAATCGAAATGGACCGCCGTTGCTTGCCTGCTCTGGCCGAACTGGAAGAAGCGTTCCCCGGCCAGTTGCGGGTGATCGAAGGCGACGCGACCAAGCTTGCCCACGGGATCGAAGGCCCGTTCCATATCGTCGCTAACCTGCCCTATAATGTCGGCACCGCGCTGTTCGTCGGCTGGTTGTCGGGTCAGAACTGGCCGCCACAGTGGGCCAGTCTGACGTTGATGTTCCAGCAAGAGGTTGCGCAGCGGATTGTGGCCGAGGCCGGCGGCGATGCCTATGGGCGGCTGGCAGTTCTGGCGCAGTGGCGCGCAAATCCCAAAATCGCGATGAAAGTTCACCGCAGCGCATTCACACCCCCGCCCAAAGTGATGAGTGCGGTCATCCATGTGACCCCGGCCGCAATGCCCGATGGCGTCTCCGCCCGTACGCTCGAACGCCTGACCGAAGCTGCCTTTGGCCAACGCCGCAAAATGCTGCGGCAAAGTTTGAAGGGCCTGCCCAGCGCTCTCGCGGCTCTAGACGCGCTGGGGATTGATTCAGCGCGGCGTGCGGAAACGCTCAGCGTGGCGGAATTCGTCAGTATCGCGCGCGAAATGCGCTGATCCGCAGTCGCTTGCCAACCCAGCCAAATGGTGCAAATTTCCTGCTCTTGACTACGCAAGGGGGCACTCATGCTGCGGAACTTTTTGGCGCTAGTTTTTGCCGCCGCATTTCTTTCCGGCTGCAATTGGTTGTTCGGCCAGACCGTCAAACAGCCCAGCGCCTCTGTCGTCAGCTTGCTCTATTCGATGCCGAAATCGGCGGATGTGATGAACGTGCCGGTGCGCTTTCCCGGCACCCGGATGCGGGTGGAACGCGATGGTGATGCGATCAGCTGGGTCTACTCGCTCAACGGCAAGGACGCCTGCCGCTTCACAGTCACGGTCGAAGCGGTGGGCGATGATGCCTCAACTATCTGGACCAAGACCAAGGACATCAGTCCCGAGGGCCAGGCCTACATCTGCGCGACCGTAACAGTGGCTGGCGAAGAAAGCGTCGCCGCGGCCTTGGCCGGTCGACCAGCGGACAGTGCCAAAGTCGAAGCCAAACTGGCCGCAGCGGCCGTCGGCAACATGGGCTCGATGCAGAAAACGCTTGCTGACCAGATCGTCGAAATGGCCCCCAAATCAACCTCGTGCCGCGAAGCTGGTGATCGTCAGGATGAGGAGGACTGCCGCCAGCGAGATTTCAATCGGCGCCATGAGCGGCAAGGGAATTAGGGCTATCCCGCCTTCTTCACCCGCCGCCACGAATGCAGCAACGGTTCGGTATAACCGCTGGGCTGCTCGACCCCTTTGAACACCAGATCGAGGGCCGCGCGAAACGCGGGGGAGTTTTCGTTCTCGGTCAGCTTTTCATAGCCCGGATCGCCCGCGTTCTGGGTATCGACCTTGGCGGCCATCCGGCGCAGGCTGTCCATCACCTGCTCCTTTGAGCAGACCCCGTGGAGCAGCCAATTGGCCATGTGCTGCGAGGATATCCGCAAAGTCGCACGGTCTTCCATCAGGCCGACGTCGTGGAAGTCAGGCACCTTGGAACAGCCGACCCCGGCATCGATCCAGCGGACGACATAGCCGAGCAAGCCCTGTGCATTGTTGTCGAGTTCCTCGCGGATTTCTGTTTCGGACCAGTTGGTGCCCAAAGCCAGCGGCACCGCCAGCAGCGGTTCCAGCCCCGGCGTAGGCTGCCCCGCCAGCTCGCGCTGGACCGCGAACACATCGACCGCATGGTAATGCATCGCGTGGAGCGTTGCAGCGGTGGGTGACGGCACCCAGGCGGTGTTGGCCCCGGCCTTGGGGTGGCCGATCTTCTGGACCATCATATCGCCCATCAGGTCGGGCGCGGCCCACATGCCCTTGCCGATCTGCGCCTTGCCGGAAAGCCCGCAAGCGAGGCCAATCTGGACGTTGCGCGCTTCATAGGCAGCGATCCACGACGATTGCTTCATCGCGCCTTTGCGGATCATCGGCCCGGCCCGCATCGACGTGTGAATCTCGTCCCCGGTGCGGTCGAGGAAGCCGGTGTTGATGAACACGATCCGGTTCCGGACCGCGTGGATGCACGCCGCGAGGTTGGCGCTGGTGCGGCGTTCTTCGTCCATAACCCCAACCTTGATGGTGTGGCGCGGCAGACCGAGCAGACCTTCGACGGCGTCGAACAGGTCGTTGGTGAAGCTGCACTCTTCGGGACCGTGCTGCTTGGGCTTGACGATGTAAATACTGCCCGAGCGGCTGTTGCGGTACTGGCCCAGCCCCGCCCCGTCGTGCGCGCCGATCGCGCTGGTCAGCACCGCGTCCATGATCCCTTCGGGGATCTCGCTGCCGTCCGCCAGCAGGATAGCCGGATTGGTCATCAGGTGGCCGACATTTCGGACGAACAGCAGGCTACGACCGGGCAAGGTCAGATCGCCCCACTGGCGGTCTGGATTGAGCCTGCGGGTCAGCGTCTGGCCGCCCTTTTCAAAGCTTTCTGACAGATCGCCGCGAATCAAGCCGAGCCAGTTGGAATAGGCCAGCAGCTTGTCCGCAGCATCCACAGCCGCGATCGAATCTTCCAGATCACAGATCGTGGTCAGGGCGGATTCGAGCAGCACATCGGCAATGCCAAGCGGATCGCCGCTGCCCACCGGATGGCTGCGATCGATCACAACTTCGATATGCAAGCCATTGTTACGGAACAGATAGCCGCCTTCGCGCGCGGCCACCAGATGCTCACTGCTTCCGCCTTCCAGCACAGCTTGCCAGCCGGGGATCGCGCTATCGAGGAATCCGCGAACCGCAGCAATCACCGCATCGCCGCGGACCTGATCATAGCCGCCTTGGCGGGCCGGCGCCGCATCGAGTGCGTCGGTGCCGTAGTAAGCATCGTAAAGGCTGCCCCAACGCGCATTGGCGGCATTGAGCAGAAACCGGGCGTTGAGCACCGGGACCACCAGCTGCGGCCCGGCCATGGTCGCGATCTCAGCGTCGACGCTCTGCGTGCCAATCTGGAACGGCGAAGGTTCGGGGACCAGGTAGCCGATTTCGCGCAGGAACGCCTGATACTCAGCCTGATCGATCGGTTTTCCGGCGCGGGCGAGATGCCAGGTGTCGATCTGCGCCTGCAACGCGTCGCGTTTGGCCAACAACGCACGGTTTAACGGCACAAACCGGTCGAGCAGCGCGGCAAAGCCGCTCCAGAACGCAGCAGCGTCCTTGCCCAGCGGTCCCAGCACTTCGCCGTCGACAAAATCGGCAAGTGCCGCATCGACCTGAAGGCCGGCCTTCTCAACCCGTTCGCTCATGAATCTCGCACCTTGGAACCGGCCGCGCAAAACACGACCGTTTGGACTTTCAACGATTCCGGGGAGGAATGCCAGCGCCTATGCCGCAGCCCGGAAGGGAGTGCAACGCGATTTGAGCACGGGGGTTGGAAGGCCCTTCTCGCTCGGCTAGAGACGGTTGCACATGCAAGCATTTTCACCTTCCGAAGCCGCGCTGCTCGACGCTGTCGATGCAGCGCCGATGCTCGCCCAGGTTCAGACCTGGAGCGCGATCAACACCGGCACCGGCAATCTGGCTGGCCTGGCCGAGCAGGCCGGGCAACTGGCCGATGCCTTTGCCCAATTGCCCGGCGCAGTGACGCTGGAAGCGCCCGCACCGGTCGCGGCAATTTCGGCCGGCGGGGCAGAAGTTGCGGTCGAATACGGCCAGCATCTGGTGCTGCGGGTGCGGCCGGATGCGCCGCGCCGGTTCCTGCTTACCGGGCATATGGATACTGTCTTTCCGGCCAATCACCCGTTCCAGCAGCAAATCTGGCTGGATGAAGTCACGCTCAACGGTCCCGGAACCGCTGACATGAAAGGCGGGATTGCGGTCATTCTGGCGGCGTTGAAAGCGTTTGAGACCAGCCCTGCGGCGGCTCAGACTGGCTACGACGTGCTGATCAACGCGGACGAGGAAACCGGCAGTCTTTCGTCTGCCCCGCTGATCGCCGCGCTGGCCCGGGGTAAGGCCGCCGCGCTGACTTACGAACCCTCTGCCCTGCCCGATGGCACTCTGGCAGGCGCCCGCGCCGGCAGCGGCAACTGGAGCCTGACCGTTCGCGGCAAGTCGGCCCATGCCGGGCGCAATCCCGATGATGGCCGCAACGCAATTGTGGCCGCCGCCGCCCTGGCTTTGGGGCTGAAAGCGCTCCACCGCGACGGACTGTCGGTCAACCCGGCCAAAATCGACGGCGGCAGCGCCAATAATGTGGTGCCAGACCTGGCCGTGCTGCGCTTCAACATCCGCCCGCGCGAGCTCGCCATGGCGGACCTGTTCGCGGCAGAACTCGCCGCGCTGATCGCCCAGATCGAGGCCGAGCACGGCGTCTCGATCCACGCTCACGGCGGGATCAGCCGCCCGCCCAAAGTGCTCGATGCCCGCGCCGAAAAGCTGTTCGGGATTGTCGAGGAATGCAGCGCTCTGCTGGGCGCGCCGATCACCCGGATCGCTTCGGGCGGGGTCTGCGATGGCAACAATATCGCCGCTTGCGGCGTGCCGGTGGTAGATACCATGGGCGTACGCGGCGGGGCGATCCATTCGGCGGACGAGTTCATGATCGTCCCCTCACTTGAAGAACGCGCGAAACTGTCCGCGCTGGTTCTGCACCGTCTAGCCATTGGAGCACCGCTTTGAATTTCGTGATCCGCGCCGCCAATCTCGGTGATCTTCAGCACATCTACGAGATGGCCAAGCGCACCGGCGGCGGCTTCACCAACCTGCCGCCTGACCGCAAGGCGCTGACCACCAAGCTGGAGCGCAGCCACGCCGGGTTTACCCGCGCCGGGGACGATCTGGGCGACGATCTATTCTTCTTCGTGCTGGAAAACACCGATACCGGCGAAGTGCGCGGAACGTGTCAGATTTTTTCAGCAGTCGGCCTCAAGGGCCCGTTCTATTCCTACCGGATCGGCGCGCTGACCCAGCACAGCGAGGAGCTGGGCCGGACTTTTCGGGCCGATATCCTGAACTTGTCAACCGATCTTGAAGGCGCTTCGGAAGTCGGCGGACTGTTCCTTCACCCCGGCGAACGGGCCGGCGGGCTGGGCATGCTGATCGCCCGCAGCCGCTATCTGTTCATCAAGGCCCACCGCGAACGCTTCGCTGATCGCTGCATCGCCGAACTGCGCGGGGTGATCGACGAGGCCGGTGGTTCGCCGTTCTGGGACGGGGTGGCGGGACGGTTCTTCGGGATGAATTTCCAGGACGCGGACGAGTTTAACGCCAAGTTCGGCAACCAGTTCATCGCCGATCTGATGCCAAAGCATCCGGTCTATATCGCGATGCTCTCCGAAGCCGCTCGGCACGTGATCGGGCTGCCACACGTATCGGGCCGAGCTGCGATGCGGATGCTGGAGAATGAAGGTTTCGCCTGGGAGAACTACATCGACATTTTCGATGGCGGCCCGACCATGACCGTACGGACCGATCAGATCCGCTCGGTCCGCGAGGCAGGCGACAACGTTGTCACAGCCATCGACGAGCGACTGGGCGAACACAAAGAAGGTGCCAAGCAGTTGGTCTCTTTTGGCAAACTAAGCGATTTTCGCTGCGCCTATGGCTGGACCGAAACGCGCGAAGGCGGCGTCGCACTCGATCCCCAATGCGCCGAAATTTTGGGGGTCAAAACGGGTCAAACCGTTACCCACGTAGCGCGGTGGTGAATATGGCAACGCTAGAAATAAACTTCGACGGGATCATCGGACCGAGCCACAATTATGCGGGCCTCAGCCTCGGCAATCTCGCCTCGTCGAGCCATGCTGGCGATGTCGCCTACCCCCGCGCCGCAGCGCTGCAGGGGCTGGCCAAAATGCGGCACAATCTGGCGCTCGGTTTGGAGCAGGGCTTTCTGCTGCCTCTGCCTCGCCCCAATGCTGCCTTCCTGAGCGCGATCGGCGCAGATGGCAGCGAGAACCCGCGGCTGACCGCTGCAGCATGGTCGGCGAGCTCAATGTGGACCGCCAATGCCGCCACTGTCTCTCCCGCTGCTGATACCGCCGATGGTCGCTGCCACCTGACCGCCGCCAATCTGGTGACCATGCCACACCGCAGCCAGGAATGGCCCGACACCGTCAAACAATTACGGCTCGCTTTTGCCGATCCCGCTCATTTCGCAGTCCACGATGCCGTGCCGCCGTGCTTTGGCGATGAGGGCGCGGCCAATCATATGCGGATGGGCCTAAGCCATGGTGCCTTGGGGCTGGAGATCTTCGTCTATGGCACCAGCGGCGGGGCATATCCGGCCCGCCAGCACGAACAGGCCAGCCGCGCAGTGGCCCGCCTCCACGGGCTCGATCCGGCCCGCACGCTGTTTGTCGAGCAGAACCCCGATGCCATCGCTGCCGGGGCGTTCCACAACGATGTGGTCGCAGTGGCCAATGAGCGGGTGCTGTTTACCCACGAGCTGGCCTTTGCCGACCCCCAAGGGACCTATGACGCGATCCGCGAACGCTTGCCCGAGGCGGAGATCGTGGTGGTTCCGGCTGATGCTGTCAGCCTGGCAGATGCGATCAAGTCCTACCTGTTCAATGCCCAGCTGCTGACGCTGCCCAGCGGTGAAATGGCGTTAGTGATCCCGACCGAGGCTTGGGAGCATGTCCGGGTCCGGGCCTGGCTCGATGCGATGCTGGCCAGCAATGGCCCGATCCGCCGGGTTCTGCCGGTCGATGTCCGCCAATCGATGGCCAATGGCGGCGGTCCGGCCTGTTTGCGGCTGCGCGTGGTGGCCGATCCCGCCACGGTCGATCCGCGCTTTTTGCTCGACGAAGCCAAGGCAAGCTTGATCGAGGCGGTGATCGCGGCACACTGGCCCGAGGCCATTGCCTTAGCCGAAGTCGGAACCCCGGCGCTGGCTGAACGGGTGATCGCAGCGCGGCTGGCCCTGCTCGAAGCGCTGGACCTGACGGACCTTGCCTGATCCCGTCCCTTGTCGGGACGCTTTACAAACGGCTTGGGGCTTAACCACCACCTTGCGCACAAATCCTGAACTGGCATGATCGTTGCTGGTAGAGTCGTTAAGGATTTGAGGACCAGGATGTTCAAGAAGTTCAGCCGGCTGTTTAAGATCAAGACTCCGCTGGAGGCTTACTTGATCATCTACGCCTTGGCGCTGGGTGCGGTCGAACGCGGCTCGATCTATCTGACCCAGTATCCCGGTTTCGGCGGCAAGCTGCTGTTCCTGGCTTGCACTGGCGCGGTGTTCATGGCCGGCGGCAAAATCCTCGACTGCCTGAAGCACGAAAAGCGCCTTCAGGAGCATCCTGAAACAGTTTTCTGAAGTTAAAATGGTGGGGTGATTCTGTTGCTAGGCTCACCCCGGGCCTCCGGTATCCGTTCTGTTGCCCGGTCGGTCCAACCGCGCTTAGCTTTGTAACTTCAGGGCGTTAGCCCCTAGAATTACGCGGCGATTGCGAGTGCTTCGTTATCGTTGGCACTTGTGGGTTTTGAGCCTTTAACGGGTTACTCAGCCCGGGCAAAAATTACGCTTTTCAATACACGTCGATCCTGGTTCGGCCCCGTCAACACCCCTGCGATAACAGGGCCC
>JANMOU010000009.1:0-101056 GCA_031369495.1 Novosphingobium sp. | reverse complement strand
ACCGCGAGCACCTCGGGATCGCCCACCCGCCGCACGGCAGTGACGTAGTCCGACAGGCTCCGCTTTTCGCCCTGCAAGGCCTGGAGCTTGCGCAGCTGCAGGATGGTGAGCTTGTCGGTCATGCGGTCGGCCATGCAGGCGGCATTGGCATCCGACAGGCCCGCATCGCTCAGTGCGGTCTTGACCCGGCCATAGGCGAGCTTGGAGACGCAGCCAGTCGCGGTGAGCGCCACCAGCGCGCAGAGAACAATCGCCCGGCGCATCAGTGACCAAGCGCCTTGACGATTTCCTCGACCATCTTCTTGGCGTCTGCGAGCAGCATCATCGTCTGGTCCATGTAGAACACGTCGTTATCGACGCCCGCATAACCGACGCCGCCCATCGAACGCTTGATGAACATGATCGTCTTGGCTTTCTCGACATCGAACACCGGCATGCCATAGATCGGCGATCCCGGATCGGTCTTGGCCGCAGGGTTGACCACGTCGTTGGCGCCGATGATGAAGGCGACGTCGCACTGGCCGAATTCGGAGTTGATATCTTCCAGCTCGAACACTTCGTCATAGGGCACGTTGGCTTCGGCCAGCAGCACGTTCATGTGCCCCGGCATCCGCCCGGCGACCGGATGGATCGCGTATTTGACGTTGACGCCTTCGCGTTTCAGCACATCGCCCATTTCGCGCAGCGCGTGCTGGGCCTGCGCTACAGCCATGCCGTAGCCCGGAATGATGATGACGTTTTCGGCCTCTTTCAGCAGGAACGCCGCATCCTCGGCGCTGCCGCGTTTCCACGGGCGCTGTTCCTTAGCCTCGCCGCCAGCCGCGCTGGCATCGGCGCCAAATCCGCCTGCGATTACTGACAGGAAGCTGCGGTTCATCGCCTTGCACATGATGTAGGACAGGATCGCGCCGGACGAGCCAACCAGCGCCCCGGTGATGATCATCGCGGTATTGTGGAGCGTAAAGCCCATCGCCGCGGCCGCCCAGCCCGAATACGAATTGAGCATCGAGACGACCACCGGCATGTCCGCCCCGCCAATCGGGATGATCAGCAGGAACCCGATCAGGAACGACAGCGCAGTGATCGCAGCGATCACCCACAGGCTCTGGTCCATGGTGAAATAGCCGGTCAGGCCGATGATCGCAGCCAGCGTGCCCAGATTGATCACGTGCCGCCCCGGCAGCATGATCGGCGCACCGCTCATCTTACCGGCGAGTTTCAGGAAGGCGATGACCGAGCCAGAGAAGGTGATCGCGCCGATGGCGATGCCAAGGCCCGCTTCAACCCGGCTGACCGGATTGATCAGGCCGTCTGCGCCCAGAATGCCAAAGGCTTCGGGATTTAGGTAAGCCGCCCAGCCGACCAGCACGGCAGCAAGGCCGACGAGGGAGTGGAAGGCGGCCACGAGCTGCGGCATATCGGTCATCGCAATACGTTTCGCGGTGACCAGTCCGATCACTGCACCGATCCCGATCGCGGCGAGGATTTGCGCCAGAATTACCAGATCGTCCGGGGTCGGCTGCGGCAGGAAACTGCCTGGTGGTACTGGCGCACGCAGCAGCAGAGTGGTTCCCACGGCAATTGCCATGCCCAGCATTCCTGCCCGGTTGCCGCGCTGCGACGTCGATGGCGAAGACAGCCCGCGCAAGGCGAAAATGAAGCACATCCCCGCAATCAGGTAAGCGAGCATGACCCAAGCGGGCGGCGCGATGTGCCCAGCCGCAGCGGCCGCAGAAAGGAGCGTGAAGCTCATCACTTCTTGTCCTTCTTCTTGTACATCGCCAGCATCCGCGCCGTCACCGCGAACCCGCCGAAGATATTGACGCTGGCCAGCACCACCGCCAGCAGCCCGAGCCACTTCGAAGACGCAGACCCCGCCGCCGCCGCCGCAATCAGCGCGCCGACAATAATCACGGAAGAGATCGCATTGGTCACCGCCATCAGCGGCGTATGCAACGCCGGGGTGACGCTCCACACCACGTAATAGCCCACGAAGCAGGCCATCACGAAGATCGAGAGGATTGAGATGAAGTCCATGCTATTTCCTCGTCGCGGTCCACGGCAGAACAAAATTCCGCCCTTCGGCCCAAGTCATTCCCACCATCTTGCCGTCCATCAGACAGGCCGAGCTGTGATAAAAGCCGCTGCCGTCAGTGGTGCGAAAAGCAACACAGCTGCGCCCTTGCCCAGTCCCCGCCCGACCGGCCAGAATGTCGCTATCATAGAATGTGCCAGTCACGCTGCGATCGCTCGCCACTTTCAGCACCATATCCTTGCTGTAGGGCGCATCGCTGAGTGAGGGGCGAAGATCGACCGACCATTCGCCCTCAATGGCCGCATAGGGCGATGGAGCGGCAGGAGCGTCAGCGTAGGCCGCGCCAGATAGCGTCAGCGCGATGGCAGCTGCAACCGCCCTCACCCGAGCAACCTCTCGCTCACAACTTTACCCGCCAAGGTCAGCCGCACGGCACCCCCAATTTCCTCATCCAGAACCGGCCGCCCGGCGTCCTTGTCCCAGAAAGCGTTTAGGAAGTTGAACAGGTTGCGCGCAAACAGCGCTGATGCGTCTGCCGCCAAATGTGCCGGGGTGTTGGACCAGCCGATGATCTTGACGCCGTGTTTGACCACGACTTCATCCGCCTTCGATCCTTCGACATTCCCGCCTTGCGCCACCGCCAGATCGAAGATCACGCTGCCCGGCTTCATCGTCTTGATCTGCGCGTCCGAGACTAGCCGCGGAGCGGCGCGGCCGGGGATCAGCGCGGTGGTGATCACGATGTCCTGCTTGGCGATGTGGCTGGAGACCAGTTCGGCCTGCGCGGCCTGGTATTCCGGGCTCATTTCGGTGGCATAACCGCCCGCGCCTTCGCCTTCGATCCCGGCGACGTTCTCGACAAAGATCGGTTTGGCGCCGAGCGATTGGATCTGTTCCTTGGTGGCACTGCGCACATCGGTGGCCGAAACCTGCGCGCCCAGCCGCCGCGCGGTGGCGATGGCTTGAAGGCCAGCAACGCCGACGCCCATAACGAACGCCTTGGCAGCGGAAACCGTACCCGCAGCGGTCATCATCATCGGGAACGCCCGGCCATAGGCATTGGCCGCTTCGATCACCGCTTTATAACCGGACAGGTTCGACTGGCTGGAGAGGATGTCCATCGACTGCGCGCGGGTGATGCGCGGCATGAATTCCATCGCCAACGCTTCAAACCCCAGCTTGGCGTATTCGTCAATCCGGGCCCGCTGGCCGAATGGATCAAGTCCTGCGACAATCCACGCCCCGGCACTCGCGCCTTTCAGCGCCTTGGGATCAGGGCCCTGCACGCCCAGCACGATATCCGCGCCTTTGGCTGCGTCCTTGACCATATCGGCCCCGGCAGCGGCGAATTCGGCGTCGCTGATCGAGGCACCCGCGCCCGCACCGGCTTCAACCGCAACGCTGGCGCCCAAGGCGATAAACTTCTTCACCGTTTCCGGGCTGGCCGCAACCCGGGTTTCCCCGGCTGCGGTCTCTTTCAGAACTGCAATCCGCACCGGCAGCGCGGCTTAGTTCGAAATCATGTAGATAGTGAACGCGGTGATCAGTGCAGTCACAATTGCACCCCATTTCACCAGTCCGGTAAAGCCTGCAAAGGTTGATTCGTGCGCTTTCATGTCGTTGCCGCTGGCCATCGTTTGCTTCCCTATCGTTGCGGGTTGAATTCGAGCCGGGTCTCTATCGTTCAAAGCCCGCCTGCTCAACGGGGAAATTGGTCCAATCCGCAGCCTTAATCGGGTCTTTACCCAATTTGCTTATGCCGGACCTCTGAACACACGGAGGAATACGACGAGGTTATGGCGGAGATCGAACAGCGCCTGTTGATGCTGATCGACGATGAACCGGCGCAGAGCCGGCTGATCACCGCGCTTGCCTCACGCGAAGGCTGGCGCACGCTGGTCGTCAAGGACAGCGAAACCGCCATCGCAACGCTGGGTACCCGGCAAGGCATGCAACTGGGTGCAATCGTTCTGGATCAATGGGTTCCGGGCGACGAAGCCTGCACCCTGATCGCCGAACTGCGCAGCCGCCGGCCCGCAATTCCAATCCTGATGCTGACCACCAGCGCCTCACCGCTGCTCGCAGTCGAAGCGATGCGCGCCGGGGCGACCGACTATCTGGTCAAGCCGGTCGCGTCCGAACGACTGATGCAGGCGCTGCGAATGGCCACCACCCGCGAAGCCCCGCGCGACGAATTGCAGCCGCTGACCGAAAAAATGCCTTCCACCCCCGATTTCGATGCGATGATCGGGGCCGCACCCTCGTTCCGCTCGGCCTTGGCGGTCGCGGCGAAGGCAGCGCGCGGCCACGGTCCGGTGCTGATTGAGGGCGAAAGCGGGACCGGCAAGGAAATGCTGGTCCGCGCGATTCAAGCCGCCAGCCCGCGCGTCAAGGGTCCTTTCCGGCTGATTAACGTTGGTGGCATTCCCGCCAATTCGGTTGAATCGGCGTTGTTCGGTCACGAAAAAGGGGCGTTCCCCGGTGCTTTCGATCGGCAAATCGGCGCGATGCAGCACGCCGATGGCGGGACATTGGCGCTTGACGAGATCGACCGCCTGCCGCTGGCCGTCCAGCACCGCTTGATCGAAGCGATGCAGCGCAGCGATGTCCGCCCGATCGGCGCGCGCCATTCGTTCCGGATCGACGTTCGGCTGATCGCGGCCAGCAACCTGCCGCTGAAAGACATGGTCGAAGCCGGGCTGTTCCTGCCCGAACTGCAATCGCTGCTGGGCGCTGCAACGGTCTATGTGCCGCCGTTGCGCAGCCGGACCGGGGATATTCCCGCGCTCGCCCGGCACTTCCTCACGCGGATTGGCGAGCAGCCGGGGCTGCGCGCGCTGGGGATCACTGACGCCGCGCTTTCGCTGCTGGCCGCGTTCGACTGGCCGGGCAATGTCCGCCAACTTCAGGCCGTGCTGTTCCGCGCGGCGGTGTTCTGCGATGGCGATGCACTGACCGCCGAAGACTTCCCGCAACTGTCCGACCTGCTGGGCGATAACACCGCAATATCCTCAGCCTCCCATCAGGAAGGCGTCGGCGTGGTGCTCTACACCACCGACGGCAACCTGCGCCCGCTGGAAGAGATTGAGGCCGACGTGATCCGGCTTGCCATCGGCCACTATCGCGGCCGGATGACCGAAGTCGCCCGCCGCCTCGGGATCGGCCGCTCGACGCTCTACCGCAAGTTGACCGAACTGGGCATCGGCGACGCGGCCTAGGCCGCTACCGGGGCATAAGCCCGCCCAAACCCTTCCAATTGCCGCCATTTCTGCCAAGTTGTCTGCGTAAGTGGGCAGCGAGGGCAAGCGGCTATGATCCTGTGGGCAGCAGTGGCGGGGGCGCTGATTGGCTGGGCGGTGACCGATTGGGGTGATGGCAGTCTGGGCCTGATGCTCGGCGGTTTTGTCGGCGCCTTGATGGGCAAGTGGCTGAATTCCATACTCGAGGACCGGATCAAGGCCGGGATCGAGCACGGCCTGGCGCTGCGCGAATATGTCGCGGAACCAGTCGTGCGGTCAGCCGAGCCTGAGCCAAGCAGACTGCCCGAACCCACGCTCCAACCTGCCACGCGGCCCGCACCGGAACCCGCACTGGCGCAGGCTTGGCCTGAACCGGTGGCGGAGCGGCAGACTTACGCGCCGGAACCTCAGGAACCAGCCGAACCGCCGATGCTCGATCAGGCAATCAACCGCGTGGTCGAATGGTTCACCGGCGGCAATACCATCGTCCGGGTCGGGCTGGTGGTGCTGTTCGTGGGGCTGGTATTCCTCGCCCGGCTGGTCGCCAGCGCCGGACTGTTCCCGCTGGAGGCGCGGCTGGCCACGATTGGGCTGACTGGCGCGGCGCTACTCGCATTCGGCTTCATCAAGCGCGAACAGCGCCCTGATTTCGCTCTGCACCTGCAAGGCGGCGGGGTGGCGGTGATGTACCTGACGGTGTTTGCGGCCGCGCGAATCTATGAAGTGATGCCGCCACTGGCCGCATTCGGCTTCATGATCCTGTTTGCGGCGCTGGGCGCCTATCTGGCGGTGATGCAGAACAGCAAGGTTCTGGCGCTGGCCTCCTTTCTGGGCGGCTATGCCGTTCCGGTGCTGCTGGGCGGCAATGCGGAAACGCCGCTGGGGCTGTTCAGCTATATCACGATCCTAAACCTCGCAGTCATGGCGATCGCTTGGAAAAAGAGCTGGCGGCTGCTCAACCTACTGGGCTTCTTCGCGACCTTTGGCCTTGGGTCGCTGTGGGGCTTTGGCGCCTATCAGGACCGCCATTTCCTGATCTGTGAGGTGTTTCTGGCGCTGTCGGTCGGGATCTACCTCGCGACCGCGCTGCTCTATGCCCACAACACCCCGGGCAAGCTCGGCAATGCGGCGGATTCGACGCTGCTGTTCGGTACCGCCCTGGCTGGGTTCGGCTTGCAAGTCGGGCTGGTGCAGGACAAGCCCTATGCCGCGGCCTGGTCGGCACTGGTGTTCGGCGCGGTCTACCTTGGCGTTGCGTGGTGGGCGATGAAGCGCAAGCAACAGGGCATGGGGCTGCTGTCAGAGTGCGTGCTGGCGATCGGGATCGGGTTTGTGACTTTGGCGATCCCGCTGGCGCTCGACGTCAGATGGACCGGTGCGGCCTGGGCGCTGGAGGGCGCGGGTGCCTACTGGGTCGGATCGCGGCAAGCGCGGTGGATGCCGCGCGCTTTTGGTCTGGCCCTGCAAGTGCTCGGCGCGCTGGTCGCCTTTGGCACCTTTGGCGTGAACATTTCGGCGGTGCCGCTGGCCAACAATGGCTTTGTCGGCCCGCTGCTGATCGCAGTGCCGCTGCTGCTGACCGCGTGGTGGCTGCGCAGCCCATCGCCGCACAGCGGTTCGCGCTGGGCACTGATCTGGGCCCCGGTTGAAGCGGCGCTGGGCAAGCCGTGGTTCCTTGCGGGCTTCGGTTTCGCCGCGCTGGCGGTGGTTCAGGAAGTGAACCGCGCCCTGCCGGCCCTGACCAGTGAGGATTGGCCGATGCCGGTGTTTACCGAATGGCAGGCCTCGCTCATCGGCATGCTCGCGCTGCTCGGCCTGATGGCGCTGGGCAACTGGTTCGGGCGGACCCGCGACTGGGCCGTGGCGACCTGGCCGGGGCGACTGAGCCTGCCGCTGATCGCGTTGGCTTTTTTGGCGAGCCTGGTGATGGGCCGCCGCGTGCTCAATCTGCCCGATGCGATCGCCTGGGCCATGGCGTTGGGGATCCATTTTCGGATGTTGCAACTGCGCGATACGGCGCGCGGGGACGTGCGCAGCCGCTGGGATGGGGCGATGCACGCCGGCGGGGTCTTGCTGCTCACCGCGATGCTGGCCGATGCCTTGTTCCAGCTGACCAATTCCGCAGACCTCTACGATACCTCGTGGACCGGGGTCGTGTTCCTGATCAGCGCCACCGCGATGCTGTTCGGCCTGACCCGCTGGGCCGGTCGCGCCGCCAGCGGCGATACGCAAGGGCTTCGCTGGCCGCTCCACCCCCATGCCCGGGCCTATTGGTGGCGCGCGGGAACGGTGCTGGCGTGGCTGACTTATGGCGGCGCGCTGGTGGCGGCGTGGTTGGCGTCGGGCGATGTCGCGCCGCTGCCCTATGTTCCGCTGCTCAACCCGATCGACATCGCGGTCGGCCTTGCCATCGCGGCGCTGGCCTATCGCCGCGATATGCTCAAGACCGCCGATCCGCAGCCGCGCCTCGCCGCCTGGATTGCAGGCAACGGTGGGCTTGGCGCGCTGGCGCTGCTCGGCTTTGTCGCGGTCAACGGGATGTGGGTGCGCACCGCGCATCACTTCATGGATGTGCCGTGGGATTACACCACGCTCTCCAGCCCGACCGTGCTGACCGGCTTTTCGATCCTGTGGACGCTCATGGCGATGGGGCTGATGCTAGAAGCCCAGCGCAAGGAGCTACGGGTACCATGGATCGCCGGGGCCAGCTTGCTGGGGATCGTTGTGGCCAAGCTGCTGTTCGTCGATATGTCACAGGCTGAGGGCATTGCCCGAATCGTTGCATTCATCGGGGTGGGTGTATTGATGCTGCTCATCGGCTATTTCGTACCCCTTCCCCCGCGCAAGGGCGAAGCAAAGGAGACGTCATGATTGCCCGCCTGACCCGCTTGGCCTGTGTTTCGATCATAACGGCCAGCCTGATCGGCTGCGCCGCTGAACCCGCGCCAGA
Organism: Novosphingobium sp.; assembly: GCA_031369495.1. Taxonomy (GTDB): domain Bacteria; phylum Pseudomonadota; class Alphaproteobacteria; order Sphingomonadales; family Sphingomonadaceae; genus Novosphingobium. Next base: position 92,832 of record JANMOU010000009.1, on the reverse strand, counting down.
GCCCAAGAAGCAGGAAGATTTCGCGGTAGTACTAGCAGTTGCGCCCACCGCCGGAAATGCGCTGGGCCGGGTGGTCTTGCCTGCCGCCGCAGTGGCAGAGATCAAGCGCGCCGATCTTGGCGATGTGCGGATTTTCGACGCAAAGGGCCGGACGCTGTCGCTGGCGCTGGGTTATGACCGTTCGGGCGAATCGAGCCTGCTGCGCAGCCACGATCTGCCCGCGATTCCGATCACAACCAAACCCAACGGAGCATCTGTGCCAATCGCGGTCGCGGTGACCGCAGGCGATGCCACAGTTGCGGTCACGGCCACTGACGCCGCCAGCGCAGCCGATCCGCGCGCCGCGATCCTGATCGACACCCGCGAGCTGCAATTGCCGGTAGCCGGAATCGAGCTCATCGCCTCCTTGCCCAAGCAGGTTCCAATAACTTTCACGCTGGAACAGGGTGCAGACCTCAAAACCTGGACGCCCCTGGCCGAAAAGGTGCTGCTGCGCCCCGGCAACGATCCCGAAGTGCTGGGTCAGCCGCGGATTGCGCTGCCGGCAGTCAACCTGCGCGAACGCTATGTCCGGGTCAGCTGGGACGCCGCTCCGGAAGTTACTGTAACCGGCGCGAAAGTGTTCGAAGCGGTTGAACGCCCGCCCGCCCGGGTCGAGCTGGAAACCAGCGGCGGCGCGCTGAGCAGCCCGCACGAATTGCGCTTTTCCCCCCAAATCGCCGTCCCGATTGCGGCGGTGAAGCTGGAAATGGCAGGTCAAGACGGGATTGTTCCGGTTGAATTGTTCGGACGCAATGATCGGTCAGAGCCATGGGGCTTGCTCGCGCGCGGTGCGCTCAAGCAAGGCGAGCCGCCGCTCAACCTTGAGCTGTCGGGCAGTACCACCCGCGAATACCGGCTGGTCGCCGATCGGCGCAGTTCGGGCTTTTCGCAGGTTCCCAAGATCAACCTGAGCGTCGATCCGATCACCGTTTTTGCAGCCTTCAATGAAGGTGGGCCCTATAGTCTGGCGGTCGGCCATGCCGATGCCAAACCAGCCTGGTTCGATCCGGCTGATCTGGGCAAGCCAAGCGACCTGCTGCGGGCCTGGCGGCGCGAGGCAGAAGTGGCGAGCGCCGGGGATGCGCCAGTGATCCTGCTCGCCCCCGCCGCCCCAGAAACCCCGTTTGATCCGCGCAAACTGGCGCTGTGGGGCGCGTTATTGCTAGGCGTTGCGGTGCTGGGTTTCGCGGCGTGGCGGTTGCTCAAGGCTGGCGCAGTTGTCCCCAAGCCTGCGGGCGAGAAAAGTGCGGATTAAGGCGTCTCATCCTCGCAGCGATCCTGCTCAGCGCGGCGCTAACGACGGAAATTAGCGTTTAACCAGCCAACTGGCTGAAATCGGTCAGCGCCGCATCGCGAAGCCCCTGCCACACATCGCGGGCCTGCACCGTTTCGCGCACATCGTGGACCCGCAGCAATTGCACCCCGGCATCCATGCCCTTGAGCGCCAGCGCGAGGCTTCCGCCAAGCCGCTGGTGCACCGGCGCCTCATTGCTCAGCGCGCCGATCATCCGTTTGCGGCTGACCCCGATCAGCAGCGGCTGGCCGAGGGCATGGAACAGCGGCAGGGCATTGAGCAGTGCCAGATTGTCCGCCACCGATTTGCCAAAGCCGATACCCGGATCGAGCACGATCTTTTCACGGGGAATTCCGGCGGCCATAGCTGCGTCGCGGCGCGCAGCCAGCCAATCGAACACATCCAGCACCACATCAGCATATTTTGCGTCAGCGTGCAGGTCTTCGCCCTCACCCGGCGCATGCATCAGCACCACCGGCACGCCTGATCGGGCTGCGAATTCCAGACTGCGCGGATCGTGGCGCAGCGCTGAAACGTCATTGATCAGATGCGCGCCCGCAGCCAGCGCCGCCTCCATCACACTGGGCCGCCGCGTATCGGTGCTGATCGCCGCGCCCATTGCCGCGAGCCGCTCGATCGCGGGGATCACGCGCTTGAGCTCGTCGCCTTCCCAGACAGCCGCCGCGCCGGGCCGGGTGCTTTCGCCGCCAACGTCGATGATCGCCGCCCCGGTCTCGACCATCGCCGCGGCGTGGCCATGGGCGACTTCGGGGTTGTCCATGAACTGCCCGCCGTCAGAGAAGCTGTCCGGCGTGACATTGAGAATGCCCATCACCTGCGGCTGATCGAGCCGCACCGTGCGCGCACCAAGCTGCAGCGGCGCGGGGATGCGCTGCAGGTTTTCCCACTGCTGCTGAACCGCCTCAGGCAGGTCCTGCAGCGCGGCGCGCAGTTCCGGCACAGAAAAGCGGGTCCGAGCCGTAACCTTGCCATCCTTGCGCTCGATCAGCGCAAAACGGCTGGCATAGACGAAGCCGCCGGCGAGCCGGATTGCTTCGCCTTCCTCGCTTTGGGGCGAGTCAGCAAGTGTGATGGGGCGGAGGTACTGTAGTTGGGTCAATCCTCGGTCGCCAGCAGGTACAGCTTGCGGATCGCGTCGATCGGTTTCAGCTCGCCCTCGTGTTCGATGTGCCAATAGGTCCAGCCGTTGCAGCTGGGCGCGCCTTGAACCTTGGCGCCGAGGCCGTGGATCGAGCCAGTATCCGCGCCCGCGACCAGCGAGCCATCGGCCCGGACCAAGGCCTTGATCCGGCGCTTCTTGTCGGTCAGCACGGCCCCGGCGGTGATCCAGCCGGTTTCGATCAGGGTGCCGAAGGCGACCTTGGGCGGGGCCGTGTGGCTTTGCATGGTGGTCAGCGCGCTTTCGTCGAGCGGCAGCGCCAGTTCGATCCGCTCGAGCGCGGCCTCACGGTAAATGCTTTCGCGCTCACAGCCGATCCACTCACGCCCCAGCCGCTTGGCGACCGCGCCGGTGGTGCCGGTGCCAAAGAACGGATCGAGCACCACATCGCCCTTGTTGGTGGTGGCCAGCATCACGCGGTAGAGCAGAGCTTCCGGCTTTTGCGTCGGATGGACTTTCGTGCCGCCCTTCTTGAGCCGTTCCTGCCCGCCGCAAATCGGTAGCACCCAGTCCGAACGCATCTGCAATTCGTCATTGAGCGTCTTCATCAGCCGGTAGTTGAAAGTGTACTTGGCCTTCTCGCCCATTGAGCACCAGATCAGCGTTTCGTGTGCGTTGGTAAAGCGGGTGCCCTTGAAATTGGGCATCGGGTTGGCCTTGCGCCAGACCACATCGTTGAGGATCCAGAACCCCATATCCTGCAGCATCGCGCCCAGACGGAAGATGTTGTGATAGCTGCCGATCACCCACAAGGCGCCATTGGGCTTGAGCAGGCGCCGCGCCTCGGTCAACCATTCGCGGCTGAACTTGTCATAGGCGGCAAAACTGTCGAACTGGTCCCAGTGATCGGTCACCGCATCGACATGGCTGCCATCAGGCCGGGCGAGATCGCCGCCCAGTTGGAGGTTATAGGGCGGATCGGCAAAGATCAGGTCGATCGAAGCCGAAGGCAGCGAACGCATCGCTTCAATGCAGTCGCCATCCAGGATCTGTCCGATCGGTAAATCCGGCCGAACAACCTCTTTCGCGGCGCGCAATCGCGCTTTCTCGCCCACCAGCATCTGACCCATGATCGCGTCTCAAACCCCCAAAGTTATCCACAGGGTGAGTCTTTGCGGACTCCACGTCAAGCGCAAACTCGCGGGAATCCTAGGGATTCGTGGTTAAGATCGGGTGAAGAAAAGCGGAACGAAACAGGCCCGGCACAGGATGTAGAGTCTGCGGATTCGCCGGAGACTCAACATATGGTGGTGTGGCCAAGCGGACTCGGCGCCGAAATTTAATCTCAGGCCGGCGGCAGGCCCGGGCCAATTCCGGTCAGTTCCACCGAAACCTCCCACAATCGCCGCGCTATAGCGGGATCGAGCGCCTGCCGGCTGCGTTTAGCCGGACCAGAAGGCCCGCGCATTTCATCGAGGCTCTGCGATCCGAAGTAGTCGCCGCCTTGCACTGCCGGATCGGTTGCCGCCTGCAGTGCGGGCCAGGCCCCCTGCGCCGAGCTGTTCAGCACCAGTCCAAGCAGTGGGGCAAACATGCCAGCGAACGGAATATGGCGGCTCAATTCGCTCGCTGCGACACCGGGGTGGCAGCCCACGGCGATAACCGGCGAACCCGCCGCGCGCAGCCGCCGGTCAAGCTCGATCGCAAACACGAGGTTGGCAAGCTTGCTCTGCGCGTAAAAAGCCATGCGGTTATAGCCGCGCGCCGCATCCAAATTGTCAAAGCGAATCTTGCCCTGCCGGTGGGCGATGCTGCTGGTGACGACCACGCGCGATCCCAGCGTTTCGGCGAGTTTCGGCAACAGCAGCCCGGTCAGGGCAAAGGTGCCGAGATGATTGACCCCGAATTGCTGCTCAAACCCTTGTGCCGTGCGGGACAGCGGGGGAATCATCACGCCGGCATTGTTGATCAAAAGATCGACGCGTTGCTCCTTACCCGCGAGCTCAGCAGCCGCGCGAACAGATGCCAGATCGGCCTGATCGAGCGGCAGGAAGGCCAAATCGGCACCCGTAACCGCAGCTCCAATGCGCGCCATGGCGGCTTCGGCCTTGGCCTTGTTGCGGCAAGCCAGAATCACCCGCGCGCCGCGACTGGCGAGGACTGAGGCGATTTCGAACCCGATGCCGGTATTGGCACCGGTAACGATGATGGTCTTGCCCTCCTGCGCGGGCACATCGGCTGCGGTAAATCCGGTCATCGAAGGGTCTCCCATTGTGCCACAGGGGCAAAGCTGCGCCGATGCAGCGGCGTCGGGCCGAAACTGCCTAGCGCCGCAAGATGCTCGGCCGTGCCGTAGCCCATATTGCGCTCCCAGCCGTAGTGCGGATGTTCCAGCGCGGCGGCGCGCATGATCCGGTCGCGGTGTTCCTTGGCGAGGATCGAGGCGGCCGAGATGCTGGGGATCAGCGCATCCCCGCCAACAATCGCCCGCGCCGCCCAGCGCCATTCCGGCACCCGCCCCGCCGGGGTCTTGTTGCCATCGATCAAAACTTCGTCCGGCTCTAGCCCCAAAGCCGCAACCGCGCGGGTCATCGCCAGCATGGTCGCAGCAAAAATGTTGATCCGGTCGATCTCTTCCGCCTCGACCACACCCAGCGCCCAGCGGCAGCTCACCTTGATCAGCGGTTCGAGCAGCGCGCGGCGCTTGGCAGACAGCTTTTTAGAATCGTCCAGCCCGGCTGGCGCATCGGGCCCCAACAGACAGGCCGCCGCCACCACCGGCCCGGCCAGCGGCCCGCGCCCCGCTTCATCGACGCCGACCACCACCTGCCCATCAGGGCACTTGGCAAGGATCAGATTGTCAACGATACTAGGTGCCATGTGTACCAAACTCCTGCTCGCCCTATCCCCCCTCGTCCTGATCGCTGCAAGCTGCGGCGGAGCCGCTTCTGGGGATAGCCCGGCCCGGATCCAGACAGTCGAAGGACAGTTCATCACGCAGGAATTGGGTGCGTTCAACGAACCCTGGGCGATGGCGGTGCTGCCAAGTGGCGCGCTGCTGATCACCGAAAAGTCCGGCAAGCTTAAGCTGCGACGGGCTAATGGCGCGATACAGGACGTTCCCCTGCCTTTCACCCCTGACTATGGCGGCCAAGGCGGTTTGGGCGATGTCATCGCCTCGCCCGATTTCGCCAAGACCGGTCGAATTTACCTGAGCTGGGTTGAAGCTGGAGAGAACGACACCCGTGGCGCGGCAGTCGGCACAGCCACTCTGATGCTCGGCCAGGGCGCACCCCGGCTCGATGGTTTTGAGGTGATCTGGCGGCAGAGCCCGAAAGTGACCGGCAAGGGCCACTTCTCGCACCGGCTGGCCGTCAGTCCCGACAAGAAGCACCTCTACATCGCTTCAGGCGATCGGCAGAAAATGGAACCCGCGCAGGATCCAGCCAGCGATCTGGGTAAAATGATCCGCCTGCCAATTGACGCAAGCGGCAAACCCAGCGGCGCGGCGGAACGCGTATCACTGGGTCATCGCAACATCCTCGCCCTGCAGTTCGCCCCTGACGGGCGGCTATGGGAAATCGAGCACGGCCCGGCCGGCGGCGATGAACTCAACCTCGTCAAGCCCGGCGCCAACTATGGCTGGCCGCTGGTGTCCGAAGGTCGCCACTATAGCGGCACCTTCATCCCCCACCACGATACCCGCCCTGATTTCACTGCGCCTGCGCTTTACTGGAACCCGGTGATCGCACCGGGCGGAATGGTGTTCTACACCGGCAAGATGTGGCCAGAATGGCAGGGTCAGCTGCTGATCGGGGCGATGAAGCCGACCGCCATAGTGCGGGTAAAAATTGATGGCGAGAAGGCCACTGAGGAAGCGCGTTATCCCATGCCCAAGCGGATCCGCGCGATCGCCCAGGCCCCCGACGGGGCCTTGCTGGTGCTGGAAGACAAAGTTGACGGGCGCCTGCTGCGGCTCTCGCGCAAATAGCATCGACATTCGCGGCGCAGCCCCCTAACCGCCGCGCCGATGACAGATAGTGCCACCCTGATCCCGCTCGACAATGTTGACCCCGCGCTGGTCGAAGCGCTGCTCGACCGCGCGTTTGAGCCTGAGCGCCATAAGCGTACCGCCTATAAGGTCCGCGAGGGGATGGACTGGCTGCCCGGCCTATCGTTCGCCGCAATTGACGCGGCCGAGCATCTGGTCGGCACGATTCAGTGTTGGCCGGTAGCCTTGACCGACCCGGCTGGGCGCAAGCACCCGCTGATCATGGTCGGGCCGGTGGCGGTGCTGCCCGAGGCGCAGGGACTGGGTTATGGCCAGGTCTTGATGAGCGCCGCCATCGCCGCACTCGATCCGCGCGCGCCCTTGCCGCAGGTGATGGTCGGCGATCCGGAATACTACGGCCGGTTCTGGGGCTTTTCCAATGCCCATACCGGCGGCTGGACCCTGCCCGGCCCCTATGAACAGGGCCGCCTGCTGGCCCGGACCAGCAACCCGGCAGTGCTGCCGGAAGCGGGTATGCTGGGGCCTTGGGCGGGCTAAGGGGTTCACACGAAGACACGAAGAACACGAAGATGTTGGGCCCTGCGGCGAAGCCGTCCAACCCAACTTCCGCAGGGGTTATCAGCAAAGGCCTGCGGCGCTGCAAAACCTCTTCGTGCTCTTCGTGTCTTCGTGTGAACCAAATTCTTGTTCCCCTCCCCCCGATCTGGCATCGCGATCCCAATGCCCTATGTCCCCCCACCCAACCTAGCCACGCTCAGCCTCGCCGAAATTGCCGAGCTCAATGCGCAGCGCAAATTGCCATCGGTGGAGCAGTGGAATCCGCAGGTAGCGGGAGACAGCCTGATGGTGATCAAAGCCGACGGGCGCTGGCTCCATGACGGCGGAGAGATCAGGCGCCCGGCAATGATCCGGGCCTTTGCCGGGCTGCTGCGGCGTGATCCCGGCGGACAGCACTGGCTGGTTACGCCCCATGAGAAGCAGGCGATCGCGGTGGAAGACGCCGCCTTTATCGCCACCGATGTCGCCCGCACCGGCGATGCCTTGGCCTTTCGGCTCAATACCGATGAGATCGTGCTGGCCGGGCCGGACCACCCGCTGATCGCGCGCGGTGACGCTGAGCTTCCGGCGATTTATCTGGCCGTGCGGCACGGCACCGAAGCACGGATCAACCGTTCGACCTGGCTGCAACTGGTTGAACTTGCGGATGATGATCTGGCGGTGACCAGCCAGACCGCGCGCTTTTCGTTGATCCCGGAATGAGCCTGATCCCGCGCCTGCAGCGGCTCCACGCCGAAGGCCACGCCAGCGCTATCGAGCACCGCGACGAGGCCGGGTTAGCCGCAGCCGAACTGCGCCCCGCCGCCGTACTCGCCGCGATAACCGATCGCGAACGGCCCGGCTTCCTGTTGATCCATCGCCCATCCAATATGCGCTCGCACCCGGGGCAAGTCGCCTTTCCCGGTGGCAAAATCGACCCTGGTGAGGATGCGGTCGAAGCGGCGCTGCGCGAGGCCCACGAAGAACTGGGCATCAATTCGCGCGACGTCACCGTTATCGGCACCAGCGATGTGTATCGCACCGGTTCGGGCTATGCGATTACCCCGGTGATCGCGGTGGTCCCGCCCGATCTGCAACTGAACCCCAGCCCGACCGAAGTCGCCGCCTGGTTCGAGGCGCCGGTCGATTTCGTGTTCGACGCTGCCAATCACACGCAGCATTCGGCGCATTGGCAAGGCGCGGAAAGGCGCTACATCGAGATCCTATGGCAGGAACATCGGATCTGGGGCGTGACCGCAGGCATCATCGCCAATCTGGCACGGCGGATCGCGTGGTAATGCGGCTGCCCGACGCCGATTGGCTGGGGCGGCCCGCCCTCGCCGTGCTGGTAAAGGCACTGGGCGCAGGCCAGGCCCGCTACGTTGGCGGAGCGGTGCGCGATACCTTGCTCGGCCTTGCGGTCAAGGACGTCGATATCGCCACCCCGCTGGAACCGCAGGAGGTGATCCGGCGGTTGAAAGCCCATGCCATTCAGGTCGTGCCGACCGGGATCGATCACGGCACCGTCACCGCGATCATCGAAGGCGGCGCGGTGGAAATCACCACATTGCGTCATGACGTCAGCACCGACGGCCGCCGCGCCACGGTAGCCTTTGCGAAAGGGTGGCAAGACGATGCCGCGCGGCGCGATTTCACTATCAATGCGCTCTATGCTGACCCTGAAACGCTCGAAATATTCGACTATTTCGGCGGCTGGGAAGACCTGCAGACCCGCCGCCTGCGCTTTATTGGCGATGCCCATGAACGGATCCGCGAGGATCACTTGCGGATTTTGCGTTACTTCCGATTTCAGGCGAGGTTTGGCAGTCAGCCTGCTGATCCTGTAGCGGAAAGTGCCTGCTCCGAACTCGCCGCGACGCTCAAAGGGCTGTCGCGCGAGCGGGTCGGGATGGAAATGATGAACCTGCTCGGCCTGCCCGACCCTGCCCCCACAGTGGCGCGAATGGCAGAGCTGGGCGTTCTGGCCGAGGTGTTGCCCGAGGCTGACGTGGCAGCGCTGGCCGCGCTGGTGGCCGAAGAGTTGCGGCAAGGCGTGGAACCCGATGCGCTGCGGCGGTTGGCCGCACTGATCCCGGCGGAGGTTTCGCTGGCCGAAGGCGTGGCCAGCCGCTTCCGGCTATCGGGCGCGCAGAAAAAGCGGCTGGCTCTTGCGGCTGGGCGTGTTCCTCCCCGGAACGGGGAGGGGGACCATCCGAAGGATGGTGGAGGGGCACAGGCAGGTTCTCCTAACGCTGAAGACTCACGCGATGGCGATGGTGCCCCTCCACCACCTTCGGTGGTCCCGCTCCCCCAAGGGGGAGGAATGGCCCGCGCCCTCGCCTATCGCCTCGGCCGCCCCGCCGCGCTCGACCGGCTGCTGCTGACCGGCGCCAGCGTGGCCCCGCTGCAAGGCTGGGAAATCCCGACCTTCCCACTCAAAGGCGGCGACGTGGTCGCACGCGGGGTAACAGTCGGTCCAGAGGTATCGCGGTTGCTTCAGGCCGTTGAAGCCGAATGGATCGCTAGCGGCTTTGACGATGCCGCGGTGCCCGCCTTGCTCGATGCACAGTTGGCGCGGCGGCCATGAGCGATCTGGTCGATCTGGCCACCCAGTATCCATTGCTGATCGTGGCAGTCGTCGCGATCCTGTTCGCCACGGCGGGCTGGATGCTCGAACGCGATCATCCGGCAAGGGCCACCCTGATGCGCCGGTTCGGCTACCTCGGCCTGATCGCTGTGCTGCTGTTGCAGGTCGGCATCTCGGCCATGGAAGCCGAGAAATCAGACGCAGCATTTGAATTTGGCAGCCGTCCGGCCGTGACCGTCAAGGGCCGCGAAACCATCGTGCCTGTGGCCAGCGACGGCCATTTCTGGGTTGAGGCAGAGGTCAACGGGCAGGCTCATGAGTTCCTGATCGACACCGGCGCCTCGTTTACGGGCATGAGCCGCGCTGCCGCCGAGACCGCCGGGATCACCCCAGCCACCGACCTGCCCCCGCTCGAACTGGAGACCGCCAACGGCACGATCGGTGCCACCATCGGCCGCGCCCGCACGCTCAGCTTTGGCGGGATCACCGTGCAGAACCTTGAGGTCGCCGTGCCGACCAGCGGCCATGACAAGACCAACGTCATCGGCATGAACCTGCTCAGTCAGCTGGCCAGCTGGCGGGTTGAGGGCAACAAGCTGATCCTGGTGCCGAAGGGCTAAAACTTGTTGTCCCTAGGAAACCCGGTCGGCGGCATCCTGCCTGCAGCGCCGCGCGCGACCTTCCACAGCATCATGTCGCTTTCGGTCCGGGTCCGGCCACTATCGCCGCCCATCTTCCAGCTGAGCCCTTCGTCCAGCTTCAGCGTGATCGCATCGGCTAGCCCGCCGTCGCGGTAGCGTTGCAGGGTGACGCCCTGGCCCTTAGCCAGCACCGGCAGCTCTTCTAGGCTAAAGATCACCAGCTTGCGGTTGTCCCCCACCACTGCGATGTGATCGTGCTCGGGCGGGATTTCGCGGACCACTGCCAGCTTTACGCCCGGCTTGGTGGTCATCACGCCGCGGCCCTTGCGGGTTTCGGCCAGCAGCTCATCCGCCTCGGCCGCAAAGCCGCGCCCGGCGTCGCTCGCCAGAAGTAGCTGGGCCTTGGGCCGATAGACCAGCAGCGCGACGATCTCGGCCCCGGCGTCGATATCGATCATCGTGCGGATCGGTTCACCAAATCCGCGCGCACTCGGCAGCTTGTCACAGCCGAGCGTGTAGAACCGCCCATTGTCGCAGGCGATCAGCAGCTTGTCGGTGGTCTGCGCGTGGAGCGCATGGCCCGGGCCATCGCCTTCCTTGAACTTGAAATCCTTGTCCAACGCCTCATGCCCACTCGCGCCCCGGATCCAGCCCTTGGCCGAGAGTATCACCGTGACCGGCGCCTTTTCGATCATCGCATCCATGCTGAATTCGATGGTTGGCGCGGCTTCGGCGATGGTCGTGCGGCGGCGGCCCAGCAGCGTATCCTCGCCGTAATCCTTGCGCAGATTGGTCAAATCCCGCTTCAGCCGGGTGCGCTGGCGGGCCGGGCTTTCGAGCAGCTTCTCGAGCTCTTCCTTTTCAGCCAGCAAGGTATCCCGCTCGCGCCGCAGCTCCATTTCCTCCAGCCGCCGCAGGCTGCGCAGCCGCATGTTGAGGATCGCTTCGGCCTGGCGGTCGGTTAGGCCAAATTCGGCCATCATGATCGGCTTGGGCTCATCCTCGGTCCGGATGATCTCGATGATCCGGTCAAGGTTGAGGAACGCGATGATATAGCCATCGAGCAGTTCCAGCCGGTCGGCGATCTTGTCCAGCCGGTGCTGGGTGCGGCGCAGCAGGATGTCGATCTGGGCGATCACCCATTGCTGCAACAGCAGCTTGATCCCCATCACCCCCGGCGTGCGCCCGGCATCAAGGACATTGAGGTTGAGGTTGAAGCGGGTTTCCAGATCGGTCAGCTTGAACAGCGATTGCTTGAGCAGTTCGGGATCGACGTTGCGGCTTTTGGGCACGAAGACCAGCCGGATCACCTCATCACTCTCGTCGCGGATGTCTTCCAGGATCGGCAACTTCTTGTCGGCAATCAACTGCGCAACCTGTTCGATCAGCTTGCCCTTTTGCAGCTGATAAGGGATTTCGGTGATCACCAGCTGCCACTGCCCGCCGGGCAGCTTTTCAATGCCGGTCTCTTCCCAAGTCCCGTCGGAATTGCGCCCGGTCGAAAACCGCCCGCGCACCCGCATCGCGCCCCTGCCGGTCTCGTAAGCCCCGCTGATCGTCGCGGCACTTTCCACCACCACGCCGCCGGTCGGGAAATCGGGCCCACGAAACACCTGCATCAATTCGCTGTGCTCGACCTGCGGGTTGTCAACCAGCAACAGTGTGGCATCGATGATCTCGGCAACGTTGTGGCTGGGGATATTGGTGGCCATGCCAACCGCGATCCCGCTTGACCCATTGGCCAGCAGATTGGGGAAGATGCCGGGGAAGATTTCCGGCTCTTCTTCTTCGCCATTGTAGGTCGGGATGAAAGTGACCGTACCTTCATCGAGCCCCGACATCAGCTGGATCGCGGTCTTGGTCAGGCGGGCTTCGGTATAACGATAGGCAGCGGCGTTATCGCCGTCGATATTGCCGAAATTGCCCTGCCCTTCGACCAGCGGATAACGCAGGCTGAAATCCTGCGCGAGCCGGACCATCGCATCATAGACCGACTGGTCGCCGTGCGGGTGATACTTGCCGATCACATCGCCCACCACACGGGCTGATTTCTTGAAGGCATCGTTGGGGTTGAGCTTCAACTGCCGCATCGCCCACAGCAGGCGGCGGTGGACCGGCTTCAACCCATCGCGCAGATCCGGCAGCGACCGCGCCGTGATCGTGGACAGCGCATAAACGAGGTAACGCTCGGACAGCGCCGAATCGAACGGCGCGTCGACGATAGCATCGAAGGGATCGGGTTCAGTTGTATCGGTGGTCATTGCCCAAGCGCCCTAGCAACGCGGCGGGCCGCAACAAACCCCGTGGAACGATTTTTTCCGCCATTGGTTTTCAACTCTCCCAACCCATGATTTTCCGGAGAATATCGATGACCCAGCGCGTCCTGATCCTGGCCACCAACGGCTTTGAGCAATCTGAACTGATGGAACCGAAAGCAGCGCTTGAAGCGGCCGGTTATGAAACTGTGGTCGCCAGCCCGGAAGGCGGTGAGATCAAAGGCTGGAAGGACAAAAACTGGGGCGAAAGCGTGACCGTTGACGCCGATCTTGGCGATGTCAGCGCAAGCGATTTCGACGCCCTGATGCTGCCCGGCGGCCAGATGAACCCCGATATTCTGCGCATGGACAAACGCGCGATCGATCTAATCGCCGCCTTCAACGAGGCAGACAAGCCAATCGCCGCGATTTGCCATGCCCCGTGGCTGCTGGCTGAAGCCGATATTATCGATGGCCGCAGCGTTACCAGCTGGCCTTCGCTTCGCACCGATCTGGAAAACGCCGGGGCGAACGTGCTTGACGAACAGGTTGTGGTCGATGGCAATCTGATCACCAGCCGCAAGCCCGAAGACATTCCCGCGTTCAACGAAGCGTTGATTGCCATGCTGCGCGAGGGCGTCTGAACCAGCCTGGCATGCGGCGGCGCTGCATCAGCGCCGCTGCATGTCGCGGCTCTCCCCCGGAATGCGCACTTCCAGCCCATCAAGTGCGTCGGTGAGTTCGATCTGACAGGACAGGCGGCTGGTACGGGCTACCCCGGCGGCGAGGTCGAGCATGTCTTCCTCGTCCTCGCTGGCGCGGGGGAGCTTGCCGAACCAGTCGGGCGTCACGATCACGTGACAGGTCGAGCAGGCCATCTGCCCTTCGCAGGTGCCCTCCAGCGGTTGGTCGGCGGTCTGGGCCAGTTCGAGCAGGCGCTGGCCGGGCTGGCCTTCGGCTTCAACCCGGTCGCCATTCGCAGTAATGAAGGTGACTTTGACCACGCCCTATACTCCCTGCGCCTGTGCCGCCGTTTCAATTGCGTGGCAGGCCGCTTCGATGTCCGCGCGGGTCGTGTAACGGCCAAAACCAAGCCGGATCGAGTTGCGGGCCTGGCCCGGTTCAAGGCCGATTGCGCTCAGCACCCGGCTGGGCGCGCCGGTTCCGCTGCCGCAAGCGGAGCCCGCTGAGAAGGCAACCTGGCGGCAGTCGCTCAGCAATCGCGGAAAGTTGAGCCCATCGAGCCGCAGATTGAGATTGCCCGGCCAGCGCGCGTTCTCGCTGCCGTTGACCGTCCAGCGGGTGAGGACCTGCCGCGCCAGGCTGGCGAGGCCCGACAGGTGCTGGAAATCCTGCTCCATCCGCACTTTGGACAGCGCCGCCGCCGCCCCGAACCCAGCGCACAGCGCGGGACTGAGCGTGCCCGAGCGCAGGCCGCCTTCCTGGCCGCCGCCCTCGATCAACGAAGCGATCTTCACCCCGTCCCGCACCCACAAGGCACCGATCCCCTTGGGGCCATAAAGCTTGTGCGCGGTGATCGCGATCAGGTCGGCCTCTTCCGGCGGGGCAAGCTTGCCCGCGCCTTGTACTGCATCGCACAGGAACAATGCGCCCGCCGCGTGCGCCCGCTCGGCCAGCCGCGCGACCGGCTGGATCGTGCCGATCTCATTGTTGACCTGCATGACCGCAACCAGCCCGGTCCCTTCGGCGAATTCCACCTCGGGATCGACCAGTCCAGCGGCGCTGACTGGCAGCTCTTGCACCGCAGCGCAGCTCGCCAGTGCAGCGTTGATCACGGCGGAGTGTTCAATCGCCGAATAAGCGATGGTCCCGCGCGGAATCGAGCGGATTGCCTGATTAAGCGCCTCGGTCGCGCCGCTGGTGAAAATCACCCGGCCGCCCTTGGGCAGCAGGCCCGCGACCTGCTCGCGCGCCACTTCGACCGCCGCCGCAGCGGCCCGGCCAGCCTTGTGCATCGAGTGCGGATTGGCAAACCCCATCGATTCCGGGCCTGCCAACCACGGCAGTATCGCATCGCGTGCTTCTGGTGCGAGCGGTGTGGTGGCTTGATGGTCGAGATAGATGAAATCAGCTGGCATGTTCGCAATCGTTGCTTTTTGGTCACTCGTTTCTATATAGCGCCTGCTTTCCGATCATAGCCCCATCCGGTCCGGCTGGCCGTCTTATTTCGGCCGCCGCAGATGGTGCCCAACCAATGTCAGGTTAAAGTCCATGCCCGCAGTGATCTTTCCCGGACCCGAAGGCCGTCTCGAAGGGCGTTTTCAGCCCGCCAGCCGCCCGCGCGCGCCGGTCGCGATGATCCTTCACCCGCACCCGCAGGCCGGCGGCACGATGAACGACCGGATCACTCAGGCGATGTACAAGACTTTTCAGGCCCGCGGGTTTGCGACGCTGCGGTTCAACTTTCGCGGTGTCGGCCGCAGCCAGGGCAGCTTTGACAACGGGATCGGCGAACTGTCCGATGCCGCAGCCGCGCTCGATTGGGTCCAGTCGATCCACCCAGAGGCCAGCACCACCTGGGTGGCCGGCAACAGTTTTGGCGCGCTGATCGGGATGCAGTTGCTGATGCGGCGTCCGGAAATCCGGGGTTTCATCTCGGTTGCGCCGCCGGCCAACATGTACGATTTCAGCTTCCTGGCGCCCTGCCCCGCTTCGGGCATCATCATTCAGGGTGCCGCTGATACGGTGGTCACCCCGAACTCGGTGCAAAAGCTGGTCGACAAGCTGCGGACCCAGCGTCACATCACGATCCACCACGAGGAAATTCCCCGGGCGAACCATTTCTTTGAAAACGAAATGGCCGATCTGATGCGCTCGGCTGACAATTACCTCGACATGCGGCTCTCGCCAGATTGCCCGATCAGGTAAGGTTGAACCTCATCCCAAGCCCGCTTGATCCGAGCGGGCTTGGTTGAGACTGTTGACTGAGTTCTAGCCGGGCACCTGCTCAGCCGGGACCCTTCCCGAACCATCAGGCACCAGCCAGATCGCAAGGTTTCCGGCCGCGACCGCCGCGAGCAGCAGCATTAGCCAGACCTGCTTGGCTCTACCGCCCCGCCGCCACAGCACAATGGCTCCCACTACCAGGGCGATGACCGCCAGTGCGAGCACCGAAAGGACCAGATCGAGACCCATCGGCTTACCGGGCCAGCTTTCCGGCCATACCGATGATGTCATCGAGCGGATTGCCATCGTTGTTCATGTCGATCAGCGAGCCGAGCCCGCCGAGCAATCCCCCGCCCGAAGCCGGTGCTGCCCGCTGACCGCCGCCCATCATCGAGCCAAGGATCGAACCGAGTATTCCGCCTGCGCCGCCTTGGCCCTCACCCTGCGCGCCGCCGCGGGAGGACAGGTAGCCGCCCACCAACATCGCCAGGATCGGCAGCATCTTCTTGAGCAGTTCGGGATCGAGCCCGGTCTGCCCCGAGGCATGGCCCGCGACCGTCCGGCTTACGTCCTTTGATCCGAAGATCTGGCCCAGGATATCGTTGCCCTTGGTCACGTCGGTTTCCTGCGGACCCAGCACATTGTCAGCCAAACCAGCCCCGCCAAGTCCGCCGAGCATACCGATCAGGCTGCCCAGCCCGCCTACGCCGCCGCCGGCCGCATCGCTCTGCTTCTGGAATCCCCCGACAATCGCCGGCAGCAGGGCCCCAGCCCCGACCTGCGCCATTTCCGGTGAAATGCCCAGCTGCCCGGCAATCGCATCAAGCCCACCACCGGCGCGCAGCATATCCATCATATCCATCAATCGACCCTTCCCAGAAACCTGCCGTGTCTATCCCAACTTAGCGTCTCGTCGTGAACAGGCCAGCGCAAACAGCAGCGCGCTCGCGGCCGCGGAGAAAATTGATAGGCGGCAAGCGGGTCCGCAATCTGGATCGCTATGTCACTGAAAAGGCAGCGGGCTCACCTCACCGGTTTGCCCTTCACCTGTCACACAGACCTGCTAGTCAGGAGCAATCAGGGGAATTGGCGGCTCGGCCGAGTCGCTCCTTCAAGAGGAGCCGCAAAACATGGGTTTTTTCAGCAAGATCAAGGATGCCATCTTTGGCAAGAAGGCCGAAGCCGCCACGCCAGCGGCCGCTGAAGCTGCAGCGGCTCCGGTTGCGGCTCCGGCTCCGGTCGATGTTGCGGCCGTTTTGGGCGGCATGGCTGGGGCCGATGGGCTCAACTGGCAGAGCTCGATTGTCGATCTGATGAAGCTGGTCGGAATCGATTCGAGCTTTGAAAACCGCAAGGCACTGGCCCACGAGCTCGGCGATGCCGACTATTCGGGATCGGCCGAAGAAAACATCGCGCTGCACAAGGCGGTGATGAAGGGCTTGGCCGAAAACGGCGGCAACGTCCCGGCTTCGATGCTCGACTGAGCTTCGCGCGCTTGAAAACACAAAGGGCTCCGGACCGACAGGTCTGGAGCCCTTTTTTGTTAGCGTCGCCGAACTGGTGCGGTTCGGATCAAGAACCCTCCCAAGCCCGCACCCAATCTACTTCCATGGCCACTTCGCCCCGGACGATCTTGTCGACGCTGGTTTGCGGCAACCCGAAATAGGGCGTGGTGACGGCGTTGACGGCATTGGGATAGTCACCGCCCAGCGCGAAATTCAAGATCAGATACTGCCGCCGATCAAACCGCCAGGCCCCGTGCGCTACAACCATAGCGCGGGTGACACGGTAGAATTCAAGGCCATCGACCGAAAAGACGATCGTATCGGCGCTGCGCTCGACGGTGTAACTGTGCCAGCCGGTCACATCCTGACCGGCAGGGAAATTGTACCGCTTTACCAGCGGTGTATTACCGGAATAGCCGGGGCCATGGATCGCCGCGTTGACCCAACCCTTTTCGCCAACATTTTCCATGATGTCGATTTCGCCGGCGTCTGGCCAGTTGCCATAACCCAGCATCCAGAACGCCGGCCACACACCGGTTGCGTCCGGCATGCGGATCCGGGCTTCTACTTTGCCGTAAGTGAGATCGAACTTCTGGCTGGTGTTGATGCGTCCCGAAACGAAGTCGGCAATGCGTCCGCTCGGCGTCATGGTGCCCGGCTTGTAGATAGGCCGCAGCGTAAGTGCCCCGCCGTCCGCTCCGGTCGGAGAGGTGAAGCTGATGGTCTCGGCGCTGTCGACATAGGCCTGAGCTTCATTATTGACCCAGAAGGCCGGCCCCTCGACATTCCATTTGGTGCGATCCAGTGCCGCCGAATTGAACTCGTCTGCAAAAACCAGACGAAGGCTGGGTGTGGCCGTTGGGCTGGGAGTTGGCGTCGGAGTTGGTGTGGGCCCAGGCTGGACAACCCCGCTGCTACCCCCGCCATCTCCGCAACCCGCCAGCACTGCGGTCAACGCCAGTGCCATTCCCAATCTGATCGCTGCCATGCTGCGTCCATCCCCCAAATTGACGTATGTGAACGTTCACAGCGAACTATAACGGATCGTTACAGCCTGACAAGTGAGCGGGGATGTCATGGTTTGGCATGACTTTGGCCTAGTGTGGCCGGACCTTGCTATCGAACCGAGTGCCGCAGCGCGAACCAGACCAATGGCGGGATCAGCAGTTCCAGCGCGCCGAGGAACACAAACAGGCCGATTGGCGGCCCGACAGCGATCAACGATATGACCCGCGCCAGCCCGCCAGCAAAGAACACCGCCTGCAACGCCAGAACAACCGACCCGCGCTGGGCCAAGTCCTGCGCCGCCCAAATGTGGGCAACCCCGAACCCCAGAAATAGCGTTGCGTAGAACCGATCCTCGCTGTCCATCGTGGCGTTGACGGGCACCGACCCCGGGATCGATGCCGGTCCAAATGCGATATGGACCAGGGCAATTGCCGTGCAAGCCACCCCGAACAGGACGAGGAACCAGCGCAGCACTTGCCGATCGCGCCTTACTTTTTGCCGAATAGCCCCGACGCCATGTCCGCAATGTCGTTTAGCGGATTGCCGTCGCCATCCTTGTCAAGGAAGGCGAACACGCTCTTCGCGGCAGGGTTGTCCTGCAGCATCTGGGCATACTGCCCGAGCGATCCTTCGCCGCCGATCTGCTCGACGATCTGGTTCAGCGTACCGGCATCAAGCCCGGTCTTGGCGGCGGCCCCGGCGATCGTATCACCCGGTTCGCCATGGCTTTGCCCCAGTGCTGCGATCGCCTTCTCGGCCATTTCGGGCGGCAGGCCCAGCTTGCTGGCAAGATTGCCGACATCGGCGTGCTGGCCAAGCTGACCGACTATGCTGTCAAAAATTCCCATGATGCGACTCCGCGAAGAAGGAAGCCCGCATCATGGACCTGCGCGGCCCGGAGACAAGCTCAAATTCCCCGCAGGTCAGGCTCCACCCAGCCGCGCCGCGCGGCGACCGAGAACAAGCGTTCGCGGCTGTAGAAACGCAGCGGCCAGTCGCGCGGGGCGATCTCGCTGGCCAGCAGGGCATTGACCGCGTTTAGCAGGTCATGGCTGTCATGGCTGGCCAAAAACGCGCGGGTGCCGCGGATGTAAAGCTGGGTCAGTGTCTCGTGGTACCCTTGGGTGTCATCGTTCACCCCTCCGGCGGCTTCGTTGTAACTGCGGATGATCCCCGGCAGGTCCCGTTCCGGCGCTAGCTCGGGCCGTTCAAGCAGCAGCCACAGGCAAGCGGCCAAGTGGGCCTCATGAGTCCACTCGTCCTCGGGCAGGGTGCGCGCAAGCAGCCCCTCGCCAACATGGCGAACGGCTGCGGCACTTTCGAAATTGCGGATAGGATGGTCGGTCATGAGCGGAAACTCCGGGTCAAATCGCGACCCGGAGTTTCCAGGTCGATCAGGCCGCCTTGGGGGCCGATTCGAGCACACCTTGATCGACGTATTCGACGAATTGGGCGAAGTTCTGGACGAACTTGTTGACCAGCTCGCGGGCGTTTTGGTCGTATTGCTCGCCATCGGCCCAGGCACAGCGCGGATCGAGCAACGCGGTATCGACGCCCGGCACGGCAACCGGCACTTCGAACCCAAAGTTCGGGTCCTTCTTGAACTCGGCATTATTGAGGCTTCCGTCGAGCGCCGCATTGAGCAGCGCGCGGGTCGCCTTGATCGGCATCCGCTTGATGCCCGGATCGGTCGCCTTGCCGCCCGACCAGCCGGTGTTGACCAGCCAGCACTGCGCCCCGCCATCGGCGATCCGCTTCTTGAGCAGGTTGCCGTAAACGCTGGGATGGCGCGGCATAAAGGCAGCGCCGAAGCAGGTGCTGAACGTCGCCTCGGGTTCGGTCACGCCGATTTCGGTGCCGGCGACTTTGGCGGTGTAGCCCGACAGGAAGTGGTACATCGCCTGGTCGGGGGTCAGCCGCGCGATCGGCGGCAAAACGCCAAAGGCATCAGCGGTCAGCAAGATTATGTTCGACGGCGGCGGGCCGAGGTTTTCATCGCTGGTGTTGGGGATGAATTCAATCGGATAGGCCCCGCGGGTGTTCTCGGTCTTGCTGGCGTCCGTAAAGTCGAGCTCGCGCGTCGCCTCGTCCATTGCCACGTTCTCAAGGATCGTACCAAACATCTTGGTGGTGGCGTAGATCTCCGGCTCGCCCTCGGCCGAAAGGTTGATCATCTTGGCGTAGCAACCGCCTTCAAAGTTGAACACCGCGGTGTCCGACCAGCCGTGCTCATCATCACCGATCAAGGTGCGGCTGGCGTCAGCCGAAAGCGTGGTCTTGCCGGTGCCCGACAAACCAAAGAAGATCGCGCTGTTGCCGTCGGCGCCGATGTTGGCTGAACAGTGCATCGGCATCACGCCCTGCGCTGGAAGCAGGAAGTTCAGCAGGCCAAACACACCCTTCTTCATCTCACCCGAATACTCGGTGTTGCCGATCAGGATCAGCTTCTCGGTAAAGTTGACTGCAATCACCGTGTCGCTGCGGCAGCCGTGCCGCTCCGGATCAGACTTGAAGCTGGGCAGGTTGATAATGGTGTATTCGGGTTCAAAGCCCGCCAGCTCGTCCGCCTTCGGGCGCACCAGCAAGGTGCGGACGAACAGGCTGTGCCAGGCCATCTGCGTGATCACCCGCACGTTCACCCGGTACTCGGGCTGGCTGCCGCCAAACAGGTCAGCGACATAGAGCGCGCTCTGGTCTTTGACCGCGGCCATGAAATCCGCTTTCAGATTGGCCCAATGCGCCGGCGTCATCGGCTGGTTGATCGCACCCCAATTGACCGCCGTTTCGGTGATGGCATCGCGCACGACGTACTTGTCCTTCACGCTCCTCCCGGTGAACCGGCCCGTATCGACCAGTAACGCGCCATCCTTGGTCAGCCGCCCCTCGCCCAGGCGCAATGCGTGCTCGACCAGCGCCGCAGTGCCGAGATTGGCATGGATCGTGGCAGCAGTGGCAATACCCTGGCTGGCAAGCGGATGGGTGAGCGCAATGGTCAAGGCGAACTCCGTAGTTTGGCGCAGCAGCGCGGAGCCGATCGGCCCGGCGCCGTCTCTACATACGAATGTAAAGGCTTCTTGGGCGGCGCATAGTCCAGCCCGGTGATTCCGTCAAATGGCCCGCAAGAGTGGGCCAAAACCATTTGTTTAAGCGCCTTGATCCAGGCTTTCATGCCAATTGCCACCCGCAGCGTTAACCGCTACCCCGTGGTCCCCAGACTTTCTCCAGGTGAAAGCGCCTCCAGCCCGCTGCCATGGCCCATTCCCCCGTCCAAAACCCAATCGCGCCGCAACAAGTGATCGCGCTGGTCGACGATGATCGCAACATCTTGACCACGGTTTCGATCGGACTTCAGGCCGAAGGCTTCGCCACGCGGGTCTATTCGGATGGCGCAGCCGCGCTCAAGGCTTTGCTCGAAAACCCGCCTGATCTGGCAGTCTGCGATATCAAGATGCCGCGGATGGACGGGCTCGAACTGCTGCAGAAACTGCGCGAGAAAAGCGCACTGCCGGTGATCCTGCTGACCAGCAAGGATGAGGAAACCGACGAGGCACTCGGCCTCGCGATGGGGGCGGACGACTATATCGCCAAGCCATTCAGCCAGCGGCTCCTGGTCGCCCGGATACGCGCAATACTGCGCCGAGCCGAACTGGTCCGCGACGATGCCCGCGATACGCAGCAACCCGCGGCCGACCTGATCGTGCGCGGACGGCTTGAAATGGATCCGACCCGCCACCGCGTCAGCTGGGCCGGCCAGCCGGTTTCGCTGACAGTGACCGAGTTCATGATTCTGGAGGCGCTGGCGATTCGCCCCGGGGTTATCAAAAGCCGCAACCAGCTGATGGATGCAGCCTATAGCGACGATGTGTTCGTCGATGACCGGACGATCGACAGCCATATCAAGCGGCTGCGCCGCAAGTTCCGTAGCGCTGACCGGGACTTTTCCGGGATCGAGACGCTCTACGGCGCAGGCTATTCCTTCACCGATGGCTGAGCGCCGCCTCCGCAACTCGTGGCGTCGCCGCACTTCGCTGACGGTGCGGATTCTGGCGGTGAACATCATCGCACTGGGGTTGATGGCGGGCAGCTTGTTCTACCTCGATTCCTACCGCAAGCAGCTGTTCGAGGAACGCTTCAAGCTGGCGCGGGCCGAGGCGGAAATCGCCGCTGCGGGACTGGCGGGGGCCACACCGGCCGAACGCACAGTTGTTATCCGGGCAATCGGCACGCGCCAGAATTTGCGGCTGCGGCTGTACGATCCGAGTGGCGCGCTGGCGATGGACAGTTTCGCGCTTGGTCCGCCCTCGTTCGCCTTAGTCGATCCGGATAGTGAGGGCTGGTACGAGCGCGGCGGGCGGGTAATTGATGGCGGGATGCGGTTGATTTTGGGTTCGCAGACCAGCGAGCGTTACCGCGATCCAGCGCCTGACAACGCCGCCGCCTGGCCCGAACTGGGTCTTGCCGCGCGCGCTGGCAAGAGCGTGATCGCCGCCCGCGCTGCGCCAGATGAAACCCCAATGATCAACGCCGCCGTCCCGCTTGGCACCGATGGCGAACTGCTGCTGGTCACCCGCAACGCCCGCGACATCACCCAATCGGTCCGCGATGCGCGCGGCACACTGGCGATCGTATTGGCGGTGACCCTGCTGATCTCGATCCAGCTTTCGTTGTTCCTGGCTCGGACCATCGTCCAGCCGCTGCGAGCACTGGTCCGCGCCGCCGTCCGGGTCCGGCTGGGCCGCGACCGCGCGGTCGAGGTTCCGCGCCTACCCGAGCGCGGCGACGAGATTGGCCTGCTGGCCCGCGCGCTATCTGACATGAGCGGAGCCTTGCGCCGCCGGATCGACGCGGTTGAAAGCTTCGCCGCCGATGTTGCACACGAAATCAAGAACCCCCTGGCCAGCTTGCGCAGCGCGCTCGAAAGCCTCGAAAAGGTCAAGGATGAGCAGCTCCGCGCCGAGCTCACCGCAATTGCTGCCCACGATGTCCGGCGGATCGACCGGCTGGTGACCGAAATCGCCGAGGCCAGCCGGATCGACGCCGAGCTTAGCCGGACCCAGTTCACCCCGGTCGATCTTCACCGGCTCACTCAGGGGCTGGTTAAGGCTCGCGCCGAACGCGGCGAGAATGGCGCCTGCAGCGTGGTGGTGGCACCGGTCGGGCCCGGTCCATGGGATGTGCCGGGAGACGAGCCGCGACTGGTGCGCGTGATCGAAAACCTGCTCGACAACGCCGTTTCCTTTTCCCCGGCGCAGGGCGAAGTCAGCGTCATCCTGACTCGCGATGATGAGCGGGTTGTCATGACTGTGCTCGATTCCGGACCAGGCATCCCGCCCGAGGCGCGCGACAAGGTGTTCGACCGGTTCCATTCACTGCGCCCGGCCGAAGAAGACTTCGGCAGCCATTCCGGCCTTGGCCTGGCCATCGCCCGGACGGTCGCAGAGGCCCACGAAGGCTCGCTGACCGCCACCGACCGCCCAGACGACCGCCCCGGCGCCTGCCTGGTGCTCGACCTGCCAGCCACCGCCGAGGAAGAGGATGACGAGGGATGAGCCCTTTGCGCAGCGACCACCCTCCCCGGCCCCGTCACCCTGAACTCGTTTCAGGGCCCATCGCGCCCCAGAATCCGAGCTTGCCGAGGCAACAACACGTCTCCGCGCAGAGGAGTATGGGTGCGATTCCACGCTCCGGGCTGACGGCGAAATGGGCCCTGAAACGAGTTCAGGGTGACGGGGTGTGGTTGAGGGAGTTGGGCTTGTGACCCTTCTCCACCAAGCAACCTGCGTTGCGATTGGCGGCCGCGCAATCCTGATCGAAGGGCCACCCGGCATCGGCAAGACCAGCCTCGCCTTGGCTCTAATCGATCGCGGCGCGGCGCTGGTGGGTGATGACGGGGTCAGCCTTGAACACAGCGACGGCCGCCTGCTGGCAAGTCCGCCGCCCAACACCGCCGGCCTGATCGAGGTCCGCAACCTTGGTCTGCTGCCCTGGCCGACCGTCAGCGACGTGCCAGTCGCACTGATCCTGCGGCTCGATGCCGAGGCCCCGCGGTTCATCGAAACGGCGCAGCAGGCCGAACTGGGCGGGGTCAACCTGCCGCTGATCCGGCTTTGGCCGGATGGCGCAGCGCTACCACTGAAGGCCGAGCTGGCCTTGGATCGGTTCGGACTGGGCTGAACGAGGCGTCCCCATCGGGGACAGCCCCGGCCCGCCCCTTCACATTCTGTGCAGGCAAGGCCATCTATAGCGGCGAACTATGCCCGAAACTTCTACCCCTGCCCGCCAACGCTTGCTGCTGGTCACCGGCCTGCTCGGTGCGGGCAAGACCACTGTGCTTAAGGTCCTCGAAGACCTGGGCTGGGAAGCGATCGACAATTTTCCGGTGCGGCTGCTCGGGCGATTGCTCGACAGCCCAGACAGTGCAGGCGCAGATCTGCGGGCGCCTCTGGCGATCGGGTTCGATTCGCGAACGCGGGGCTTCGACCCGGCCAAAGTGATCGAGCGGGTCAAGAAACTGGCCGTACGCGCCGATCTGGAAATCACCACGCTGTTCCTCGACTGCTCCGGGCAAGAGCTGGAACGCCGCTATAACGAGACCCGCAGGCGCCATCCTTTGGCGCAGGACCTGCCGGCTGCCAGCGGAATCGCGGCCGAACGCGAGGCGATGGAACCGCTGCGGCGCTGGGCCGATCTGGTAATCTCGACCACCAACTTTACCAGCAACGATCTGCAGCAGGCGATCCGCGAACGGTTTTTGCAAGACGCGCCGGCCGAAATGATCGTCAGCATCACCAGCTTCGGCTTTTCCCGGGGCACCCCGCCGCTCGCTGATCTGGTGTTCGACATGCGGTTCCTCGACAATCCGCACTGGGACGACGTGCTGCGGCCGTTGACCGGCCAGGACGCCGCCGTGGCTGCACACATCCGCAAAGACCCGGCTTTTGCCGAGGCATTTACCCGGATCCGCGAACTGATCGAACTGCTGCTGCCGCGCTACCGGGCGCAGGGCAAAGCCTACGTCAACGTCGCCTTTGGCTGCACCGGCGGGCGGCACCGCTCGGTCTTTGTGGCAGAGGAAATCACCAAGGCGCTGCAAGCGGCGGGCTATGCCCCCAGCCTGGTTCACCGCAACCTGACCGCGCGCGCCGCCGATCTGGTTGAAGGAAAGCATTGACCATGCCGGGGCTTCGCGCCATGGCCCTGCGCCACCCCCCGGCGCGAATCGCGGGGACAGCTGTTCGGAGCGCAAATCCAGCATGATCGGTCTGATCCTGGTTACCCATGGCAAGCTTGCCCAAGAATTTGTTGCCGCGATGCAGCACGTGGTCGGCCGCCAAGAAGCGGTGAAAACCATCTGCATTGGCCCCAACGACGATATGGAAGCCCGCCGCGCTGAAATCGCCGCTGCAATTGGTGAAGTCGATGCGGGCGAAGGGGTGATCATCCTAACCGACCTGTTCGGGGGCACGCCATCAAACCTGGCGATTTCGCTGATGCAAAAGGGCAAGGTCGAAGTGATCGCCGGGATCAACCTGCCGATGCTGATCCGGCTGGCCAAGGCGCGCTGCTGCATGGGGCTCGACAAGGCGGTAATTGCAGCGCGAGATGCGGGCCGTAACTATATCACAATCGCGTCGGAATTTCTCGGCCAGGATGCCTGAAATCGGGGAAAGTGGGGGGCTATGAACGAGGTTCGCGACAGCGTTGAAATCGTCAACAACCGGGGTCTCCACGCCCGGGCCAGCGCCAAATTCGTCAACGCTGTCACCAAGTTGGGCGATAGTGTCCAGATCAAGGTTGAAAAGGACGGCAACGACGCCGCCGGATCATCGATCCTGGGGCTGATGATGCTCGGCGCGGCGAAGGGTGATTCGATTGAAATAGTCGTAACCGGCGACGGCGCCGAAGCTGCGCTGACCAAGCTGATTGGGCTGGTCAAGGACGGCTTCGGCGAGGATTGAGGCGTGCCGACACGCCGCCTGATAACCGGTTTTTCCAACCCCACCGTCAAGGCGCTGCGGGCTTTGCGCGAAAAGAAGCACCGCAAGGCCTCGGGCAAATTCCTCGCCGAAGGGCTGCGGTTGCTGACCGATGCGCGGACAAGCGGCCACCTGCCCGAAGTGCTGGTGATGGCGACGGGGCGCGATCCGCATCCGTTGCTCGATGTTTTGGAAGCCGATGTTCATGCGGCCGGCGGCGAAGTGCTCGAACTTGCGCCGGACCTTCTCGCCAAGATCACCGGCAAGGAAAACCCGCAGGCCGTGGCAGCAGTCTTCGCGGAATTTGATACCAGCCTTGCCGCGCTCGACCGCTCGCCGGCGAAAATCTGGCTGGTTGCCCAAGCGCTGCGCGATCCCGGTAACCTGGGCACGATGCTGCGAACCGGCGATGCGGTGGGTGCCGGCGGACTGATCCTGATCGACGATTGCGCCGATCCATTCAGTGTCGAAGCGGTTCGGGCCAGCATGGGCGCGGTGTTCACGCAGAAAATCGCCCAGGCGCGCTGGGAGGAGTTCCTGCCGTGGCTGCGCACTGGCCCCGGACAGCTGGTGGCGGCGAGCCTGCGCGATGCAATCGATTACCGCGCTGCGCCCTATGCCGCGCCGTGCTTCCTGCTGGTCGGCAACGAAAGCCGCGGCTTGCCCGAGGAATACGAACTGGCCTGCGATTTGCGCGTAACGCTGCCGATGAAGGGCCGCGCCGACAGCCTCAACGCGGCCGTGGCTGGCGCGGTTCTGGCCTATGAGGCGCTGGCCCACCTCGACTGAGCGGTTCACCCGGCGATCAGCTTTGGCCGTTTAGAACGCTGGCATGATCAAACACATCGCCCTGTTCGCCCTCCCGCTCCTCGCTGCTTGCGCGACAGTTGGCGACGCGGCATCCTCGCTTGCGGGAAGCAAGTGGGCATTTGTCAGCATCGACGGGCAAAGGCCCATTTCAGACAAGGCCCTGTTGACGATCGAAGCGGACCGGATCGGCGCCAATGTTGGCTGCAATGGCATGGGCGGTGACCTGACGATCGAGCCAGGCAAGCTGGTGACCGGGCCAATCATCTCGACACAAATGTACTGCGATCGGGTGATGGTTCAGGAAAGTGCGGTTGGAAGCCTGCTTGGTGCATCACCCACGTATACGATCAGCGGCGACCGTTTGTTGCTGACCGGCGGCGGTCACCGCGCGGAATTGCGGCGGATGAACTAGTCCCCAGCGACAAAGGCATCGATCTGCCAGCCTGATTTGCCGCGCGTTGCGATCAAACGGTAATCGATGGCGCTGCGCAATTGGGCGCTTTCGACAAAGCCGGTTTGAGGATGCCCAATGACCGAGACTTTGCGGTAGGCGCCGCCCGCCACCGGTTGATCCAGCGGTACCACCAGTATCCAGGATAGTTCGGCAACCGGACGGCCCTCGCCATCAGCTGTTTCGCGCAGAACAACCTTGGGGCCAGTCGCGAGCAGGACTTCGAAGGGATCCTGCGGCGCCAAATCCTGCTCAAAAAACCACGGCAGCGAAGCCGCTTTGGTTTGCGGATCATAGGCGCAGTCCAGCCCATCGAGCTGGTCCAGCTCCTGCCACAAGGACGGCTGATCCTTGCTGCCGAGCCGCGCGATCAATGCGCTGCGGCCCGCACCTCCGCCAAAATCGAGCTTGATCTGCGGATTGGCCAGGGCAGCCAGAGCATTCGAATTACGATCCTTGACTGCGGAGCGCAGCGAGGCCTGGAATTCGGTCCATCCGGGCAAAACCGAACATTCATCTTGCGGCGCAAATTTTCCGGCCAAAAGCGGCGTGGTCGATGCTGGCACTGCCGCTGCAGACGCGCTGGCTTGCGGAGCAGCCTCGGTTGCACTTTCCTTGCCCTCCGGCGCCTTCGACCCGCAGGCAGAAAGCAACAGGACAAAGACCGCGAGCATGGTGGGGTGACGTGTCATTCGGGTGCCTCGTCCAGCGTTCCACCCTCACCGCCTGGCAAAACCGGGGTACCTTCGTCCACGGCGTGGCGCGGCAGGGCTTCGATCAGCGGGACATCTTCGATCTCGCGCTTGCCGATTTCGATGCCCTTGTCGCGCAGGCGTTTGCCCGAACTGAGCACGTTACGCTCGAAACTGCCGACGAAATCGTTGTACTTGCGCACCGCCCGATCGAGCCCGGCGCCCATGCCCTTGAGGTGGTCGGCGGCAACCGCGAGCCGATCGTAGAGCTCTGCGCCGGAACGCCCGATCTCGACCGCTTCGCGCGCCAGCTGGTCTTGCTTCCAGACCATCGCCACGGTTCGGGCGATGGCGACCAGATTGGTCGGCGTGGCCAGCAAAACCTTGTTGTGGAATGCAAAATCCCAAAGTTCCGGATCATGTTCGAGCGCGGCGGCCACGAAATGCTCGCCCGGCACGAACATCACAACATAGTCCGGCGCTTCTTCGAACTGGCTTTGATAGCTTTTGGCGGACAACGTCTGGATATGGCCGCGCATCGAGCGGGCGTGGAGATCGAGGTGGCGCTTGCGCTCGGCATCATCGCTCGATTCGAACGCAGCTTGATAAGCGTTGAGCGAGACCTTGGCGTCGATCACCAGTTTTTTCTGCCCCGGCACATGGATGATCGCATCGGGACGCAATCGGCCTTCGTCAGTATCCATTGAATGTTCGAGGCTGAAATCGGTGTGCTCCGATAGCCCGCACTGTTCGAGCACGTTCTGCAGCGCGCGTTCGCCCCAGCGCCCGCGCGCCTTTGGGGCATTGGTCAGCGAATTGCCCAGCCGTGCCGCCTCGGCCCGGACCTGTTCTTGGCCAACACGCATCCCTTCGATGAGCCCGGTCAACTGACCAAACGCATCAACCCGCTCCTTTTCCAGCTTACCGACTTGGGCCTCATAGCTTGCCAGCCGCTGACCCACGGGTTCAAGTAACGCCTTGATCCGGGCTTCGTTCTTTTCCTCAGACTGGGTGAAGCGCTCCTGCGCGCGGGCCAGCATCGCCTCTTGCGCCTGCGCCAGCACTTTGGCGCCAGCGTTCTCGAACTCCTTCTTGAGTCCTTCCTGCGCAGTCAGCAAAAGGCGTTTCTGCTCTTCGAAATTGGTGGCATGCGCCTCGAGCGTGGCGAGCTTGATCGAGGCGTCGCCCAGGTCCTTGATCGCCGCTCGAAACCGGCCATCCAGCTCACGCGCCGCATCTTCGCTCTCCGTCAGCCGGGCCCGCAGATCGGCCGCCGGGCGAGATCCGAACATCCAGCCGAGCAAGGCCCCGCCAGCCAGCGCCAGCAGCAACATGACAATGGTGAGAATCTGTCCGTCCATGCCAGCACGCTAACCGGAACGTAAGCGGAACGCCAGCCCTATCAAGCGGCCTTGCGCAGCTTATCCAGCTTCTTCAGCACCATTTGTCGCTTGAGGCGGCTGAGGTGGTCGATGAACAGGATCCCTTCGAGGTGGTCCATCTCATGCTGGAGGCAGGTGGCCATGATGCCGTCCATTTCCTCTTCGTGGACCTTGCCATCAAGATCGTGCCAACGGGCGCGAATCCGGGCCGGGCGTTCGACATCGGCATAAATTTCCGGGACCGACAGGCAGCCTTCGGAATAGACCGAGTGATCTTCGGACGGGTCCATGATTTCAGGATTGATGAATACCCGCGGCTGCTTGAGCGTCGGCTGGTGATGATGGTGGTGACCATCATGATCACAGGCGACCGGCTCGGCATCGGGATCGTCGGGCTGCAGATCAATCACCAGCACCCTGAGCGGCACGCCAACCTGGATTGCAGCAAGGCCGATCCCGGGGGCATCGTACATCGTCTCAAACATATCTTCGACGAGCGTTTTCAGCTCGGCATCGAACTGGGTGACAGGTTCGGACACCACCTTGAGGCGGGGATCGGGGATTTCTAGGATTTCGCGAATAGCCATGGGGGGTCAGATAGTAGTCTTGTTCGAAAATCTCAACCCATCGGTCGCCGGGCCCGCAAAGCCTGCGCCAAAGTGCCCTCGTCGAGGTAATCCAGCTCGCCCCCCACCGGCAGGCCGTGAGCGAGTTGCGTGATCCGGACCGGATAGCCTTCCAGCCGCTCGGCGATGTAATGCGCGGTTGTCTGGCCTTCCAAGGTTGCGTTCATCGCCAGGACCACTTCGTCGATCCCGCCTTGCGAAACCCGCTCGATCAGGCCGCCGATGGTCAGATCCTCTGGCCGCACTCCTTCGAGCGCCGAGAGCCTTCCGCCGAGCACGTGGTAGCGACCGGTGAACAGCCGCGCGCGGTCTAGCGCCCACAGGTCCGCCACGTCCTCTACCACGCACAGCGAGCGCGCATCGCGGCGCGGATCGGTGCAGATCCCGCACGGATTGCTCGTATCGACATTGCCGCAAGTCTCGCACTCGATCAGCCCTTCGCGGACTGCATCGAGCGCCTCCAGCAGCGCCACCAGCGACGTTTCGCGCCGCTTGATCAGCCACAGCACTGCCCGCCGCGCCGAGCGGGGCCCAAGACCCGGCAGGCGGGATAGCGCCTGGGTCAGTGTTTCGATCTCTTGCGATGCCATCGCGGCACAGATAGGGCGCGCATTCTAGAAAGGCAAAGCCACGATGCGTGTCATCTTCATGGGAACCCCGGATTTCGCTGTACCGGCGCTGCAGGCGCTTGTCGCGGCGGGTCATGATGTGGTCGCGGCCTATACCCAGCCCCCCCGCCCCGGCGGCCGGCGCGGCAAGGAATTGACCCCCACTCCGGTGCACAAGGCGGCTGAAGCGCTGGGGATCGAAGTGCGCCATCCGGTGTCCTTGAAAGGCGCAGCGGAGCAGGCGGAATTTGCTGCGCTCGGTGCCGATATCGCTGTGGTCGCGGCCTATGGCCTGATCCTGCCGCAGGCAGTGCTTGATGCGCCCAAGAACGGCTGCCTCAACATTCACGCCAGTCTGCTGCCGCGCTGGCGCGGTGCGGCGCCGATCCAGCGGGCGATCTTGGCAGGCGATACGGAAACTGGTGTCGATATCATGCGGATGGAGGCGGGCCTTGATACCGGGCCGGTCCTGCTCGAAGGTCGCACACCGATTGGCAGCAAAACCGCGGCGGAATTGACCGGGGAACTGGCTGAGATCGGCGCGCGGCTGATTGTTCAGGTGTTGGCCGATCTTTCTGCCTATGCGGAACGGCCCCAGTCGGAGGCGGGCGTGACCTATGCCAAGAAGATCGACAAGGCCGAGGCGCGGATCGATTGGTCACAGCCTGCCGAGCAGATTGAACGTCAGGTCCGCGCCTTTTCTCCCGCGCCGGGCGCGTGGTTCGAACTGGAGAGCGAGCGTTACAAGGTCCTTGCTGCCGAAATGGTGAACCTCGAAGGCGAACCTGGGACAACCCTGAACGACCAGCTGACGATCGCCTGCGGGCGCGCAGCACTCCGTCCGACACTTATCCTGCGCGCCGGGCGCCCGGCGATGGTCGTGGACGAACTGTTGCGCGGCCGACCCGTGACGTCGGGAACGACAATTTCATGAGGTTCTGGACATTATTTTCGAAAAAGCTGCCCCATAAAACGGAGCTTTGTGAAGGCATGCAAAAACAAATTCAGATATTCGAGAACCAAACCGAACGAGATCTAATCATTTGGATTGAGATGAATCCAGATCAATATATTTTGAATCCCGGGGATGTATTCGAAATAACCTACGATCATGAAGGAGATCGCTGCGGATTGCATACAATTGTCCACGACGATCAACTTCAGATCTTTCTCGATCATTTCGATACCGCCGTTGTCACGATCAACGGCGAGCCAGCCGAGCCCTGGTCTACTTAACGATGACCCGCTTCGCCCTCACGCTCGAATATGATGGCACGCCGTTCTTTGGCCTGCAGCGTCAGTCCAACGGCCCCAGCGTGCAGCAGGCGGTCGAGGAGGCTGTGCTTGCCACGACCGGCGAGCCCGCGACGCTCCACGCCGCCGGACGGACCGATGCCGGGGTCCATGCGCTGGGAATGCGGGCGCACGTTGATGTGGCCAAGCCGATTGCGGCCTTTCGCCTGATGGAGGCGCTCAATCACCATTTGCGCCCGGCGCCGATTGCGGTGCTCAGTTGCGAGGTGAAGCCCGACGATTGGCACGCCCGCTTTACCTGCACCAGCCGCGAATACCGCTACCGGATTATCAACCGCCGCGCGCCGCTGACGCTGGAGGCGAACCGTGCCTGGAAGGTCGCGCTGCCGCTGGATGTCGCCGCGATGCAACGCGCGGCGCTGGCGCTGGTCGGAACCCATGATTTCACCACGTTCCGTTCAGTCCATTGCCAGTCCGCCAGCCCGGTGAAGTCGCTCGACCGGCTCGATATCGAACGCGTTGGCAATGAAGTGCATATCCACGCCGCCGCGCGCAGCTTCCTGCACCATCAGGTCCGCTCGATGGTCGGCTGCCTCGCGCTGGTCGGGATGGGCCGGTGGCGCGAGGAACAGGTTGCCGAGGCGCTGGACGCGCGCGACCGGACGACACTGGGCCTTAACGCGCCAAGCGAGGGGCTTTATTTCGTGCGCGCCCTTTACCCGAGCGAATGAGTGCCTAGGTTGCATTCCGCAACGCCATAACGGCGGACCAGATTCGGGAGACGACCAATGACCTTCACCGGCAAGCAGCTCACCACCCAGCTTGATGCAGACGGCACGCTGACCCTGCAGCTCAACGACAAGACCTGGGATGCGCCCAAGGCGGGTCAGGTGCTGGTCAAGATCGAAGCAAGCCCGATCAACCCTTCGGACCTTGGTCTGCTGTTTGCCAGCGCCGATACGGAAAATGCGGTTTACACCCCTGGCAAGATTGTGGCCACGATGCCCGCAAACGCCACCCGCGCGATGAAGGCCCGCCACGGCATGGCCATGCCTGCCGGCAACGAAGCCGCTGGGATCGTGGTTGCTGCGGGCGAAGGCGCCGAGCACCTGATGGGCAAGCGGATCGCCTGCGTTCCGGGCAGCGCCTACGGGACTTACGCCTATGCCGAAGCGGCGATGTCGATGCCGGTCGAAGCCAGCGCCGAACAGGCCGCCAGTTCATTCGTCAATCCGATGACTGCGCTGGGCTTTACTGAAACGATGAAGCTCGAAGGCTACACCGGGATCGTCCACGCCGCAGCGGCGTCAAACCTGGGCCAGATGCTGGTCAAGATCTGCCTTGAAGACGGCATTCCGTTGGTCAACATCGTGCGGTCGGAAGATCAGGTGAAGCTGCTCAAGAATCTGGGCGCGACCCACGTGCTCAACATGACTGACGCCGATTTCATGCCCAAGCTGATCGACGCAATTGCCGAAACCAAGGCGATGCTGGGCTTTGACCCGATTGGCGGCGGCACGCTGTCGGGCCAGATCCTGACCGCAATGGAAGCCGCTGCCAGCCGCGGCGCGGTGTTCAGCCGCTATGGCTCCAGCGAGCCGAAGAAAGTCTACATCTACGGCGCGCTCGATATCGGGCCGACGATCCTGAACCGCGCCTTTGGCCTGACCTGGGATCTGGCCGGCTGGCTGCTGACCCCGTTCATGGTCAAGGCCGGGATGGAGATTGTCGGGCGGATGCGGATGCGGGTGATGAAGGACCTGACCACCACGTTCGCCAGCCACTACAAGGCTCACGTTTCGCTTGAAGGGATGCTGACCAAGGAAGCCGTGAGCGAATACAACGCCCGGCGGACGGGTGAGAAGTATCTGGTTGTCCCTCAGTAACCCAAGTATTTTAGTCAGAATATTTGGATTATCTACGCGCCAGCCTTTCCTTCATCAATCTTAGTCTCAGGTGCAACCTCGCTTGCCATTTGCCATTCTCGTTGGATCTCGGAATTGGACCAAAAAGAGTCTGGATAAAATCGGCAGGTTTGGAATCGTCCTGATGAGATCGAACGAGCTTTCGATAAGTATCCCGCTTATCTTCCGCTGACATTGGTTGCGGTTCACTTCCAAAGGTATCTGAGATCCTGCGGTCTGAGATGTCTTCTTCAGAACTAATCTGCCCCATGAAGTCCTCCTATTCAGTGATGCAACGCAAAGCCTAGAGAGTGGCGAATTCTTTTTCACTCAAACAACATCGCCACCCTTGCCAACACATCCTCCAGCAAGGCCGCAGGCAGGGTATCAACCTTGCGCCCTCTCCGCTCCACAATGTCGAGCACGCGGGGCTGATCGCAGCGGATCACGCCAGTGGTCTTGATCCCGGTGATCTCCAACGCAAAGCCAATGCGCTGGGCGAACGCGCCGCCATTGGTGATCGGCAGAACTACCGGGAGCTTGGTCGCCGCGTTGAACTGCGTGGGCGACACGATCAACACTGGCCGATGGCCTTGCTGTTCGCGGCCTTGGCTGGGATTGAGCGACACCATGTAAATGTCACCGCGCTTCACAGAATTTCTTTGCCCACAGCTGGAGCATCGAGCCACTCACGATTCTCTGATAAGGGCGGCTCCGAAAAATCCGTTCCGGCCAGCAGTTCAGCCAGCGTATAGCGTGGCTTTGGCGATGCCTCGACAGTCAGACGCTTGCCATCAATTGCAACGCCGACAGCCTCACCAGCCTTAAGGTGGAGCAGTTCGAGCAAAGCAGGCGGAACCGCCAGCATGACAGAGCCGCCGACTTTGCGAAGATTGGTGATGTGCATTACGCAGTCCTTGGCTAGTTATATTTTCATATAACAAAATCCGTCGTCGGCGTCAACCCTTCGCGACCACGCTCTCAGGCAGTTCAGTGCCGAACACGCGCTGATAATATTCGGCCACCAGCATCCGCTCGGTCTCATCGCACTTGTTGAGGAACGACAGGCGGAAGGCGAAACCGGGATCCTTGAAGATCGCGGTGTTCTGGGCCCAGGTGATCACGGTCCGAGGGCTCATCACGGTGCTGATATCGCCGTTGATAAAGCCTTGGCGGGTCAGATCGGCGACCTTGACCATGTTGGCGACCATTTCCGGCGCGGCGCCTTCAGTCTTGGCCAGTACGATTTCGCTTTCAACCTGCGCGGGCAGATAGTTGAGCTGAACCACGATGTTCCAACGGTCCATCTGCGCCTGATTGATCGCCTGCGTGCCGTGATACAGACCCGAGGTGTCCCCAAGGCCAACCGTGTTGGCGGTGGCGAACAGACGGAAGTTCGGATCGGGCCGGATCACCCGGTTCTGATCGAGCAAAGTGAGCTTGCCTTCAGTTTCCAGCACGCGCTGGATTACGAACATCACGTCGGGGCGTCCGGCATCGTATTCATCGAATACCAGGGCGACGGGATGCTGGAGCGCCCAGGGCAGCAGCCCTTCGCGGAACTCAGTAACCTGCAAGCCATCGCGCAGCACGATCGCATCGCGCCCGATCAGGTCGATCCGGCTGATGTGCGCGTCGAGGTTGATGCGCACCGTGGGCCAGTTGAGCCGCGCAGCGACCTGTTCGATGTGAGTCGATTTACCGGTGCCGTGATAGCCCTGCACAATCACCCGGCGGTTGAAGGCGAAGCCCGCAAGGATCGCCAAGGTAGTGTCTGGATCGAACACATAAGCGCCGTCCAGGTCAGGGGTGCGTTGATCGGGCCGACTGAAAGCGGGAACCTTCATATCGATATCGATCCCGAACACCTCGCGCACATCGATAGTGATGTCGGGCGCGGGCAGGACGGTCTGGTTGGCCGTGTCGAGCTGTGAGTTTTTATCGGTCATCGCGAAAAACCGCCTATACGCGCGCGGCCTAGGCTGCAACTGCCTTTGCGTACCTTAGGGTGACAATTTCAACCGCACGGTTAAGCTGCGGCGATTGCGGTAAAGTCAGTTGCCCGGCAGGCACGGTCGCGGCCGTCGGATTTGGCGCGGTAGAGCGCGCTGTCGGCCAGCCGGTAAAGCCGCCGCCAGGCCTCGTCGCTATCGACTCGCCCTTCGGCATGACCCAGGCTGACCGTAACCCGCCAATCCAGCGGCATCTCGCAGCGCCGCACCGCTTCGAGCACCACTTCTGGCGGACATTCTGAAATCCTGCTCATCGGGATCAGCAGCGCAAACTCCTCGCCGCCCAGCCGCACCGCCAGGCTATCGGACGGGCGGATCGTCTGGATCGTTTTGGCGACCCGGCGCAAGACAACGTCGCCAGTATCGTGTCCCAGCTTGTCATTGATCGCCTTGAAGTGGTCGAGATCGATCAGCAGCAACCGATGCGGCTGAATCCGGCCTACCGCGAGATCGATGAAGGCCCGGCGATTGAGCAGGCCGGTCAAGGGGTCCGAATTGGCCAGCCGCAGCGCGGAACGCTCCCCGGCGCGGGCTTGGTCGCGCTCGACCGAAAGTCCCCGCAGCCGGGCAACGATCAGCACGGTGGAGAGCAGCGATTCGATCGACAGCGCGATCAGGTTACCGTTGTCGAGCCAAAAGCTGTATTCAACCAACCCTATCGCGTGCCCGGCGCGAAACAGCGAAGCGATGATCGGCGCGGTCCAAGCCAGCACGAAGAACCAGAAATGCTGCGCTCGCGCACGCCATGCTTGATACAAGAGCGGGAAGACCAGCCCCAACATAACGGTGCCAGCCCAGAAATAGATCCCGTCCAGCCATGACCCAAACCACGGAGCGAAAATCGCAAAAGCAACCGAATCGGCGATCATCAGAACCGAAAGCCAGTCGATTGCGCGGCGCAGCCCGTTTGAAAAAATATCGCGCCCGAAATAGTGGATCATGAACCGCAGCGCGGCCACCCCGGCGGGTATCAGCAGCAGGTAGTTGATCCGCAGCCGGTCGTTGTTGTCCATCCACGGCATCGCCAGCATCGCCGCCCCTGAAGAGGTAAACGTATAGAGCGCCAGCCCCGCCAGCATGATGCAATAGTATAGCTGGAACCGGTGCCGCAGTGCCCGCCACAGCGCCAGGTTATACGCCAGCAGGGCCAGCGAAAGACCAGCAAAACCGGCGTAGAGCGCGATCAACAAACTGTTGTGCTTTGCAGCCTCGCTACGCTTCAGCAGTTGCGGGCCCAGCAATACCCCGCGCCAGTTGGCGCTGCCCCGGGTTTCAACGTGTATCGCATCAAGCGGCGCGGCACGCGGCGGAACTTCGATCTGGAAGGTTGACCCGATCACTATGAACTTTGCCGCTTCGGCCGACGAGAACTCAACCGCAGTTGTGGTTCCATCAACGTAGTGGAAGATCACCCGCTGCCAATCCTGCCAGACGCTGGAATGGCTGAAAACCAGCGGATCTTCGGGGTTTGAAATCCGCGGCGCAAAGCGCAACTGGACTGCAAAATCGCCGCTGCCAAAGTTGTTCTGGTTGGACGTGCAATCATAGCTCGCGGTTTCGCGGATCAGGCTTTCGGCATCGGTTGCTGCGGGATCGAGTTTGGTCAGGCAGGCCTTCAACGGCACTGCAGCCGCAGCAGGCACAGCCAGACCCAGCGCAAGCAGCGCGCTTAGCCAGATCAACCAGAATCTGCCAATATATCCCTGCATGACGCGCGTCTAAACTCTTCAGACAAAGATCGGGTTAACAAATAGGGCTTTGCAATAGGTACCGACCAGTCGGTAAGTATGTCGTCAATGATCCCGAATAAGCCTGTTCGGCCCGCCCCCGTGATTGCCCGTAGCAAACTGCAGGAAGCGGTTACTAAGCTGTTCCGCACCAATGGCTATTCGGCGAATTCGGTCGATCAACTGTGCGGCGAAGCGGGTGTGACCAAGGGGGCATTCTTTCACCACTTGCCCGATCCGGTCGCCCGGGTGCTGGGCCGAAGATGTGCCCGATGGCACTCTGACGGATTTCCGCATGGATATGGAGAAAAACCCGAAGCCGTTCGTTGGCAAGCGGTTGACCTGGGGCGGTTTTACTCCTGTAGTGTATATGAAGGGATAGAGTGATGACCAACCAGCACGGCGGTTTCATCTGGTATGAACTGCTGACCAAAGAGGTCGATGCATCCATGGCATTTTGCGCTGCAGTTTTCAGCTGGCCCTATGGTGGCAGCGATAACTATCGCGAGATCCAGACAGGCGACGTGCTCATGGTCAGAGGACAATGAGCGAGCTCTCCTTTGCGCGCTGTGCCTGTGGCCAGGTGGAATGCCAGATTACCGGCGCGCCATTTCTGAGCGCGGTCTGTTATTGCGATGATTGCCAGAATGCTGCCCGGAATATCGAACGCGCCGGTCAAGGCCCGCCGGTTGCGGAGCCCGATGGGGGTACTGCCCTGTGCCTGATCAGGGATGACAATTTCCGGATCGCACGGGGCGCTGAATTGCTCCAACCTTACCGCCTTGATCCGGCATCGGCCACAAGCCGGATGGTCGCATCGTGCTGCAACGCGGCGATGTTTTTGACATTCGCCGATGGTCGGTTCTGGAAATCGGTCATGATCAACCGGATGGTCCCGCCCGGCCTCGCAATCGAAATGCGGCTGTGCACACGGTTCCGCACGAGCAACTTGCCATGGCCTGATGAAGCCCCGCGGCATGCCAAATTTCCACTTTCAGCCTTGCTGAGAGTTGGACGGCAATGGCTCAATATGAAAATGGAACGCTGAGGCTAGACGCTTGGCGATCCTTCTCGCCCCACCCCGATCAAGCGCTGTGTTGACGATGCGCGCCGCTTTCGCCACTTCTTCCCGCTCGGCGCGCCCGAATGCGACTCACCCAAGGACATCCCAATGTACGAACTCGCCGTTACCCGCCTGATTGCCGCTTCGCCTGCCAAGGTCTGGGACGTGATGGTCAACCGAACCAACGAATGGTGGTGCCCCAAGCCATGGCGCGCCGAAGTGCTTTGGGGCGCGCGTCAGCCTGGCTGCCAGACCGAAGCGACGATGTTTGGTCCCGATGGCGAAGTGAACAAGCACCCCGGCCACATGCTCGCATGGGACGAGGGCAGCCGCTTTGCGATCACCGATGCGATTGTCGGCGATCTGGAGCCGTCCGGCCCGTTCATGCTGGGCATCTGGGA
Organism: Novosphingobium sp.; assembly: GCA_031369495.1. Taxonomy (GTDB): domain Bacteria; phylum Pseudomonadota; class Alphaproteobacteria; order Sphingomonadales; family Sphingomonadaceae; genus Novosphingobium. The sequence goes on along the minus strand of JANMOU010000009.1, from coordinate 54,018 downwards.
GATTGAGGCTGAAGGCGACGGTGCCCGCTACACCGCCCGCGCCCGCCACTGGACCGCCGAAAGCAAGGCGCACCATCTCGAAATGGGCTTTGTCGAAGGCTGGGGGGTCTGCGCCGACCAGCTCAAGGATCTGTGCGAAGCCTGAGCGATCAGGCAAACGCCGCCGCGCGGCGCAGCAACTGATAGGCTTCGACCGCCGCCTGCAACCGCGTTTCAAAGCTGCGGTCGCCGCCGTTGCGATCGGGATGGTACTTACGGACCAGTTGTGAATAGCGGCTGCGCAAATCGTGGCGGGTCGAATCGAGGCCGAGGCCGAGCACATCGAGCGCGCGGCGTTCTTCCGGGGTCACGGCGCGGCCATCGCTGCGCTGGCTGGGCATTTTGGCCCGCGCGCGCTTCGCGATCGCTTCCAGCGGATCGGAAAAATCGGCCCAGCGCGGGGCCTGATCGATCCCGGCGGTGGGCGAAAAGGCCCGGGTCTGGCGGTCCCAACCGTGGATCGGATGCTGCGCGGCCATGATCTCTTCGGCGTTCATGCCGTCGAACCAGTCATAGCCGGCGTTGAACTGGCGGACGTGATCGAGGCAGAACCAGCGGTAATCCCCCGGCCCGTCAAAACTGGGCCCGCGCGGCCCGGGCGCGCGGAATTCGCCGGGCTCGGGACACCCCGGCCAGTCGCACAGGCGCCGCTGGTCACCGACCCGGCCATGAAATCGATCGCTCTTCACCCCTTCCCCATGGCAATTGTTCGGTTAGAAGGAAAGCCATGACCACACCTATTGCAGCCGAAATCGAAGCCCTGCTGACCGCCGCCTTCGCCCCCACACGCCTCGCCGTGATAAACGACAGTGCCAAGCACAGCGGGCACAGCGGGGATGACGGCTCGGGCGCGTCGCACTTCACGGTGGAGATCGAAAGCGCTGCCTTTGCCGGTGTCTCAAGATTGCAGCGCCAACGCCTGGTCAATGCCGCGCTGGGTGACATTCCGGGCCAGCGGGTTCATGCTCTGGCGGTAAAGGCGCGGGCGCCGGGGGAATAAGGGAGAGATCATGACTTTCGCAGGACAAACCGCTTGGATCACGGGCGCATCTTCAGGAATTGGCGCGGCGCTGGCGCGGGCCTTGGCCAAACAGGGCGCGCGGCTGGTGCTTTCGGGTCGCAACCAAGCGGCGCTAGCCGACGTTGCAGCAGACTGCGGCGAGGCAATGATCCTGCCGTTTGAGACCACCGATACTGCGGCGATTGCTCCGGCGGTTGAGCAGGCCTGGGATTGGGCATCAACAGGTTCTGGCGGGATCGATCTGCTGGTCAACAACGCGGGAATTTCACAGCGCAGCCTGGCGCAGGAAACCGACTATTCTGTCTATGAACGGGTCATCGGGGTCGATCTGCTCGCCCCGATTGCGCTGACGCAGGCGCTGTTGCCCAAAATGGTGGCGCGCGGATCAGGACGGATTGCGATGATATCGAGCATCGCCGGAAAAGTCGGCGTGCCGATGCGAACCGCCTATTGCGCCGCCAAATTCGGGATCGCGGGCTATGCCGATGCCCTGCGCGCTGAGGTCGGCCATTTGGGCCTCCAAGTGCACAACATCTACCCCGGATCAATCGCCACCGATGTATCGCGCAACGCCTTGACCGCCGACGGATCAAAGCGCGGCGTATCTGACAAAGTGATCGACAACGGGATCGCGCCTAACGTTGCGGTGGCGCAAATGATCGACCAAATGCTGGCCGGAGCGCGCGAGATCATCGTGGCCGAAGGGGCCGAACTGGCGATGGGCGAAGCCCGCCGCACTCCGGATGCGCTGCTCGATCAGATCGGTGCCTTCATGGCCGCCGGTTACGTCCAGCGGATGAATGACGGAGCGCAGTGATGCAGCAACAGCGCGTCACGCTTGGCAACGGGATCGAACTCGACGTGGTCGACGAAGGCCCGCGCGATGCGCCGGTGCTGATTTTCCTCCACGGCTTTCCCGACAGCCACCGCACCTGGCGGCATCAAATCGCGCACCTGTCTGGCCGATACCGCTGCATCGCCCCCGATCAGCGCGGCTATCGGGGATCGTCCAAGCCCAAGGGGGTGGAGAATTACACGCCCGACAAGCTGATCGGCGATATTTTCCTGCTCGCCGCTGCACTTGATGTGCAGCACTTCACCGTGGTCGGCCACGATTGGGGCGGCGCGATTGCCTGGGGTGTCGCCCTGATGGGGCAAGGAACCGGGCGGGTCACCCGCGCTGTCATCGCCAATGCTCCGCACCCGGCGATCTTTCCCAAGCTGCTCTACACCAACCCGCAGCAGCGGCAGGCCAGCCAGTATTTTCGGGCCTTTCGTGATCCCGTCAATGATGCGCTGGTCGAACAGTTTGGCCTTGGCGGTTTGCTGCTCAAGGCCTTTGGCGCGACGCCCGAGAACCCGAAGATGGAGCCCGAGGAACGCGCCGCGCTGCTGGCCGATTGGGAGAACCGCGAGGCGGCGATGGCGATGCTCAACTGGTACCGCGCCAGTCCGATGGAAGTGCTGGATCTGGACGCGCCCTATGAACTGCCCGCCGGCTGGCAACCGATCCCGCTGCCGCCATTGACCATCCCGACGCTGGTGATCTGGGCGCTCGATGATATCGCCCTGCCGCCAGCCAACCTTGATGGGCTGGAACACTATGTCACCGATCTGACCATCGAGCGCGTGCCCGGCAGCGGGCATTTCGTGCAATGGGAAGCGCCGGAGCAGGTCAATGCCGCACTCGACGCGTTTCTGACCAAAACCGCCAATGCTGGCTGAGCAGCAGCGCGGTGGCATCGGCGCCGCGATTGCCGCGGCCGAGGCGCGGCAGCGCCGCTCTATGCTGCGCCACCATGGCGGCGGGCAAGCTCCGGTCAGCACGATCGAGCTATTCTTTGACCTGATCTTTGTCTTCGCGATCACCCAGCTGTCGCACCACCTCATGGCCGATTTGACCTGGCTGGGCGCGCTCAAGACCGCGATCCTGTTCAGCGCAGTGTGGTGGGCCTGGATGTGGACCACCTGGGCGACCAACTGGCTCGAGCCGGACCGCGCCCCGGTGCGGCTGATGATTGGCGCGCTAATGCTGGCCAGTCTGGTGATGTCGAGCGCGATCCCCGATGCATTTGCTCAAAGTGGCCTGCTTTTTGCCGCGGCTTACAGCGTGATGCAGCTTGGCCGCTGCCTGTTTACCGCCTGGGCGATGGAGCGCGATTCTGCTGGAGCGGGCCGCAATATGCTGCGCGCGGCGTGCTGGTTCATGCTGTCCGCTCCGTTATGGCTGGCCGGCGCGCTGAGCGAAACTGCCGAGCTGCGGATCGCCTGTTGGCTGGCGGCGCTGGCTATTGAATATGCTGCACCGATGGCGTTCCTGTGGGTTCCGGGACTTGGCCGGTCGGCGATATCGGAATGGAACGTGTCCGGATCGCACATGGCCGAGCGTTGCGGCCTGTTCATCATTATTGCGCTGGGCGAAGGGCTGATCCTGATTGGCTCGACCTATGCCGGGGCCGAACCGCAGCCGGGTCTGAACCTGGCGCTGGTCAATGCCTTTGCGGGGTCGTTCGCGATGTGGTGGCTCTATTTCGACATGGGCGCGCAGCGCGGGGCGCGTCATATCGAAAACCACGCGCTGCCCGGCCTGATCGCGCGGCAAGCCTTCACCTATTGGCACATCCCGATTGTGGCCGGGATCGTCGTGCTGGCGGTAGGAGATGAGTTGGTGATGGCGCACCCGATGGAGCCGGCCCATCCGGAATTCGTGCTGATCGTACTGACCGGGACGCTGCTGTTCCTGCGCGGTTTGGGCGGGTTCAAGCGGATTTCAAGCGGCAACCCGTGGTTCCCCGCCTCGCACGGCTACGGCATGGCCTTTGCCCTCGCCATTGGCCTGTGGGGCTGGTTTGCCCATCCGCCCGCGCTCGCGCTGTTTTCGGCAACCACCCTGCTGTTCGCGGCTGTTGCGGTGTGGGAATGGGTCAGCTTCCACGGCGGCTGGATGGAACGCATGGAAGCCCGCGGTTGGTGGCTGGCCAAAATCCTGCGGCGCCGATTCGACCATAACCGGCAGCGACGCCTCGCAAAGGAAGCGGCGAAACAGCGTTAGTTAGATTGTCCGCTCGCTTCCGCCCCAGCCGATCCACGCGCCATGCGGATGGGCCCGGGTGACGATTTCACCGCCATCGCCGCCCGGCCAATACCGCACCACCATTTCGTGGATGTGCATCACGCGGTTTGCTTCCAGAGCTAACCACGCCAGCGGGCGATCAGCCGTGGCCCGCGCGCCCGCTGTTTCCATCGCCGCAGTAACCCGCGCCTTCTGATCATCGGGGACATATTGCCAGACGATCGAATGCATCAGCATCCGGGTGGTCCCAGCTGCTTGCGGTTTGGCCAGCTCGGCCTCGACGAAGTCGGCGGCGTTCATGTGGACCAGATTGGGCGGCGATTTCATCGCTTCGGCAATTGCCGCGTCCATCCGCTCAAATCGCACGGTGTGTTCTGGCCAGATATAGGCTTTCAGCCGCAGCGCCTGTTCGCCGTCAGTCAGGTCAACCGGCGCGACATCGCAGCCCTTGGTTGAAATTATTTCGATGGCCCGGTCCGGCGGCGGATCGCCCTGCCATTCAGGCTGAAAACGCATCGCCCCCGGTTTTGGCCCGATCTGCACCCCGCCCAAGTTATAGTGATAGCGATCGAGCATCAGGTTGATCCCCGCGCTCGACCCAATCTCAAGACATTCGAACCGCGGCGGCAACCCCTTGTCAGCCAGCCACAGCATCGCCGCGATGAAATTGGATGATCGGCCCGCCTCATTGGTCTGCGGCGGGCCATCGAGCCAGGGCAGCAACGCAGCCTCGTGCGCCCGGATCGCGGCGGCGACCAGCGCGGTGTCGTCCACAACCACCTCATCGCGGTATATTGCGCTCAGAGCTGGCTCCAGCCCTGCCAGATGGAGCGCATGGAAACCGCCGGCGATCCGCAGCGGCAGCGCATCGGCCAGCGGCGCGCCGGGCCAGGCGCGGATCCTATCGAGCAGCGCGCCGCCCTCCCCTCGCTCCAGCAAATCCCGCACTGCTGTCACAATCCGCGCGGTCACGTTGGCGCCTGATGCCGTGCAATAGGCCGCCTGATTGTCAAACGCTGCCACCACGATTCCCGGCCCGCTCGCGTCGATATCGATGAACTGATAGTCCTTGGCCATTGCCGCCGCTCCTTGCCCTTTTGCCCGTCCCGCCGTATGGGCCGCGCCTATGTCCAGACCGCTTACTTTCGCCGTACCCAAGGGCCGCATCCTAGATGAGGCGCTGCCGCTGATGGCCCGCGCTGGAGTGGTGCCCGAAGCAGGCTTTCACGACAAGTCCAACCGCGCGCTTTCGTTCGCCTGCGAAGACAGCGACATGCGGCTGATCCGGGTGCGGGCGTTCGATGTCGCCACTTTCGTTGCCCACGGCGCGGCGCAGTGCGGAATTGTCGGATCGGACGTGGTCGAAGAATTCGCCTACCCCGATCTTTACGCCCCGGTCGATCTCGATATCGGCCACTGCCGCCTGTCGGTTGCCGAACCTGAAGCACAGCTGGGCGATACCGGCCACGTCAGCCACTTGCGGGTCGCCAGCAAGTACCCGAGCCTGACCCGCCGTCACTTTGAGCGGCAGGGCATCCAAGCCGAAGTGGTCAAGCTTAACGGCGCAATGGAGCTGGCTCCCGGCCTCGGTCTCGCCAGCCGGATCGTCGATCTGGTCTCGACCGGGCGGACGTTGAAGGACAATGGCCTGATCGAAACCAGCCGGATCCTCGACATTTCCGCCCGGCTGATCGTCAACCGCGCCGCGCTCAAGACCGACGAGCGAGTCGCCGCGCTGGTCGAGCGGTTCCGCGCGCTCGTCGCCCAAGCAAAGGCCGCCTGATGCTGCGTCTCAACTCCCGCGATCCCGGTTTTGACAAGGCGTTCAAGCGGCTGGTTGCCGACCGGCGCGAAAGCAGTGACGACGTCGCCCGCGATGTTGAAGTGATCCTGAGCGACGTGAAGAACCGCGGCGATCTGGCACTGACCGAAATGACCGCGCGCTGGGATGGCCATGCGCTCTCCAGCGATGCCGGCTGGTCGTTCACTGCGGACCAATGCCGTGAGGCGTTTGATGCGCTCAAGCCGGACCTGCGTGCCGCGTTGGAACTGGCGGCCCAGCGGATTCGGGCATTCCACGAAAAGCAGCTCCCCAAGAACCGCGACGAAACCGACGATCTGGGCGTGCGAATGGGTGCGCTCTGGCGCGCGGTCGATGCCGCCGGGCTTTATGTTCCGGGCGGCCGGGCAGCCTATCCTTCCTCGCTGCTGATGAATGCGATCCCGGCGAAAGTGGCCGGGGTTGAGCGGCTGGTGGTGGTCACACCGACGCCCAAGGGGCAGGTCAATCCGCTCGTGCTTGCCGCCGCGCATCTGGCTGGTGTCGATGAAGTCTGGCGGGTCGGCGGAGCGCAGGCTGTCGCCGCGCTGGCCTATGGAACCCAGCGAATTAGCCCGGTTGACGTCATCACCGGCCCCGGCAACGCCTGGGTGGCAGAGGCCAAGCGCCAGCTATTTGGCGTCGTCGGCATCGATATGGTCGCCGGGCCTAGCGAGATCCTGTTGATCGCCGATGGCCAGAATAATCCCGAATGGACCGCAGCCGATCTGCTCAGCCAGGCCGAGCACGATCCTGACGCTCAGTCGATCCTGATCACCGACGATCCACTGTTCGCCGATATGGTCGCCGACCGGATCGGGGTGGAACTGGCGATGCTGCCCAGCGCCCGGGTCGCGGCGGAAAGCTGGAACACCCACGGCACGATCATCGAAGTCGCCAGCATGGACGAGGCCCCGGCGCTGGCCAATGCGCTTGCCGCCGAACACGTCCAGATCGCCACCGACAATCCGGAAAAGCTGTTCAAGCAAATCCGCCACGCCGGATCGGTGTTCCTTGGCCGGATGACCCCAGAGGCGGTCGGTGACTACGTTGCCGGGCCCAACCACGTGCTGCCCACCGGACGCCGCGCGCGGTTCTCGTCGGGCCTCTCTGTGCTCGATTTCATGAAACGCACCAGCTTTATCGAACTGGACGAGGCCGCGCTGAAAGCGATCGGCCCGGCCGCAATCGAACTGGCCAATGCCGAAGGGCTGACCGCCCACGCCCGCTCCATCGAAATAAGGCTTGGAATATGACCGCCTCCAAATCCGATCAGCGCAAGGCCCGCTCTGCCGCGCGGCTCGCTGCTGTTCAGGCGCTTTACCAGCTCGAGATGGAAGGCACCGTGCTCGAACGCCTGCTCGATGAATTCCACCAACACCGGCTCGGCGCAGAGATCGAAGGCGATCAGTATGCCGATGCCGAAGTCGCGTTTTTCGACGACGTGGTCAAAGGCACCGCAGCCCGCCGCGATGAGATCGACGAACTGATATCGAGCAAACTGGCAGAGGGCTGGAAACTCGAGCGGCTCGACAAAACCATGCTGCAGGTCCTGCGCGCCGGCGCCTGGGAACTGCTGGCCCGGGCCGATGTGCCCACTCCCACCGTGATCACCGAATACGTCGACGTCGCCCACGCCTTCTTCGAAAGCCGTGAGGCCAAGTTCGTCAACGGCGTGCTGGATTCGGTGGCGAAGGTGGTTCGTTGATACAAAGCCTCTCAAACTTCTGGCGTATGTTCGAGAAGCATTGGATCGAAACTGGTTCAAATTCGCTCGCGATTCGTTGACAAGAATCTGCCTCCATGTTCACATTGCAACATGAGATTTGTTAACCCTTCGACTAGCGAAGAACTCCACATTGATTATACCATTGAGCTTGGGCAGATGCTTGCATCGGCAGCCCCGAATGAATGTTTTCACGCTAATACCGAAGTTAGAGCGCGAACGATCCAAGGTGGAAGCACACAAGTCAAAAAACAATGTCTGGATTGTGGTGTCACCGTTGGCAACCCGCTGCCGAAGGCGCAGTATCCTAACGCATCATCGTTTGATGAGTTTTTGCTGAAGACAAGACAGGACGAACGCGACGTATTTAGATGGACTGTTGCTCAAAATTACGTGGCCAAACAGCAGCTAGGAGAATTGAGCTTTCGACGAGAGTACGAAGCATATATCTCGAGTCCGGCGTGGAAAAAGCTGCGCAGTCATGTGTTCAAGAGATGCGCTGAAATAGACGCTCTTGCTGACAGCCAATATTGTGGTCCAGAATTAAGTGCTTTTCAAGCGCTCAAATGACCACCGAACTCGCCTTCATCGCTGCCTTGCGGGCCTTGGCAACGCACCCTGCAGCGCGGGGGCTGGATGATGACTGCGCAGTGCTGGAATTTGGTGGAGAAGCACTGGTCCTGACTCACGATGCGATGGTCGAGGGCGTGCATTCCCTATCCGGCCAGTCGGGTGAGGATCTGGCCTGGAAGCTGGTGGCCAGCAATATGTCGGATCTTGCCGCCAAAGGCGCGCATCCGATCGGTGTGCTGCTGTCCTATCAATTGGGCGAAGACGAAGAAGATGCCGCGTTCCTGCGGGGACTTCAGGCTGCTTTGCAACACTATGGCGATGCCGCCTTGCTCGGCGGCGACACTGTCAGCGCCAATGGTTCGCGCAGTCTGGGGCTGACCGCGATTGGGCGCGCCACGCACCAGCCAGTACCATCGCGCAGCGGCGCGCGGCCGGGCGATAGCCTGTGGATCACTGGGCCAGTAGGCGCGGCAATGCTGGGGTTTGAGGCGCTTCAATCCGGCCAGGGCGACTCCAGCCATTACCGGCGCGGTCAGGCGCTGTTGGCCGAAGGACAGGCGCTCGCCCCGCTGGTCGGCGCAATGATGGACGTTTCGGACGGATTGCTGCTCGATGCGCGGCGGCTAGCCATGGCTTCAGGGGTTACTCTGGCTATTGACCGCGCTGCCGTGCCCATTGTCACCAGCGAAGATCGCCGCGATGAAGCGCTGACCTGGGGCGAGGATTACCAGCTGCTGTTCACCCTACCCGCTGGCTCCCTGCCCCCCGTCCCGGCGCACCGGATCGGTAAAGCGCTCGAACGCGGGATCGAGCCATTGCTGCTCGATGGCGCCGCGCCACCCGGCAAGCTCGGTTACGAACACCACTGAACTGCGGGAAAGGCGCTTTCCGGCGTTGCATTGCCGCGAATCCTGCCTATAGCAACGCCCGTTCGTCCCGCAGTGCCGGGGCTTTCACTATGGATAATCAAACAAGGGGGAGCGTCCTGTGAATCCCGTCACACTCGCGATAATTCTGGGGCTTGTCGCCGTAGTCTACGGCTTCGTCACCAGCCGCCAGGTGCTCAGCGCACCGGCCGGCAATGCTAAGATGCAAGAAATTGCCGCAGCCATTCAAGAAGGCGCACAAGCCTATCTGGGCCGCCAGTATCGCACCATTGCGATCGTTGGCCTGGTGGTAGCGTTACTGGTTGCTTATTTCCTCGGGCCGGTATCGGCTGCAGGTTTTGTGCTTGGTGCCGTGCTTTCGGGCGCGACCGGGTTCATCGGGATGAACATCTCGGTTCGCTCGAACGTTCGCACCGCAGCGGCCGCACAAGTTGGGCTGCAACAAGGACTGACCCTGGCATTCCGTGCTGGCGCGATCACCGGCATGCTGGTGGCGGGCCTCGCACTCCTCGCGATTGCGGGCTTCTTCTGGTATCTCACCGGTCCCGCTGGTCACACCGTGGGCGGCAATGATCGCACCGTGGTCGATGGCCTTGTCGCCCTTGCCTTTGGCGCCTCGCTGATTTCGATCTTCGCGCGTCTAGGCGGCGGGATCTTCACCAAGGCGGCTGACGTCGGTGCTGACCTCGTCGGCAAGGTTGAAGCCGGGATCCCCGAAGACGATCCTCGCAACCCTGCGGTTATTGCCGACAACGTCGGTGACAACGTCGGTGACTGCGCCGGTATGGCGGCTGACCTGTTCGAAACCTATGTCGTCACCATCGGCGCAACCATGGTGCTGACCGCGCTGCTGCTGAAGGGCGCTGGTGAAGCCGCGTTGATGAACCTGATGAGCCTGCCGCTGCTGATCGGCGGCGTTTGCATCGTCACTTCGATCATCGGCACCTATTTCGTCCGTCTGGGCAGCAGCAACAACATCATGGGCGCCATGTACAAGGGCTTCCTCGTGACTGCTGTGCTGTCGGTCCCCGCAATCTGGTGGGCGATCAACCACACGCTTGGCGGAATGGACACTGCGATTGCCGGGCAGGCCTATACCGGCATGACGCTGTTCTGGTGTTCGCTGCTGGGTCTGGTCATCACCGGACTGATCATCTGGATCACCGAGTATTACACCGGCACCAACTACCGCCCGGTCCGCTCGATCGCCAAGGCTTCGGAAACCGGCCATGGCACCAACGTGATCCAGGGCCTCGCGATCTCGCTTGAATCGACTGCCCTGCCGACTCTGGTCATTGTGACCGGGATCATCATTGCGCACCAATTGGCGGGCCTGATGGGCATTGCCTATGCGGCAACCGCGATGCTGGCACTGGCCGGGATGGTCGTGGCGCTCGATGCCTACGGTCCTGTCACCGACAACGCCGGCGGCATTGCCGAAATGGCCGGGCTTGACGACGAAGTCCGCGCCAAGACTGACGCGCTCGACGCGGTGGGCAACACCACCAAGGCCGTCACCAAGGGCTATGCCATCGGTTCGGCCGGGCTTGCCGCGCTGGTGCTGTTCGCGGCCTATACGACCGACCTCAAGGAGTTCTTCCCGGCATTCTCGGATGGAAATCTGGCCAATGGCGAAGTCAGCTTCAGCCTGGAAAACCCTTATGTCATCGTCGGTCTGCTGCTCGGCGCCCTGCTCCCGAACCTGTTCGGTTCGATGGGCATGACCGCCGTGGGCCGCGCTGCGGGTGAAGTGGTCAAGGATGTTCGTGACCAGTTCAAGAACAACCCCGGGATCATGACCTACGAATCAAAGCCTGACTATGCCCGCACGGTTGACTTGGTCACCAAGGCGGCGATCCGCGAAATGATCGTGCCATCGCTGCTGCCAGTGGCCGCACCGATCGTGGTTTACTTCGTCATCACCGCTGTGGCGGGTCAGGCCAACGGCTTTGCCGCACTCGGCGCGCTCCTGCTGGGCGTGATCGTTGGCGGGCTGTTCGTTGCCATCTCGATGACCTCGGGCGGGGGCGCATGGGACAATGCCAAGAAGTACATCGAAGACGGCAACCACGGCGGCAAGGGCTCTGAAGCCCACAAGGCCGCGGTGACCGGCGATACCGTGGGCGATCCGTACAAGGATACCGCTGGCCCCGCCGTCAACCCGATGATCAAGATCACCAACATCGTGGCGCTGCTGTTGCTCGCCGCGCTGGCTGCACACTAAGCACCAGCCTTATGGTGAAGCGAAACCCCGCTCGGAGCGATCCGGGCGGGGTTTTCGTTTGATATGGCTGATTGAACTGTTGCGCCCTGAAACCAAGGCATTAGACTTGTATCATTCAATCCTCCCTAGGACCGGAAAAGGGGAGTTTTCCAACGTGAAGTCGTTCCGCAAATTTATTGGCATGACCTTAACGGTTGCGCTTTGCCTGCCACTTGCAATTCCCGCCACGGCGCAATCGACCAAACCCGCCGACATTGTAGTCAAGGGCATCAAGGGCCGGGTGCCGACCGAAGTGTTCGGCAAACGCCCGTTCATGCGCTCGCCCGCGATTTCGCCCGATGGCACCAAGATCGCCGTGATGATGAGCGCCGACGGGATCGACAATCTGGGAATCGTCGATCTGGGCAAGCCGGGCAGCAAGCCCAAGTTCTTCGCCCGAGCCGAGGAATTTCGCGAAACCGGTGACCGCACGATCGGTTCGTGGCAGTGGGTCGGCAATCGCACGGTGATCTTTATCCTGCTCTCGCGCGAAATCGTGTTCGGACAGCGGGTCGATATCTTACGCTATGTTGCTTATGATCTGGAAACAGGCAAGCTGACCCCGCTGGCCTGGGAAGGCGCAGCGGGCAGTAGCGTCGAAATTCTCCACCGTGACCACGTCAAGGAACGGGTGCTGATGCAGCGCGCCTCGTTCCGCAACGATCAACAGGAATTCCAGCCCGAAGTGATCGAGCTTGACGTCCGCACTGGCAAGTTCACCACCGTCCAGCGCCCAAATGTAATGGTCAGCAGCTGGATCGCCGATGGCAAAGGTGTGATCCGCGCCGGGATTGGCGGCAACGACGAGGGCAAGTTGCGCTTTATGTATCGCAGCAATGCCGGCGAACAGTTCAAGACGGTCTCGAATGAAAAGGACACCACCTACACCGGCGCACAGATCACCCCTGATATCTTCACCGATGAACCCGACGTTGCCTATGCCACCAGCAACAAGGACAATTATCGCCGGGTCTACAAGATCAACCTGCGGACGATGGAAGTGATCGGCAAGCCAGTGTTTGAAGCCATCAATCACGATGTCGATGGAGTGGTCCCCAATAAGGATAACAACCAGCTGTTGGGAGTGCGCTATACCACCAACAAGGCACGGACATTCTGGCTCGATCCACGGTTGCGCGAAATTCAGAAGTTCTTTGATGAGGACTTCGGCCCGGCCCATGCCCGTATCATGAGCGCCAATGACGCCTATACCAAACTGGTGGTGTTCATCGCCAAGCCCTCTGAACCCGGCGGTTATTACATCTACGATACCGAAAGTGGTCAGCTCTCTGTCTTGGGCTTCTTTCATCCTGTGCTGCAGGATGCCGATATGAATCCGACCGAGACGATCCGTTACAAGGCATCGGACGGGATGGAAATCCCTGCAATCGTGACCTATCCGCGCCACCGCCCGCATCGCAAGAACCTGCCGGTGATCGTGATGCCGCACGGCGGACCGTTTGGTGTTCGTGATGATGAGGAGTTCGGGTTTTTCCCCTGGCATCAGGCGATGGCCGAACTGGGTTATGTCGTGATCCAGCCCAACTATCGCGGATCGGGCGGTTATGGCAAAAAGTTCGTCCTCGAAGGCCGCAAGCCGGATGGGTACGGCCTGCGGATGCAGGACGATCTCAACGACGCGCTGAGCTGGTTCGGCGCAACCGGCCTGATCGACCCCAGCCGCGCCTGCATCATGGGCTGGTCCTACGGCGGCTATGCCACGGCCCGCGGGGCACAGCGTGATGCCAAGCTGTGGAAATGCGCGATCGCTGGTGCCGGGGTCTATGACTTTCCGATGATGAAAGCCTTCGATCTAGGCGCGTTCGGCGGCTTTGGGGCCAATTTCCAGGCCACGTCGGACAATCTGGTCGCGATCTCATCGGCCCGTAACACCGACGGCCCGTGGTCACCGATCCTGATTGTTGCGGGGGTCCGCGATGCCCGTATCCCGATCAGCCAGTCGCGCACGCTGGTTTCGCGGCTCAAGAGCTCGGGCAAGAAAGAGGGTACCGACTTCCGCTATATCGAGCAGCCCAAAGGCACGCATAATCTTCCCTATGAAGAGGTGCACATCGAATGGTTGGTCGAATCCGAAAAGTGGGCAGACCGGTTCAACCCGGCCTATGTCGCAACGGATGTGGACTTTGCCCGCAAGCCGAACATTGATCCGCGGTTCAAGACCAGCGCAACCGCTGCGGCACCCAAACCCCAGCGATAGGTCTGCGCGTTAGCCATTCTTTGGCACTTAACGGCTAAACCCCTTGCGTGTCGGCGATTTCCGCCGGTCATACAGGGGGTTTTTCGTGGCTACTGCGGCGGAGCAGGCAGCATTGCCGGACACCGCACGGAGCAAGGCTCCGCCACTTGCCGCGCCTGCCGTTCAGGCCCGCGCGGTCGCCTGGACCACGATGGATGCGCCAGAAGCCCGCCATGCCTGGGATGCTTTGGCGCTTTGTGCGAGCGAGCCCAACCCGTTCCACGAAAGCTGGTATCTGCTCCCCGCGCTCCGCGCGCTCGATCCCCAGGGCCAGGTCAAGCTGCTGCGGGTCGAGGTCGATGGTGAACTCGCCGGGCTGATTCCGCTGCGGTCAGAGCGCAAGTACTACACCTGGCCGATCCCGCAGCTCGGCAATTGGGTCCACGGCAACTGCTTCCTTGGCGCACCGCTGGTCGCGGCCGGACTGGAGCGGCATTTCTGGACCGCGCTGCTGGACTGGGCCGATCGCAATGCCGGCACGGCGCTGTTCCTGCATCTGAGCGCCATGCCGCTCGATGGCTCGCTCTATCGCTCACTCCAGTCAGTCCTGACCGACCAGCACCGCTCGGCCGGGCTTGTCCACCATGAGGAGCGGGCGATGCTGTCTTCGAGCCAGACCCCGCAGACGTATTTCGAAGAAAGCCTGTCGGGCAAGAAGCGCAAGGAGCTGCGCCGCCAGTTCGCCCGGCTGTCCGAGCTGGGCGAAGTGACGTTCGAGCGCCGCCGCGACGATTATCGGCTGGCCCGCTGGGCTGATGATTTCCTCGCGCTGGAGCATTCCGGCTGGAAAGGTACCGCCGGTTCCGCCCTCGCCTCGCATCAGGCCACCGCGCGGATGTTCAAGGAGGCGCTGTCGGGCGCCGCCGCGCAGGGCAAGCTCGAAAGACTGACCCTGACCTTGAACGACGAGCCGATCGCCATGCTGGTCAACTTCCTTACCCCGCCCGGCGCCTATTCGTACAAGACCGCGTTTGACGAGCGCTATGCCCGCTATTCCCCCGGCGTTTTAGTCCAGCGGGAGAACCTTGAGCTGCTGGAGCACGGCGAAGTCCGCTGGTGCGATAGCTGCGCCAGCGCCGATCATCCGATGATCGACCACATCTGGCGCGAACGCCGTCCGGTCGGGCGGCTTTCGATTGCCATCGGGGGCAGAGTGCGGCGGGCTGCCTTCAAGCAGTTGCTGCGGCTGGAGCTGAAACGCCAACCAACGGGCATCTAGCCCCGCCCCATTGACGCGTCCTCAATCGCAACGCAAAGGCGGTGCGATGGATGGCGAACGTACCCCCGAACAGCTCGTTGCCGGGCTTCTGAAACTGCTCGAGGTCAAACCTGAGGGCGAAGACCGCTTTGCCGGGCGGCGTAAGCGCGGCGGCGTGGGCCGGGTGTTCGGCGGCGAGGTTATTGCCCAAGCGCTCAACGCCGCCGAAGCCACCGTGGCGGATGATCGCGGGGCCCACTCGCTCCACGCCTACTTCTTGCGCGGCGGGAGCGAGGATCATCCCAGCGACTATCAGGTCTCGCGCGATTTCGATGGCGGATCGTTCTCCAACCGCCGGGTCGTGGCTAGCCAGCAGGGCCGCCCGATCCTGAACCTGACCGCCAGTTTTCAGCGGCATGAGGAAGGCCTGCACCATATCGAAGCCAAAATGCCAGATGTCGCTCCGCCCGAAGAGCTGGAACCCGAAGTGGATGTGCGCCGCCGCTTTGCCGAAACAGCCCGGCCCGAAGCCCGCCACCACTTCCTGGCGCCGCGCCCGATCGAAATGCGCGCGGTCGAAGGGCGGCACTGGACCAATCCCAAACCAGCGCCGCCACGCGCCAATTCGTGGTTCAAGGCCGTCGCCGCGCTGCCCGATGATCCGCGCGTTCATCGTGCCATTCTGGCCTATGCCAGCGACATGTCCTTGCTCGGCACCTGCGCCCTGCCCCATGGCCTTAGCTGGGCTCGCGGCGAAGTGATCAGCGCCAGTCTGGACCACGCAGTGTGGTTCCACGAACCGTTCCGCGCCGATGAATGGCTGCTCTATTCCACCGACAGCCCATGGAGCGGCGGCGGACGTGGGTTTAACCGTGGGCAAGTGTTTACCCGCGACGGCCGCCTCGTCGCCAGCGTTGCGCAGGAAGGCATGATCCGCAAGGTCGTGCCAAAGGGCTGAGCACCCCCGCCGATCACCACCAAAGGTAACAAAGCTCCACACGCGGAGCGTCCGCCCTGTTACCTTAGGTCACCTTATGTGAGCTTCCGCCCAGACCCTCCGATCGCAGCGGGTTAGCGACCAGCCGCCGGTCCGGTCCGTGCCCCACCTCGACCATACCGCCGGTGCGCAGCTGGATCGTGGTGACGCCGTTCAGCGCCCGCTCCATCAACCACTCAAACGCCCGGTCGCGCCCCTCGCCCAGCGCCACGTCCCACGCCGAGGCAAAACTCTCCGCCCCAGCCCGCGCGCGGAGGCCATAAGCCGCCTTCCGGCTCATCCCCACCATCCGCGCCGCAGATGAGACCGACCCCGTAACGCACAGCGCACGGAGGAACGCGGTCTGGCGCGGCACGCTCCAGCCATCGTGGCGGGTCCGGACCAGCGGCACGGGGGTGAAGGTGGGCGCGGCGATATCCGCGGCGCGCGGTGGGGGGTCGAGCGGGTGCATGGGGGGAGTTTACGGGAGGGGGCGGGGTGTAGGAAAGGGGTTTGAGAGCAGGATTTAGATCAATCAGATCGCGATCAAAGAAGAACCACCTCAAATAACCGCTCATGCTGAGCCTGTCGAAGCACCATCCTGTTAAGCTGCCGTTTCGTAGGCACGATGAGCCTTCGACAGGCTCAGGCTGAGCGGATTTTGGAGGTTTGGTTTGCAACAATCACGCCCCAACAGACTCTAAACACTCCCAAGACCCGCTCAGGCTGAGCTTGTCGAAGCCCTTCCCCTGCATTAGCCCAACAGCAATGGACCGCTACTTTTACACCTACCTCCTGCGCTGCTGCGACGGTACCTATTACGCAGGGCATACCGACGACATCGACCAGCGCATGGCCCAACACGCAACCGGGGCTTTGGGCGGTTACACATCGCGGCGGCTTCCGGTCGCACTGGTCTGGTCAGATCGCTTCCTGACCCGTGACGAAGCCTTTGCCGCTGAACGCAAGCTCAAAGGCTGGGGACGCGCCAAGAAAGAAGCGCTGATCGCCGGTGATTGGGATTTGGTCTCTCAACTGGCGCGCAACCGGCAAGGCGGCACCTAAACCGCAGCGTTGCGGGCGGGCTTCGACAGGCTCAGCCTGAGCGGGGTTGGGGTAAGGCGATAGGAGAGCGGATTTGGAGTGCTCCAAACCCCCAAAGAACCGCTTATCCTGAGCCTGTCGAAGCCCCTCCCCTGCATTAGCCCAGCAGCAATGGACCGCTACTTTTACACCTACCTCCTGCGCTGCTGCGACGGTACCTATTACGCTGGCCACACCGACGACTTGGACCAGCGCATGGCACAGCACGCAACCGGTGCATTGGGCGGATACACCTCGCGGCGGCTTCCGGTCACATTGGTCTGGTCGGATCGCTTCCAGACCCGCGACGAAGCTTTTGCTGCCGAACGCAAGCTCAAAGGCTGGGAACGCGCCAAGAAGGAAGCGCTGATTGCCGGTGATTGGGATTTGGTCTCTCAATTGGCGCGCAACCGGCAGGGTGGCAGGTAAACCGCAAGGTCGCTTGGTGGGGCTTCGACAAGCTCAGCCTGAGCGGGGTTGGGGTAAGGCGATAGGAGAGCGGATTTGGAGTGCTCCAAACCTCCAAAGAACCGCTCATCCTGAGCCTGTCGAAGGACCATCGTTCGGGCGCAATGGATGTCTAGAAGCGATGATGTGACAGGGGATACTAATGCTGCGCTCCCCCTCACCCCCCCGGATGGTAAAAGTCATAGACCGCCTGCGCAACCGCCGCGCTGACACCCGGCGCTCGCTGCAAGTCCTCGAGCGAGGCCGCCCTCACCCCGCCCGCCGTCCCGAAGTGCAGCAGTAGCGCACGTTTGCGCGCTGGCCCAATCCCGGCGATCTCGTCCAAGGGTGAGGCCGAAATCGCGCGGCTGCGTTTGTCGCGGTGGGCGCCGATCGCGAAGCGGTGGACTTCGTCGCGCAGGCGCTGGAGGTGGAACAGCAGCGGGGCGTTTTCGGGCAGCATCTTTTCGCGGCCATCGGGGAAGTGAAATACCTCGCGGCCCTCGCGCCCGTGGTGCGGGCCCTTGGCGATGGCGATCAGGGGTACGTCCTCGATCCCCAGTTCCTCCAGTGTATCGCGCGCTGCGCTCATCTGGCCCTTGCCGCCGTCGATCAGGACGAGGTCGGGCCACATGCCGCCGTCCCGGTCCGGGTCTTCATCCTGAGCCCCATCTTCCTGCAAAAGTCTGGCGAACCTCCGCCCGAACACTTCGCGCATCATCGCAAAGTCATCGTTGGTCTGGGCGGTCTTGATGTTCCATTTGCGATACTGACCCTTGATGAAGCCCTCCGGCCCGGACACGATCATCGCGCCCAGCGCGGCGGTGCCTTGAATGTGGCTGTTGTCGTAAACCTCGATCCGTTGCGGCGGTTCGGGCAGTTCGAGGAATTCGGCGAGCTCGCGCCCCAGCCGGGCTTTGGTGCCGCTTTCGGCCGCGCGCCGTTCCAGCGCCTCAACCGCATTGCGGGTGGCCTGCTGGATCAGGCGGCGGCGATCTCCGCGCTGTGGCACTGAAATTTCGACCTTGCCGCCTGCCGCCCCAGCGAGTGCCTCGGCCAACAGCTTGGCCTCAGCCAGTTCGCGGTCGACCAGAATGGTCCGCGGCGGCGGGACTTCTTCATAGAACTGCGCCAGGAACGCGGTCAGCACCTCACCCTCATCCAGTCCTTCGGTGTGGCTGGGGAAGAAGGCGCGGTGGCCCCAGTTTTGCCCGCCGCGGACAAAGAACGCCTGGATCGCAATGTGCCCGCCGCTGGCCGCAACGCCAAAGATATCGGCATTGCCAAGGCCCTCGGCATTGATCGCCTGGCTGCCCTGAATGAAAGTCGCCGCGCGCAGCCGGTCACGCAAAATCGCCGCGGTTTCAAAGTCGAGCGCCGCCGCCGCCGCATCCATCTGCAGGGTCAGCTTGGCCTGGACATCACCCGATCTGCCGCCAAGGAAATCCTTCGCCTCAGCCACCAATTCGCCATAGGCCGCCGCGTCGATCCGGCCCACGCAGGGCGCCGAGCAGCGCTTGATCTGATAGAGCAGGCAGGGCCGATCCCGCCGAGCATAAAAGCTATCAGTGCAGGACCTTAGCAGGAACAGCTTCTGCAGCGCATTAATCGTAATGTTGACCGATCCGGCGCTTGCGAACGGCCCGTAATAATTGCCCTTGGCCCGCCGTACACCGCGGTGTTTGGTGATCCGGGGAAAGGCGTGATCGGCCCGCAGCAGGATGAACGGAAAGCTTTTGTCGTCGCGCAGCAGCACGTTGTAGGCTGGGCGATAGCGCTTGATCAGCTGCGCTTCGAGCAGCAGTGCCTCAGCCTCGCTGTTGGTGGTGACGATGGTCATCGAGCGGGTCTGGCTAACCATCCGCTTCAGCCGCAGCGGCAGCCGCTCAACCTGCACATAGCTGGCGACCCGGTTCTTGAGCGCTTTGGCCTTGCCCACGTAAAGCACATCACCGCGCGCATCGAGCATCCGGTAGACGCCGGGCACCGGCTTCAGCGTCGCCTGCACCTCACGGATCGCGGCAACGCCAGCTGCCAGATCGGGCTGGCTGCCTTTGACGGTATAGGTCGCGCGGTCCTCGTTGAAACGGTCAGAAGCGTTGGGGAGATCAGGGCGGCCGGCGCGGGTCATGCAAGACTGATAGGCGCTCCCACTCCGGGACAAAAGCCGCGAGTTGACGGCAATCCCCGGTGTGTTAGCGTCCAACCATAAGGACGCGGCGTGCGCCCTGTTGATCGGGAAAGGGGCACAGCTTGCGGCAACTCCAAGGCATGGACGCCAGCTTCGTTGCGATGGAAACGCGCACGTCGCCGATGCACATCGGTTCGATCCTGATCTACAATCCGGTGACGGCACCGGGCGGGTTCGTGCGCTTCAAGGATATCCTGGCCTTCATGCACAGCCGGATGCAGCTGTCCAAGACGATGCGCCAGCGGCTGGTGCGGGTGCCGTTCGATCTCGATTACCCCTATTGGATCGAGGACAAGGATTTTGACCTCGAATACCACGTCCGCCACGTTGCCCTGCCTCGGCCCGGCGATTGGCGGCAGCTGTGCATTCAGGCCGCGCGGATCTTCTCGCGCCCGCTCGATCTGAACCGCCCGCCATGGGAATTCACCATTATCGAGGGGCTCGACAACATCCCCGGCGTCGCCCCCGGCTCTTACGCGATGGTCACCAAGGTCCATCACTCCGCAATCGACGGGATGAGCGGGATCGATCTGATCGAAGCGCTCCACACGCTTGAGCCCGATACCCCGCCGCCCACTACGCCCGACACCTGGCAGGGTGAGGATGTGCCGAGCTTTGCGCATCTGCTGGGCAAATCGTGGCTCAACGGCATCGCCAACCCGGTCCGCCAACTGGAAGTTGCGGCCAAGGCGATGCCGGGGCTGGCCCGCACAGTGAAGGGCCTGGTCGACAAGGATTTTAATATCACCGGCGAAATGCTCGCTCCGCGCACCCGGTTCAACGCGGTGATATCGGGCAACCGGGTGGTCGAGGGCCGCTCGCTACCGCTGGCCGATATCAAGGCGATCCGCGAAGCCTCGCCGGGGGCCAAGGTCAACGATGTGTTCCTGACCGTGATCGGCGGGGCGCTGCGCAGATACCTTGAGCATTATGGCGAGCTGCCCGACAAGAGCCTGACCGCGATGGCGCCAATCTCGGTCCGATCCAAGGATGAAAAAGGCGACATGGGCAATCAGGTGGCGGCGATGATCGCCCCGCTCGGCACCCAGATCGCCGATCCGCTTGAACGGCTCGACTATGTCCATTCGCAGACCGTCAATTCCAAGGCGATGACCGATGCGATTGGTGCCCGCAACATGACCGAGATGAGCAAGGTCAGCCCCGCGCTGTTCATGGCGCTTGGCGCGCAGCTCTATTCGCGGCTGCATCTGGCCGACCGGATCGCCCCGCCCTTCAACACCGTGGTGACCAATGTTCCGGGCCCGCCGGTCCCGATCTATTCGTGCGGATCGCGGATGGAAAGCATGATGGGGCTGCTGTGCCTGACCGATGGTCTGGGGCTAGGCCACGTGGTGCAAAGTTATGTCAAAGAGGCGACAATCGCTTTCACCGCCTGCCGCAAACTGATGCCCGATCCGGAATTCTATGCGCAGTGCATCGAAGACAGCTTCACCGAACTGCGCGATGCGGCGCGGGCAGCTCCGGCGAACCGTCAGCCGGTTGCCCACAAGCCCGCCAAGGGAAAAGCCAAGCCCGCGGCGAAAAAGCCGGCCGCCAAGAAGCCTGCAACCAAGCCAAAGAAAGCCGCGAAGAAGTGACCACTCTGCCGCTGGTCGATCCCAGTCTGCTGCCCTTGCTGGAATTCATGCCCGGCAATGCCTTTACCGCTGAGAACCTGCTGGAAATTCGCGAAGTATCGGAACAGCGCTTCGCCTTTCTGGGCGAACCGGCGCTGAAGCCCGAAGTGAAGGTCATCCCCGGCCCCGGCGGTCCGCTTGAGATCTATTGGTACGATCCCGCTCCCGGTGCGACCAACCGCCCGGCTCTGCTCCATATCCACGGCGGCGGGATGGTGATTGGCTCGGCCAAATCGATGCAGCACGGCCCGGCTGGCACGGCAGCCGCACTGGGCATACCGGTAGCTTCGGTGGAATATCGGCTCGCACCAGAGCACCCCTTCCCGGCCCCGCAGGAGGATTGCCTCGCTGGCCTCAGCTGGCTCGCTGCTAATGCCGAGGAGCTCGGCGTTGATCCGGCGCGGATCGGTATTCTGGGCGAAAGCGCTGGCGGCGGGCTTGCCGCAGCGACCGCGCTGATGGCGCGCGATCTGGGCGGGCCAACGCTGGCGGCACAGTTTCTGGTCTATCCAATGCTCGATCACCGCACCGGCAGCGATGCCTGTCCGTGGGGGAATCCCACCACCGGCGAATTCGTCTGGACCCGGCAGAGCAACCGGTTTGGCTGGGAAGCGCTGCGCGGTGGTTATGCCATCGATGATGCCCGCAAGGGCTGGTTCTCGCCCAGCCTGGCGGACGATCTATCGGGCTTGCCGCAGACTTGGATCGGCACCGGCAGCCTCGATCTGTTCGTGGATGAGAACCTCGACTACGCCCGCCGCCTGATCGCAGCGCGGGTGCCGGTCGAACTGCACTCCTATCCTGGCGCAATCCATGCGTTTCAGGCGATAGCCGACGGGCATCTGGCCAAGGCCTTTGCCCGCGATCTGCTCGGCGCAATCGCCCGCTGGCTGGAAATCCCGCAAGCCGGATAGCAAAAGGGGCAGCCGTGGCCGCCCCTCTCACTTCGATCATGCTGCCGGGGCTTACAGCGCGCGGCCGTCGATATTGACGTTGCTGATGCGGCCATCACGATCGACCGCGCAGGAGAACACGCTGCCGGTGTTCGTCCGGCCCATCACCCGCCAGCCTTCGCCTTCGCGGGCCACCGAATCGACATCTTCAACCTTGCTCGAACCGCGCGAAACTTCGCTCATGCAGCGGTTGATGGCGCTGTTGATGCCGCCGCTGGCCTCGCTGCCTTGCTGGCTCTGCCATTCGGGCCGGTCATCATCGCGGCCGTAGTCGCGCTGGTCGCGTTGGTCGCGCTGGTCCGGATAGCTTTCATCCCGGCGCTCATAGCGATCACGCTTCTTGTTCTTGTTGCTGGCGGCGCTGGCAATTGCCGCGATCCCGCCGATAATCAGAATGCCGGTCAGCACGTCGCCGGCATCAACCCGGTCGCGGTGGTGGCGGCCGCCCCAACCCCAGTTGTGGTTGGCCATGGCCGGAGTGGCGACCATCGAAAGCGCAGCCGCCGAAAGCAGCAGCGCCGAGAAACGCGAAGTTTTGCGTACCATGCTTGGACCCTCCATTTGGTATGCAAGGTGGCCCTCGCCACAGACATGCACAGCCCCATATTGCTGACACGACTAGGCGGTCCAGGCTTACTCTCGCCTGAACCGCCTTCGTCTATTTCAGAACCCCGGTCTTAGAGCCCGCGGATCCCGTCGATGTCGAGATCGACCACCCGGCCGCGCTCGATCTTGCAGCTGAACGAACCCGAGTCATAACCGCGGTGGCTGTTGTCGTAGCCGCGATAGTCGCCGCCCCAACCCTGACCGTAGTTTCCGTCACCCCGGCGCCAATCCCGATTCTGGGTCCTGACGGCGATCCGGCCCTTCACTTCCAGACCATTGCGAGTTTCGCGGATCTGGCGAATGTCGGTCACATCGGCCCGGCCATAGCGCTGGCTGGCAAAACGTTCGGCGGTGCGAACGCATTGTTCAACCGCCCGGCGCGGGTTGTCGCGGTTGCCATAGCCGTTGCCATAGCCGTTGCCGTAACCGTTGCTGTACCCGTTGCTGTTGCCGTAACCGTTGCTGTACCCGTCGCGGCCTTCATAGCCGGCCCGGTCATAACGGTAATCACCCTGGCGATTGTCGTCATAGCGGCGATCGTTGCGGCTGGCGGCCGAGGCAATCACGGCGATCCCGCCAATCACCAAGGCACCGGCGATGACGTCGCCAACGCTGATACCGCCACGATCACCATCGCGGTGTTCAGCAAAAGCTGGGGTAGCCGAGGAGATTGCCATCGCGCCAGCCGCGATGGTCCCGACAAGTGCTCTGGACAAGTTCTTCATGGCATTCATCCTTCAAGTGACCTGGACGGGTATGTCCGGGCTTGAAGATGGTTTACCGATTCGCTGGTGGCGCGAAGCTGAACTCGCCTGTTAGGCTATGTTCAGCTTCACTGCCACTTTTATGAACAGTTTTTTAAGCTGCAAATTGGTTGAAGGGCGTTAAACTCGGCGCCATGCTGGAGTATCTCGCAGCCTTTACAGCTCCGGTAGTGGCGTTGATCCTGATCGCCTGGGAACGGCGCATCGGTGCTCCGCCGACCGATTGGCGGATCAACTTGCAGGCTTGGGCCCTTAACTTCTGGTGCGCCCTTACCATCTACAGCCTCGTTCAGGTCTGGAGCGGACCGACACTGATTGATGGAGGTAAACTTCCCATCTGGGTCGCGGCGATTCTTTACTTCCTCGTATATGATTTGGCGGAATACCTGTTCCACCGTTTGCAGCATCGGATTCCGCTGCTGTGGGCGATGCACTCGATGCATCATTCTGATCCAAATATGTCTGTGCTGACAACCTATCGGCACTATTGGGCTGATCCGATTTTCAAAACGCTCACCGTCTGGTCCGCAGCAGCATTCATTATCTCCCCCACACCGCTGGCACTCGCCGTCTATGGCGCAATCGGCCTTTGGAATTTCGTGGTCCATTCGCAGTTGCAGTTGAATCTTGGCCGTTGGTCGTGGCTGATCAACACCCCAGCCTATCACCGCCGCCACCATTCAGCACTGCCAGAACACTACAACAGCAATTTCGCCGCGATCCTACCGATTTGGGACGTGATCTTTGGTGGCTACAACCAGCCCGAGGGCTTTCCACCGACCGGGTTCGAGACCCGGCCGCAGTCAATGCGCGAATTGATCGTCTGGCCGCTGCGCTTTCTCCGGATCGATGCCACCCCAACCGAATAGATCACTTCGCTGGAACGGCCAACCCGGTCCACTGGGCCAAAAATGCCAGAATATCCGAATTCTCGGCCACGACCTTGTCGGTCGGCTTGCCCGCTCCATGCCCGGCACGGGTTTCGATCCGGATCAGGTGCGGCTTACCATTCGGATTGGCGGCTTGCAGCGCGGCGGTATATTTGAAGCTGTGCCCCGGCACGACCCGGTCATCGGTATCAGCCGTGGTCACCAGCATTGCCGGATAGGCCACCCCGGTGCGGATGTTGTGATAGGGCGAATAGGCCCGCAGCACCCGCCAATCAGCTTCCTTGCTGGGATAGCCGTAATCGTCGGTCCAATACCGGCCAGCAGTGAACTTATCAAAGCGCAGCATATCCATCACGCCGACCCCGGCGTTGCCCGCGGCGAACAGATCGGGCCGCTGGTTGACCACCGCGCCGACCAACAGGCCGCCGTTCGATCCGCCCTGCACCGCGAGGCCGCCTTTGGGCGTGATCCCCTGCGCGATCAGAAATTCGCCAGCGGCGATGAAATCGTCGAACACGTTCTGCTTGTTGGCGAGCCGTCCACCATCGTGCCAGGCCTTACCGTATTCGCCGCCGCCGCGCAGGTTGGCCATCACGAACACCCCGCCGGCCTCAAGCCACGCCATTCGCGTTGCGGAAAAGCCCGGGGTCAGCGAGATATCGAACCCGCCATAGCCATAGAGCAGCGTCGGGGCGGGCTTGCCCTCAGCCACCAGGCTCTTCTTGCGGACAATGAACATCGGCACCCTGGTGCCATCCTTTGAGGCGTAGAAGCGCTGCTCAACCGCATAGTCAGCCGGATTGAAAGCCAGTTTGGGCTGCGCGAAGACGGTGCTGACGCCAGTGTTGCTGTCAAACCGATAGATCGCGCCGGGCTGGTTGAAGCTGGAGAACGAATAGAACGTCTCCGGATCACCCGGCCGTCCGGCAAAGCCCGCTGCGGTGCCGATCGCGTTGAGCGTGATTTGCCGTACCGGCTTGCCATCGAGCGAAACCATCTCGGCGGTCGAGGCGGCATCTTTGAGATAGCTCAAGATCAAACGGTTGCCCACGATCCGCGCCCGTTCCAGCGTTTCGGTGCGTTCGGGGATGATGTCGCGGAATGTCCACGGGGGGTCGTTCTCGGTCCCACAGGGTTCGCCATCGATGGGTCCGCAACCCAGCAAAGGCGTGTGCCCGTTCTTGCGCCCCGGAGGAATGAAACGGTCGAGATCGGCACGCACGATTTTGAGTTTCGGCGCGCCCTGGTTGGTTATGAAGTAAAGCGTGTCGCCCATCCCTTCGATCAGGCGCCAATCGTGATCAAGTCCCTCCACCAGCGGGATTGCCCGCCAGCTGCGCCGCATCAGCGGGGTGACAGGTCCGCCCTTTACCAAATCAGCTGCGCTGACCGTTACGGGCCCGGTCCCCATCGAACGGGCTTGCCCCGCAAGCGGGATCACGTGGAGTTCAAACTTGTTGTCGGTGCCCTTGGCTGTGGTGATCACCACCCAGCGGCCATCGTGGGTTACCTCGGCGCCGTGCCCCAGTTCAGGATGATCGGGCGTGGCATAGACCAATTGGTCCGCCGATTGCGGGGTGCCGATCGCATGAAAGTACACCGCTTGATTGGTGTTGGGCTGCTGGAATGCCTGCCCTTCTTTCGGTTCGGGAAAGCGCGAATAAAGAAACCCGGTATTGCCGACCCAGGCAATGCCGGTGAACTTGGCCCACTTGATTTCGTCTTTCAGGACCTTGCCCTTGGTCACGTCGAGCAGTTTGATTACCCGCCAGTCCGATCCGCCGTCCTGGATTGCATAGGCCAGCAGCTTGCCGTTGTCGGACGGCACCCAATCGGCCAGCGCAGTTGCCCCGTCCTTGGCCCAGGCATTGGGATCGATCAGCAGCCGCGGTGCGCCGTTCAGGCCCTTGCGGACGAACAGCTGCGACTGGTTCTGCAGCCCGGAATTGCGCATGTAGAAGTAGTTGGCCCCGGCCTTTTGCGGCAGGCCAAAACGCTCATAATCGGTCAGCGCGCGGATCCGCTGCGCAAACCAGCCGCGCTGGGGCAGTGCGGAAAGATAGCTCTGTGTGACCGCGTTTTGCTGCCCCACCCACTGCGCCACCGCCGGATCGGTCCGCACGTCATTTTCCAGCCAGCGATAGGGATCGGCCACCGCCTCGCCAAACTGGGTTTCGGTGACCGCGCCTTTGGCGGTTTGCGGATAGGTCAGCTTCATGTCCTGCGCCACGACAGCAGCGGCAGAGACAGCGAACAAGGCACCGAACACGGCGCGGGCGCGGAATGACACAGAGCTTTCCCCCAAAGACTAGTGGCCAAAACACAATTGGCCCAAACACAAAAAGCGAGGTCAAGCCTAACGCCTGACCCCGCCATTGCAATTCGTCGTTCGACGAACGTCAGTGTTTATTCGCCGTCAGCGTCGGTGAAAACCGGGCCCGAATCCTGGCCACGGGCCGAAACATCACGGTCGACCAGTTCGATGATTGCCATCGGCGAAGCATCGCCGGCGCGGATCCCGGCCTTGATCACGCGGGTGTAACCACCGGCGCGGTCGGAATAGCGCTCTGCCAGAGTACCGAACAGCTTGACCAGCTGGGCATCGTCGAGGAGGCGCGCATGGGCCAGACGGCGGTTCGAAAGCCCACCGTGCTTGGCCAGCGTGATCAGCTTTTCAACATAGGGACGCAGTTCGCGGGCCTTTGGCAGCGTGGTCTTGATCTGCTCATGCTTGATCAGCGCGGCGGCCATGTTGCGGAACAGAGCCTTGCGGTGGCTCGAGGTGCGGTTGAGCTTACGCCCACCATGTTTGTGAATCATGTCATGTCCTTCGTTCGTATGGGGCCCGTATCAGGTAGCCCGATCCTGGCAGCCGTAAGGTCGCCGCCCATCACCAACTAGTGTTTCGAAACATCACCTAGATCGACAACACCAATCGAACTCCAAGGAATCGCAGATGAGACATTCTGCTCGTAAACGACCACAATGCCGATTTCATCCACGGCAATCAGGTTTCCCTTACGCCATTCCTCGTTCCGTATCTCAAAGCGAATAGGAAGCGCGCCATTTGCGATCGCAAGCAATGATCTCAAATACCCAACCACGAACGGCGCACTCCAATCCTTAACCCAGCAGTTCTTGTTCGAGCTTCTTGGCCATTTCTTCGATGTTCTCAGGCGGCCAGCCGGGGATGTCCATGCCGAGGCGCAGGCCCATCGAGCTCAGGACTTCCTTGATCTCGTTGAGCGACTTGCGGCCGAAGTTCGGCGTACGGAGCATCTCGGCCTCGGTCTTCTGGACCAGGTCGCCGATGTAGATGATGTTGTCGTTCTTGAGGCAGTTGGCCGAACGGACCGACAGTTCCAACTCGTCAACCTTCTTGAGCAGGTAACGGTTGAGCTGGTTGGTATCGCCTTCTTCAGCCGGAGCCGCAGCAACACCGATCATCGGCGAACCGCCCATTGGCACCGCGTCTTCGAAGTGGACGAACAGCGCCAGCTGGTCCTGAAGGATCCGCGCGGCATAGGCCACGGCATCTTCCGGGGTGACGGTGCCGTCGGTTTCGACAGTCAGGCTGAGCTTGTCGTAATCGAGTTCCTGCCCGATGCGGGCATTGTCGACCTTGTAGCTGACCTGACGGACCGGCGAATAGAGCGAGTCAATCGGGATCAGCCCGATCGGCGCGTCAATCGGACGGTTGCCGACCGCAGGAACATAGCCCTTGCCGCTGTCTGCGGTCAGTTCCATGTTCAGCGTTGCGCCTTCGTCGAGGTGGCAAATCACAAGGTCCTTGTTCATGACCTCTATGTCGCCCGAAACGGCGATGTCGCCGGCCTTGACTTCAGCTGGACCGGTGACCGACAGTTGCAGACGCTTGGGGCCTTCGCCCTGCATCCGCAGCGCGATCTGCTTCACGTTGAGCACGATGTCGGTGACGTCTTCACGCACCCCAGCGAGGCTCGAGAATTCGTGCAGCACGTTTTCGATTTTGATCGAAGTGATCGAAGCACCCTGCAGCGACGAGAGCAGCACGCGGCGCAGCGCATTGCCCAGTGTCAGACCGAAACCGCGCTCAAGCGGTTCGGCTACGAAGGTCGCGCGGCGCTTGGCATCGGCGCCCGACTTCACTTCGAGGCTGTTGGGCTTCTTCAGTTCCTGCCAGTTCTTGATATTGACAGACATGGACGTCCCCTTGGGGTTATATTCTGGCGAGATCGGGCGAAGTCCTCAACCTTGAGGAACCGCGACCGATCCGAAACTGCGACCAGACCGAACGTCTGGCCGCGAACGGCGAATCAGACGCGGCGGCGCTTCGATGGCCGCACACCGTTGTGCGGGATCGGCGTTACGTCGCGGATCGAAGTGATCGTGAAGCCCACTGCCTGCAAGGCACGCAGCGCGCTTTCACGGCCCGAACCCGGACCCTTCACTTCGACTTCAAGGGTGCGCACGCCATGTTCGGCGGCTTTCTTGCCGGCGTCGTCCGCAGCCATCTGAGCGGCATATGGAGTCGACTTGCGGCTGCCCTTGAAACCCATCGCCCCGGCGCTGGACCACGAAATGGCGTTCCCTTGCGCGTCGGTGATGGTGATCATGGTATTGTTGAAGCTGGCGTTCACGTGAGCGATGCCGCTCGAAATGTTCTTCCGCTCCCGCTTTTTGATGCGTTGGGGTTCGCGTGCCATTGTCTAAATCCTGTCGTGTATCGGGAAGGGAAAGCTGTCTGCCACCGTTGATCGGCTATTGGGCGACGCTTACTTCTTCTTGCCGGCGATTGCCTTGGCCTTACCCTTGCGGGTGCGGGCGTTGGTGTGGGTGCGCTGACCGCGAACGGGCAGGCCCTTACGGTGACGCAGGCCGCGATAGCAGGCCAGATCCATCAGGCGCTTGATGTTCATCGAGGTTTCGCGGCGAAGATCGCCTTCAACCGTATGATCACCGTCGATCGCTTCGCGGATGTGCAGAACTTCCTGGTCTGACAGGTCGTTCACGCGGCGGGCGTGATCGATGCCGACTTTGTCAGCGATCTGGCGGGCCTTGAACGAGCCAATACCGTGAATGTAGGTAAGCGCGATGATTACGCGCTTGTTGGTGGGGATGTTTACCCCGGCAATACGAGCCACTTAATTCTCCATGCTCCACGGGATGCAGCCCTTAGGCCACGCCCCATCTCAACGCCTCACTTCGGTCAGAACGGCAAAAAGTCCGGTTGGCGCGCACATACGCTTTCGCCGTCCAGACTAACCCCGTTTTTGTCGAGTGAAGCGCGCGCTTAGGGCGATTCGCTTGGCATGTCAACGCCCCCGCACAGCCGGACCGCTGGAGGCCTTCAGGCGGGCTTGTCAGCCGCTGGAGCCAGCATTGCGGCGAGCCGGGAAAGCTGTTCGCCCAGCACTTTATCGACGATCGGCGCAATCTGCTCCGGGTCCATCTGCATATAGCCGCCGACCACATAGACCCACTCGATCCGGGTTCCGCCGGCGGTGGGCTTGAGCGTGATCGTCAGCGTCCCGTGCAGCGCCTCGCCCTGAAGCGGGCCCAGCCCGCCAACCATCCGCAGCACCCCGCGATGGGGATCGGCAAAGACCACATGCATGTGCTCAACACTGCCCATCCGCTGCCCAACGGGGGCATCGGCGGGCTTGGGCAATTTCTCGCAAAAACAGCCGGTCGCCTGAGCATCGAGATAAAGGTTGGCGGCATCGCCGGTATAGGTGTGCTCACCCGACCACCACTTGTTCGGGGTGATCAGCGCCTGCCAGGCATCAGCCTTGCTGGCCGCCGTGTCGGCAGAATGCTTGATTACGAAACCAGCGGGTGATTGCGCCGCAACTTCGGCGCGAGCCAGCGAGACCGGAGCGGTGACCAGCGCCATCAGTGCGATTGCAGCAAGCTTGGCCTTCAACATCACCGGCTCTCCCCATCGATTGACGACAGGAAGTAATCCCTTGCGCCGTTCTAACCAGCCATAATCCGTTCGATCGCCGCTGTCACTTGGTCGATTTCGGCCATGCCGTTTACGCGGCTGACAATCCCGCGTTGTTCATAGATCGGCAGGATCGGTGCAGTCTTGGCGCGGTATTCGCCCATCCGGGTGCGGACGGTTTCCTCGTTATCGTCTGGGCGGCGCTTGAACTCGGTCGAACCGCACTTGTCACAGATGCCGGGCAGCTTGGGCTGTGCGAATTTGTCGTGATAGCCTTTGCCGCATTTGGCGCAGGTAAAACGGCCGCAGATCCGCTCGACCAAGGCATCTTCATCGACTTCAAGCTCGATCACCCGGTCAAGGTGACGGTTCCGCTCGGTCAGCAGCTGGTCGAGCGACTCCGCTTGTGCGGCGGTCCGCGGGTAGCCATCAAAGATCGCGCCAACCGTTGGCCCCATTGCATCGAGTTCTTCGCCGATCAGCGCTGAGACGATCTCGTCAGAGACTAGCTCGCCGCGCTCCATCACGGACTTGGCCTGCAGGCCAACCGGGGTTGCCGCCTTGACCGCAGCGCGCAGCATATCGCCGGTGGACAGCTGACGCATGCCGAACTTTTCGACCAGGCGCTGGGCCTGGGTGCCCTTGCCGGCTCCCGGCGGTCCGAGCAGGATGATGTTCACGGCAATTCCCCCGAATTGTCTATTGGTCCTGGCATACGTCAGACCGGCCGCGCGTCAGCGCATCCGGCCCTTAAGTTTCGCCTTCTTGATCAGATCGCCGTACTGGTGGGCCAGCATATGCGACTGGATCTGGGTGATCGTATCGACGGTGACATTGACGACGATCAGCAAACTGGTGCCGCCCAGGAACATCGCCCCAACCCCGGTTTGCGCAATTACGTATTCCGGCACAACACAGACAAAAGTCAGGTAAAGCGCCCCGACCACGGTGATCCGGGTCAGCACATAATCAAGGTACGTCGCCGTGCTCTTGCCCGGGCGGATCCCGGGAATGAACCCACCGTTGCGCTTCAGGTTTTCCGAGGTTTCCTCAGGATTGAAGACCACCGCGGTATAGAAAAACGCGAAGAACATGATGCCCATCGCATAGAGGATCATATAGGTCGGCTTACCGTGGCCAAGGTACTGGTTGAGCGAGACGATGAACGAGCCCCAGGCCGAATCCTGCGAAATCGAATTGCCGGCAAATTGCGTGATCGTCAGCGGTAGCAGCAGCAACGAGCTGGCGAAGATCGGCGGGATCACGCCCGCGGTGTTCAGCTTCAGCGGCAAGTGGCTGCGATCGGCCTGCATCATTCCGTTCTGGCTGGCGCGCTTGGGATACTGGATCAGCAGTCGCCGCGTGGCGCGCTCCATGAAGCAGATCAGCAGCACCAGCCCGACCAGCATTGCCAGCAACCCAAAGATCAGAAAGCCCGAGATCGATCCGGTCCGCCCGCCTTCAAACAGGTTGGAAATGAAAGTCGGCATCTGAGCCACAATCCCGGCCATGATGATCAGCGAGGTACCGTTACCGATCCCGCGGCTGGTGATCTGTTCGCCCAGCCACAGCAGGAACATCGTGCCGCCAACCAGCGAGATTAGCCCGGCAACGTAAAACAGCGTCCCCGGATTGACTGCAAAGCCCTGAACATCGGCATTCCGCAGCATCGCATAGCCCTGGATCAACGCCAGAAACACCGCGCCATAGCGCGAATACTGATTGAGCTTGCGCCTTCCGCTTTCGCCCTCTTTCTTGAGCGCGGCGAGCGAGGGATGCAGCGAAGAGGCCAGCTGCACCACGATCGAGGCAGTAATATAGGGCATCACGCCGAGCGAGATCAGGCTGTAATTGGTCAGCGCCCCGCCCGAGAACATATTGAAGAAGTCCAGAATCCCGCCCGCGCTGCGTTCGAAGAACTGCTTGAGCTTGATCGGATCGATCCCCGGCAGCGGCACAAAGGCCAGAAACCGGAACACGATCAGAGCGCCCAGCGTAAACCAGATGCGCTTTTTGAGCTCGGTCGCCTTCGAAAAGTTGGCGAGGCTCATGTTGCTCGCGATATTGTCGGCGCGTGATGCCATCGGAACGTAATGCCTTGTCTGAATGCCGGTCTATCGGACCCGCTCGCGTGGAGTTTCGGGCTCCATATAGGGAGCCTGCCGCGAAGTCGAACCCCCCAAGCCAAAATCCCCGCCACTTTCGGGCGGGGATCTGGTTGGCTGGCTTACTTGGCGGCCTTGGCGGCCTTGTTGACCTCGCGCCGCGCGGTCTTCTTTTCGTGTTCGCTGGGGCCAGCTTCGGGCAGTTCAACCGAACCGCCAGCCTTTTCGACCGCAGCCTTGGCTCCAGCCGAAACGCCGTGGACGAAGAACTTGACCTTGGCAGTCAGTTCACCCTTGCCGAGCAGACGGACGCCGTCCTTGCCACCGCGGGCCAGACCGGCTGCCTTGAGCGCGGCGTGGTCGATCACGGCCTTGGCATCAAGCTTGCCGGCTTCGATCGCCTTCTGGATCAGGCCGAGGTTCACTTCAGCGAAATCCTTGGCGAAGATGTTGTTGAAGCCGCGCTTCGGGATCCGCATGTGCAGCGGCATCTGGCCGCCTTCGAAGCCGTTGAC
Source organism: Novosphingobium sp. (assembly GCA_031369495.1). Taxonomy (GTDB): domain Bacteria; phylum Pseudomonadota; class Alphaproteobacteria; order Sphingomonadales; family Sphingomonadaceae; genus Novosphingobium. Next base: position 21,069 of record JANMOU010000009.1, on the reverse strand, counting down.
GCTGACGCCCGAACGCGCCTTGGCGCCCTTCTGGCCGCGCCCGGCGGTCTTGCCCTTGCCCGAGCCGATGCCCCGGCCAACCCGCATACGGGATTTACGGGCACCATTGTTGTCGCGGATATCATTCAGTTTCATGTCGTGCACTCGCTTTCGCTTTAGTCGCGCTGATAGGAGGCGCGCGCATAAGCGAAGCCACGGGGAATGTCACCCCCCTTTCGCACCTTGCTTTGTCGCGGCCGCGCGGCAATGCTGGACTGCTTCCATCGCCTTCAACACAGGAACGCCGGTTGTCCTTGTTTCGCAATAGCCTGCTGCAACTGCTGGTACTGCTGGTCGCAGCGCTGCTGTTGCGCGGCTATACCTTTGGCGATCCCAACCTGTTCATCGACGAGACGTTCTATTTCACGGCCGGCAACGCCATGCACCACGGCGCGCTGCCCTATGTCGATGTCTGGGACCGCAAACCGTTCGGGCTGTTTGCGCTGTACTATCTCATCGCGGGGATTTCCTCGGCACCGATGGCTTACCAACTGGCGGCAACGCTGTTTGCCGCTTTGACCGCCTGGCTGATCGGGCGGATCGCCGCGCTGTGGAGCGACTGGCCCGGCGCGCTGGGCGCAGGCCTCGCCTATCTGTTCCTGCTCAGCGCCTTTCAGGGTTTTGGCGGGCAGACCCCGGTGTTCTATAACCTATTCATTGCCCTCGCCGCGTTGCTGGTCGCCCGCTCGGCCCCGGCCCTGCGCTCAGGAACGGTCCCGATCGCGCTGCCGCTGGCGATGCTGAGCGCAGGTCTGGCCATCACGATCAAGACCACCGCGCTGTTTGAGGCGGCATTTCTGGGGCTCTATGCGTTGTCGCTGGTGCCGGCGCCGCAGCGTCTGCGGTTTGGCCCCCGTTGGGCCCTGATTGGCGCGCTGCCCACTTTGGCAATTGCAGCGGGCTACGCGGCGGCCGGGCACTGGAACGAGTTCTGGCAGGCGATGACCGGCGCCAACCTCTCCGCCGATCGCTGGGAGCCCTATTCGGCCCAGATCCGCTTGCGGCTGATGCTGGCCAGCCTTGCCCCGTTGCTGGCGGTGGCTGCGTTCGGATGGCTCGATCTCAAAGGCGATGCGCGGCGCTTCACCGGCTGGTGGATTTTTGCGGCGTTGATCGGGCTCGCCGCCTTCCCCTATTTCCACCGTCACTATGCCTTGCCGCTGCTGGTGCCGCTGTGTGTCGCAGGCGGAGCATTCCTCTCGCGCAAGTGGATCGGACCGGCCGCAACAGCTGCCGTGTGCCTGCTGGCCTATCGCGAAGCTCCGCCTATCGACTATGCCCACACCGAAAGGTCCAAAGCGGCCATGGCCTCGCTGGCCGCCGCGATCAAACAGCATGACGGGGGCCGCGCGCTGCTGGTCTATGAGGGCCCGCCATTCCTTTACACGCTCACCGACAAGCCGTTCCCCTCGCCGCTCGCTTTTCCGGCGCATCTCTACCATGCGATCGAGAGGGACGTGAGCCACCTGAACACTCTGGCCGAAGTTCAACGGGTGCTCGCCGCCCGCCCCGGCGTGGTGGTGATGACCAGCGAACCGCGCGATGGACCGATCAACGCGGAAACCTATGCCGCTGTGGCAGCCTATGTGACCGCCAACTGCCAACTGGTGGCCAAAACGGAAGCGCCCGAACGGCTAAGAACCGATCAGGTGCTGGTCTGGGGCGATTGCCGATAGCAAAAGGGCCCCGGATCGCTCCGGAGCCCTTTGAATGTGCTTGCAGCTAACTGAAATCAGTCAACCACGGCCACCATATGCGGCAGCTTGGCGATCGCCCCGCGCACTTCGGCGGTGTCTTCGAGTTCAACGACCCGGTTCATCTTGCCCAGCCCCAGACCGATCAGGATCTGCTTCTGGGTAAAGGGACGACGGATCGGCGAACCGATCTGCTTGATCTTGATCTTCGCCATGATCTGTTACTCCACAATCGCGTCAGCAGCGGCCTGAGCCTCTACCGCGCTCACGCCGGCACGACCCAGCAGATCAGCAACCTTCTTGCCGCGACGCTGTGCGACCGACTTCGGCGAAGTCTGTTCGCTCAGCGCATCGAAAGTAGCGCGGATCATGTTGTAAGGGTTCGACGTACCGACCGACTTGGTCACCACGTCGGCAACGCCCAGGCTTTCAAAGACGGCGCGCATCGGGCCGCCGGCGATGATGCCAGTCCCGGCCGGAGCCGAGCGGACATTCACGTTGCCAGCGCCAAAGTGACCCTTGCCGTCATGGTGGAGCGTGCGCCCTTCCTTGAGCGGAACGCGGATCATCTTCTTCTTGGCAGCAGAGGTTGCCTTGGTGATCGCTTCAGGCACTTCGCGCGCCTTGCCGTGACCAAAACCAACCCGGCCCTTGCCATCCCCAACCACGACCAGCGCGGCAAAGCCAAAGCGCTTGCCGCCCTTGACGGTTTTGGAGACGCGGTTGATGTGAACCAGCTTTTCAATCAGCTCTTCACCGCCATCATCGTCACCACCACGGCCCCGACCGCGATCATCGCGTCCACGGCCACGGCCGCCACGATCACCGCCAGCATTGCGGTCATTGCCGCCACGGCCACGACCACGGCCACCACGATCACCACTTTCGGTGGGGGCAGCGACTTCGGCGCTTACGGCTTCGGTTACGACGCCAGCTTCTTTGTTTGCTTCATCAGCCATTTTAGAACTCCAGCCCGCCTTCGCGGGCGGCATCGGCCAGCGCTTTCACGCGGCCATGGAACAGGAAGCCGCCGCGATCAAACACGACGGTGGTCACGCCAGCCTTCTTGGCCGCTTCAGCCAGCGCCTTGCCGACTACGGTTGCAGCATCGACGTTCGCGCCGACCTTGGTGCCAAGCGAATTGGCGGCAACCACGGTCCGGCCAGCAGCATCGTCGATGATCTGGGCGTAGATGTGACGACCCGAGCGGTGCACCGAAAGCCGCGGACGGCCACCGGAATGCGCCTTGAGGGCGGTGCGAACGCGCCGACGACGGCGCTCGAAAAGAGACAGCTTGGCCATTACTTCTTCTTCCCTTCCTTGCGGAAGATGTACTCGCCGCGGTACTTGATCCCCTTGCCCTTGTAAGGCTCGGGCTTGCGCCAACGGCGGATCTCGGCAGCAACCTGACCGACCTTCTGCTTGTCGATCCCGCTGATTTCGATCGTGGTGTTATCCGGCGTCTTGATCTCGATGCCTTCAGGGATCGAGAAATCGACGTCGTGGCTGTAGCCGAGCTGCAATTTCAGGTTCTTGCCCTGAGAATTGGCACGGTAACCAACACCGTTGATTTCCAGCACCTTGGTATAGCCCTGGGTGACCCCGGTGACCAGATTATCGACCATCGTGCGCTGCATGCCCCAAAAGGCACGCGCCGCCTTGCTGTCGTTGGCCGGCTTCACCAGGATGGCATCGCCATCAACGGTATAGCTGATTTCGTCGCGCAGACGCAGTGAGAGGGTGCCTTTTGGACCCTTCACAGTGAGTGTGCCATCCGCGATTTCGGCGCTGACGCCGCTCGGGATCGACACTGGACGTTTACCGATGCGGCTCATCAGAACACCTCCGCCAGCACTTCGCCACCGACGTTCTGTGCGCGCGCTTCGGCATCCGAAAGCACACCGCGAGGCGTCGAGACGATGGTGATACCAAGGCCATTACGCACCACCGGAAGTTCTTTCGAACCCGAATAGACGCGGCGGCCTGGCTTGGAGACGCGGGCGACATGTTTGATCGCCGGTTCGCCTTCAAAATACTTCAGTTCAATCCGAAGCTGCGGATGGGCGCCGGTGGCGTCCTCGGCATAGCCACGGATATAGCCTTCGCGCTGCAGAACTTCGAGCACGCGAGCGCGCAGCTTCGAAGCCGGCGAAAGGACAGAGTCCTTCTTCGCACGCTGGCCATTGCGGATACGGGTGAGCATATCACCCAGGGGATCGGTCATTGCCATCGCTTGATCCTTACCAGCTCGACTTGGTCAGGCCGGGGATAAGGCCCTTGTTGCCTTTGTCCCGCAGCTCGATCCGACAAAGGCCGAACTTGCGATAATAGCCGCGCGGGCGGCCGGTGGTGACGCAGCGGTTGCGCACGCGGGTGGGATTCGCGTTGCGCGGAATTTCCGCCAGCTTGAGGCGCGCCATCAGACGGTCGCCATCATCAAGCGACTTGTCATCGGCAATCGCCTTCAGAGCCGCGTATTTCGCCGCGTACTTCTTAACGAGCATCTTGCGCCGCTCGTTCTTGTTAACGGAACTCAGTTTCGCCATGGACTTAAGCTCTCTTCTCTAGCTCAGGCCGCTTGCGCGGTTTCGGCTTCAGCCGGGAACGGGAAACCAAACAGACGCAGCAATTCGCGTGCTTCGTCGTCGGTCTTGGCAGTGGTGGTGACAATGATGTCCATCCCACGCACCTTATCGATCTGATCGTAGCTGATCTCCGGGAAGATGATCTGCTCTTTCAGGCCCATCGCATAGTTCCCGCGGCCGTCGAACGACTTGGGGTTCACGCCGCGAAAATCGCGGATGCGGGGCATTGCAACGGTAATCAGCCGGTCGAGGAATTCGTACATCCGCTCACGGCGCAAGGTAACCTTGCAACCGATCGGCATGCCTTCGCGCAGCTTGAACTGGGCGATCGACTTCTTGGCCTTGGTGATGACCGGCTTCTGACCAGCGATCAGCGCCATTTCTTCGGCGGCGATCGTTACCTTTTTCTTGTCCTGGCTACCTTCACCCACGCCCATGTTGATCGTGATCTTCTCGATCTTGGGGACTTCCATGTGGTTCTTGTAACCGAACTTTTCGGTCATCGCCTTGACGATTTCAGCGTCGAAACGCTGCTTCATCCGGGGCACGTAATTCTCAGCCATCGATCTTCTCCCCCGACTTAACGGCGACGCGAACCTTCTTGCCGTCCTTGGACGTTTCGAAACGAACGCGGGTTGCCTTGCCGGTCTTGGGGTCGGCCAGGCCAACCTTGGAAATTGCCATCGGCGCTTCGCGGCGGTCGATCCCGCCCTGCGGGTTCGCCTGGCTCGGCTTGCGGTGACGGGCAGCGACGTTCACGCCCTGGACCAGCACCTTGCCGTCTTTCGGCATGACCTGAAGGACGGTGCCGCTGCGGCCCTTGTCCTTGCCCGAACGGACGACAACGCTGTCGCCCTTCTTGATCTTAGCGGAAGCCATTACAGCACCTCCGGAGCAAGCGAGATGATCTTCATGTAACCGCGGCTACGCAGTTCACGGACCACTGGGCCAAAGATACGCGTGCCGATCGGTTCAGCGTTCTTGTTGATCAGCACGGCAGCATTGCTGTCGAAACGGATCACGCTGCCGTCGGTGCGGCGCACTTCCTTGCGGGTGCGAACGATGACAGCACGGTGCACGTCACCCTTCTTCACCTTGGTGCGCGGCTGGGCTTCCTTCACCGAAACAACGATGACATCGCCCACGCCGGCTACCCGGCGCTTCGATCCGCCCAGCACCTTGATGCACTGGACGCGCTTGGCACCGCTGTTGTCAGCGACCTCAAGCTGGGATTGCATCTGGATCATAGATCCGGTTCCTTCCTAGTGGCTTGCCGAGACCAGCCCGGCAGTTCCAAAGTTCGTTTTAGACGTCGGCTTCGACAGCGGTGCCCTTGCTGGCAGTGACGCGTTCGATCACCTTCCAGGTCTTGAGCTTCGAAATCGGGCGGGTTTCTTCGATCCGCACGGTTTCGCCGGCCTTAAAGGCGTTGTCTTCGTCGTGGGCGTGATACTTCTTCGAACGGCGGATGATCTTCCCGTAGAGCGGGTGCTTCACCTTGCGTTCGACCTTCACGACCACGGTCTTGTCGGTCTTGTCGGAAACCACGGTCCCGATCAGGATACGCTTGGGCATCGTGGGCTCCTTATTTCGCTACGCGGGCGCGTTCGCCCTGCAACGTTTTGATCCGGGCGATATCGCGGCGCACTTCTTTGATGCGGGCGGGACGCTCGAGCTGGTTGGTGGCGGCCTGAAAGCGCAAGTTGAATGCTTCACGCTTCAGTTCAGCCAGGTCACCCGACAGCTGATCGTCACTCTTGACGCGCAGGTCAGTTACATTGGCCATTATTCGCCTCCCAGATGGCTGGTGTCACCCAGACGGGCAACGACCTTGACTTTGATCGGCAGCTTCATCGCAGCGCGACTGAACGCTTCTGCGGCAAGCGGACCGGCAACGCCGTCGAGCTCGAACAGGATCCGGCCTGGCTTGACCCGGGCTGCCCAGTATTCGACCGAACCCTTGCCTTTACCCTGACGGACTTCGGCTGGCTTCTTCGACACCGGCACGTCCGGGAAGATGCGGATCCACAGACGCCCTTGACGCTTGATGTGGCGGGTGATCGCGCGGCGAGCCGCTTCGATCTGACGCGCGGTGATCCGCTCTGGTTCCAGGGCTTTCATGCCATAGGACCCAAAGTTCAGATCGGTGCCGCCCTTGGCATCACCCTTGATCCGGCCCTTGAAGGCCTTGCGAAACTTGTGCTTTTTCGGTTGCAGCATGACTTAGTTCCTGCGGTCTTCGCGCGCCGGACGGACGCCAGTGGTCTGGGCTTCCATCATCAGGCGGTCTTGGGCCATCGGGTCATGTCCAAGGATTTCGCCCTTGAAGACCCAAACCTTGATGCCGATGATCCCATAAGTGGTCAGCGCTTCGGCTGCGGCATAGTCGATGTTCGCGCGCAGGGTGTGCAGCGGCACACGGCCTTCGCGGTACTGTTCGACCCGGGCGATTTCAGCACCGCCGAGACGGCCGCCGCATACCACCTTGATGCCTTCAGCACCCAGACGCATGGCCGACTGCATGGCACGCTTCATCGCGCGGCGGAAAGCCACACGCTTGATCAGCTGATCAGCGATCCCCTGGGCAACCAGCTTGGCATCGATTTCCGGCTTGCGGATTTCAACGATGTTCAGCTTGACGTCGCTGGCGGTGATCTTGGCCAGTTGCAGGCGCAGCTTTTCGATGTCTGCACCCTTCTTGCCGATGATCACACCGGGACGGGCAGCATAGATCGAAACGCGGCAAACCTTGGCCGGACGCTCAATCACCACCTTCGAGATAGCAGCCTGCGGCAGCGTATCGATGATGAACTTGCGGATCTTGATGTCTTCGGAAAGCATCGACGCATAGTTCTTGCCTTCGGCGTACCACCGGCTGTCCCAAGTGCGGTTGATCTGCAGGCGCAGGCCGATCGGATTGGATTTGTGACCCATGACTTACGCCTCCTCAACTTCGCGAACCACGATCCGCAGCCGGCTGAACGGCTTGAGGATGCGGGTGGACTTGCCGCGACCGCGCGTGTGGAAGCGCTTCATGGTGATTGCCTTGCCAACGCTGGCTTCGGCCACGATCAGCGCATCGACATCCAGGTTGTGGTTGTTTTCTGCGTTGGCGATTGCCGAAGCGAGCACCTTTTTGGCTTCGACGGCCATTGCCTTGGTCGAGAACGACAAGATGTTCATCGCTTCTTCAACCTTGCGGCCACGGATCAAGGCGGCGACCAGGTTCAGCTTCTGAGCCGAACCACGGATCGTCGTGCCAACCGACAGGGCTTCCTTTTCACCAACCCGGCGCGGAGATTTTTCCTTGCCCATTAGCGCTTACCCTTCTTGTCGGCAGCGTGGCCGGGGAACGTGCGCGTGGGCGCGAATTCACCAAGCTTGTGGCCGACCATGTCTTCGTTAACCGAGACGGGGATGAACTTGTGACCGTTGTAGACGTTGAACGTCAGACCAACGAACTGCGGCAAAATCGTCGAACGACGCGACCAGGTCTTGATGGGACCAGTGCGGCTGCCTCCATCCTGCGCAGCTTCTGCCTTCTTCAGCAGGTGCAGGTCGACGAAGGGGCCTTTCCAGACGGAACGTGCCATGGGGCCTTACCTCTTCTTCTTGGCGTGACGCGAACGGATAATCATCTTGTCCGTCTGCTTGTTGTTGCGGGTGCGGGCGCCCTTAGTTGGCTTGCCCCACGGAGTAACCGGATGGCGACCGCCCGAAGTCCGGCCTTCACCACCGCCGTGCGGGTGATCGACTGGGTTCTTGGCGACACCGCGGGTCAGCGGACGACGGCCCTGCCAGCGCGTACGCCCGGCCTTACCGAAGTTCTGGTTCTGGTTGTCTGGGTTCGAAACCGCGCCAACCGTGCCCATGCAATCGCCGCGCAGGTAGCGCTGCTCGCCCGAGTTCAGCCGAACGATCACCATCCCGCGGTCACGGCCGACGACCTGGACATAAGTCCCGGCGCTGCGTGCGATCTGACCACCCTTGCCCGGCTTCATCTCCACATTGTGGCAGATGGTGCCGACCGGCATGGTGCTGAGCAGCATTGCGTTGCCCGGCTTCACGTCGGTCTTTTCACCGGCAACAACGCTGTCGCCAACGGCGAGGCGCTGCGGCGCGATGATATAAGCCTGTTCACCGTCTTCGTACTTGACGAGCGCGATGAACGCGGTCCGGTTAGGATCGTATTCCAGACGTTCGACCGTAGCAGGAGCATCCCACTTGCGGCGCTTGAAGTCGATGAACCGATACTTCTGCTTGTGACCGCCAGCGATCCCGCGCGAAGTAACGTGACCCTTGTTGTTACGGCCGCCGCTCTTGCTCTTGCCTTCGGTCAAGGCTTTGACGGGCTTGCCCTTCCACAGCGACGACTTGTCGACGAGGATCAGTGCGCGCCTACCGGGGCTGGTCGGATTGAAATTCTTGAGTGCCATGGTGCGCCTCAGATCCCGCTGGTGACGTCAATCGACTGGCCTTCGGCCAGACGAATAACCGCCTTCTTAAAGTCGGAGCGCTTGTAGGGACGACCCTTCCAGCGCTTGGTCTTGCCCTTTTGGGTCAGCGTGTTGACGCTCACCACCTTCACGTCGAACAGCGCCTCAACCGCAGCTTTGATCTGCGGCTTGGTTGCGCTGTCCACCACCTTGAAGACGACGGCGTTGTGCTCGCTAGCCAGCGTCGCCTTTTCGGTGATGTGGGGGGCCACGATCACGTCATAGTGACGCGTGTCGATTGCGTTCTTAGCCATTGAAGCGCGCCTCCAGCTTTTCGACCGCAGCGCGCGTCAGCACCAGCGTGTCATGCTTCAGGATGTCATAGACGTTGGCGCCGATTGCCGGGAGTACGTTGACCCCGATCAGGTTGCCGGTGGCGCGGGCAAAGCCCTCGTTCACTTGCTCACCATCGATCACCAGCACCTTGCGGCCCCAGTTGGCCTTCGCCAGCTGTTCGGCAATGCCCTTGGTCTTGGCATCCTTGAGATCAAGGGTGTCAACCACGATCAGGTTCGACTGCGCCTTTGACGACAGTGCCATTTTCAGGCCGAGCGCGCGGATCTTCTTGTTCAGCGAGACGTCGAACTCGCGGCGGCGTGCGCCATGAGCCTTACCGCCGCCGATGAAGATCGGAGCTGCACGATCGCCGTGACGAGCCGTACCGCCGCCCTTCTGGTTGCCCAGCTTCTTGCCGGTCCGCTTCACTTCTGAACGCTCGCGGGTCGCACGGGCAATGCCGCGACGATTTTCAAGCTGCCAGGTGACAACGCGGTGGAGGATGTCGGCGCGCGGCTCAATGCCGAACACTGCATCGTTGAGTTCGATGTCGCCCTTGGCGGCGGTGCCATCGAGGTTGGAAAGCTTGACCTTCACGACTTAGCCCTCCTGGCCATCGGTCTGCTCGACAGCAGCGGTATCTTCCGCAGGCGTATCGGCAGCAGCCGGGGTTTCGTTCGAATTGGCGGCGCCCTTAAGGCCAGCGGGATAAGGCGCTTCGGCGTGGCGCGAGACCTTCACCGAATCCTTGACCGTCATCCAGCTGTTCTTGGCACCCGGGACCGAACCCTTGACGAAGATCAGGCCGCGTTCGTCATCGACGCGAACCACTTCGAGGTTCTGCTGGGTGCGCTGCTTGTCGCCCATGTGGCCGGCCATCTTCTTGTTCTTGAAGACCTTGCCCGGATCCTGGCGTTGACCAGTCGAACCGAGTGCACGGTGCGAGATTGAAACGCCGTGGGTGGCGCGCATACCGCCGAAGCCCCAACGCTTCATACCGCCGGCGAAGCCCTTGCCCTGGGTGTGGCCCGAAACGTCAACCAGCTGACCCGGCACAAAGTGCGAGGCGGCGATGGTCGAACCGATTTCGAGCAATGCGTCATCAGCGACGCGGAATTCGACAACTTCAGCCTTGAGCGAAACTTCCGCCCGGGCAAAGTGTTCACGCTGCGGCTTGGCAACGTTTTTCTGCTTGGCCACCCCGGCGCCCAGCTGAACCGCGACGTAACCGTCACGGTCTGCGGTGCGAACCGAGACCACCTGGCAATTTTCCAGCGCCAGAACGGTAACCGGCACGTGCCGACCGTCTTCCTGGAAAAGGCGGGTCATCCCCACCTTTTTGGCGATCACGCCTGTGCGCATGATCAGTCTCCTACAGAGGCCTATGAGGACCATCCCCAAAGGCGTGCTCAGCCCGGAATGTGAAACGAGCCCCGTCCGGGCTGAATGCCACTCCCGAAGGAGAAGCAAGACGGGGGACGCTAGCCCGGCCCAGGTGCCCCGCAAAGGGCTTGGCCGGAGGTATCCCTATGTCTGCGCAGGGCTTCCCCCGCGAAGTTCCGACCGAAGCCGGAAGGTAGCAGCTGGCTTTAGGCCAACTTGATTTCGACGTTCACGCCAGCGGCCAGATCGAGCTTCATCAGCGCGTCCACGGTGGTGGCGTTGGGCTGCACGATATCGAGCAACCGCTTGTAGGTGCGAACTTCGAACTGCTCACGCGACTTTTTGTCGATGTGCGGCCCGCGGTTCACGGTGAATTTTTCAATTCTCGTCGGCAGAGGAATGGGGCCCCGGATCAGCGCGCCGGTACGGCGTGCGGTGTCCGCGATTTCGCTGGTCGCCTGGTCGAGCACGCGGTGATCGAATGCCTTGAGGCGGATGCGGATATTCTGAGCTTCCATTGTGTCCTGCTACCGATGAGAAAGAGCCAAGAGGGCCGAATTGGCCCTCAAAAAACCGACCGCCGGGAGAACGAATCCCCCGGCGGATGCGGGCCTATATTACTTCGTGATCGTGCTGACAACCCCTGAACCGACGGTGCGGCCACCTTCGCGAATTGCGAAGCGCAGACCCGGATCCATCGCGATCGGCGCGATCAGCTTGACGCCGATCGAAACGTTGTCGCCCGGCATAACCATTTCGGTGCCCTCAGGGAGGATCACTTCGCCGGTGACGTCGGTGGTCCGGAAGTAAAACTGCGGACGATAGTTGGCGAAAAATGGCGTGTGACGGCCGCCTTCTTCTTTCGACAACACATAGACTTCAGCGTTGAACTCAGTGTGCGGGGTCACCGAACCGGGCTTGCATAGCACCTGACCGCGCTCAACATCTTCACGCTTCAGACCACGAACCAGTGCGCCAATGTTGTCGCCAGCTTCACCCTGATCGAGCAGCTTGCGGAACATTTCAACGCCGGTGACGACGGTCTTCTGCGTGTCGCGCAGGCCGACCACTTCGACTTCTTCGCCCACCTTAACGATCCCGGTTTCGACACGGCCGGTCACAACCGTACCGCGACCCGAGATCGAGAACACGTCTTCAACGGGCATCAGGAACGGCTTGTCGGTCGGACGCGGTGGCTGTGGGATAGCAGTGTCGACAGCGTTCATCAGGGCAATGATCGATTCCTTGCCGATGTTGTCGTCGCGACCTTCGAGTGCGGCCAGAGCCGAGCCTGGGATCACAGGGATCGCGTCGCCATCGAAGCCATAGAAGCTGAGCAGTTCGCGGATTTCCATTTCGACCAGCTCGAGGATTTCCGCGTCGTCGACCTGATCAACCTTGTTCATGTAAACGACCAGCGAAGGAACGCCGACCTGACGAGCGAGCAGGATGTGTTCGCGGGTCTGCGGCATTGGGCCGTCAGCAGCGTTCACCACCAGGATTGCGCCGTCCATCTGCGCTGCGCCAGTGATCATGTTCTTCACATAGTCAGCGTGGCCCGGGCAGTCGACGTGCGCATAGTGACGTGCTGCAGTTTCGTACTCAACGTGAGCGGTCGAGATGGTGATACCACGCTCGCGCTCTTCGGGAGCCTTGTCGATGTTTGCGAAGTCAACAGCAACACCACCGTTGATTTCGGCCATGATCTTGGTGATCGCTGCGGTCAGCGTGGTCTTGCCATGGTCAACGTGACCGATGGTGCCGATGTTGCAGTGCGGCTTGTTCCGCTCAAATTTTGCCTTAGCCATTGTTCAAACCTTCTTCTTCGTTTGATTTGTTGTCTGCGGGAAAAAGCGGCACCCGCTGAATCAGGCGCCGCCCCTAGTCTGATCTTGCCAGTTAGGCAAGCTTCTCCTTGAGCTCGGTCGCGACATTCGCCGGGACCTCGTCGTAGTGCGAGAAAAACATCGAGTAATTGGCTCGGCCCTGGGTGAACGAGCGCAGCTGGTTCACGTAACCGAACATATTTGCCAGCGGCACCATAGCTTCGACAGCCTGGGCATTGCCGCGGGTATCAGTGCCCTGAATTTGGCCGCGACGGCTGTTCATGTCGCCGATAACGTCACCCAAATAGTCATCCGGGGTCACGACTTCGACCTTCATGATCGGCTCCAGCAGCTTGATCCCGGCCTTCTGCGCGACTTCACGCATCGCACCGCGACCGGCAATTTCGAACGCCAGCGCCGACGAATCGACGTCATGGTAAGCGCCGTCATAGAGCAGGACTTCGAAGTCGATAATCGGGAAGCCAATCAGGCTGCCGGATTCGGCAGTTTCACGGAAACCCTTTTCAATCGCGGGGATATATTCCTTGGGAATGTTACCGCCCTTGATTTCGTCCTTGAAGACAAAGCCCGAACCGCGCTCACCGGGGATGACCTTGACCTTCACACGGCCAAACTGACCGGTACCACCCGACTGCTTCTTGTGGGTGTAGTCAATGTCCACCGCCTTGCCGAGGTATTCACGATACGCCACCTGCGGCGCACCGACGTTGGCCTCAACCTTGAATTCCCGGCGCATCCGATCGACGATGATGTCGAGGTGAAGCTCGCCCATCCCCTTGATGATCGTCTGGCCCGATTCGTGATCGGTCGAAACGCGGAACGAAGGATCTTCGGCCGACAGGCGGTGGAGCGCGACGCCCATCCTTTCCTGATCAACCTTGGTTTTGGGTTCGACCGAAAGCTCGATCACCGGGTCAGGGAATTCCATCCGCTCGAGCACGATCGGGAAACGTTCGGCGCACAGCGTATCACCGGTGGTAGTTTCTTTCATGCCGGCCAGCGCGATGATGTCACCGCAGAATGCCTCGTCAACGTCCTTGCGGTCATTGGCGTGCATTTCGAGCATGCGCCCGACCTTTTCCTTCTTGTCCTTGACCGAGTTCAGGTAGGTGCCCTTGGTGAGCGTACCCGAATAGATCCGGATGAAGGTAAGCGAGCCGACGAACGGATCGTTCATCACCTTGAAGGCCAGCGCACTGAACGGCGCATCGTCGGTTGGCGGACGGCTGTCCTTTTCGTCACTGTCCATCTTCAGGCCCTGGACGTCAGGAATGTCGAGCGGCGAAGGCAGGTAATCGACCACTGCGTCGAGCAGCGGCTGAACGCCCTTGTTCTTGAACGCGCTGCCGCAGCAGACCGGCACGAACGACTGGTTGAGCGTGCCCTTGCGGATGCACGCCTTCAGCACTTCGACGCTCGGCTCTTTGCCATCGAGATAGGCTTCCATCGCGTCGTCGTCCTGATCGATCACCAGTTCGATCAGGTTCATGCGATATTCTGCCGCTTCGTCAGCCAGGTCGGCCGGGATATCTTCGTAGAAGAATTCGGCGCCCAGCGCTTCGTCCTTCCAGATGATCGCGCGGTTTTGGACCAGATCGACCAGACCCTTGAGATCGGCTTCGAGACCGATCGGAATGTAGAGCACAGCTGGCTTGGCACCGAGGCGGTCGATAATCGACTGCACGCAGTATTTGAAGTTGGCGCCGGTGCGATCCAATTTATTGATGAAGCACATCCGCGGAACGCCGTACTTGTCGGCCTGGCGCCAGACGGTTTCGGACTGGGGCTCAACCCCGGCCACACCGTCAAAGCAGGCCACCGCGCCATCGAGCACGCGCAAGCTACGTTCGACTTCGATGGTGAAGTCAACGTGCCCGGGCGTATCAATGATGTTGATCCGGTGATCGTTCCAGAAACAGGTCGTTGCGGCCGAGGTGATCGTAATCCCCCGCTCCTGCTCCTGCTCCATCCAGTCCATCGTCGCGGCGCCGTCATGGACTTCGCCGATCTTGTAGGACTTGCCGGTGTAATACAGAATGCGCTCGGTGGTCGTGGTCTTACCGGCGTCAATGTGCGCCATGATACCGATATTGCGATACATCGAGAGCGGATGGCTGCGGGCCATGGGAATTTCCTTAAATCGCTGGACGGGGCCGTATTGCCGCCGTCCTTTGGTTCACAACTGTGACAGCGCGGTGACGCCCCCCGAAGGAGGCGCCCCGGTGCTTACCAGCGGTAGTGGCTGAACGCCCGGTTGGCGTCGGCCATACGGTGAGTGTCTTCGCGCTTTTTGACCGCGTTGCCGCGGTTGTTGGCAGCGTCGAGCAGCTCGGCCGAAAGGCGCGCGGCCATCGTGGTTTCGCTGCGATTGCGTGCAGCCGTGATCAGCCAGCGGATCGCGAGGGCCTGAGCACGTTCAGGACGCACTTCGACCGGGACCTGATAGGTGGCCCCGCCGACCCGGCGCGAACGCACTTCGATTTGCGGGCGGACGTTGGTCAGCGCATCGTGGAACAGCTGGATCGGGTCCGATTTGGCCCGCGTTTCCATAGTTTCCATCGCACCGTAAACGATGCTTTCAGCAACCGACTTTTTCCCATCGAGCATGAGATTGTTCATGAACTTCGACAGCACCTGATCTTTAAACTTCGGATCAGGCAGGATTTCCCGCTTCTCGGGACGACGACGACGTGACATCGCATGAATTCCTTATCTTGGGCCGCGCAAGTGCATCGCGCCGACCACCAAAAACCAGCCCGAAGGCTTACTTCGGACGCTTGGCGCCGTACTTCGAGCGGCTCTTCTTGCGGTCCTTGACGCCCTGGGTATCCAGAACGCCGCGCAGCACGTGATAGCGCACACCGGGAAGATCGCGGACACGCCCGCCGCGGATCAGCACAACGCTGTGTTCCTGCAGGTTGTGGCCTTCGCCCGGAATATACGAAATGACTTCGCGCTGATTGGTCAGACGGATCTTGGCGACCTTGCGCAGTGCCGAGTTCGGCTTCTTTGGCGTCGTCGTGTAAACGCGGGTGCAAACGCCGCGCTTCTGCGGGTTCTGCTCCATCGCAGGAACCTTCGACTTGGCCTTCTGCGGCACGCGGCCCTTGCGGACCAGCTGGTTGATAGTGGGCATTAAAGACTTCACCTTGCTATGGCCCTTGCGGCGGCAGGTGAAAAGAATGCGGAACCCGCGAATGCGCCAGTTGCCGGGGCCCTGCCCCGCTGGCGAATCACGAGCCGAAAACGCTCCACCCGAGCACAAAGGCCGGGTTACTTTGACGGTTTACCGCGAGTTTCGAAGCGCACCGGCAATGTTCAGCTCAACCGGGTTGCAGGCGAACCCGTCCCGGAAGCCGCGGCCACTAGGGGGGATTCGGGATCGGGTCAAGGGGTAGGTTGGAGCCCTCAGGCCGCAAACAGCAGTTCAATCCTTGCGACTTCGCGAGAGAATTCGAAACGAAGTTGATCGCGCTCATCTTCTGGGAGCCAGTTGGCCATCTGCGGAAACACAACTTTATGGTATTGAAAGGTCCGTCCATCCCACGGGCAGTCATTCTGCGCAGCTTTTGCCTCAGCCAAAATCTCGAGTAGCTCTTGCCGCACTTCCTCCCGGTCAGGCTCAAGCGACCTAGGTCTGGGCGCATCGCCCAGATCAAGCCCAAGTTGGCTCTGTTCGAATTCAAAAAGAGTTGCTGACTCTTCCGCCATTTTTCCGTTCTGCCGGTTGCGGGCTACGCCGCGTTTATGCCACACCGCCCTTCTAAAGGAGAGCCATGGTGACGCAAGCCGAACGCATCAACAAAGCTGTGGGAGAGTTTGGCGCAGCGGCCAAGGCTAAGTTGAACAAAGACGGTCAACCAGAAGACCAATTGCGCAACCCGATTGAGCAGTTGTTCAAGGCACTGGAATCCGAATGCGACCTCCCGTCGGGCGCGGTCAACCTGATCGGCGAACAGTCCCTGTCTGAAATGCGCACCCGGCCCGATTTCGCGGTTCGCGTGCGCGATGCGCTGATCGGATTTATCGAGGTCAAAGCTCCGGGAAAGGGCGCCGATCCGCGCAAATGGAAAGCGGGCCATGACAAGGAGCAGTGGGACAAGCTGAAGGCACTGCCCAACCTGCTCTATACCGATGGCAACGCATTTTCGTTGTGGCGCGATGGCGCGCTGGTTGGCCAAATCGCGCATTTCGGCGGCGATATCGAGAGTTCCGGGTCAAAGCTGACCCCGCCGCCACAATTCCATCCGTTGATTTCCGATTTCCTCAGCTGGAAACCGATCACTCCCAATAGTGCGGGCGAATTGGCGCGGGTTTCCGCGCGGCTGTGCCGCTTCCTACGCGACGAAGTGATCGAGCAGCTCGGTGCCAGCAACGCCAAGCTGTCCGAACTTAAGGACGACTGGAAAGCGCTGCTGTTTCCGGATGCCGACGATGCCAAATTCGCCGATGGTTATGCGCAAGCGGTTACTTTTGGGCTGCTAATGGCCAAGTCCAAGAACATGAGCCTTGCGGGCGGGCTGGACGATGTCGCCAAGGAACTGGGCAAGGCCAACACTCTGATCGGCACCGCGCTGCGGCTGCTGACCGAACAGGAACTCAACCTCGGCCCAGCGCTCGATACGCTGACCCGCGTGCTTGATGAAGTGTCATGGGCCAAGGTGTCCAAAGGCGATCCCGAGGCGTGGCTGTATTTCTACGAAAACTTCCTTGAGGTTTACGACAACAAGCTGCGCAAGCTGACCGGCAGCTATTACACCCCGCCCGAGGTTGTGCGCACCATGGTGCGGCTGTGCGACGAAGCGCTGAAATCCCCGCGCTATGGCATCGCAGACGGGCTGGCGGGCAAAGACGTGCACATCATCGATCCGGCCACTGGATCGGGCACCTTCCTGCTCGGCCTGATTGAGCGGATCAAGGCGACGATTGAGGCCAACCACGGCGGGCCGGGCGCAGTAGCCCCGATGATGGCCGAAGTGGCGCAGCGGCTGATCGGGTTTGAGCTGCAATTTGGCGCCTTCGCGGTGGCGCAGTTGCGGCTGCTGGCCGAAATGCTCGACATCGGCACCACCGCCACACCGCGGTTGTTCGTGACCGATACGCTGGGCGATCCCTATGCCGATATCGAAAGCGGGGCGGGCATTTACCGCGAGATTTCTAAGTCCCGCACCGAAGCCAACAAGATCAAGCGCAGCCAGCCAATCACAGTGGTGATCGGCAATCCGCCTTATAAGGAAAAGGCCAAGGGCAAAGGTGCCTGGGTTGAAAATGGCCGGTTCAAGGACGGCAAGGACGCGCCACTGGCAGACTGGCAACCGCCCAAGGCATGGGGCGTTGGCGCCCATTCTAAACACCTGCGCAACCTTTATGTCTATTTCTGGCGATGGGCGGCGTGGAAAGTGTTCGAACAAGGCGCTGGCGGCCGCGACCGTGATCCGCCGGTGGCAGAAAAGCTGGCGGGGATGGTCTGCTACATCACCGTATCGGGCTTTCTCAACGGTCCCGGCTTCCAAAAAATGCGCGCAGACCTGCGCCGTGATTGCGATGAAATCTGGGTGATCGACTGCTCGCCCGAAGGCCACCAGCCCGAAGTTGCGTCGCGTATTTTTCAGGGGGTGCAACATACCGTCTGCATCGTGCTGGCCAGCCGCTCGACCAATCCGGGCAAACAGGCGGCCCACGTGCGCTATCGCGCTTTGACAAAAGGGCGGCGCGCAGCGAAATTTGCCGAATTGTCCGGCGTATCGCTGGCGGACGCCAAATGGAGCGATTGCCCGAGCGATCCGCGCGCGCCGTTCCTGCCCGAGCATGCCGGCGGCTGGGGCAGCTTTGCGGCGCTGGACGCGATCATCGGCGATTGCGGATCAGGGGTGATGCCGGGCCGGACCTGGATCATCGCACCGGATGAGGCTTCTCTGAAGCGGCGGTGGCGAAAACTGATCGGTGAATCTGATGCAGCAAAGGCAGCAGAAATTTTTCACCCACATCTTCGCAACGGACAACCCGCAGATCGGCACATCAGCAAATCGGGCAAGGCGTTGACCTGGACACCCCGTGAAACCCTGATGCCGATCGTCCTGGCATCGAAGGAGCTTAAGAACCCAAACAAAGAACTCGCCAAGCTTGCGGAGCGGTCGCTTGCTGGCGAAGAACCAGTCAGATACGGGTTCAGAAGTTTCGACCGGCAACACATCATACCCGATGCCCGCGTAATCAATCAACCAAACCCCGGTATGTGGGAAACACATAGCGAGAAGCAGGTCTACTTTTCGGCGCTGATGGCCCACAGTCCGAAATCGGGACCAGCAATTTCTGCCACCGCCCTTATCCCTGATCTTGATCACTACCGTGGCTCCTTCGGCGGCCGTGTCTTCGCACTCTGGAAAGACGCTGCCGCGACTGAGGCCAATGTCTCCCCCGCAGTCGTCGCGGCCTTCACCAAGGCCTTTGGTGCGCCGGTCGATCCGGTCGATGTTTTTGCTTATGTTGCCGCCTTACTCGCGCACCCAGCCTACACCGCCACATTCGCCGCCGACCTGATCCGCCCCGGTTTGCGCGTGCCGCTGACCGCCTCTGCCACGCTGTTTGCGCAGGCCGCTCAGCTGGGCCGCCAGGTGATCCGCCTGCACACCTTTGGCGAACGCTTCGCCGCCGAAGATCCTCCCGCGCTGCCGCGCGCAGCGAAAGACGGCCCGGTCATTCCCAAAGATGGCGCGATCCCTTCAACGCCCGAAGGCTTTCCCGACACGATCGATTATGATCCGGCGCTAAAGCGCCTGTTGGTTGGAAGCGGGTTCATTGACAATGTCCCGCCCGCTGTCTGGGCCTACGAAGTTTCGGGCAAACAGATCCTCCGCCAGTGGTTCAGCTATCGCAAGAAGAACCGCGAACGCCCGCAAATCGGTGATCGCCGCCCGCCATCACCCTTGGGTGAGATCCAGCCCGACCATTGGCTACCCGAATACACCAGTGAACTGATCAACGTCCTCAACGTTCTTGCGCTCTTGGTCGATCTTGAACCGATGCAGGCCGATTTGCTCGAGCGAATTTCAGAGGCACCGCTGATTGCAGCAAGCAAGCTGAGCTGAGCTGAGCTGAATTCATTTTCCTACATCCCTCCCCTCTGATAGCCGGACCCTCCAACCGGGGGCGTAAATCCTACAGCTATTCCGGAGGTTGTTTCTGCCATGACAGACAAGTTTGAGGATGAGGCGCGGCTGGTCTGCGCCTCCGCCCGCCCATCGCGCCGCACCAGCCGCACGGCGTTTACCGCGCCGCCGCCGGAACCGGGCGATCCGCTGCTGGGGTTTGCGCCCTATCTCCACACCGCCCCGCGCCGTAACTCCATCACCCCCGACCGGCAACGCGCCTTCATTTCCGCCCTCGCTGCCACCGGCATCGTCACGCAGGCGGCGCGGGAGATTGGGGCTTCGTTGGAGGCGCTGTACAAGCTGCGGGTGCGGCCGGGGGCGGAAGGGTTTTCGGCGGCGTGGGAGGCGGCGATTGATCGGGGGATCTTGCGGCTGGAGGATTGCGCGGTGGAGCTGGCGCTGCGCGGGGAGGAGCTGCCGATTGCTTCGGGCGGCAAGCTGCTGGGCACTTATCGCAAGCACAATTACGGGCATATTCGGTTTATGCTCAGCCAGCGGCGCGGCGCGCGTTTCGGGCAAGCGGGCGGCGCGGGGCTGGAGCCTTCAGCACAAATCCCCGGCACTCCGGCCTATCAGCGGCAGCGCGAGCAGTGGCGCGTGGAGTATGAGGCCGAGAAGCAGCGGCAGAGCGATCTGCGGTTTGAAGCCAACGAGCGGTTCATCGAAAAGCTCAACCGGCGGATCGGTGAAAAGCGGCAAGAGGCAATCGACGCCGGTCTGATGCGGGTGCTGCCCGATGGCCGGGCCGAGTGGCTCGACCCCGAAATGCGCAGGGACGGGGTAGCCGAGGATTAAAGCCCGAAGCTCGCCCGCTCCGCCAGCTTGGCCCGCCATGCTGCAATCCCCGGGCGCCCTTCGTTCACGTCGACCTTGACCCAGCCGGCGAAATCGAGCGCGACCCCGGCGGTGATGTCGGCGAGGGTGAAGCTGTCAGTGGCGACCCACTCGCGCCCGGTCATATGCGCTTCGAACCGGTCGAGGAAATGGAGCAGCCGGGCCCTGCCCCGCTCAGCCAGTTCGGGGATCTGGGCGTAGTTGTGCGGGCCGGGCAGCGCGCGATCGACCATGCCTTTGGATTTGTTGCGCAGCACTTCGGCGATGGCCATGAAGCATTCGCCTTCGATTTTGGAATTCCAGCTCGCCACTGCGGCCTTTTCGAGCGGGGTGCGGCCGAGCAGCGCGGGCTCAGGTTGCGCAGCCTCGGCCCAGGCAGCGATTCCGGCGTTGTCGGTCAGCACGGCCCCATCGTCCAGCACCAGTACCGGGACCGTGCAAGCCGGGTTGATCGCGCGGAATTCCAGGGTGAGTTGTTCGGCCTTGGACAGATCGACGATCTTGACATCGTGGGTGATGCCCTTTTCGGCCAGCACGATCCGGGCCCGGCGCGGGCTGGGAGCGGGGGTGCAGTCATAGAATGTCGGCATTGTCTGGTCCTCTTTCATTGGTGCGCCAATCGCCTCCGCGATTGGCTGGCAACACCGGCCCGCTCCCCCGGCCCGACCCCCCATAGGGTACCCTAGTTGGGGGTGGTCGGGCCGGGGGAGCGGGCCGGTGGTGCTTACCGCGATAGCGCGACGACAAACCCAGCCAATAAGCTT
>JANMOU010000005.1:0-1636 GCA_031369495.1 Novosphingobium sp. | reverse complement strand
GACGGGCGGCACGGCGGCGGGACTGCGGTCGGCGGGCCTTGCGGTGAGCGATGTGGCCGAGGTGACGGGGTTTCCCGAGATGATGGACGGGCGGGTCAAGACGCTGCATCCCAAGGTCCACGGCGGCTTGCTGGCGGTGCGCGATAATCCCGAACACGCTGCCGCGATGGAAGCCTACGGCATCGGTGCAATTGATCTGGTGGTGGTCAACCTCTACCCGTTTGAAGCAACCGTTATGAAAGGCGCGCCCCGCGACGAGGTGATCGAGAATATCGACATCGGCGGCCCCAGCATGGTCCGCTCGGCGGCCAAGAACCATGCCTTCGTCACGATTGTCACTGATCCGGCTGACTACCCCGGGCTGCTGGCCGAGCTGGAGACCCACGACGGCGCCACCAGCTATGACTTCCGCAAGCTGATGGCCGCCCGCGCCTTTGCCGCAACTGCCAGCTATGATGCGATGATCAGCCAATGGTTCGCCTTTGCCGACCAGCAGCAACTGTTCCCCGAAACACTGGCCATTATGGGCACGCGGACGGAAGAGCTGCGCTATGGTGAAAACCCGCACCAACGCGCCGCGCTGTACATTCCCAAAGGCCCGCACGGGTCCGGGATCGCGCAGGCCCGGCAAGTGCAGGGTAAGGAACTGTCCTACAACAATCTGGCCGATGCCGACGCTGCGCTGGAGCTTTGTGCGGAATTTCGCGGGCAGGCTCCGGCCGTGGTGATCGTCAAGCACGCCAACCCCTGCGGCGTGGCGCAAGCAAACAGCCTGCTCGAAGCCTGGCAGGGGGCCTTGGCTTGTGATGATGTTTCGGCGTTCGGCGGTATCGTTGCGGTCAATGTCCCGCTGGACGGCCCGACGGCCGAAGCAATCTGCGCAATCTTCACCGAAGTGGTGGTCGCCCCCGACGCCGATGAAGCTGCGATTGCCGTCTTCTCCGCCAAGAAGAACCTGCGGCTGCTGCTGACCGGCACCTTGCCCGATCCGCGCCGCGGCGGATTGCAGGTCAAGCCGATCACTGGCGGCTTGCTGGTCCAGACCCGCGACAATGGCGCGATTACGCTGGCTGACCTCAAAGTGGTGACCAGCCGCGCGCCGAGCGAGCAGGAGCTGCAAGACTGCCTGTTTGCCTGGACCGTCGCGCGCCACGTGAAATCGAACGCGATTGTCTATGCCAAGGACGGGATCACCGCCGGGATTGGTGCTGGCCAGATGAACCGCCGCGATTCGAGCCGGATTGCCGCGCTGAAAGCCGCCGAAGCCGCCGAGAAATTCGGCTGGGCCGCCCCGCGCACCTATGGCAGCGCGGTTGCCTCAGACGCGTTCTTCCCCTTCGCCGATGGTCTGCTGGCAGCCGCTGAAGCCGGTGCCACAGCCGTCATCCAGCCAGGCGGATCAATGCGCGACGCCGAAGTCATCGCCGCTGCCAATGAGGCAGGCCTGGCAATGGTGTTCACCGGGATGCGGCACTTCCGGCATTGAGGCGAACCATTCACCGCACCGCTCCTTCCATTCGGCGCGATGAACCCAAAATAACCCGGCCATTCACTAGACGGTAAGGACCTTTTCTGCACGAGGGCAGGCAAGCGAAAACCCTTAACCGAGTGATTCCCCCATGGGCCTGTTCAAAGC
>JANMOU010000064.1:0-4602 GCA_031369495.1 Novosphingobium sp. | reverse complement strand
CCGACCACATTGGCGCGGGGGATGTCGTGGCGTTGGACCATGTCAGCGAGCAGCGGCAGCAGCGCTTCCATCTGGGCGTCGGGGAACGGCTGATAGCCAAATTCGTGCCCTGGATTGACCAGCTCAATCCCAATGCTGGCCGAATTGACATCGGTGATCCCGCGCCAGAAGCTTTTGCCGGCGTGCCAGGCCCGGCGATCTTCGCGGACCAGCCGGTGGACGGTGCCGTCTTCCTCGATCAGGTAATGCGCCGAAACCCCGGCCATCGGATCGCCCAATCGCTCCAGCGCTTCCGCGGCGCTTTCCATTCCTGTGTAGTGGATCACCACCATCGAGATCGGCAATTGCCGCTCGTTCCAATTGGGCGAGGGATTCTCGAAGTGGATCAGTTCGGACATCAGCGGTGCATCATCCCGGCAGGACCGCACCCATCACCAACGCGTCGTCGCTGAGCGCATATTGCAGCCCGCCGCCTTGGGCGGAGGCCAGTTGCTGGATCATGTGGGCCGGCGCAGTGCGGCTGGTCAGTTCGCCCGGATCGAGCACGCCGTCGAGCGCCTTGCCGATCACCGGATCAAACGCGATCTTGGGCCCAGCAGCGCGGACCACGATTTCGCTCGCCCCGTCGCGCAGTTCCGCTCCGATATCGAGCGTACCGCCACGCACCAGCGCATCGATCGCGATGAGCGAGAGGTTGAGCAGCACCTTGACCGCCGGTTTGGGCAGCACCGCCACGCCAAGCGTCCAGTTGAGCGTGATCCGGCCATTGCCCGCAACCAGCGCATCGATCAGCGCCTTGGGCTCTTCCACCGGCACCGTATCGCCAAAGCCGCCCGCCGCACCGAAGGCCAGCCGGAAGAATTTAAGCTTGTCAGCACTGGTCCGGGCGCTCTGTTCGAGCAGCTCCATGCAGCGCTTGCGCATTTCGGGGTCTTTTTCCTCAGCCAGCAGCTCAAGCCCGTTGTTGAGCGCGCCGACCGGGCTGAGCAGGTCGTGGCACAGGCGCGAGCAAAGCAAGCTGGCAAGATCGATTGCGGTGTCGGTCATCGGGTTCCCTGTAATGGCGTAAGCGCTGCCTTAGCCGTCCACGACTCGGCTGGAAAGCGCTGTGAATCCTTCTGCACCATCGCGCCACAACAACACGTTTCCAGCAGCAATAATTGCCCAAATCCGACCTGCCCGCTCAGCCATGGCAATATCTTCGCCCGATGGTTCGGTCCGGCCATTGGGGTGAGAGTGATAATAGCCCAGCACGTGCGGGCCGCCTGCCCGTGCAGCGCGATGTGCGGCGATCAGCGTGCCGGGGTCGATCTCGAAATGGCGCTCGGCATCAGGGTGCACATTGGCCGCAGGGACCGCGGAAACGATCCGCGCGCCCTGCCCCAACAACAGCCCGCAGCATTCGCGCGGGTGCGCCCGTGTCGCTTCTTCGCGCAGTGTGGCCAATGCGCCACTTGTCAGTTCGATCACCATCCCCATCTGCCTAGCAATGAATGCGGGGGAATCCATCATTACCGGCACGACCGGGCACGAGGGTGAGCGGCTCGACAAGGCGCTCAGCACTGCCAGCGGGTTATCGCGGGAACGGGTCAAGGCGCTGATGGGCGAAGGCCGGGTCAGTCTGGCCGGTAAAGTAGTCAGTCAGGCCAGCCACAAGCCGCCCGCCGAAACCCCCTTCGAAATCCGCGTTCCTGCTGCAATCCCAGCCGAAGCCATTGCACAGGATATCCCGCTCAACGTAGTCTACGAAGACGACTACCTGATCGTGATCGACAAGCCCGCCGGACTGGTGGTCCATCCCGCCGCCGGAAACTA
The DNA here is from genome assembly GCA_031369495.1 of Novosphingobium sp. Lineage (GTDB taxonomy): Bacteria > Pseudomonadota > Alphaproteobacteria > Sphingomonadales > Sphingomonadaceae > Novosphingobium. Next base: position 2,787 of record JANMOU010000064.1, on the reverse strand, counting down.
TGACGGCACGCTGGTCAACGCGCTGCTGCACCATTGCCGCGGACAGCTATCGGGCATTGGCGGGGTGGCCCGGCCGGGGATCGTCCACCGGATTGACAAAGATACGTCAGGCCTGATGGTGGTCGCCAAGACCGACAAGGCCCACGAAGGGCTAGCCGCGCAGTTCGCTGACCATTCGATCGAGCGGGCCTATCTCGCCATCGTGATCGGCCTGCCCAAACCACTGTCCGGCACGGTGCGCGGCAACATTGGCCGTTCGGCCACCAACCGCAAGAAGATGGCGCTGGTCGAGGACGAGCGCGGCAAGCACGCGGTTACGCATTACAAGACGCTAGAGACTTTTGACGGTGCCAGCCTGGTCGAATGCCGGCTCGAAACCGGGCGAACCCACCAGGTCCGTGTTCACCTTGCGGCAAGTGGTCATGCGCTATTGGGGGATCCTGTTTATGGACGCACCCACCAGCGCCACCATGCGCTTCTCACCCAGCTTCACTTCACCCGGCAGGCGCTGCACGCTGCAGTGCTGGGTTTTATCCACCCCATCACGGGGGCAGCGGTTCGTTTTGAGAGCAAGCTGCCTGCCGATATGGCGGGGCTGTTGGTCGAATTGGGGAACCAAAGCTGATCTATTGTGGTATAACACTTCTCTGTGTGGCCTGACCGCCGCGGACGCCTATTAAGGGTCTGGCAAGGGTGGGCTGACAATGAAAGGACGAGTGAACAAGATGTCCGAAGCCAAAAAGAAACTGCCCGCCACCGGTGGCACTGCCATGCCCGCGCTTGGGCCTGAGCAGAGCCTCAACCGCTATCTGGCCGAAATCAAGAAGTTCCCGGTGCTGACCGCTGAGCAGGAATACATGCTCGCCAAGCGCTATGCCGAACATCAGGATCCCGAAGCGGCCAAGCAGTTGGTCACCAGCCACCTGCGCCTCGTCGCCAAGATCGCGATGGGTTACCGCGGCTATGGCCTGCCGGTTTCCGAGCTGATTTCCGAAGGGAACATCGGCCTGATGCAAGGGGTCAAGAAATTCGAACCCGATCGCGGCTTCCGCCTCGCCACCTATGCAATGTGGTGGATCAAGGCGTCGATGCAGGAATTCATCCTGCGCAGCTGGTCGCTGGTCAAGATGGGCACCACCGCGGCGCAGAAGAAGCTGTTCTTCAACTTGCGGCGGATGAAAAAGAACCTTGATGCTTATGAGGATTCGGATCTTCACCCCGATCAGGTGACCAAGATCGCAACCGACCTGGGCGTGTCAGAGGTCGAAGTGGTCAACATGAACCGCCGGATGATGATGGGCGGCGATGCCAGCCTCAATGTCTCGTTCAATGACGAGGGCGAAGGCCAGTGGCAGGACCTGCTCGAAGACAATGGACCGTTGCAGGATCAGATCGTCGAAGAGGCGCAAGAAGCTGGCAATCGCCACTCGCTGCTGCTTGAGGCGATGGACAGCCTGAACGAGCGTGAACGCCATATCCTGACCCAGCGGCGGCTGACTGACGATCCGCAGACGCTGGAGGAATTGAGCCAGGAATACGGCGTCAGCCGTGAACGGGTCCGCCAGATCGAGGTCCGCGCGTTCGAGAAGCTGCAAAAGGCAATGCTGCGGATCGCGGGCGAAAAGCGGCTGTTGGCCGCAGCCTGACCGCTAGATTTGGCCGCAGGAACGGCTGTCGGGCGGGGAATTGTGTCTTTGACGTAACGGGATCGGGGGGATGTCTGATTTTCCTAGGCATTTCCCCCGATTTTTCTCGAATCCGTAAAAGAAATGCCGCACTTTATGCGCTAAGTGCGATTCGAGAGTGTTCGCCCGCTATCCGTTCATCGCCGGTCCCGGCGGCAAAGAGAGGCATTTATATGCGCAAGCTATTCCTGGGGGCCGTATTGGCCTCAACCGCACTGGCCAGCCCGGCCCTTGCCCGTGACGATTCATGGTATGTCGAAACCGATGCCGGGGTGGTGTTCGTCGATGACATGCACTTTGCGCTCAAGAACGCCAGCACCGCGTTCCAGCGCCCGGCCGGAGCCGAACTGGCCGAAGTCCGCACCAAAACAGGCTACGATATCGGCACCATGGTGGGCTACGATTTCGGTAGCTTCCGGCTTGAAGCCGAAGGCAGCTATCGCCGCGCCGAAGTGCAGCAGATCCAGAGCGCCTTTGGCCCGGTTGGATTTTCAACCGCAAACGTGCCGTTCGGAAAAGTCAGCTCACTTAGCGGGATGCTCAACGGCTACCTCGAAACCGGCGCAGACGATGGCCTTCAGCTGTTCGTTGGCGGCGGCGTTGGCTATGGCCGGGTCACCGTTCAGGCCACCGCCCGCCCGACTCCGAACACCGCGATCCGGATTCAGGACCGTGATGAAGGCTTTGCCTGGCAGCTGCTGGCAGGGGCCCGGGTGCCGATCACCGATAACCTCGATCTGGGGCTGAAGTACCGCTTCTTCAACCAGAACAACGTGGAAGTTCCGCTGTTCCTGACCAACACCGCTTCCTCTGTGCCGATCACGACCACCGATGTGGTCAGCGGCCGTTGGCGGAGCCATTCGGTGCTGGTAACGCTGGGTTACAACTTCGGCGGGAAGCCTGCAGCGCCGGTCGTGGTTGAAAGCTATCCCGCACCGCCGCCTCCGCCGCCTGCTCCGGTTGAAGCACCGCCGCCTCCGCCGCCGGTGTGTGAGAAGGGTCCGTACATCGTGTTCTTCGACTGGGATAAGTCGGACATCACGCCGGAAGCCGCTTCGATCCTGGATTCGGCCGCTGCTGCCTATGGCAACTGCGCCAACGT
>JANMOU010000060.1:0-77451 GCA_031369495.1 Novosphingobium sp. | reverse complement strand
TGGCAAGCGGCGGCTGGGAGATTTTCACCCACGGCGGCAGAAATGCGACCGGGATCGACGCGGTGGAACACGCCATTCGTTTGGCGAAACTCGGCGCGGGGGAGCTGCTGGTAACCTCGATGGACGGCGATGGGACGCAGGCCGGCTATGACCTCGACCTGACCCGGACCATCGCCGATGCCGTATCGGTTCCGGTGATTGCCAGCGGCGGGGTCGGCACGCTGGGCCATTTGGTCGAGGGCGTGACCAAGGGCCACGCCAGCGCGGTGCTGGCGGCCTCGATCTTCCATTTTGGCACTTACACAATCGCCCAGGCCCACAATGCCCTGCGCGCCGCCGGGCTGCCTGCGCGCGGCTAGTTTGCGATTCATATCAGCGGCTTGATCAGTCCCGCCGTGGGACGGCGCAGTATTCGCAGTTGCACAATCCGGGAGGTCCGCGCAGGCCCGGATGATGTTTGGACGCAGCCTTACGGCAGCTTTTGCTATCTTTGTCGCTTCACCAGCGCTGGCCCAGACTGGCGGCAGCAGCATTCCCGATCCATCGGGCATCGCGCTGTTCGGCATGGGGCTGGCCGGGGTGATCATCGGCCGTCACTTCTCGCGCCGCCGCCCTGACTAGCGCGCCGGCTTGACCTGGGCGCCGCAGCGCCGCATTGCCTTGCACCATGGATACGCTTTCCCGCCTTGCCGCGACGATTGCCGCGCGCCGCGATGCCGACCCCGCCAGCAGCTGGGTGGCCAAACTCAACGCGCGCGGGGTGCCGGTTATCGCCCGCAAACTGGGTGAGGAAGCGATCGAAACGGTCGTTGCCGCACTATCGGGCAGCCGCGAAGAGCTGATTGGCGAAGCGGCTGACACGCTGTTCCACCTGCTGGTCCTGCTCGACGCCAAAGGCGTGGCGTGGGACGAGGTTCTGGCCGAGCTGGAACGCCGCGAAGGCACCAGCGGGATTGATGAGAAAGCTGCACGAGGTTCGTAATGCCGATCGACGCAACCCAGCCCTACAACGATCAGAACATCTTCGCGAAGATCCTGCGCGGCGAAATCCCGAACAAGACCGTTTACGAGGACGAATGGGCGCTGGCGTTCCACGATATCAACCCGCAGGCGCCATTCCATGTGCTGGTGATCCCCAAAGGCGCCTATGTCAGTTGGGATGACTTTTCGGCCTATGCCCCGGCTGAGGAGATCGCGGGCTTCATCCGCGCAGTTGGGCATGTTGCGCGCGAAGCCGGGCTGGTCGAGCCGGGCTACCGCCTGCTCGCCAATGTCGGCGGCCACGGCCATCAGGAAGTGCCGCATTTGCACGTTCACCTGTTTGGTGGCCGGCCATTGGGGCCGATGCTGGCTCGGTAGTTGGTTCTCTCTGATTGGTTTCAAGGTGACGAGTGGTGGGTTGTTTGAGCCAGGCCGAACGCATTCCCTTGCCCTGCGACTCGCCGACTTGCTAAGGGTCTGGCGGCATGACGTCATACCCTCCCTTTCCCTCTGGCCTGATCGAAGGATCGTTGCACCATTTTTCGGTGCGGGCCTATTTTGAGGATACCGACCTGTCAGGCGTGGTCTATCACGCCAATTACCTGCGCTGGTTTGAACGCGCCCGCAGCGATTTCGTGCGGCTGCTGGGGATCGATCAGCGCGCGGTGAATGAGGCAGGCGAGGGCGCCTTTGCGATCGCCGATATGACCGTCCGCTATGCCGCCCCGGCCCGGCTCGATGATGGCGTGCGGATTGAAACCACTTGCACCGATCTGGGCGTAGCCAGCTGCCGGATGCACCAAAAGGCCTTTCGCGAAGACGGCCTGCTGCTGACCGAAGCCAGCTTTCGCGTCGCTTTCGTCTCCCCCCAAGGCCGCCCACGGCGGATGCCCGCTAGTTGGCGCGCGGCCTTTGCCACTATTGCCCTTGAAGGAAATTCATGACCCAGTTCGCCCTGCTCGCCGCCGCTGCTGCAAATGCCGCGCCCAAGCATCTTGATCCGGCCAAGCTGTTCCTCGATGCCGATATTGTGGTGCAGGCGGTTATGGCCGGGCTGATTCTGGCCTCGCTATGGGTCTGGACGATCATTGTCGGGTTCAGCCTGCGCCACCGCCAGATCGTCAAGGCCTGCGACACCTATGAACGAGATTTCTGGAAGGCGAGTGATATCGATGCCTTTCAGTCCGAATTCGGCAAAGGCGATGTCCCCTCGGCCCGCGTTGCCGCAGCCGGGGTCGCCGAGTGGCGCCGCTCGCTCGGCGGCAAGGCGATGGACCGCGAAGGCACGCGCCAGCGGTTGGCGCAAGTGATGGACAGCACAATCGCGCAGGAGGCTGACCGGCTGTCCGAACGGCTCAATTTCCTTGCGACAGTGGGCGCAGTGGCACCGTTTGTCGGCCTGTTCGGCACGGTCTGGGGGATCATGAACAGCTTTTTCCAGATCGGGCAGCAGCAGAATTCGTCGCTGGCGGTGGTTGCGCCGGGGATTTCAGAGGCGCTGTTTGCCACCGCGATCGGGCTGTTCGCGGCCATTCCAGCGGTGATCGCCTACAACCGCTTTTCGCACCGGGTGAACCAGATTGAAGCCCGGCTGCAACGCTTTGCCGATCGCTTCCACGCCAGCCTCAGCCGCGAGCTGGAAGCGCAGTAATGGCGATGGGCCCAGCCCCCACCCGCCGCACCCGCCGGGGCCGGACCCCGATGGCGGACATCAACGTCACGCCCTTGGTCGATGTGATGCTGGTGCTGCTGATCATCTTCATGGTCACCGCGCCGCTGCTCAGCGCCGGGGTGCCGGTGGACCTGCCCGATAGCAATGCCAAGCCGCTGAACCAGAACCCCAGCGAGATCAACCTGTCGATCACCAACGATGGCGTAATCTATCTGGGTGAAACGGCACTGGCCCCCGGAAGTCTGGCGCAGACTTTGGCGCAGGTTCCGCCGGGACCGGACGGCAAGAGGCCGCAAGTCACGCTGCGGGCCGACCGCAGTCTGGAATACGGCACGGTGATGGGCGTGATGGGCGAGCTCAACCGCGCCGGATTTACCGCGATTGCGCTGGTCACCAGCGGTTCAGTTCCCAGCCCATAGCGTGATCCGATGAACGCCCCCGCACTCACCCGCGAAGAAGGATTGGGCCTGGCGCTGGCCGCGCTGGGCCATGCCGCGCTGGTCTGGGTGCTGGTCACCGCCAAGCCGCCCGAGGCTCTGCCGCCGGTCGAGCGGATCAGCGTAACCTTGAGTGAAGAAGTGGGTGCGGTTTCCACCTCGCCCGATCCCACGGCCAGTCCCGCGCCCGACACCGGGCCCGAGCTGGGCGAGCCCGCCCCCGCGGCGGAGCCGGTTCCCGCCCCGCCGCCCCAATCCAGCGCCGTCCCCCCGCCGCGCCCCGTGCCTGCCGCAAAAACCGCGCCCAAGCCGCCACAACAGGCGGCCAAGACACCAGCCAAGACGCCCCCGGCAAAGGGCGGGGCCAGCGTGCTTGATCCCAATTTCGGCAAGGGTATCACCGGCGGGACCGGCAAGGACAAGACCCCGGCGGCCACGCAGGCATCAGCCCAGCAGGTCGCATCATGGACCTCGCTGATCGGCAGCAAGGTCCGCAGCCCGTGGAATTCCTGTCCGGTTAGCGGGCTTGATGTTGGTAAATTGAAAGCGGCAGTGCGCTTCACACTCGACAAGAGTGGGCGCATACTGGCGATTGAAGAGCCAATGATCACTGGCATCACCGATTCAAACCGCGCGCAGGTCCGCCCGTTTCGGGACTGCGCAGTGCGGGCGATTAAACTGGCAGCACCGTTCAGCGGGCTCCCGCCCGAGTTTTACGATTCGTGGAAGCAGCGCAAGCTGAACTTCACCAAGCAATAGGAACCAGCCCCCGTGAAGATGTTCATTCCGTTCGTGTTGGCCCTGACGCTCCCGGCATCGGCGCTGGTGGCGCAGACCGCCGCTCCGGCTCCGACCCCGGCTCCGATCGAGGTCGAGGAAGACGTGGTCGGCAGTTTGAGCGCGAACGACGCCAAGATCGCGATCCCGGCCTTCGCCACCAATGCCGATGTGCCGACCCAAACCAGCGCGGGCAGCACCTCAACGCTGGGTTTTTCGGTCGCCAATGTGATCTTTGGCAACTTGCGCAGCAATGGCTTGTTCAAGCCAACCGGGCCGAGCAGCCTGCCGCGTCCGGCGCTGGTGCAGGTTCAGGCCCCTGACTACGGCGGTTGGCGTGGGCGCGGCACCGACATGCTGGTGCAGGGCTATGTCCGGGCTGAAGCCAGCGGCAACATCACCGTCGGCTGCTATCTCTACGATGTTGGCCTTGGCGAACAGGTGGCCAAGGCCGGCTGGACCGTCCCGCCCGGCGAATGGCGCCGCGCCGCGCACAAATGCGCCGATATGGTCTATGCCAGGCTATCGGGTGAGAACCCGTTCTTTGACAGCCGGATCGCCTATATCGCCGAAACCGGGCCGAAGAACCGCAGGATGAAGCGGTTGGCGATCATGGATTCGGATGGGGCCAACCACCGTTACCTGACCACCGGGCAATCGACCGCGCTGACCCCGCGTTATTCGCCCGATTACAAGTCGATCCTGTACCTCAGCTATTACAACGGTCAGCCGCGGATCTATATCTATGACCTTGCCGCGGATCGCCAGCGCCTGCTGCTGCAGGCCAGCAACCCGCTGTTCGCGCCGCGTTGGTCGCCCGATGGCAAGTGGATCCTCTATTCGATGGCCACTGGCGGCAATACCGACATCTACAAGATGCCATCGGCCGGCGGCACGGCAGTCAAGCTGACCGACGCGCCGGGGATCGATATTGGCGGTTCGTTCAGCCCCGATGGCAAGCGGATCGTGTTCGAAAGCGATCGCAGCGGCAGTCAGCAAGTCTATGTCATGAACCTTGATGGATCGGGCCAAAAGCGGATCAGCTTTTTCGGCGGCCGCGCTGCGACGCCCGAATGGTCCCCGCGCGGCGATCAGATCGCCTTCACGCATATCGCGGGCAATTTCCGGATCGCGGTGATGGACCCGGTGGGCGGAAATCTGCGCTATCTGACCGATAGCTGGCAGGATGAAGCCCCGACATGGGCCCCCAATGGCCGCCTGATCCAGTTCTTCCGCACCACGCGGGGCAGCGGCAAGGCCGGGGTCTGGCAGGTTGACTTGACCGGCAAGAACGAACGCAAGCTGGAAACCCCCGGCGATGGCAGTGATCCCGCCTGGGGACCGCTCCGGCCCTGACACCCGTTGACACGGTGGGGGCAAGCGATGAAGCTGAAGACAAAGGAGATACCGATGAACAAGCGTCTTACCCTGTCCCTGGTCCTGGCCAGCGGTCTGGTCCTGTCCGCCTGCTCCAAGAAAGCGCCGCAGATCCTTCCGCCCGATCCGGGCGGCAGCGCCACCGGCCAGACCACCGACGACAGCGGCAGCACCGCTGTGGTTCCCGGCAGTCAGGCCGATTTTGTCGCGCAGCTGATGGGGCAGGACACGATCCTGTTCGACACCGATCGCTACAATATCGATGCCACCGATCAGGCCGCACTGGCCGCGCAGGCGCAGTGGCTAGCGCGCTATCCGGCCAAGCGGGTCAGCGTTGAAGGTCATGCGGACGAGCGCGGCACCCGCGAATACAATCTCGCGCTGGGTGAGCGGCGGGCCAATGCCGCCAAGAACTATCTGGTGAGCCTGGGGGTCGATGCCGGCCGCATCACCACGGTCAGTCACGGCAAGGAAAAGCCGCTGGCGCTGGGCAGCGACGAAGCTAGCTGGGCCCAGAACCGCCGCTCGGTGACAGTTACGGTGGATTGAGCGGCGCTGCGGACCGCTGTCAGTTAAGGATCGGCAGCAGGCGGCCGATTGAGGGCAGCGCCGCATAGTCGGCATTGAGCGGAACCTGCGCGCGGGCATCACGGGCCAGCTGGGCACCAGCCTGCTGGCCCAGCAGCACGAAGCTGACCATCGCCATCACCGAAACCGCAATCGACAGGGCAAGTTGCTTGCTCATAAGACCTATCCTCCGCGTTTCGTATCGAACGTGATGCCGAAGTCCTCAATACGGCAATTGGGGCAGCCGCGCCATGCCATTTTGCGGCCTTGCAGAAGGGGCCCCCTTCGGCCTATCGCGACAAGTGATGAGCCGCGTTCGCAGATCCGATAACTGGGGATTTCCCCGCTGGGGTGGCTACGGCGGCAGCCGTGAGGCGACCAACGTCCGGCTGTGCGACCGGCATGGCTGCGCCGAAGCGGGCACTTGCCCCGCGCCCAAAAGCCCAAACAGCCCGGATCGCTGGATGTTTTGCGTGGCCCATGCCGCCGAATACAACTCCGGCTGGGACTATTTCGCCGGGCTCGACGCCGAAGAAACCGCCGCGCGCGAGGCCGAAGAACGCCAGACCCACGAAGGCTTTCAGGAAAGCGCGCACTACGGCTGGGCGACATCGGGCGATGGCACGCGCAGCCGCGACGAACTGCGCGCGCTCGATCTGCTTGAACTGACCCCTGACGCCGATTTCGACGCGATCAAGAAGAGCTACCGGACCAAGGCTAAAGTGGTCCACCCCGACGTCCGCCCGGGTGACGAGGACGCCGCCAAGGCGTTTCAGGCGCTGCAACTGGCCTACGAAGTGCTGCGCGCTGGCGAAGAACGACGCGAGTGGAAGGGCTGATCAGCCGCGCGGCTTGAACTTCTTGATCGTGCCCGAAAAAGCCATCACCGGGCGCCCCTCATCATCAATGATCCCGCGCACGAATGCGACTGACAGTCCCTGCCGCACCACTTCACCGCGCGCGGTGAGCAGTTTTGCTGGTTCCGCTGCGCCGACGAATTCGCAGTTCATCGTCATGGTCACCCCGTGGACCGAGGTTTCCATACCGCCTGCGATCATGAACAGAGCGAAATCGGCAAAAGTCATCAGCGCCCCGCCGTGGATGTTGCCGCCGCCGTTGCGGTTTTTGTCCTGCGGCATAAACGCGCAGAGCACCGCGTCCCCATCGGGCTGGCAGTAAAACGGACCGGCGTGTTCCTCGAAGAAGTCGACCGGCTCCCAGTGGTACCAATCGGTCCATGGTCCTTGTTCGATTTTGACGAGGCCATGGCGTTTGGGCTCGTCCAGTTTGTCATGCGGTTCGTTGGTCATGCCCCGTCCCAAGCAGAAAGCCGGGGGCGGGGCAAGACTGTCAGACTTGCGCCAGTGCCTGTTCAAAGTCCGCGATCAGGTCATCGGCATCCTCGATCCCGATCGAAATGCGGACCAGATTGTCGGTGATCCCCAGCATTGCCTTGCGCTCGTCGGGAACCGACAGGTGAGTCATTGCGGCGGGCAGGCTGGCCAGCGTTTCGGTGCCGCCCAGGCTGACCGCCAGCTTGGCAATCTTGAGGCTGTCGAGGAACCGAAACGCCTCGGCCTCGCCGCCCTTGATATAGAGCGAGAAGGTGCTGCCCGCGCCGCTGCAATGGCGGTTGTAGATATCCTGCTGGCGCGGATCGCTGATATCGCCAAGATAGCCCAGCGCCGCAACTTTGGGATGGTCCTTGAGATAAGCGCAGACCTTCGCCGCATTCTCACCGGCGCGGCTCATCCGCAGCTCAACCGTTTCCAGACTGCGCATCAGCATCCAGGCGGTGTTGGGATCGGCAATCCCGCCCATGGTATTGCGCAGCATCCGCACCGGATCGATCCACTTCTTGGCGCCCGAGACCGAGCCTGCGACCAGATCGGAATGGCCGCCGACATATTTGGTCAGGCTGTAAACCACTACATCGGCCCCCTGATCGATCGGGCGAGACCACAGCGGGCCCAGAAAGGTATTGTCGATCGCGATCGGGCAGTCAGGCCCCAGCGCTGCATCGCGGGCATCGCGTACGGCTTCGACATCGACCAGCGCATTGGTCGGATTGGCCGGGCTTTCGAGGTAGATCATCGCCACCTTGCCGCCTCCGACAGCGGCCTGCGATTGGGCCTTGGCCAACACCGCGTCGAGCTCTTCGCGGGTCGCCCCAGCCGGGAAATCGACATAGGTCACTCCGAACCGGCTCAGCGTCTTGGCGATGAAGCCTTCGCTGGCGGCATAAAGCGGGCCGGAATGGACGATAACGTCACCGGCCGAGCAAAAGGCCAGGAACAACACACAGATCGCGGTCATCCCGCTGGAGAAAACCAGCGCTTCTTCTGCGCCGTCCCAGATCGCCAGGCGGCCTTCGAGGATCTGCTGGTTGGGACCGTTGAAGCGCGAATAGACCAGCCCATCGGTGCCGCCCGGAATCTTGCCGGTGATCCCGCCAAAAAAGCGCTTGCCCTCCGCCGCGCTGGGAAAGGCAAAAGTGCTGGTCAGAAAGATCGGCGCTTTCAGGCTGCCTTCGGACAGGACCGGGTCATAGCCATGGCCCATCATCAAGGTGGCGGGCGACAGTTCGCGGTTGCCGATCCGGGTGATGCTCGCCTTTGGCTTGCGCGTGGGTGTATCTGCCATCGAAGGCATCCTTCCTTAAAACACGCTCCCAGGAAGGCGGGAGCCAATGGCGGCCAAGCGGCGCTGGCGCATCTAACCTCCGCAGACGCGCATCTCCACCTGGGCCGTGATTGTCCGTACCATAGCCAGCGCCCAATTTGATTTCAACTGCAACCGGATTAGAACAGTGCAGCGACGCTCCAGACCACCCCGACCATCAGGAATACCCCCGCCACATCGAGCAGGAACCCGGCTTTGAGCACTTTGGGCAAGGCGATGTGCCCAGTTGACCAAGCCAGTGCGTTGGGCCCGGTTCCAGCCGGCAGCATGAACCCCCAGCTGGCGGCGAGCGCGGCGGGCAGCGCCAGCAGGATCGGGTCTGCACCCAATGCCAGCACCAGCGCGCCGACCACCGGCATGATCCCGCTGGCCGCCGCGATGTTGCTGGCAAATTCGGTCACCACCACCACAAAGGCGACCAGCACCAGCGCGACAATCGGCAATGGCACCGCGCGCAGCGGCAGCAGCATCTGGCCCAGCCAGCCCGCCAGCCCGCTCTCGGTCATGCCCATGGCGAGCGCGAGGCCCCCGCCGAACATCAGGATCACGGCCCACGGCGCGCGATTGGCTTCCTGCCAATTGAGCAAAGGTCGGCCGGTCCCGTCGGGCAGAAAGAACAGGCACAGCCCGGCAATCGCCGCAACAGTCCCATCATCGAGCCCGCCAGCCGGAAACAGCGGCTTGAGCAGCGGCATCGAAACCCAGGCCAGCACGGTCAGGAGGAACACCGGGGCCAACCGCTTTTCGGGCGTGGTCCAACCGCTCGGCAAATGGATCGCGGCGCGCGCCGCAGCGGGATCAAAGTTGTCCAGATCGATCCGCTGAACCTTGGCGATGATGAAAGCGGCCAGTGGGACGCCGAGCAGCACCACCGGCACACCGTATGCGCTCCATTCCAGAAAGGTGATCTCAACCCCCAGGCTCTTGTTGAGCAGGGCGACGGCGATCGCATTGGTCGGCGTGCCGACAATCGTGCCGTATCCGCCCAGCGTTGCGGCAAAGGCGATCCCCATCGGAAGGGCTCCGGCGATCCCGTCTTGCGCACCCTCTTTGATGCCGCCCGAGGCCAGCATGGCAAGCGCCATCGGCATCATGATCAACGCGGTCGAGGTGTTGGAAATGAACATCGAAATTGCTGCCGTCGCGGCCATCACCGCCAGCAGCAGCTGCCAGTTGGAATGCCCGGCCCGGCCCAGAATGGCGAGCGCCAACCGCCGGTGCAGCCCGGTCCGCTCAATCGCCAGCGCCAGAAAAGCCCCGCCCAGAAACAGGAACATGGTCGGCGAATAATAGGCCGAGGCGGTCTTGCTGGCATCGCTGACCCCGACCAGCGGCAGGACGATGAACGGCAGCAACGCGGTGGCCGAAAGCGGGATCGCCTCGCTCATCCACCAAGCCGCCATCCACCAGACCAGCCCGGCAGCGGGCCAGGCCATTTCCGGCATCCCTTGCGGCACTGCACTCAGCAGCGTGAATAGAAAGCCCAGCGGGCCGAGCCAGAAGCAAATACGCTTGGCGGTCATCCAGAACTCCCTTGGCGCGCCAATGCGCTGCAACACGCCTTATCGACTGCCCGGCCAAAGGGAAAGCCGGTCCACCACGCCAGCACAGTTTGTCGCAGCCAGAGCGGGCTTCACGCGCAAATCCAGCGTTTTCAGACACACCCAGATTCGGGTTTGCGCCGGGTGGTAAATCGCGTCACCCTCGCGTCGGGAAACCGGACAGTCCGGTTAGGGGGAGAAATACTGATGCCAGACAACAACCGCCTGCTGAGCATGGCAATGATCGCTTTTGGAGCGATTTTCTGCCTGATCTATCCGCTCGCCGTCATCTGGCCTTCGGGCTGGGCGTGGCACGAAGGCAGTCCGGCCGCGAACAACTATTACATGATGATCGTCGGGGTCTATGCGACGCTGGGGGTCTGCCTGATCCGCGCCGCGCGCAATCCGGCGGCCAATGCTTCGCTGATCTGGTTCACGATCTGGTCCAGCCTGGTCCATGCCGGAATCATGGCGTTCCAGTCGCTCCAGCACGAAATGCACCAAGGGCATCTACTAGGTGATGTACCGGCGCTGGTGCTGGTGGCGGTTGTGCTGGGCTATCTGATGAAGCGCCAAGGCGCTGCGGCCTGAAACTGCTGTGGGCCCCCCACGGGGGTGCGGGGCCCAGCAAGTCTTACTTGGGCGAAAGTACCATCAGCATCTGACGGCCTTCCATGCGCGGATAGCTCTCGATCTTGGCGATTTCGGCGACGTCTTCCTGCACCCGCTTGAGCAGGTTCATGCCGAGCTGCTGGTGCGAGAGTTCGCGGCCGCGAAAGCGCAGCGTGACCTTGACCTTGTCTCCGTCCTCGATGAACCGGGTCACGTTACGCATCTTGGTGTCGTAATCGTGATCGTCGATGTTTGGACGCATCTTGATTTCTTTGATTTCCTGCGTCTTCTGGTTCTTGCGCGCCAGATTGGCCTTTTTCTGGGCCTCATAGCGGAACTTGCCGACATCAAGGAACTTGGCCACCGGCGGATCAGCGTTGGGAGAAATCTCAACCAGATCAAGGCCAACTCCAGCAGCCTGTTCAATCGCTTCGCGGGTGTACATGACGCCCAGATTTTCGCCGTTTTCGTCGATAACGCGGACTTTGTCCGATACGATCATCTGGTTGTAGCGCGGCCCGCTCTTAACGGGGGGCGTCATCGCGCGCCGGGGTGGGGGTGCTATAGTAGAATCTCCTGAACGTGGTTGGTGCGCGGCTCCCTAAACCGAATCGGCGCCGGGGGGAAGGCGTCTTTGTAAGGTGCGCTCATCGCCTCCGCGATTAGCTTGGCCTAGCCAGTCCGCTCCCCCGGCCCAACCACCCACAGGGTAACCTTTAACGGGTGGTTGGGCCGGGGGAGCGGGCTGGCTAGGCCAGGTCGGGCAGATGCCCGACCGCACCGCCGTTAGGCGGACAATCAAGCAGCACGCCATAATGGGTATTGCAGTAGCCTTCCGGACACACCCAGCAGCGCATCCACTGCGCGGGCGGGCTGCATCGCGGCGATGATCGCGGGATCGGCAGCATCCATCCCGCCGGTCAGCGCGCCGAACGCGGGTAGGATCAGCTTGCGCTCGCTCACCACTGCGCAGGGGCGGACCACCCGGCGGCCGCGCGCGGTCACTTTCAGCTTGGGATGGTAGTGACCCGACAGTTCGGGGCGGACTTCGCCCGCCAGCGCTTCGTGGCGCAGCACCACGCCGCCCAGTTCCAGCTCGTCCACCGCGGTTCCGCCGGGGATCCGGCCCAGATCGTGATTGCCTGCGACCCAGACCCAATCGGTCGCCCGGGTCAGTGCCTCGAGCATTCCGGCCGCATGGGGCTCGAGCCGGTCAGCCCCTGCGGCATCGTGGAAATTGTCGCCCAGGCAAAACACCCGCCGCGCGCCGGTTTGCCGCACCGCATCGGCCAGCCGGGCCAGCGTCTCGCGGCTGTCATAGGGCGGCAGCATCTGGCCAAAGCGGGCATAGAAGCTGGCCTTCTCCAGATGCAGATCGGCGACCAGCAGGGCGCGCTCGCGCGGCCAATAGAGCGCTTGCCCTGCGGCCAGCAGCAGCTCTTCACCAGCGAACGAAAAGGGAACCATGGCTTTTCCTTGCCGGAACCGGATTCGCTTGGCAAGGGCCCGGAAAGCCCGAAGGATACGCATGACCGATTGGACCCCTCATACCCTTCGTGCCCGTAGCTGGTTCGAAAGCCTGCGTGACCGGATTTGCGCCGAGTTCGAGAATATCGAGGCAGAGGCCGGCAGTGCCGCGCAGTTCGAATTCACCACCTGGGCCCGCGAAGAGGCCGGTAATCCCGAACCCGGCGGCGGCACGCGCGGCGTGATGAAGGGCCAGGTGTTCGAGAAAGTCGGGGTCAACGTCTCGACCGTCCACGGTACGTTCGCCCCCGAATTTGCGCAGACCATCCACGGCGCGGGTGCAGACAATCCCGGCTTTACCGCCACCGGGATCAGCCTGGTCGCGCATATGGCCAATCCGCACGTCCCCGCCGTGCACATGAACACACGGTTCCTGGTGACCAGCAAAGCCTGGTTCGGCGGCGGCGGCGATCTCAACCCGCCGATCCCCTATGCAGAGGATACCGCCGATTTCCACGCCGCCTTTCAGGCCGCCTGCGATACCCACGGTGCGGACTATTACGAGCGGTTCAAGGCCTGGGCCGACGAGTACTTCTATATCCCGCACCGGGGGGTCCACCGCGGGGTTGGCGGGATCTTCTATGATCACCTCGATTGCGATAGCGATGCCGCGTTCGAAGCCAACTTTGCCTTCACCCGCGATGTCGGGGAGGCCTTTCTCGATGTCTTCCCGCGCCTCGTCCGCCGCCGGATGGGCGCGGCGTTCACTGCGGCCGACACGCAGCAGCAGCTTGAATGGCGCGGGCGCTACGCCGAATTCAACCTGGTGTACGATCGCGGCACGCTGTTTGGCCTCAAGACCGGCGGCAATGTCGATGCAATCCTGATGAGCCTGCCCCCGCGCGCAGTGTGGAGCTGAGCGCTGCCATTAAGCTGGCCGCAAGCTGACATTCGCGATAAGCTTGCCCAACCGAATCTTCAGGGGATTATCGATGAATTTTGCCACCCGTTTGCTGATGCCGCTTGCCGCGATCAGCCTGATTGCTGCGCCTGCGTTGGCCCAATCGTTCCGGATCCCGACCAGTGGTACCCCGGCGGTTGAGATTGCCAAGCAGTCGGGCTGGACCGAACGCTTTGACGAACACGGCAACCTCACGCTGTTCGCCGATGACATGGCGGGCGCAATCCTGTTGCGGATGATCGCCGCTTCGCCGGGCGAACCGATTCCCACCAACGCCGAAATGGCCGACGTGATTTTGGCTGGAGCCGGCGCCAAGCCTTATCACAAGACCGAAAAAACCACATTTGCGGGCGGTCCGGCCGAAGCGTTCCATTCAGTCATGGTGATCGACGACGGGCCGAAGGTAGACATCAAGGTCGTGGTCCGCACTTACGGAACAAGCAACATCGCGGTGGGCGTGACGATGATCCCCGAAACTTCCACCGCCGCACAGCGCCAGAAGGTTGATGCCCAGTTCGCCATGGTGCGGATTGTCGGCTGAAAATATTCGGCCAGCCTTAGCCAATTGTTTGCGATTGGCCGGTTAGGACACAGTTGAACGGAGCGGCGTCTGTCACCGGCGCCGCTCCGCTCGCCCCAATTTGCGGCAGGATTTTGGCATTGCAGCGCCTTTGCGCTTGCTCTTCGCCCCACAAAGCCGCCATCTAGGCTGCTATGCTGCGCCAGTACGAACTTGTTGAGCGGGTGCTCGCTTACGATCCCGATGCGGACGAAGCGATGCTGAACCGCGCCTATGTCTACACCGTGCAGAAACACGGCACCCAGAAGCGCGCCTCGGGCGATCCCTATTTCAGCCACCCGGTCGAGGTTGCCGGGCTGATGACCGAGCTGAAACTCGATCAGGAAACCATCATCACCGCGCTGCTCCACGATACGGTCGAGGATACGCTGGCGACGATCGAGGACATCGACAAGCTGTTCGGCCCCGAAGTCGCCCGACTGGTCGACGGGGTGACCAAGCTGTCCAAGATCGAAGCGATGAGCGAGAACGAGCGGGCGGCCGAAAACCTGCGCAAGTTCTTCCTGGCGATGAGCGAGGACATCCGGGTGCTGCTGGTCAAGCTGGCCGACCGGCTTCACAACATGCGAACGCTCCATTTCATCAAGAGCGAGGACAAGCGTCGCCGGATTTCGCTCGAAACCATGGATATTTATGCGCCCCTGGCTGAGCGCGTGGGCATGTACGAATATATGCGCGAGATGCAGCTGCTGGCTTTCGAACAGCTTGAGCCTGAGGCCTATGCCACAATCACCGGACGGCTGGCGACGATCCGCTCCAGCGAAGGCGGGCAGGTCGATGCGATTGCGTTGTCAATCAAGCAGGCGCTGGCCGAAGCGGGTCTTAAAGTCGAAGTGTCGGGCCGCGAGAAGCACCCGTTCTCGATCTGGAACAAGATGGCCGAACGCCACGTCAGCTTTGAACAGATCACCGATATCATGGCGTTCCGCGTGCTGACCGAAAGCCAGGAAGACAGCTACCGCGCGCTGGGCGTGCTTCACACCACCTGGCAGATGATCCCCGGGCGGTTCAAGGACTATATCTCGACGCCGAAATCGAACGGCTATCGCTCACTCCACACCGCGCTGATCTTTGAAAATTCGATGCGGATGGAGGTCCAGATCCGCACCCGCGAAATGCACCGCACCAACGAATTCGGCCTCGCCGCACATTGGGCCTACAAGCACGGTGAGCGGCCCGATGGGCAGGTCGGCTGGCTGCGCGATCTGATCGAGATTGTTGATGAAAGCCACGATGCCGAGGAACTGCTCGAACATACCAAGCTGGCGATCTACCAGGACCGGATCTTTGCGTTCACCCCCAAGGGCGCACTACACCAGCTGCCCAAGGGCTCAACCCCGGTTGATTTCGCCTATTCGGTCCATTCGGATCTGGGCAATTTCGCGGTTGGGGCCAAGATCAACGGGCGGCACATGCCGCTGCGCACGGCGCTGGCCAATGGCGATGTGGTCGAACTGATCAAGAGCCGCAATGCCAGCCCCCAGCTCGCCTGGCTCGGCTTTGTCGTGACCGGCAAGGCCCGCGCCGCGATCCGCCGGGCGGTCCGCGCCAAGGAACGCGCCGAAGTGGCCGCGATCGGGCGCAAGCTGTTCGAGCAGATTGTCGAACGGCTGCCATCGAAGATCGGCAAAAAGGCGGTCAAGGACGCGGTCAAGCGGCTGGGCCTGACCAGCGAAGAAGAGCTGATGGTCTCGATCGGCACCGCCAAACTGGAAGATCGCGCGGTGATGGAGGCGCTGGTCCCGGGTAGCTCCCTACACTTTGCCGAGCCTGAGAACTGGCCCAAGCAAGAGAAGGCCATTTCGATCCGCGGGCTGACAGCGGGCATGGCGTTCCACCTCGCCAATTGCTGCCACCCGGTGCCGGGCGACCGGATCGTCGGACTGCGCCATGCCGGCAAGGGGGTCGAAGTCCACGCGATTGACTGTCTGACGCTCGCCAGCGGGGTCGATGCCGATTGGCTCGACCTGTCATGGGGCGAACGCACCACCGGCGCGATCGGGCGGATCCGCGTGGTGCTCTACAATCGCCCCGGCACGCTGGCCGAAGCCGCCGGGATCTTCGCCGGCAACCGCGCCAATATCGCCAGCCTGGAAAGCAGCAGCCGGGATGAGCTGTTTTCGACCTATGAGGTTGATCTGGAAGTTACCGATCTGGCCCACCTAACCCGGATCGTCAGCGCCCTGCGCGCCAGCGACGCTGTGGCCGAAGCAGAGCGGATTTAGTGGCGAAAGTGACGGGAATCGAGCACGTCCAGCTGGCTATGCCGGCTGGGGCGGAAGCGGCGGCGCGGGCGTTCTACACCGGCCTGCTCGGCCTGCCCGAAGTGCCCAAACCGTCACATCTGGCCGCGCGCGGTGGGTGCTGGTTTGAGGGGCCGGGGGTAAAAGTCCACTTGGGGGTCGAGGCCGACTTTCGGCCTGCAACGAAGGCGCACCCGGCGCTGTTGATCGATGATCTTGGCGCTATGCAAGCTGCGCTTGAAATCGCCGGAGTGGCAGTAACCCCGGATGATCCGGTCGATGGTCGGCAGCGCTGCTACGTGGCGGACCCTTTCGGCAACCGCATCGAACTGATGCAGGGCTAGTATCGATCCTCCCCATTTTTGGCGAATGCCACAAATGGGGAGGTGGATCGGCGACGCCGAGACGGAGGGGTATCGCCGCCAGCGCAGAAGCCCCTCCGTCAGCGGCTAGACGCCGCTGCCACCTCCCCATTTGCGACATTCGTCGAAAGCGGGAAGGAACCAGGCTGTTAAAACTCCAGCACCACCTCCACCGCATCCCCCTCGCTCAGCCCCTCTGCCTTTCGGACCGAAGCCTTGACCGGCAGCAGCCAGCCCAATTCCTTGCTGGGAAACAACGAGGTTTTGAACACTGTCTCCCCGATCCGTGCGGCAACCTTGATCGAGCCAAACCCCTTTGCCGCCCCCTCCAGCCGCCGCATCAGCGCCGTGCCTGACAAGGCTTCACCCGCCGCGCTATCGATGGTCAGGAAGTGCCATGCCGCCGAAGCCGCAGGCGTAGTCCAGCGCCACAGCGGGCCGGTGTGTGTTAGGCGTTCGGTCATGCAAATTGGTTCACACGAAGACACGAAGAACACGAAGATGTCTCGCTTGCGGCGAAGCCGCGTTGCCAACCGGACCGTGCCGATGGCGCAAAGCGTGAATTGGTCTGGATGGCCTGCGGCGAGACCCAACATCTTCGTGCTCTTCGTGTCTTCGTGTGAACCATTCTATTTCACCCGCCGCACCGGCACCGGAATGTTGCAGATATCCGCACCCCCCGCAGGCCGAATGAAGAATGCATCGCGCCGGTTAGCGCGGGCATCGGCGTATTTGGCAAAGCTGGCGCTTTCGGTTGAGAGGTATTCGTACTGGGGCAGCGGCTTGTCGGTTTCCATTTCGCTCGCAAGCCGGATCGCCTTGATCCCGGTCCGCTCCTCAGCCGTTTCATAGAACCCCAGCCCCCCGGTCCCGCGCGGCAGGCTGGAGAGGTGCTCGATCCCTTCAACCACCCGGCCGACCAACGCGATATTGCGATCCAGATGCCGCGGGGCATGGCCGATCACCACATAGAGTTCGGCGCCCGAGCCGGTGTTGGGCGAGAGATCGCGGCCCACGCCGACCATGCCGTAGCAATGGATGGGCCAAACGTAATCGGGTGAGCCCGAACCAAAGAGGTAGGCTGGCGCGCCTGCATCCAACGTACCAAAAGCAAGGGGAAACCCTTGAAAATTAGTCGTTTCCACGTGATAATTATCGTAACCGACACACCGTCGTTCCAAATCCTCGATGTCTCGATCATCCGACCCAAGATTTATTGCCAAGTCACCGTTTGCCGAACGTCGCGTGTTTAGTCTTTGGCATAAACCCAAAAAGTATTCGATGGGGAGCTCGTCGATGCGAATGGTATACTCGTTCTCCGGCATCACCGCCAACCCCGCCGGGAGCGGCTTCGCTTTCGCCTTATCCTCCCCATTTGCATCGCCCCACTGCACGACATAATTGTCCTGCACCCGGTTGATGCTCAGCCCATCCCACCAATGCGCCTTGGCCAGCAGGCGGATGTTGCCGATCCAGCCTTGCGAGAACGGCGCGGGCATTAGCTGGATCGCCACCCGGCGCGGCTTACCCTTGGCACCCGGAGTTAGGTCCATCACCAGCAAGTCTGATGCGGCAATCGCCACCCAATCCCCCTTGGGCGCAGCGGCGACGATCTCGCTGGGGGCGAGCGGCGAAGGCTGGGTCTTGCCCGCAGCCTGCGCGGCAGAAGCCTGCGCCAAGACGGCTGGAGCATGGGCGAGCGGAGTGAGCAGGGCGAGCGCGGCTAACGGGAGCAGTTTTTTCATGGCCGCACAGTGCCACCGCCGCCCGCGTTGTCAAATCGAGTTCAGCCTTGATCTTCGAGCGCCTCGATATCATCATCGCTCAGCCCAAAGTGATGCCCCACTTCGTGGATCAGCACATGCGCCACCAGATGCTCCAGGCTTTCATCGCCCCGGGCGATCCACTCATCCAGAATGGCCGCGCGGAACAGCCGGATCCGGTCAGGCAGGGCGCCGGTTTCGGCCGAATACTTGTCCCCCACCGGCACGCCCTCATAGATCCCGGTCAGCTCGAACGGGTCATCGATCCCCAGCGCCTCCAGTGTCTCCGCGTCGGCAAAATCCTCCACCACCAGCCGGACGCCATCGAGGTGCGCCGCAAACGGCTGCGGCAATCGTGCCAGCGCGGCGCGGGCCAGCACTTCGATTTCGATGAGATCGGGCGCAAGGCCAAAAACGCGGGTCATGGCCCGCACCCTAGCCCCCGCCGAGGCGCTTGCCTATCGCCCACCATCCCGCTAGGGCGCGCCATTCCAGTGCATGCGGAGCGGTGGCCGAGTGGTCGAAGGCGCTCGCCTGGAAAGTGAGTATACGTCAAAAGCGTATCGAGGGTTCGAATCCCTCCCGCTCCGCCACATAGTCCCAGCACCAGTCTCCGTCTTCAGGGCGCGGCACCAACGCCGCGGTGTTGGCGGGGTTACAGGGACCAATCCGTTTCCAGTCAGGCGATATGCGCCCTCTCCAGCCTGCGTTGGGCCGAGCCGGGTGCTGGCGTCTCCGCGCGGATCGCGATCGGTTCGCTTTCCCTGTTCTGAAACGGTAACAGGGAAAAATTCAAAAAAACGACCTCAAAACAGGGTTTCCGGCGCTCTGGACGAAGATGTCCGCTGACGGAACCGCGCGTTTCTGCGGAGTTCGAGGCCTTGATGCCCGCCTCCCTGTTATTCGCCGGAACAGGGCATTTAATCGACCATAACAGGCGAGTTGATCGACCATAACAGGCCACTGATTCGCAATAACAGGGTTTGCGCGGTTAGCTAAAATCTCAGCAATTTGCGCTGCTGCGCCCAGGCTATCGGCAGGTCCTGGTGGATCATCTGCTCGAGGTTGAGGCCGCGCGGCTGCTTCCCGGCGAGGATGGCCTGCTGGATGTCCGGCGCCAGGAAAGCTAGCCGCAGCAGGCGCCGCTCATATGGTGATTTGGGCGATGCCGCGATCACCGGCTGTCCCCGCTGATCGCGCTCGACCATCGCGTGGGCCTTGCGCAATGCAGTGATCAGCGTGGTGTCGTGATCAGCCGCGTCGAGCTGCCCGCTTGTGATCGTTCGGCGCCCGCCGCGCAGTGGCAACGATATCGGAACCGTGACCACGCAGCTTTGGTCGCGGAGCGCCAGCAGTTCCTGACCTTCGATGCGAGCTGCGGCCACGCGAGACAGGTTCGATGGGATCACAAGGTCGATAGCGCCGGTGCGAAGGTGGACGGATTGCAGAGCGCGATCTGCGTCCTTGCCGGGAAGCAGTCTTTCGAGTGTGTGGGCGACGGGCTGTTCGATGGCGGATGCAGCGATACGATGAAGTTGGGCGCCATCCTTGCCGCCGCGTTGGACCGAGGTCGAGACGTAGTAGCGATAGAGCCGCCCCGAGCGACCCCGTGAATGGGCCGGGCTCATTGGCTCGCCTACTGCATCAAAAAGTCGCCCTGCCAACATCGCGCGCTCGGTCCGGCGCTCCGCATCCGCGTTGCGCGTAACCCGGTTGGCGGCAAGATGCCGCTGCACTTCATCGAACAGCCCCGCATCGATGATGGCCTTGTGCTCGCCTTGGTGGACCAGGTCCTTGTGCACGATCTGCCCCAAGTAGATCCGGTTGCGCAGCAGGTGGAACAGCGCGCCGCGGCCGAACGGGGTCCTGCCCAGTTCGCGGCCGGTGCTGGTCACATGACGCTTCGACAGGATCCCGTCATTAGCAAGGGCAGCTGCCAAGCGGTGCACCGAGCCGATCGCAAGATAGCGCCCGAAGATTGTCCGAACCAGTTCAGCCTCAGCCGCGTTGACCCGCAGCGTCCGGCTTCCTGCTTCAGGTATATCGTATCCGAGCGGCGGCACTCCGCCCATCCACATGCCCTTGGCCTTGGAGGCGGCGATCTTGTCACGGATCCGCTCTCCGGTGACCTCCCGCTCGAACTGCGCGAACGAGAGCAGCACGTTGAGGGTGAGCCGGCCCATCGAAGAGGTGGTGTTGAACGCCTGGGTCACCGAAACGAAGCTGACGCTGCGTGCGTCGAAGGTCTCGACGATCCGGGCGAAGTCAGCGAGGCTGCGGGTCAGTCGGTCGATCTTGTAGACCACGACCACGTCGATCTTGCCCGCTTCGACATCATCGAGCAGTCGGCGCAGCGCCGGGCGTTCCATCGACCCGCCTGAGAACCCGCCGTCGTCGTAGAGTGCAGGGTTGAGCTTCCAGCCCTCCGATGCCTGGCACTTCACATAGGCTTCCCCGGCTTCGCGCTGGGCGTCGAGGCTGTTGAAGGCCTGGTCCAGCCCCTCGTCGGAGCTCTTGCGGGTATAGATCGCACAACGCTTGACCGGAGCTGCCGTCATGACACTTTGCGCAAGCCAAAGAAGCGCGGCCCGTTCCATTTGCTGCCGGCGATGGCTATCGCGACCGCCGAGAGGCTGCGGTAAGTCTGTCCTTCCCAGCGGAACCCGCCAACCTCAACCAGAACCTCGTGGCTTCGCCCCTGCCATTGACGCGTAAGCCGCGCGCCGATCCCAAGGTCGAGACCTTCGGCGCGGACCTTTCCCTTGCGCCCAAGGGTGCGGCGGCTCTCACCATCAAGTCCGCCCAGTGCATCTGACTGGACACGCCAGGCCAGCAGCATGCGCAGGATCGGCACCGAGCGAAGCGGTGGGGGCGGGCCGTAGTGCTGCCGCCAGAACTTGCGGAGACGCTCAAGGTCGAGCCGCTCAATCTCGGACACAACGTCATCGACGGTTGCCTGGGTCATGCCGTCTTACTCGCACGGTAACGGCGGACACCATCGGCCTTGTCCGAGGTGATGGTGAGGCCGCGCTTCTTGAGTGCGCCTGCCATTGCGCCGCGCACGGAGTGCTGCTGCCAGCCGGTCGCCGTCATGATGTCAGCGATTGTGGCACCAGTTGGTGCAAGCAGCAGTGCTTCGACCTGGTCGAGTTTGCTGGGCTGCTTCGCGGGCTTCACTGCAACGGGTGCAACATCGCGTTCGCGCGCCATGCGGCGCGGTTTGGTGGTGGTCTGGGGCATCGTGGTTTCCTTCGGTAAGCCGGCCGGAACAATTTCCGGCCGCTACCGCCACGAGCCCGGCTCGCCGGGCGGGGACAGCAATGCTCGGTGTCGCGGGACAGTCCGGACGAATGTGCGCATCCCGGATTTTTCCCCAGTTCCAGCGCGACAGGCGCTGGACAAAAAGTGAACGTTCTGCTCTTGTTCCAAAATGGCCAGTGCTCCAGTTGCGACCGATTCGTCCGTCGCCCGTCCGCTGACGGTCGTTTACCGACCGATCGGTTGCCTCGTCCCCGATCCGCGCCGATCTCGATGGCAGGCTTATTGCCGGGCATGGGCGCTTGCTCGCAGCCAAGCAGATCGGCCTCACTGAAGTTCCGGTTATCGAGCTTGTCGGACTCACCGAAGCCCAGAAGAAGGCGCTGCGGCTTGCCGATAACAAGATCGCACTCAATGCCGGGTGGGACATCGAGATCCTTAAGCTCGAGCTGGCCGATCTATCGTTGCCTGAGTTCGAGATGGATCTGGCGCTGACCGGGTTCAGCTCCGGCGAGATCGATGTGGTGCTGGGCGAGGCCGCCGATCCTGATGACGAGGTCATCCCCGAGGTTCCCGCTGTGCCAAAGTCACAGCTCGGCGACATCTGGCAGCTGGGCGAACACCGCATCGGCTGCGGTGACGGGCGCGACGTCGACTTCCTCCGCGCGGTCGTCGGCGAGGGTGAGGCGATCGATGCGGCATTCCTGGATCCGCCTTACAATGTGAAGATCAACGGTCACGCCAATGCGGCAGGACGCCACCGCGAGTTCGCGATGGCCTCGGGCGAGATGACCACTGCGGCGTTCCGGACCTTCCTGACCGAGACACTGTCGGCCTGCGAGCGGGTCTCGCGCGGCGGCGCGGTTCACTTTGTCTGCATGGACTGGCGCCATCTCGATGATGTCAGCGCGGTCGGCGCCGAGGTCTACAATGCGCTGCTCAACATTTGCGTGTGGAACAAGAGCAACGCCGGGATGGGCTCGCTCTATCGCTCCAAGCACGAGATGGTGTTCGTCTACCGCGTCGGCGATGCGCCGCACACCAATGCGGTAGAGCTCGGCAAGCACGGCCGCAACCGCACCAACGTGTGGGACTATGCTTCGGTCAATAGCTTGCGCGGGAGCCGCCGCGAGGATCTCGCGCTCCATCCCACCGTAAAGCCGGTCGCGATGGTTGCGGACGCGATCTGCGACGTGACCCGGCAGGGCGAACGGGTGCTGGATATCTTCCTCGGTTCGGGCACCAGCCTGATTGCGGCCGAGCGGGTCGGCCGCAAGTTCCGCGGGCTTGATATCGATCCGGCCTATGTCGATGTCGCGATCGCGCGCTGGGAGCAACTGACCGGCAAGTCGGCCACGCTGATGCAGCGCGACGCCGAGGAGCTGCATACTTGAGCGGCGGGGGTAGGTTCGAGAAGGGCCAGTCGGGCAATCCGGCCGGTCGGCCCAAGGCGCGCCGGCCGAACATCTCGGCGTTCGACATTATTTTCGACAAGACCCTGACGGTTACGCAAGGCGGCACCGAGCGCGAGCTGACGGTCGACGAGGCTTTGCAGATCCAGACCTATCAGTCGGCGCTCAAGGGCAGCAGGATGGCAGTCCGCGCGGTGCTCAAGATGATCGAGAAGCGCGAAAAGGCGATCGCTAAACGGTCGCCGCCACATCACAAAGCTGTCGGCCTTATGCACGAGTACGACAGCGAAAACGCCAATGAAGCAATGCTGATCCTCGATATCGCCCGGTACGACGGACCAGGCGATGGTCGCCGGATGCGAGTCTCGACCTGGGCTGCGCAGGCGGGCCTCAGTAGGCCCGGCCGGCCACCGCTCACCGATAAGGACGTGAGCGACGTGAAGCTCTTCACCTTCGAGTCTGACAAGCTCAAGTGGCCGAAGCGGCGCCGGCAATGAATGAAGACCAGACCAGCGAAACTACGAACAAAACCGGTTACGGAAGGCCGCCGCGCGCGACCCGGTTCCAGAAGGGCCGAAGCGGCAACCCGCGCGGACGGCCACGTGGCGGTCGTAGTTCGATACCCTACGACGGCGTGCTGGGGCAGATGGTCACAATCCGTGAAGACGGCCGCGAATGGCGCGTGACCGCAGCCGAGGCTTTCCTGCTCCAACTGACCCTGAAAGGGCTTGCCGGCGATAGCGCAGCTGCCCGCGCCTCGCTCGCGGCTATCGAAGAGGCACGTGCCAATCGCCCGGTAGAAGACCAGACGACCATCCTCAGGATCGTGTTTATCGCTATGGGGTTTGGCAGCGTCCTGCAAGACCTCGGGATAGCGGTTAAAACCAACCGCCAAAGCGAGAAGAATGCCCGCTGGTGGCTCAATCGTGGGTGGTCGAAGCCGCAATGGCCCGGCTTGGAGATCGTCACCTCACTCCATCCGAGCAACGCGAGGTTTGGAATGCTACCCGCAAGCCGGTGTCGGTCAGGTGGCCAGATTGGTGGACTTATCGAGGGTGATGTCCGCTTTGTCGGACGATCGGGACTGTCCGGACTTTGCTTGGGAACCGTCGAAGCGGACATTCGTTCAGGCGCACCCGTCAGTGACCGCTCGGTTGGACCGCTTCGGACTTTACGGAACCTTGGGTGGATGAGATGGGAGGCACCCTTTCTTTCCCACAGTCTGCGCCCTATTTTCTATTGCTATGAAAATCGGACGGAACAAACCTTGCCCCTGCGACAGCGGCAAAAAAATAAGCATTGTCACGGTCGTCCTGGACCCACACTCGTTACTGATCCAAGATTGATCCATTTTCTAAATCAGGCACGAGCAGGCCACGAAGCTAGGGAGCGCATTCGACAGAACCAGCAGGGGCGTGGCAAGCCGATTATTGCCTTGAAAGCCGACGACCATCAGATAGTGGCCGTGGGTAAGAAGGTCATGTTTTCGAAGAAGTGGAACACGTTCGTCGACTTCCTCGGTGACTACCTCATGGATAAGTTGACGCCAACTTGGGCGAATCAAGAAATTGCCAAGCCACTGGCGGAACGGCACATAGTTCTGCAGTGGTATGATGAGCTTTGCCGCCAACAGCGGAAAGCATTCACCAAGCCCGGCGAACCTATTGCGATGGACGCAACTGGTGTCCTGATCTGTTATTATGGCCTCGCTTACGCTCTTTATCTGTTAGAACATAACGTTGAGCTGCAAAATCGGATGATCGCCCGGCTCAAAGATCGGTCGAATTTCCAAGGCGCGTATTACGAGCTGATGATTGCCCGCGTCCTGATTGCGGCTGGGTTCGAGCTAACCCTCGAAGACGAAGTGGACCGCTCGACAAAGCATTGCGAATTCGCGGCCGTCTCCAAAGACACAAAGCAAAAATACTGGATTGAGGCGAAGATGCGTTCGGTGGCTGGGCTGCTGGGCGGAAACGAGAAAAACAGTGCATCGGAGAAGAAAGTCGACAAGCCGCTGTCGAAGCTCGTGACCCACCTCCACGCAGCTTTACAGAAACCTGCTGACGACCAGCGAATGGTCTTTATCGACATCAACACATCCATGAGAATCGATGCCGACGATGAGAGTCGTCCGCCTTTCGTGGATGCGGTCAACAGGCGTCTCCTGAAATACGAAAAGCAGCAGTTGGAGGAAGGCAAAACAGCGTACGTTTTCGTCACGAACATGACGTTTCATCGCGCACTGAGCAGTTCACCCCAGATGATCTGTATCCCCGGGAGCGTGGGCATTCCCGATTTCAACCGCTCCGGCCACATGAAGCTGTCGGAGATTTATCGCCGAGACCAAAAGCACAGCGACGCACTAAGAGTAGGGGAGAGCATGAGTAAGTTGCTCTCATTCCCGACGACGTTCGATGGCTCCATGCCGGGCACAACATTGAAAGGCGAAAGGCCCACTGTCCAGATCGGAGAAACATACAATTTCGAAGGCGCTGGACCCGATGGATCTGATCTGATCGGCGAAGTCACGGATGCGATAGTGGATGAGAAGGCAAAAGAGGTAATCGTCGCGATTTGGACGCCGGACGAACAAGCTATCATCCTCAAAGATCCGATGACGGACGGGCAATTAAACGACTACCGAGCTAACAAAGAAGCCTATTTCGGCCGGATCAAGCATGTGCCGAAGCAGATCAAAACCCCATACGAATTGTTCCGATTCTTCATGGAAGGGCAGAAGGACATGACACGCGCAAGGCTGTTAGAGCAGCTGAAGATGTCTGAAGAGCAAGCATCTGGCATGTCTAACGCGGATTTGCTGATCGAGTATTGCGAGAGGCAAGTAGCAGGCAGCGGATTTTTCAAAGTGGTCGATGGCGTAATGACGGGTGAGCCGGCACAGCAAATGAAGGCCGATTAGTTCGCCAGGCTTGTTCCTCATCTGGGAACAACGACCATTGCGTGGTTATCTCGATCACCTTGAGGATGTCGTTCTCAGTCGCATCGGGCGCGCGATAAGCCATCGATAGTCACCTCCCCTTGACGACCCCGAACATTACGAGTCCCACCGCCTGTGACCAGTCACCTAGACAACGGCGGCTTCTAGGTATCGACTTGGAGACCACGAATATCCGCTTTGTCAGCGGAAGTGCTACCCGCCAGAAGCCGCAATTTTTGCTTGGCCCTCCGCTGTTCGATAGGTGCGAGGGCTTGATCTCGGCTGCGGCACATAGTAAAACGCGGTTCGCTCTCGGTAGGAGCACGGCACCCGCCATTCCCAAGCTGTTTGACAGCACTACCCTGTTCTCTCTGTTGCTTCGATCAACCACGTTGTTCGGGCTTGCGAGGCGGTTGGCGGGTGACGCTTCACTAGCAGGCCGGGAGAACGACCATGTTGAAGGAAGCAATCCATCCGACTACGCTCGTCGGCATCAAGCGATTGGCCAATCAGACGAAAAAGGCCACCTGTGTAACGCACAACGAGGCGCTCAATGCCGCCTCGGAGAAAGCCGGCTTCGAGAATTTTGCCCACGCGCGACGCTCCTTACTGAGTAACGATAATGCCGCCTCTGCAGGCCACAGTCTCTACCTCACCTATTACTGGTATGAGCGGAAGCCCTTCCGCTCGGGACGCGAAACGATCAAAGTCCGGCTTTCGCGGCCACTGCCAGAAATCTGCAGTAAGCAAGGTCTGAAGCTGGAGCGGACCTTGTCGCGGCTGCGGCTGGCGGCGCCCGATCACCTCGTCGCCGACACGGTGGCTGAGTACCAGGACTTCGCGCGCGGAGAACTCTGCAAGGCCATCCGCGCTCTGCGCTTCATGGAAGCAACCGGGCTTGTACCCAGCGACAATCGCCGCGGCCGCAAGGCCACAGCGTTGCTCGACGCCAGGCTTCCAGGCCGCGATCACAGTACGGATTGGTACGAACCGCGCACCGACAGGTTCGTAATTGTCGATGAACCTTATAGCGCCGCCGTCGTCAGCGACGAACGGGCCGCCTGGGCGGAGCGTAACGGTTGGCATCTGCGGGCCACGACTTGGCCGGGGATCTACAGCCCTGGCGCCTGCGCGATGTTCGTAGCGACCGAGAGAAGCGAGGGATTCGCATTTGATGCCCTGATGCGTCGGATCGACAACCAGGCGCCGCCAATCACGGCCGAGACTTGGCCTGGGACGTCGGCTTCCGGTCACGAGACCTTCCTAACGCCGATGGCGGTCACACCGCAGGATCGTCGGCGAGCTCGGGCGAAGGGAACTTCTTACCAGATGCCGTCCAAGACGACGGTGCCTTACAGCTACTTATGGAGCAGTGACCGCAAGCCCGTTGGGGCGATGGGAATTGCCGGTCACCAGGAGGCTGGGCGTATGATCAAGGCAATGCTGCGATCAAACGCCAGGCCATGGTCGGTCAAGGAGCGGCTCGAAACATTGCGCTGTACGCTTGAGGACTGGCTCGGCAAGGAAATTTCAGACAGCGAGCTGCCCGGTAGCGAATTTTTCGACGTCTACTACCACGACGTCGCCGCCGGTGAGCCCTTCATCGCGGTTGCCGCGACGAGCGACGGCGTGATCGATTTGCTTGGCAAGCTCCGCGACATGATTACTAGCACCTACCCTGACTGCACGCCCCTTCGTCGGCTCACTCGGCGCATCGACACGGCGGTCAAGTTTACCATCCGATTCCAGGGGCGCGAACGCCATCGTACTTGACGGTCAACGTCTGCGAGGCGCATTCGGTGGCCTCCGCTACCGGATCGCCCGCGAGCTGCTGACCATACATGGCAAAGAGCTGAACAAACGGCTACTTTGGAAGCTTCGACATCACTGGCGGGAGGGCAGCTTTGTCAGCGTTAGTCGATCATCGGACGCGTTTGATGACGACCATTCCGCCATCACGCTTCTCACTAGCGAACTGAGAGAGTGATACCACAAGCTCAGAAAGCAGCGTGTACGGCGCTGAACCATGACCCTGCAGGTCCCCCAAACCGGGGGTCTAGAACTTACCCAGCAAGTTAACGAACACCCCTTTGCTCGAATAGCTCTGGTCGGTGAGGTCGTCCGAATAGTCTGAGAAGCTGTAGCCGATCCCGATCTTGGCGTTGTTGCCAAGGTGGCGATAGACCGCAACCAAGGCGCCCCACCGCGCGTCCCCGGCCAAATCGTTGCTGAGATAGCGGACTTCGGCCACCCCGTCCCATTGTTTGACCGGTCGCCAATCGAGCCGCAGCACGCCGAGGTGGGTGTTGCTCGACACAAATTGGTTCGAAGTCCGGTCAGGCGAGACCTGCCCGCTGCGATAGCCATACTTGCCGCCAATCGTCAGTGTATCGGTCAGGTCAAAGTTGACATCGACGGCGCCGATTATGCTGCGCTGCTTGGGGCTGTTGGTCTCACCGCCTGCAGAGATCTGTCCCACCGGACCAAGATCCTGAAAGTAGCTGAACCGGGCAAGCACATTGAGCCGGTCATTGTTGACCGGGCGATAGGCGAAACCCAGCACGCCTTCGACATAGTCGGCGGCGCGCAGCGACTGGCCATTATCGTCGGCCACTGCGATGTTGAACCGGCCGAGTGCGCGCCAATCGGGGCTCAGCTGGACCGAAGCGGAACTGCGTGAGAGCCACACGGTCTGATCTTTGCCAGAACCGACTTCAAAGCGGGCTTCAAGCGTGGAACCGAATTGAACTTCTTTGGTTGTATAGCCAAATCCCACCGTTCCGGCGGTGCGTTTGAACAGGCCAGTTGTGGCATCATCGATCCTGCCATTCTCAAACGAAGCGCTGAATGACAGCTTTTCATTGGGATCGAACTTCGCCCCAAAACTGCGCATCGAGCTGGGCGCAGTCCCGCCCTGGCCGATCCTGTTTTCGCCATAGATGCTCAGTGATGAGGTGAAGCGGTGGCGGGCGCCGACGGTAAAGGTGCCCCGGTTTGAGCGGGTAAACAGGTTGACTGGCTCAAGCCCGACATCGGTTCTATCCGCCAGTAGCGAATAGCCGAGATAGACTTCGGATCCTTCGCCATAGCGGCGACTTAACTGGACATCGGCCCCCAGGCCGCCATCGCCGTCAGACACTTCGGCCGCAAGCGAGGTACGGTCGCTGATTTCCGCCTTTGCGCCCAGGCCAACCCGGTTGTTGCGCTTGCGACCGCTGTCAGACTGCAAAGTCGCCTGGCCAAAGCCGTAGACCGACCAGTTCTGGCCTTGCGGGGCATAGCCCAGCTGGAGCGCGGCGTCGCTGCGCGAGCCGATCTCGGTGCTGTTGTAAAGCAAACCGGGCACTTGTTCGTCGTGCCGCAGACCGAGCTTGGCTTCGAAACCGCCCGCGAACTTTTGTGCAAGATCGAATGTCGCGATGCGATGCGTTCCGGCCGAAGCAGAGGTCAACACATCATACTTCGCCGCAATCTGAGTGTTCCTGCCAAGTGGCATCACCGCCGCACCGCCCCACCGGGTAGTCTCACTTTGAGTCAGCTGCGAGGCCGAGGCAAAGCCGGCTTCGAAGTTCTCATAATAGATCGAAGCACTGCCGTGATTGCCGGTCAAGCCGCGCAGTTCGCCGAAATTAACCCCGCCCTCGACCTTCCACGCCACAGCCTTGCGGCCAGCCGTGCCCGGAGCAGAGATATTGGTGAATGACAGCCCACCATCAGCAGAGTTCGCTTGACCAAAGGCCGGACCATCGGTTTGGGCGACTTCTCCTTTCAGATAGGTTCCCGCTGTCACTCGAAGCATTGCATCAACACCGAGCAGGGTCTGATCTGCCGAATCCGTGGTTTCACGCTGCGCGGTCACACCCAACCGCAGCGTATCGCCCAGCCAAGCGGAGCCGCGACCCCCGACGGTATAGCCTTCCAGACTGCCAACGGTCGGCGTGTATTCATAACGAACCACCAAAACTGGCACATTGCCGTCCGAACTGCCGTCACGGACTGTGTTTCCCGTCGAAGCAGTTGAGGCGAGCGGCCGCCGAAGCGTCACCCGGCCCTGAAAGTAGTCGATGTCATAATCTTCCTGCGGGCGAAGTTCGCGGGTTTCGAGCACCACGCCGGTATCCTTGTCACGTACTTCGACCCGAACCCGTTCGGACCCGACGGTCAAATCCTGCCGTTCGAGAAAATAGAGCGAGCCGCCAGTGCCACGGAACTCTTCTCGGGCCGGGATTGTGCCGGGATCAGAGGCGAACGCTGTGAGTTGCACCTTGCGTTCGCCAAAGCTGGTCGTGCCAGTGCTCTTATGATCAAACGCAATCCCGAACAGCCCGCGATCAAGCGGGGCAAGCTCGGCCTGGTTGATGTTGACGACATAGTTGCCAACCAGCAGGCTTGAATCGGCCTTTTGGAGCTTAAGGTAAAACTGCCCCTGGGTCGGCGCATCCTCAACCAGCGTCGAATCGTCACCGTAAGTCGAGTAATACTCGTTCGAATCAAGCCGCCGGAGGAGCTGGCGCGGGTCCTTGCGATCAAGATTGCTGAACATGTCTTTGAACAGCGTTTCACCCGTATCGAGCGAAGCGGTCAGCTTCCAGCCGTCACCGAACTTTCCCTTGGCGTAGAACGCTGCGCGAGATGTCAGCGAATTGCCGTCAGCCAGCGGATCGCCGGAAACATCGACCGCCGGACCGTTGCCATTCATTGAGCGGAACGTCAGGTCGCCTTGACCCACAACAAACCAGTCACTGCGCGGCACTTCGATATCGCGCGACGCGGCGAAGGTTGTCTGACCGTCTTGTTGGACAGTGACCCGCACGTTCCGGCTGTCGCGATCAACTAGTTGCTGGGCAATAAAATGTCCGTCTGGATCAACTGGGACCAGCTGCCCGCTTACCCGCACAACCTCCTTGACCGGATTTGCCCTGCCGCTGACGGTGACCGTTGCGGTGCGGCTAAGCTGGATATTGCGGATCGCTGCTTCATCAACCAGCCCGAAGTTGGGACGCGAAATCGGCGTGGTTTCCACTGCGACTGGTTTGTCCAGAAGAGTCAGTTCCTCTGGTTTTGTTTCGTCAAACCGGCCTTGGTCGTCATAGACGCGGAAGACATAGAACAAGCCGCGCGGCGCATCTGAAGCAGGTTTCCATTCGGCAAAACCGTTGGCATCAGTCGCAACCACGGTAAGCGGCTTGGAATCGGGGACCGCCGTATCGCCAAAGATCCGCACCTCACTGCGCGCAATATAGCTGGGATAGTTGGTATAGGTTTGGAACTGTGCGGTTTGACCAGACACAAGCACACGTTCACTGCCGATCATGCCAATCGCCATGACTGGTTCGATTGCGTTGCCATCGGCCCGCACTTCGATCGCATGATCGCTGGTGCTGTTCGACGCGACCTGCTGCGTGCTGATTTCCAGACCGCTCGTGGCGGCGAGACCAGTTCCAGAAACTGCTGCAACGGCTGCTTCGGGCGCGAAGCTGGCAAATTTGGGCTGCTGCCTGCTTGATTCTGCAATTCGTCCGCTTGCAATGCTGCCGCAACGGCTTTGTACGGAAACGTCCAATCCCTTGCAGTACGCAGGTTGGAGCGTTTTGACGCTAAAGCTCTTATCGGAATTCAGCGGAACAACCTGTCCAGCAACGGTCAGTATCGCCTGATCGTCGTCCAACTGACCATATGCGATCACTGGCTGCAGGTTGCTGGTCAGAATATTGCGGAGCCGGGCTGAATCGACCGATCCGAAATCTGGCCGCGCAACCTTACTTGCGGCGGGGAGGGCGCCAGCATGCAGCACGTCAAGCCGCTGCGGCACCGTTTCGTCATAGTTCCCGGTCCGGTCGTATACCCGCAAGACGTAGTACATTTCCGATCCGGCATAAGCTGTCGGGGTCCACCGCACCGCTCCAGCTGTATCAAACTGGCTGACGTAGTGCGGCACACCGTGTGGCGCGACGTCGCTGTCAAACAGCCGCAACTCACTGCGCTCAATGACGGCAGGATAGTTTGAATAGCCAATGAAAGTGGCCGTTTCACCGCGCACTACAGCGTGATCATGGTCAGTCAGCCCGACCGATAGGACCGGGAGCAAGCGCTGGCTCGAAGCCTCCACAACAATCCGGTTCAAGCCTGCAATCGTCGTTGCAAAGGGTTGCACGGTCACCGGATCGGCACGGTCAATCTGGGCCAGCTGCGTTTGATGCGCGCCCACCAATTGCACCGCGTCGGCGTACTTGCCAAAATCGACTGCGCTGGCATGGGCCACCGCTGGGCAGAACCCGATTGCGGCGATGACAGAGATACCGGACACAAGCTTTGCGCGGCTGGAAAGACGCGCAGGCCGGTGGCCGCGAGGAGAGTTCTTGAGATTGTTCATAGGTCCTACTCCTGCCCCGGCTTGCCGCGGGCACGGGTCACATTCGCTTCGAACACCGGTTCGGGCGCTTTCCAGTCCTTGACGAAAACTTCAGCCAGCGCGTCTTTGACAGCAGCGGCGCGGCGTTCGGCCAAGGCCCAGTCTTCGCCATCCTGCGCCCGGTAATTGATTTGGAATACCAACCGCTGTGCTTGCTGCGGACGCAGTCCGGCCAGACGCTTGACGACTTCAGGGCGGAGCGTCGCGGTCCCTGGCAGGAAAGCATTGGCATCAAGATTGAGCGCAGTGGTCTGCGCCTTCTGCACGCCAAAGTTCAGTTCGCTGACTTTGCCGCGAGTCAGGCGGATTGACTGGGGATTGTCACCGGTTGGCGCATAGCCGCGGGCAATTGTCCGCTCGTCGAGCTTGAGCACGAAGTTCGAGCCAATCTGCGCGTCTGGCACCGCTGCACAAGCAATATGATAGCGCCCGAACTCGTCCGTGGTCACCAACTCGCCGTTGACTGTTGCCAAACGCGCTCCCGGAATTCCGGGTTCGCCGTGATCCTGATAGCCGTTCCCGTTCAGATCCTCATAGACCTTGCCGATCACTTCGGAGCAGTCGAACACCGTGCTTGGCACGATCGAAACCACCGCCTGACCGCGATTTGAAATCTCTGAATTGTCGAGATCGTTGCGGGCAACACCGGTGTTCACCCTGTCGCCGCTGGTCACGCCTGCCCCAACCACTGCAGTTAGTTTGAACGTGACAGTGCCATTGGCCGGGATCATCTGGCGTTCCCAGCGCAGTTCGCGGCCGTTCACGACCGGTTCGGCTGCAACCCCATTCACCGAGCCGGTGCCGGTGACATATTTCAGCCCTGGCGGCAGGATATCGACAACATCCACGGCGCCGCGCTGGACGGCTTCGGCATTGCGCACGGTAATCGTGTAAGGGATCAGATCGCCGATATTGGCCGAACGCTTGATGCTGGTCTTGGTCACCACAAGCGGCGAACGCGACGCAAACGGATCGAGCGGGATGTGGTTGAAGATTACATCCGGATCACCTTGAGCAAGCCGGATCGTCTGATACCAGCGGATCGGGTTACCCACTGCCGGGGCACTCGAGCTGGCTCCGATCAGAACCGGCCCGCTCATCCCGGTGGGGTCAAACGGTCCGATTTCCGCAGGAAGCACACTCGACGGAGCCGAATAGCCCGAGGGTGGTGCGACCGAAATCGTGTAGATGGTTTCGCCCACCGGACAGAGCGGTGAAGCCCCTGGGATAAGGTCAAACCGGTAGAACCCGGTACTGTCGGTCGCCTGGTTCTGCTGCGTGGTGGAGATGAAGCAAACGGCTGGCAATGGCGCACCGCCTGCCCCAAGCAAAGATACGATCGCGTTGCGCACTGGCACGCGCGAGATAGAATCGTAAACCACGCCAGACGGATCCAGTGGCAAGTTCTGATCGACCACGACCGCGTTGTTGGGGAGAGTTACGTCCTTGATGATCCGATAGACCACGTTGTTATCGGGGTTGCGGAACTGGATCGAATAGCCGCCGCCGCTAAGCAGCCCGTCAAACCGATAATTGCCCGTAGCGTCGGTGCGGGTGGTAGCCACCACCACACCGTTTTGGATGATCTCAACAATCCAATCAGCCCGGCGGGTTTCGCCGCCATCAAGACCCTGGTTTCCGTTGCGATCATCATAAACCGTTCCAGTAACGGAGCTGACCGCTGGATCGACCGCTATCGTCACAGTAGCCTGCGCACAGTTGCTGGGGTTTGCCCGCTCACAAATTTCGTAAGCAATTGTGTAATTGCCGGCCGGAACTGCTGGGTCGATCGAGATCTGCCCGGTGGCCGGATCGAGCACAACGCCTGGGTGGCTGGCTGGCGTCACCACCCGCATGACGATGGTCGCGGGATCGATCACTGCCCCATTCAGGCGATCATTGCCGAGCGCGTTGCCGGCATTGGGATTGCCGATCCCGCTGCGGATCGCCGGGTAGCTATCGTTGCTGGCGACAATCACCGCCAGCAACGCGTCGCTATCGACCGCCGCATTGTTGCTCGTTACGGCTTCAATTGTGCCGGTTGGAGCAGCCACCCTCGCCGTGTTGGTGACGACTTGCGCCACCACCACTGCCGGGCTTGCAACGATCAGGATCGGCCCGACCGTTGAAAGCAGCCGGCTTAGAGCAATCCGCTTTCGAGCGGACCCCCAAGAGGGAGGGTAGCTGCGCATGATCAGTTCGCCTGGCAATCGTAAGTGATGGTCACGGACTGGCCGTTGCCGAGCGTGCCCAGCGTGATGCCGGTTCCGGTCATGCTGCCAATCGTGTAGCTGCCGCCCGGTGCACCAGGTCCGGTGATTGTGACCGGGTTGTTGACCGGGCAGGTCAACCCCGTCCCCGGTACGTCGGTCACCACAGCGCCAGTAACGCTATCCGGGCCGTTGTTCTTGACCACCAGAGTGTAGGTCACCGTCGCGCCTGAGAAGACAGTGGTAGCACCATTGGTCTTGGTGATCTCCAAATCGACCGACGGGTTCACTGTCACAGTGGCCACATTGGTCGCGCAGTTGCCCGGGTTCAACTTCTCACAGATCTGGTAGGTGATCGTGTATGTGCCCGCTGGGGTGCCAGCTGGGACTGATACCTGACCCGTCGCCAAGTTGAGTGTTGGCACCGGAGCGCCCGGGCTGGCCGGAGTAGCAGGCGTGGTGACCGTAAGGTTGACATCACCAATAACCACTTGCGTGCCATTGAGCGTATCACCCGCCAGCACATCAAGAACGTTGGCCGCGCCAGTCGCTCCGTTAAGGCCAGAAACGCTGTCCGGATCGGCAGCAATCGCAGCGGCGACAACAGTCACAGTGATCGTCGCAGTTTTGCAGTTGCTCGGATTGAGTTTCTCGCAGATCGTATAGTCGAAGCTATAGGCTCCCGCGGGCGTACCTGCAGCCACATCGACGTTGCCCGTCGCGGTGTTGAAGGTCAGGCCGGCTGGTACGGTCGAGCCCGCAGCCAGCGCCAGAGTGGCATTGCTGCTTGAGGCTGCGGTACCGTTGACGGTATCGGCGGTGAAGGCATTGACCACTGCAGTGGCGCCCGCCAGTCCGTTGATCCCGGTTGCGCTGTCATTGGTCGCTACAATCGGTGCAGCGGCAACGGTGATCGTTGCAGTATTGCTGGCGCAGTTGCCAGGGTTCAGCTTCTCGCAAATCTGGTAGGTGATCGTGTAGATCCCTGCCGGCGTATTGGCCGGAACCGAAACTTGCCCGGTCACGACATCAAGCGTCGGCACCGGCGCGCCCGGGGTCGCCGGAGTTGCAGGGGTGGCGACAGAGAGATTGACGTCGCCGATTACGACTGGCGCGCCGTTCAGCGTATCGCCATCGAGCACGTTGAGCACATTGGGTGCACCATTTGCGCCATTGATTCCTGAAACAGTGTCCGGATCGGCCGCAATAGGCGCAGCCACCACAGTGACCGAGATCGTTGCAGTCTTGCAGTTGCTCGGGTTGAGTTTCTCGCAGATTGTATAGTCGAAGCTGTATGTCCCTGCCGCAGTTCCTGCAGCCACGTTGACGTTGCCAGTCGCGGCGT
Organism: Novosphingobium sp.; assembly: GCA_031369495.1. GTDB lineage: Bacteria > Pseudomonadota > Alphaproteobacteria > Sphingomonadales > Sphingomonadaceae > Novosphingobium. Next base: position 41,854 of record JANMOU010000060.1, on the reverse strand, counting down.
CAAAGGTGAGACCCGCTGGAACGCTTGACCCGGCTGCAACTGCCAGAGTCGCATTGCTGGACGAGGCTCCAACGCCGTTGACCGTATCGCCAGTAAAGGCGTTGACCACAGCCGTTGCTCCGGCCAGCCCATTGATCCCGGTCGCGTTGTCATTGGTCGCTACAATCGGGGCGGCCGCAACAGTGACGGTGACCGTATTGCTGGCGCAGTTGCCAGGGTTCAGCTTCTCGCAGATCTGGTAAGTGATGGTGTAGGTCCCTGCCGGCGTATTCGCCGGAACCGAAACCTGGCCCGTAGCAACGTCGAGAGTTGGAACCGGCGCGCCTGGGGTCGCCGGAGTTGCAGGGGTGGTGACAGAGAGATTGACGTCGCCGATTACGACTGGCGCGCCGTTCAGCGTATCGCCATCGAGCACGTTGACCACATTGGGTGCACCATTTGCGCCATTGATGCCTGAAACAGTGTCCGGATCGGCCGCGATCGCTGCTGCGACCACAGTGACCGAGATCGTTGCAGTCTTGCAGTTACTCGGGTTGAGCTTTTCACAGATGGTATAGTCGAACGAATATGTTCCGGCAGGTGTTCCAGCAGCCACGTTGACGCCGCCGGTAGCCGAATCAAAGGTCAGGCCAGCCGGAACGCTCGATCCAGCAGCAACCACCAGGGTCGCATTGCTGGACGAAGCTCCAACACCGTTGACCGTATCGCCAGTAAAGGCGTTGACCACTGCGGTCGCGCCAGTCAGGCCGTTGATGCCTGTTGCGCTGTCGTTGGTGGCAACAATCGGAGCCGCCGCGACAGTAACAGTCGCAGTGTTGCTGGCACAGTTCGCTGGGTTGAGCTTTTCGCAGATCTGATAGGTAATCGTGTAGGTGCCAGCCGGAGTGCCCGCCGGAACCGAAACCTGGCCGGTCGCGGTATCGAGAGCTGGAACTGGTGCGCCGGGGCTGGCCGGGGTCGCGGGCGTGGTGACCGTGAGGTTGACCTGCGGCAGAGTGACCTGGGTGCCGTTGAGAGTATCCCCGGCGATCACATCGAGCACGTTCGGCGCACCGTTGGCACCATTGATGCCTGCGACAGTATCCGGATCTGCGGCAATCGCCGCGGCGACCACCGTGACCGAAATTGTCGCGGTCTTGCAGTTGGTTGGATTGGCGGTTTCGCAAATCGTGTAGTTGAAGCTGTAAGTCCCGGCTGGGGTTCCCGCGACAACACTGACGCTGCCAGTGGCGGTGTCAAAGGTCAGTCCGGTTGGCACCGAAGAGCCTGCCGCGACCGCGAGAGTTGCATTGCTGCTCGACGCCGCCACGCCGTTTAACGTGTCGCCGGTAAAGGCGTTGACCACGGCGGTTGCCCCGGTCAGCCCGTTGATCCCGCTGGCATTGTCATTCGAAGCAACTATCACCGCCAGAACCGTGTCGGTATCGGTTGCTTCGTTGTTGGCCGTGTTGATCTCAAAGGTTCCGCTGGGCGCGGTGACGCGGGCGGTGTTGACCGCAGTTTGCGCCAAGGCAACGCCCGGGAAGGTCATCGCAAGGACCGGACCAGCAGTGCTGAGCAAGCGGACGAGAGTCTTCCGGAGATTGCCGGATTGCGACACGATGTTATGGTTTTCCATGATTATTTGACCCCACAAGAATAAGTAAACGTGACAAGTTGATCGCCTGACAGGGCGCCGAGCATGATGCCCGCGCCGGTCAGGTCTGCGATGGTGAAGCGGCTTTGCGGCTGATTGCTGCCTGTGATCGTCACTGCACTGGCAGCGGGGCAGGCCGAGATGTTCGAAGCGCGTTCGGAAACGACAATGCCGGTCACCTTTTCGGCGCCGTGATTGGCAACGGTGATTTCGAAACCATCAGCAGTGGCGGTCTTGGTGACCCTGATGTCGTTCGCTGATTTCTGGCTTTCGGCCGGAATCGTAAGGCTGGGCAGATCAAGCGTCGGCTGCGCGGCGGCTTGAGCCGCCAAGGCGCAAGCAAGGGTGGAAGTAATCCAACCCAGCCGCCTCGCCGAGCTTTGCAAAGTGGTGTTCGCGTTCATTTCAGTTCACCTGACAAGAGTAAGTGAGAACAGCCGACTGGCCGCTGTTGAGCGTGCCCAAAGCGATGCCGGCGCCGGTTAGGTTGGAAATCGTGAAGCTGCCGCTGGGCACGCCGCTGCCGGTGACGGTCACGGCATTGCCGGCCGGGCAGGTCAGTCCGGCCCCGACAGCATCGGTGACCAAGGCCCCGGTCACGGGATCGGGCCCGACGTTGGTGACAGTGACTGTGTAAGTAACCGTGCTGCCTGAGAACGCGCTGCTGGCTCCGTTGGTCTTGGTAACTCTGAGGTCTGACGAGCCTTGGACCGTGACCATCGCCGAACCGGAATCGTTAGAGTCCCCGGTGGTGTAATCGACCGCACTGGCAGAGTTGGTGATAACTGCGTTCATCGGCGTGCCGGCAACAATGGTCTGCTGAAAGGTAAAGGTCTGGGCGCCATTCAGCGGCAGCGAGGTCGGACATGTGATCGTGCCAGTTGTGTACGTGCAGGAACCAGCCGGACCGCTTGATGTGAACGAAACCGGAGCTGAAACATTCGCGGTCGGGGCTATATCGGTTACGACCAGCGGGTTGGCGACCGTCGCATCCGGGCCATACATGGCGCCGGGACCAAGGTTGGTGACAACAACTGTCCAGGTGATCATTCCTCCCGCTGGCAGCGATGCCGACGAGGTCGTTTTGATGACTCGCAGATCATAAGGAACGACGCCGACCGAAGCCGAAGCCGAACGGTTTGCCGTGACCCCGATGATGTCAGTTGTGCCCGAGGTCGACGAGCGGTCGACGGTGCTGGCGGTGTTATTGACTGTCGCTGCCGGGATCGCGTTGTTGAAGACCTGATCGTAAACGATTGTGATCGTTTCACCCGAATTGAGCCCACGCAGGCCCCCCGATGGTGCGCCAGGTGCTGAGGGCGCGTTGTAAGCGCGTGAACAATCGGTGCTCGCGGGCATCGCTGCCCCAACCGTCACACCCGAGCAGGTCACTGTGCCGCTCTCCAGATTGAGGTCAGACGATCCGGCTGTGGTTGAAACCGAAACGACCCGAAAGGTCGAACCACCGCCTGCCGGAAGGGTGTCGTTCAACGTTACAAGGTCACCCTTAGTCATCGGGTCAGGGCCGGAGTTGCGCACGGTGATGGTCCAACGGACCGTTCCGCCGGCGTTGACCGTGCTGACCGAAGCAGTCTTGGTGACTGCAAGGGTGTAAACGCAGGGGACCCAATCGATCGTTACCAAGCCGGCCGATCCAGCATTCGCACCGGCCGCAGGCTGGGGACCCGCTGACCCTGAAACGGTGGTCGGAGCTGGCGCGGCGAGCGTTGGCGAGGTTGCGCGGACAAAGCTGGAGCCGCCGCCGCCGCCGGCCGCAGTGACCGATGAATTGGTGGTCGAAGCGCCGCCACCGCCGCCAGTGTAACCGCCGCCGCCGCCGCCGCCCGTATCGGTGTTTTGATCGTTGGGGCCACCATTGCCACCGGTTCCAGTGCCAATTCCGCTACCCGCCAGGCCGCTGAGGGTGCCGGCACCCGTTCCGCCAGTACCGCCGGCACCTGCGCCGCCGCCGTTGCCGCCATTGACAGCGGTTGAGCCGTCAACGCCGTTCGCGCCTGCAAGGCCCGGTGCGGCAACCCCAGCTGCGATGCCTGTGAAGCCACCACCACCGCCGTTTGCGGTTGTCAGAACGGTGCTGTGTGACGCGCCTGCCCCGCCGCCGCCGCCCGCTTCGACCACTTTGATACCGGCAATGCTGAGCGACGAGCTGCCGCCACCGCCACCACCCCGGTGGACCAGGAACCCGGTGAACGATGCCCCGGCACTGCCGCCATTGGCGGTGCCGGTGCCGTTGTTCGGGGCTGCAAGAACGGTCGAAATCTGGCCGCCGCTAGCGACAGTGCCTGAAACCACTTGACCTGGAAGAACACTGAAGCGGGCGTTAATCACCGCGCCACCGCCGCCTCTGCCGCTATTGGTGGTCCCCACCCCCGACGAAGCCCCGGCTCCGCCGCGAGTCGCGGTGATGGCAGAACAGATGCCGTCGGGCACCGAGGCCGAAATCGAACCAGCCGTAGACTGGCTAAAACTGGCCGCGTTCGCAGCAGGATCGGCAAATGCGGGTGTCGATGATAGCACCGTGGCAAGGGCGACCAACGCGACACCGCAGTAACGCGATGCGGCCTGCTGGCGCACAGAATGCCTGTCAGTGGCGTGAGCGAATTGCATTAGGTTGACCCGTTTTATCGTTTTGACGGGCCACCTATGGAGCGATATGGTAAACGAATATTTAGATTTATGTAAACGATTGTAATGCTCGGGAGCAGCTAGGCGGCCCATGCAAAACAATGAACGATAGAGATAATTTTTACGGTCGCTGGAAAGCGCGAATCGAGACGGTCGCTTCGTTGAGATGCGTTGGCCACTACTTGTCTGGCAAGCGGCCCAAACCGAATGGGCCGCCAACCCAAGAGTTGACGGCCCATGATCCTGCGGCAGGTGATCATCGCTTGAATCAGCGACTTGCGTACCAGGCGACCCGAAGGATCGCGTCACACATGGCACAGGTTGCTAAGGCCTATTGTAAATACCTGTAAACTGCCGCCGTGAATGCTAGTCTGGTTTGGCAAGGTCGGCGTATAGACCGTGGTTTACGAACCTGCGAGGCTAGCACGACACCGCCATGCGCATTGCGATTGCAGATGATGATAATGACGCACGCGAGTTCGCGCTGCATACGCTATCGCTCGCAGGCCATGAGTGCAGAGCCTTCTCCAACGGCCGGGATATCATCGCTGAGCTGAAGCGCGAAACCTTCGATCTGATATTGCTTGACTGGAACATGCCTGGGCTATCGGCCATCGATGTTATCGAGTGGGTCCGGCAAAGCCTTTCAAGTGTCCCGCGCATCATCGTTTTGACTAGCCGTGTCAGCGATGCCGATATCGCTTTTGCCCTAGACGCCGGGGCCGACGATTTCATCACCAAACCAGCCAGCGGCGAAGTGATCCGCGCTCGGGTCGCCGCGACGCTGCGCCGCGCAAGCCAGGAACAAGTCACAAAGCGCATAGAGCAGCGTGAAGTGTTCGCGTTTGACCGGCTCGATCAAGCCGTGACATTTGGCGGCAAAGCCGTGCGACTGACTCCAAAGGAGTTCGACCTGGCATTACTGTTTTTTGACAACCTTCAGCGCCCGCTGTCGCGCGGCTACATCCTGCAGCGGATATGGAACAATACGGCTGATCTTTCCACCCGAACGCTTGACATGCACGTTTCCAAGATTCGCACGAAGCTGGGCTTACGGCCTGAGAACGGCTATCGACTGCAAACCATCTCAAGCTACGGTTACCGTCTGGACAAGTTCAATGATAACCTTGCTGAAGCGAGCTAGTCTTCGACTGTTGCTGGCGGCCATAGTGCTGGGAGCCACCAGCGTGGCCCAAGCGCAAACGATTTCACCATCAAGGGATGAAATCAGTTATCGGGTGAAGCCCGGCGATAGCCTGATTGCACTGGGCAACCGCTATTTCCTGACTGCGGATTCATACAAGACCGTCGCGCAGGCGAATAATCTGGAAAACGCCAACAGGCTGCGGGTCGGATCAACCATCATCATTCCGGTCAGCGTTCTGAAGTTTACCCGGTTTGATGCCCGGATAATCGCCTACAAGGGCCGCGCCAGTGTCTCACGCAATGGCCACGCCGAAGCGGTGACTCTGCAAGCCAGGCTCAGCGAGGGTCAGGTCATCGAGACTGGCGAGGACGGCTATCTGACCATGCAGTTGGCCAATGGCTCCAAAATCTCCATCCCGTCCAATTCGCGGTTCCGGATTAACCGGATGCGGACCTATCTGCTGACTGGCGGAGTCGATCTGGATTTCATGGTCGAACGCGGACGCAGCGAAGCCACCGCCGCTCGGCTCAAAGACAGCCGAAGCAGGTTTCGGATCCGCACACCGGTTGCAGTTTCGGCGGTGCGCGGCACGGTGTTCCGGATCGGCTATGATGGCCCTGACGCGCCGTCTCTGACGGAAGTGGTCGAAGGCAATGTTGCGATGAACCTAACCGCGACTGGCGCGCAGACCGCCATACCCGGCGGCTTTGGCGCAGCGGGCAGAACTGACGGCAAACTCAACCGGGAAGAACTGCTGCCGCCGCCGACGTTCACCCCAGGCATGGATCTGCAGCGACAGACCAATGTCGTCTTTGCACTCCAACCCAGTGCTGGCGCTGTGGGTTATCAAGTTCAAGTTGCCAAAGACCAGGCCTTTACCGACGTCGTTGTGGGCGCGCGATCTGACCGACCGCAGATCGATCTCGGTCCGCTGCCGGGTGGACAGTACTATGTCCGCGCCATGGCGATTGCACCCAGCGGGTTGATCGGCATGCCACGCACCGAACCGTTTGTGCGGCGGCTGCAATTACTGGTCAGTCGGCAATTGTCAGCAAACCAAAAAGACTGGCAGCTGAACTGGGATCTCGGTGGCCCGGCCGATGCTTCGTATCGCGTTCAGGTGTTCGATGCAGCTCGGCCTGATATCCCGATAATCGATGAACCGGCTTTGCCTGGCCGATCGCTTACGATTACAGGCCTGCCTCCGGGAAATTACACATGGCGCGTTGGGCTCAAGCGTCCTATCGATGGTAATCTCCAGCAATCGTGGACTCCATTTGAGGGTTTCACCCTCGGGAACTAACCCGCCATGCCGCGATTGAGACTTGCCCTGGAATGGACTCTCATCGCGATCCTAGCAGCGCTTGCAGCCTTGGGAACCTCTTTCACGGAAAACGGCCAACAGCTGAGTAATTGGATGTTTGATCAGCAGCTCGCCTGGTCTCAGCCTGCTATCAACCCAGACATCCTGATTGCGCAGATCGACGAACAGAGCCTCTCAACCATCGGCAGCTGGCCTTGGAAACGGCAAGTTCATGCCCGAATAGTCGACCGCCTAAGCGATGCTGGGGTTGCGGCAGTCGTCTATGATGTTCTCTTCGTCGAACCGGTTCTAGGCGAAGGTGACCGGACCTTGGCGGCCGCCATGACCCGGTCTGGACGAGTGGCCGTTCCGGCCTATGCCCAGTTCCCCGGCAGCAACGGCCGCGCTTACGACGTCCAGATGCCTGTGCCGGAAATCGCGAAGGCCGCGTGGACAATCGGCCATGTCAACGTGCTGTTCGACAAAGACGGGCTGGTTCGCCGCGCCCGGATGCAAAGTGCGCAACGGCCACAACAGATGCCGCACCTTGTGCAGGCACTAGTCGGAAACTTGTTTGGCAATCCGCAGGGCCTGCCTTCCGAACTGGTGATCGCATTCAACCCAGCCGGGGCCTATCCCGCAATCCCGGTAGAAAAGATCCTGAACGGCGAGGTTCCGCCCGAATTGTTGAAAGGCAAAATTGTACTGGTTGGGGCGACCGCCCAGGGAATGGGTGATATTCTCCCAGTCGCGGGACCTTTCGGAAACGTGATGTCCGGTGCGGAAGTGCAGGCCAATCTGCTCAATACAATCCTTACGGAAAGCTGGGTAGCCGATGCTGGAGCGAGGGCCTCGGCTGCCCTGGCTTTGTGTCTGCTCGTGTTCGTCATGCTCGCCTTTTGGCATGTGACTCCTACCAGGGGGCTGGCGATCACGATTGGGGTTGGACTTGCAACGATTTTGCTGACCGCTCTGATCTTGGCGCAGTTCCGGGTCTGGCTTTCGCCGCTGCCCTTGCTGTTCGCATTGATGATTGCTTACCCGCTTTGGAATTGGCGCAGGCTCAGCGCGCTCAATGCGTTCGTCGAGCAGGAAACCCGCGCGCTCGATTTGAATCTTGGCCTTAACAGCGAGATCGCCCCTCGCCGGGCTGGGCTGGATGCGATCGCCCACACCGCTGACCGACTGCGCCATGTCATTGGCGAGCTGCGCGGACGGGAAATATTCCTGCGCGATATAATTGAGTCCGCGCCCGATGCCCTTTGCCTGATCGACGATCAGGACAAGATCGTGATGTCCAATCGCCTGGCTAATCAGCTTTTCGGCGGTGAGGCCGAGGGCGCTGCGATCAAGGACCTGGTTGCGGCAACAAACGTCGGCCAATCCTCAACCCCTGATGAGCTTGCCCTTGCAGATGGCCGGACCTTCCTGATCAAATCCGGCCCGTTTGCACATCATGGAAACTTCACCGCTGGATCAATCGTACGCTTGGCTGACATTACCGACCGGCGCGTGTTGGAGCGTGAGCGCGATGAGGCACTTGAGTTCCTCTCGCACGATATTCGCACACCGATGGCCAGTATCATTACGGCATTGGAAACAGTGCCATCAACAGCGCAAAGTCCAATACTGACAAGGATTTCAGGTTATGCTGCTCGCTCGCTCCAGCTGGCCGATGATTTCGTTCACCTCGCCCGGCTCGCCACGATTACACCCCGGGTCGATTTGATCGATCTGAATGGCGTGTTCGAAGAGGCGATCGACACCCTCCATGACAAGTCGGCAGCGCAACGTCTGGCAATCACCCTCGATACTATCGAGCATCTGCCAGTCATTGAAGGCGATTCAGGGTTGCTGGTCCGTGCGGTCGGCAATCTGATCGACAATGCGGTCAAATTCAGCCCAACCGGGGGCGTTGTTGCCTGCCGGATCGAGTGCGACACCGCAGGCAGCGCGGTGATATGTTCAATTGCCGATCAGGGCCCCGGCATCCCCGCCGACCGGCTTGCCGCGCTGTTTGAGCGGTTCGGATCGAGCGCCTATGGGCATGGCTACAACGTCGGGCTTGGGCTGGCGTTCGTGGACCGCGTGGTAAAGCTGCATCGGGCAACAATCACTTGCAGATCAGATGCCAACGGCACCATAATCATGCTGTCGTTCCCGGCCTTAACCGAGTGAAGCGAGCGCAACGCGAGCCAATGCCCGCAAATCGGCGTCATCCGGATCGCCGCAACGCACTTTCTCCCCGACACCGCGATAGACCACCGCAGCAGTCTTGCGTTCAATCACTGCGACCGACAATCGGAAAACATGCTCACGGCACAGATCGATGCGCCCGTCATGCGGTTTGGCCATGGTGCCGGTCCGGTCTTCGTTGTCATGAAAACCAACCATGCTCGCACGTTTGGCTAGGGCGACGTCAACCTGATAGGGTGCCTCACCAACTATCCGATATCCCAGCTCACTCAGCGTAGTCCGGACGGCAGTCGTGGCTGCCATTGATCCAGAGCTTACGTCGTCTGCAATTGGCAGCATGACGGCGTTTCCGTTTAACACCCCGTTGGCCTTTGGCTTTTCAGACAGAACAGTTTGTTGGGGTGCCCCCGGGATCAAGGTGCAAGCGGCCAGTGCCGACAAGGCTGTCAGCACCGAAAGCCTCAACATGGCTGCATCCATTCGGATCATCCCGGCCCCCAATCGCTTTTCACAGCAGCGCGAACTACTGCACAACGCGAAGGTAAGCAAGGAACATAGACCGCAGACATTGGCCGAATCCAAGGCCAAATGGCTCTGTCAGAGCAAACGCACCGCTGGCGGATTTGCGCTGATTGTCTAGAGCCGCACGATGCCCCGCCCCTGCAAACCCGCTAGTCCGTTCCTCTACTTCAACTTCTCGCCCGAGGTGATCCGCCTGGTGGTGGTGATGTAAGTGCGGTTTCCGCTGTCACTCAGGAACGTCGAGGACCTGCTCTTCGAGCGCGGCATCGATCTCTGTCACGAGACCGTGCGGATGTGGTGGAACCGGTTCGGGCCGCTGTTCGCGTCTGAAATACGCCGGCAGCGTGTGTCGCGGATGCGCGGGTTTCGCCACTGGCGCTGGCACGTCGACGAGGTGTTCGTGTAGATCAATGGCGAGCGTCATTACCTGTGGCGCGCTGTGGACCACGAGGGCGAGATTTTGGAGTCCTATGTCACCAAAAAGCGAGATAAATCTGCAGCATTGGCGTTTTTGAAGAAGGCTTTGAAGCGGCATGGTCGGGCCGCAGCGATCGTCACCGACGGGCTTCGATCCTATCCTGCAGCAATGCGCGCACTGGGCAATCTCGATCGCCGCGAGATGTGGCGATGGAGGAATAATCGAGCAGAAAACTCGCACCTGCCATTCCGACGACGAGAACGGGCGATGCTGCGGTTTCGAAGGATGAAGTCGCTGCAGAAATTCGCTTCGGTCCACGCCTCGCTGCACAACCATTTCAACCAGGAGCGACACCTCGTCGATCGTCAGACTTACAAAATACGCCGCGCGACTGCCCTGGTCGAGTGGCAGTCGCTTGCCGCCTGATAATCCGCGATTTGGGGCGTCGTGCGCCAATCGGAGACGAGTTGCGATTAGACTGACAGCACCCCGCAGGGCTCTGTCAGAGCAAATGCACCGACTGGCGGCCGAGGCGGGGACTGGCCAGGGCCGCGCTATGCCGCGCCCTCGCAAACCCGCCAGTCCGTTTCGCTATTTCAACTCCTCATTCAAGCTGGAGCAAGTGTGTCGGTTTTGGCAATGCCGCGCTGAACTGCCGGACGGGCCGGCAGTTCGTTGTACCAGCGCGAACGACTGGTGCGCGAGCTCGGATCGATACCGACAAAAGCGGCGGATTTGCGGAATTCCGCAGAATTGCGGTGACACCGTACCCAACCCCTAATCTCTTGCTTGTGGCCCAGCAGCTACGGTTTCGTTTGTTCAGCATCGACGAAGCTGATATTTGCAAGCAACAGTGCCACGCGCCTTGGAGGGAGAGCAATCCATGCCGAAGCAGTCGAATCGCGGGCGGTTCGTAATCGCTCTATTCGCGGCAACCATTTTTGCGGTTTCGGCTCCGGCTGCCGCCCAGTCGCTCGATGAACTCGATCGCCTGGTACAAGGCAGCGCAAAGCCTGCCGATGGTTTGGCGCTGGCGCGCTCGCAAGCCGCTGACGGGGCTTGGCTCGATGCTCTGGCAACACTCGAGCGCGTACTCGCCGTCGATCCCAAGCACAAACAAGCCAGATTGCTCCATGCCAGTCTGCTGTGCCGGATCGACGATGCCGATGGTGCCACGCTTGAGTTCGGACGGCTCAAGAAAAGCAGCTACAAGAAGGCCGAATGGGCCGAAGCGATCGCGCCGTGCAAGCAGCTAGAGGAGACAGTGTGATGCGGCTGTTGCGCAAAATCTTCGCCTTCGCCGGTGCTGTGGCGCTTGCCGGGGGCGGATATGCCGCCGCCCAGAGCGCGGCGGTCGGCGTCGCGGCTGTGGTTGTCAAGGACGTCAAACTCAGCAGCCCTCAGGTGCCCAAAGCCAAGCCAGTCGTGGTCAAGCAGCGGATTGGGTTGGGTGACCTGATTCAGACCGGCAAGGGCAGCCAGCTGCAATTGCTGCTGCTCGACCGCTCGTCATTCTCGATCGGAGCCAATGCCAGCCTCCGGATCGATCGCTTCGTATATGATCCGGCGCGCGGGCGGAACAGCGGGGCGACCGTAACCAAAGGTGCGTTTCGGTTTATGTCCGGGCAGCCGAACCGGGCCAACAGAGGGTCGATTTCGTCTCCCGTGGCCACGATCGGAATTCGCGGAACAATCATCGAAGGCGTGGTCGGTGAAGGCGCGCTGGATATCGTCAAAGGTGAAACCAAGGACGTCAAGAACGCCAAGGCGGACAAACAAACCGCAACCCTTATAGTCTTGCGAGGACCGGGCCGTAGGACAGTGCCGGGCGCGGAAATCGGCGCGGCATCGGTCACTTCTGGCGGAGTTACGGTCGAGCTGACCGACCCCATGCAAGCCGCTTATGTGCCGCGTCCCGGCGCAGCGCCTATCCTGTTCAGGCTGTCAACCGCGGGCCTGGGCCGGTTGCAAGATCAGATCTTTCCGCAACAAGCCAAAGGCAGCGGACTTACTAAGAGTCTGATCGGCGGTGCGCTGGGCATATTGCCTGGAGTCATCGGCGGGAGCGGCAAAAGTGGTTCTTCGCAACCAAGATCACCTAACGATTCGCCAGAAAGGCAACCCGGTAAACCCTGAACCCTGCTATTTGGATGTCGCGGCGAAAACGCCATCCCATCCTTCAGGTGGCGGATTGGCCGATAGGATCTGAAGTCGCTCGCCATAAAGCGCATAGAGCCCGCCCAGCCCGAAGCGCTCGGCCAGTTCGCTGAGCGAGTCCAGTTCTTGGTCTGCCCCACCCCAGTTGTGGGCACGATAGGCGGCCAGGAAAGCCTTATGCCGTTCGTGCAGGCGGACAAATTCCGGCGATAGCGCAAAAGCCTCATCGCCAAGCAATGCGTAGATCGTCTCTGGCGCCTCGCGTCCGACCACCCGCACCCGGTCAAGTTCGAGCACCGCAAAATCGGGTAATTTATCGCGCAAGGCGTTACCGATCGCGATCGATACCCCATAGAGCTTGGTCAGACCTTCGATCCGCGAGGTAAGATTCACGGTGTCGCCGATCAGCGAGTAAGATAGTCGCTGCGCCGAGCCCATGTTTCCGACGCAGCACAATCCGCAGTTGAGCCCGATCCCAACCCTTACGGTTCCTGGCCAGGCCACGGCGGCGTCACGGCCATCGCCCTGGTTCATGGCTTCGAGCTTGAGCACCATGGCCAGAGCGGCGCGCGCGGCATTGCGGTGTTGATCGGGATCGTCGAGCGGGGCGTTCCAGAAAGCAACGATGGCATCGCCGATGAACTTGTCGATCGTCGCTTTGCGAGCGAGCAGTACGTCGCAAAGCGGGGTCAGCAGGGCGATCAGGAACGCGATCACCTGTTTGGGCGCAAGCTGCTCTGAAATGCGTGTGAAATTGCGAACGTCAGCGAATAACACGGTCATCTCACGTTCTTCACCACCCAGTTCGAGCCGGTCGGGATCGGCAGCGATGCGCTTGACCAGTTCGGGCGACAGGTAGCGGTCGAAGGCACTGTGGATATAGGCGCGGCGCCGTTCTTCGCGGTAAAACACCACTGCGGTTTGGATGGAGTAGACCAGCATCAGCGACATCAGCGGATAGACCGGATCGAGCAGATAGCCCTGGCGCGAAAAGGCCAGCCAGCTTGCCGCGACCACTAGCCCGGTCGCCACGACCACGATGATCGCACCTTTGGCAGCGCCGAGCCGGGGCAACAGCAGTGACAGTCCAATCCCAAGCAGCAGGGTCAAAGCCAGCTCGAGCCCCGGAGCCCAGTCCGGGCGCTGCAGAAATTTGCCGAGCACCGCCTGCTCGACCACTTGCGCGTGAGCCGTAACGCCCAGTTCGTGGTCCGAAAGCGGGGTTGAGATCAGGTCGCGCAGGCCAATCGCGCCAGCCCCGACGAACACGATCTTTCCCGCAACGGCTGCTTCAAGCTGTTCCGGCGAAAGCGTGCCGTCGAGCACTTGCCATGCTGGAATCGTGCGTTCCGGCGCGGGCGTTGTCCAGTGCAACCAAAATCCACCGTTCGCGGTGGTTGGCAATTCGAACTGACCGACCTTGATCGCGACCACCCGGCCCGCAGCGCCCTGAGTTTCGCCGCTGGCATCGCTGGTCCGCACCGTGATCGATCCGGCTCCCTGCGCGACCCGCAGCGCCTCGAGCGATAGCGAGGGGAGCAGGGTGTCACCCTGCCGGGCCAGCAGCGGAACGTTGCGCAAGATGCCATCACTATCCGGTGGCAGGCTAATCGATCCGTTCCCGGTGGCGGCATCATTCAATATCGGCAACGAAACTATCGCCCGGCGAAACGCGGGCACCTCGCGCGGGGGCGACCCGCCAATCGCAAAACCTGCCTTGGTCTCAACTCTGGTGCCTTGACGGTCGTTGACGAGGAAATAACCAAGCACCGTCGGTGTGGCCGCGATGCTCTGCCCCAACTGTGCGTCGTTATCAGGCAGGCGGCGGATTGCGCCGATAACCGCAGGGCTGGCTCCGCCCCGCGTGAGCTGCTCCGCGATCTGCCCGGGCGAGGTGCGGTCGGGTTCCGAAAAGACCACGTCGAAAACGATCACTGATGCGCCGGCCTGGCCCAACCTATCGATCAGCCGCGCCATGTCGGTGCGCGGCCACGGCCATTGGCCCAGACGGCGGATGCTTTCGTCATCGATATCGACAATCCGCACCGGCGCATCTTCATAGACCCTCGGAGCGGTGCGCTGATAGCTGTCGAACAGCAGCATTCCCAACCGTTCGATTGCAGGCGGGCGGACGAATTGCAAAAATGCAACCAGCACCACCAAAGCGATCCCGGCTAGCACCGGGAATCGGTTGCCCAAACTGAAATAGCCCCCGCCAGCCATCAGATCGCAGACACTCTCACTAAGGGCGCCTTTTGCGCACCGGGCGCGGCGTGGCCGGAGCCGGCGCGGGCGGCGGCGCAGGGTTGCGAATTGCGACGAAGGCGGCGGTATTCTCAACCAGATCCGGCATATTCTCAAACCGCAGACCCATCGCGGTATCGAGCCGGGCGAGCCGGTCTAGCGGCAGCGGGTGGGTCCGGGTGTGAAGCCCATAGGCCCGATCCTCCGTGGTGGCCGACAGGGTCTGGAGCACCCCGGCGAGGCCATAGGGCGAATAGCCCGAGCGCGCCGCGATCACCACCCCGATCCGGTCGGCTTCGTACTCGGCGTCCTTGTCGAGCCCTTTGGCATACAGATCCTTGCCGGCGCTGAGCAAGGCATCGGTAAACTGGTCCGCAAAGCCGTTGCCGGTCGACACCGTGAAATAGCGCTGCATTTCGGAGAACGACTGGTTGCGGAGCGTCTTCTGCAAAGCCACCAGGTGGTGCTTGCGGTCGACGTGGGCGATCTCGTGCGCGAGAACCCCCGCCAGTTCGGCTTCGGTGCGCATCTGGTTGAACAAGCCGCGGGTGATCAGGACATAGCCACCCGGGGTCGAGAAGGCATTGAAATCATCGCTGTCGATGATGCAGAATTTCCACGGCAACCCTGGCCGCGCGCTGTGCAGCGCCAACCAGCGGCCGACCCGGTTGACATATTGCTGCTTGGCCGGATCGTTGACCAGCGGGGCCGCGCCAAGTAGCATCCCGGCCAGATCGCCACCGATTTTGATCTCTTCCGGCTCATTGATCTTGTGCAGGCCATCGCCGATCTTCTTGGCCGACTTGGCCTTGCCGATCACATCGTTCAGCACCCCGAACTGCGCCGTGGCCGGAGCCGCTGGTAGGGCCAGAGCCAGGGCCAGCGGCCAAAACAGGCGGCGCGGCGCGATCATTTGGTTTTACCCGGCTTGAGCAAGGCAATCTGGCTTTCCTTGAGACTGTTTTGCAACGCAAGCGCGCGGGCTTCGCTCTCGCTCGCCCCCAGCTGATCGAACTTGGCCAGTTGCGCACGGTCGATTGCGGCGGCGTGGATCGAACCTTCATCCAGTCCTTTGACCCCGGTCGCCACCGTGCGTCCGGTGCTGCCGGTACGCATTGCTGCGGTCTGCTTGCCCGGGCCTGGCGCCGCGGCATCGAGCCGGACAATCAGCATGCGGACCCAGCCGCGCTTCCCGCCGGTTTCGACCGAAAGCCAGCCGCCCTTGCGCGCCAGGATCGTCACCGGCTGGTTTGGAGCAAGCGGCCCAACTTTGGCGGCATCGACGAAGGGTTCGGTATAGAGATCACCAGCCCGGATCACCGATCCGCGCTCATTGGCAAGCGCGGCGGTGCTGGTTAGCAACAGGGCCGAAGCAAGCCAGAAGACGCGCAGGCAATGCAAGGCGACAGTCGTCCTTCCCCGAAGTATGCGACTCAGGTCTCCAGACTATCAGGTTTGCGCATGGGTTCAAACAACCGAACGCCTTCTTCCCGGCCCTTGACCTTGTGCACCCCGCAATCACGCCACGCGAACGCATCTCCCGCCGCGTTGCGCGTTGCCTCGGTCACCAGCACCCGGGCGATCCCCTTGGTAAGGCCTTCGACCCGGCTGGCCAGGTTCACCGTGTCGCCGATGACTGTGTAGTCCAGGCGATCGTCCGAGCCAATGAAACCGGCCACGGCCCGGCCGCTGTGGACGCCTATCCCAATCTCCATATTGTCGCCAAGGCCGCTCAGTTCGCCGCGCATTTCTTCGAGGGCGCTGGCCATGTCGAGTGCAGCGGCCACCGCCAGCCGGGCATGGTCCTCAAGCGCGACCGGGGCGCCCCAGAACGCCATGATCGCATCGCCGATAAACTTGTCGAGCGTTCCGCTGTGCGCGAATATGACGCCGACCTGCCGCGAGAAATAGCCATTGAGCAAGGTCACCACCGCTTCGGGGGGAGCAGTTTCGGACATCGCAGTAAATCCGCGAATGTCGGAGAACAGCACGCTGACCTCGCAGGTCTCGGCCTGCTGGCGGTAATCGATTTCGCCCTTTTCAATCAACGCCGCAACCACCCGCGCGTCCAGAAACCGGGAAAACATGCTGGCCGTCCGAAGCCGCCGTTTTCGCTCGTCGAGATAGGCGATCCCGCTCGCCACCAGGTAAAATGCCCAGCCGAAGGCGAGCGCTCCAAACACCGGGACAAAGGTGCCGCCGCTCAGCAGAAACCAGCATGCAGCAATCGCGGAAAGCGACAGGGCAACCATTACCCCGAACAGCCGCTGTGCCCCGATACTGCGATCAAATCCGATCACCAGCAAAGCAATCAGCCCGAGGGCTAGCGGCAACAGCGTGGTCCGGCGCACTTCGCGCAGCCAATCGCCCTGATCGAGGTTATCGACCGCCGTGGCGAGAATTTCGACCCCCGGATAGGTCGAGCCGAGCGGGGTCACCCGAAAGTCCATCAGGCCCGGCGCGGCGGTGCCGATGATCACGATCTTGCCGCGAAACTCGTCGGCTGGCCGCTGCGGTTCGCGGCGAAGGCTGTCCAGATAGATATCGGCGTAGGACACGTGCTGCCAGCTGCTGCGCCAGTTGAGCATGATCAGCTCGGATTGTGGGATCACACGCTTGGAATCGGCCGCGACCCGCGCCGCCAGCGAGGGAAAGCGCCAACCATTGCGGGTTTGGTAAAGCGCGTGGTGACGTCCCACTCCGTCGCTGTCCGCAGTGAAATTGATCAACCCGCCGCGCATTGCCTCAGGATAGCGCGCGACCACCAGCGGCAACAAGATCGGGGCGCGCGCGCGAGGTGCGGCCTGACCGGCCGGCCGGGCGCCGACCGCCGCCGGCAATTCGCTAACAACCGCGCCGATGCCATCGCTGTTGAGCGTCATTGCCAGCCAGGTATTCGGATTGCGCGCTACCGCGTCGGCGAAGGCTTCGTCGTGCTCGGGCCGAAACGTGTCAGGCTCGTTAAACAGAATATCGAAAACGATCGCCTGCGGTTGTTGCTGCGCGATATGATCGATCAGTTCACCGTGAACCGAGCGCGGCCATGGCCAGTTACCGGCATCATCGTTCATGTCCTCAAGCGATTTCTGGTCGATATCGATGATCACAACTCTGTCCGACTGCGCTCGGCGATCGGCATTGAGCGCGAGCAATAGGTCACCACCGCGCTGATCGATAATCCTGCTCGCGTTGAACCAGCCATAGTCGGCCAGCGCCAGAGCCACGAACAGAGCCGCCAACGCTAGCCAGCGTCCGCCCGGCATGCGGGGAAAACGCGCCCTCATACACCTGTCCTCCGCCTGTGTGTATGGGGCGCGAAACAGAGGCTGGCAACGGTGCAAGTCGTGCGCGACCAGCTTGCCCCGCCGGTCCGGCTATGCCAGACAGAGTTTCGGCGGGAGGGCTTTATGCCTAAGATCGAATCTTTGCTTGGTGCGCGCCTGCGCGCTGCTGGCTGATGTTGAGCCGCCGGGCCCGGAGCAGCTTGGCAGCGCCGGTCCGCCGGCTTTTTGCCGCCCTCTTGCTGGGCGCGCTGGCGGCGGGCGCAGCGATTGCTGCCGGACGTTATGAGGGCGTCGCGAGCTGTGCCGGATCGACTTGCCACGGGCGGGCCGAAGGCAACGGCGCGGTGGTCCGGCAGGACGAGCTGCGGCAGTGGCAAGAACCGTCATCGCGCGGCGGCGCACACAGCCGGGCTTACCAGGCGCTCCTCTCACCGCGCGGACAGCGGATCGCGGGAACACTCGGGCTGGGCGCCGCCGGCTCTGCGCCGGCCTGCCTCGGCTGCCACGCCACCCCGCCGGGCGAGCGCGGGGATCGGTTCCAGTTGACCGACGGGGTTGGATGCGAGGGCTGCCACGGCCCGGCCTCTGGCTGGATTGCGAGCCATTATGCCGTTGGCGCGAGCCATGCCGGCAATATCGCGGGCGGCATGGCCGCGCTCGATGTGCCGGTTGTGCGCGCGTCGGTCTGTCTTGATTGCCACTATGGCAGCGGCAAGCCAGGGCAGTTCGTGACCCACTCCATGATGGCGGCGGGCCATCCGCGGCTAACGTTTGAGCTCGACCTGTTTTCCTCGCTCCAGCAGCATTGGGATGCCGATGCTGATTATGCTGCACGCAAACCTCGCAGCGACAGCGTTCGGCTGTGGGCGGTCGGCCAGGCTGAGGCGGTGCAGCGCGCGCTGGCCCTGTTCGGGCGCGGCGACCTCGCCAGCAACGGTGTTTTCCCTGAATTCACCTTCTATGATTGCCACTCCTGCCATCGTGCTATTGATGATAACCCGGCCCGGGGCCGAACCTTTGAAACCAACCCAGGCCGTCCGATCGCGTTCGGTCAGCCACCGTTCAACGATGAAAACATCATCATGCTGTCGGCAGTTGCGCGGGTGTTGGCTCCGCAGCAGGCCAACCGTTTCGATGCTGCCGCGCGGCAATTTCACGCTGCGATGGGCATGGGCCGCGCCGATGCCGTCGCTGCGGGAGCCAGGCTCGGCGCAGCAGCGGGGGCGCTGAGCCGCGCTATCGCCCAGGGACCAGGCGGCAGCGACACAGCATTTCAGGTGATCGCGGCAATCGGCGAGCGGGCGATTTCGACGCGATTTACCGATTATGCCGGATCGGTGCAGGCGGTCATGGCGGTCGATACCCTGCTGAACGCGCTGGTCCGCGAAGGACGGGTGACAATCGGCGCAGCGGCGGGAATTCGCGCCAGTATCAATCGCGCCTACGCCGCTGTCACCAGTCCGACCGACTACAGCCCGGCCGCGTTCCGCGCGGCGCTGGGGCAGGCGGTGCGCAGCATCGCGGCGCTGCGATGACCCGGCATTCGCTTATCCTGCCCGCGCTGCTCCTGCTGGCGGCCTGCGGTAACCCTACTTCCAGCGGCGGATCGGGCGGGGGTGGCGGAATTACGCCCACTCCTACACCGACCCCAACGCCTCCGCCACCGGCTGGATCGTTCTATGCAGCGCCCGCAGCGGAATCGCTCTCGGTTGCCGATGTGCAGCAGGTCCTCGCCCAAGCCGCAGCCCAGGCGCGAGCCGACGGCCTGCCAGCGGTCATTGCGGTGACCGACCGTGTCGGCAACGTGCTGGCGGTGCTGCGCATGACCGGAGCGCCTCCAAGTGCGGCAATTCCGCGCGCAAGCGATGGATCGGCCCAGGATATCCAGGGGTTGAGCGTCCCCGCCGAGGCTGCGGCAATCGCCAAGGCAATCACCGGAGCCTACCTTTCGAGCAGCGGCAACGCCTTTTCAACTCGCACGGCGAGCATGATCGTGCAGCAGCATTTTCCGCCCGCTCGCTCGGCGGCCGGGCTCGAAAGTGGTCCGCTGTTCGGGGTGCAGTTCAGCCAGTTGCCCTGCTCTGACCTTTCGGCACGGCTGGCACCGGGACCAGCTGCCATGATCGGACCCAAGCGCTCTCCGCTCGGGCTGTCGGCCGATCCCGGCGGCTTCCCGCTATACAAGAATGGCGTGGTAGTCGGCGGGGTCGGGGTGGCTTCCGACGGAACCTATGGCTTTGATCCTGAAGTGATCGATGTTGACAGCGATTCCGACGAGCGGATCGCGCTGGCCGGGACTGTCGGGTTCGAAGCCCCGATCGGGGTTCGCGCCAACCGGATCTCGATCGACGGCACGCTGCTGCGTTACACCGACACCGACTATGCGAGCCTCGCCGCGGTGGCGGGTGCTAGTTATGCGGCGACGGTGCCCGCACTCGGCAATCTCAGCCCGGTGATCGGCTATTACCCGCTGGCGGCGGTTCAACCCGGCGCGGTCTATGGGAGCGAAGCTTCCGGCGTGCGCCGTGCGACAGCGGCCGAGTTCGGCAATGGTGACGCTTTCGTATTGACCAATGGGTCAGGCGTCAGCCGCTATCCGCTGCGGCCCGGCACCGATGCCGCCGATGTTGGCACGGCCATCTCGACGGTTGAAGCGCAGCGAATCCTGGAACAGGCCTTTGCCGTGATGTCACAGGCGCGCGCGCAAATTCGCCAGCCGCTCGACAGCCGGGCGCAAGTAACAATCTCCTTGGTCGATACCTACGGCGTGCCGCTGGGGATCGTCCGCTCACCCGATGCGCCGGTATTCGGGATCGACGTATCGTT
This sequence comes from Novosphingobium sp., assembly GCA_031369495.1. Taxonomy (GTDB): domain Bacteria; phylum Pseudomonadota; class Alphaproteobacteria; order Sphingomonadales; family Sphingomonadaceae; genus Novosphingobium. The sequence continues at coordinate 21,475 of JANMOU010000060.1, read as the reverse complement.
GCAGAAAGCGCGTTCGGCGGCGTTCTTCAGCAATACCTTTGCTGGTCCGCAGTTGCTCAGCGATCCGAGCGCTGATGTCCGCTCATTCGTTCCGACGACCCGCAGTTTCCTATCCAATCCGACGGCCTTGACCGGGCAGGTCGCCTTTTCCGATCGGGCAATCGGCAATCTGGCGCGGCCCTATTTCCCGGATGGAGAGCTGGGCCGGCCGCCTGGCCCGCTGTCGCGCCCGATCGCCAAGTGGAGCCCGTTCTCAACCGGGCTGCAATCAGCCCTGGTCCTGACCAACCTCGCCCAGCACCTGAGCTTCATCACCGGCGCAAGCCTGATCGATACACCGGCGCAGTGCTCGTTCCTGCCCGATGCGGCGCCGGGACAAAACCGGCTGCAAAACGGCTTGCAGATCTTCCCCGGCGCCGTGCCGATCTATCGCGGCAACCAACTGATCGGCGCTATCGGGGTTTCGGGCGACGGGATCGACCAGGATGACATGATTTCCTTCCTGGGCCTGGCCAATGCGGCAACCGCACTGGGCACGCTAACCAATGCCCCCGTTGCGATGCGGGCCGATACGATCACCTTTGATCTTGGCGGAGGCCGCAGCACCCGACTGCGCTATGTCAGCTGTCCGTTTGCGCCATTCATCGGCTCCAACGCGCAAAACGTCTGCCAGGGGCTGTGATGATCGGGTCGGCGTTGATCATCCCGGCGCTTCTGTTTCAGTCCGCTGCCGAAGCTCCGCCTGCGCCCCCGCCTGACCCTGAAGAAACCGTCCCGCCCGAGGTCGATCCCGGCGTTCTGCCTGGCCGCCGCCGCCCGGGGATCGACAAAAACCTGCCCGAGCGGACCCAGCAGGATAATCCCGGCGCGGTGCGCACCCCCCCGCCTGAGGCCTTTCCGGCTGACCAGATCCCGGTGCCCGACCGGTGGCGGATCATGACCGGGCTGTGCCCCAAACCCGGCGCCGACCGGACGCTGATCCAGCTCTATCCAAACCTGGGTCAGGTCTGCCATTCGCGCCGCGATCCGTTTCATCAGAACCTGCTCAAAGGCGATTTGCCGCTGCCCCCGGGCAAGCGCCCCGGCGTGCTTAAGGGCGACGACTGGTTCCTGACGCTGAGCGCGATTTCGGACACTGTGCTCGAGCCGCGCACCTTTCCGATCCCAGTCGGGGTGCAGGCCAGCGAACGACCTGGCAGCCTCGACCCATTTGGCCGCGATGCCAGCTTTGTCTTTTCGCAGACTTTCTTGTTCGGCGCAGCACTGTCCAAGGGCAACACTGCGTTCAAGCCGCCCGAAATCGAATACCGTATCGCGCTGGCTTTCAACTTCAATTATGTCGATGTGCCCGAGCGCCGTGTGCTCAATGTCGAACCCAGCAAACCGAGCCACCGCGCCGATGCCTTCGTGGGCGTGCAGGAACTGTTCGTCGACTATCACATCCGCAACGTCTCAGTGCGCTACGATTTCGACTCGATCCGTGTCGGGATCCAGCCGTTCCAGGCCGACTTTCGCGGCTTCCTGTTCAACGACAACCAGCTCGGCATTCGCTTGTTCGGCAACCGCGACGGCAACCGCTGGCAATATAACCTTGCAGCGTTCTGGCGGCTTGAGAAGGACACCAATTCGGGGCTCAACTCGGTCACTTCGCGCCCGCGCGACGACTGGCTATTCGTCGCCAATCTCTACCGCCAGGACTTCCCGCTGCCCGCATTGACCAGCCAGGTGACCGTGATCTACAACCGCAACCGCGAGGGCGATGAGATCAAAGTCGATACCAACGGTTTTCCGGTGCGACCGGCGCTGCTTGGCACTTTGCGCGGGCGCGATTACGATGTGGTCTATCTGGGCTATAGCGCCGACGGGCGGATCGGGCGGCTGGGCTTCACCGGCTCGGCTTACGCTGCACTCGGGCAGGACCGGAACTCGTTCTTTACCGGGAACCGCGCCAATATCCGCGCCGGGTTTGCCGCCGCCGAAATCTCCTATGACAAGGACTGGATGCGTTTTCGTGCCTCAGGGCTCTATGCGAGTGGCGACGGCAACCCGCGCGACAACACCGAAGGCGGGTTCGATGCGGTGTTCGAGAACCCGGTGTTTGCCGGGGCCGACACCTCCTACTGGATCCGCCAGACCATCCCCTTTGCCGGCGGCGGACGCGCCGTGGCGATCAATGGGCGCAACGGTCTGCTCAATTCGCTGCGCTCCTCAAAAGAGCAGGGCCAGTCCAATTTCAACAATCCCGGGACGGTCTTGCTTGGGGTCGGTGGGGATTTTGATCTCAGGCCAAACTTGCGCGTTTCGGCCAATGCCAACCACCTGTGGTTCGCTGACACCGCGGTTCTTCAGGACCTGCGCAATGAGGGTTCCATTCCCAAAGACATCGGCTGGGACCTTTCGCTCTCGGCGATCTGGCGGCCGCTCACCACGCAAAACGTGGTCGCGCGGCTTTCGTTTGCGACGCTTCTGCCGGGCGGAGGATTCAAGGACCTGTTCGATAACGCCCAGCGCCACCGCCGGTACTATTCGGTGCTGGCCAACGTGATATTGACGTACTGATGCGGCCCACGCGCTCCTTGATGCTGCGCGCGGCGCTGATCTTTGGTGCCGGGCTGTTGATCCCCGTCGCGGCGCTCGTCGCCAGCGAAGGGGAGCGGCCGGTGGTGCGCGATTACACGCTGGTTATCGCTCCTCCTGCGCCCGAACGGCAGACCATCGACGAGGCTTTGGCCAAGACCGAGGGATGCCAATCATGCCACGTCGCCACCGAAGCCCCGACTATGCATGTCTCGCCCGCCGTCCGGCTGGGCTGCACCGATTGTCATGGCGGCAATGCCGCGGTGCGCGGCAATCCCGACTTGCCCAGGGACGACCCGGCCTATGCCGCCGCGCGCGAACAGGCGCACGTGTTGCCGCGCTATCCCGGGGCCTGGCACTATCCCTCATCGGCCAATCCCAAGCACAGCTACACCCTGCTTAACCGCGAGGCGCCGGAGTTCGTTCGTTTCGTCAATCCGAGTGATTACCGGGTTGCGCGCGAAGCTTGCGGCGCTTGCCACCTGCCGACGATCGAGGCGGGGGAACGCTCGCTGATGGCCAGCGGGGCAATGCTTTGGGGCGGCGCGTCCTACAACAACGGGATCGTTCCGCTCAAGAACTACACCTTCGGCGAGGCCTATACACGCAGCGGCCAACCGGCCAAGCTGGTGTCTCCCGGCAATCCGCCGGGACAGGTCACCCAGCGCCAAGCAGCGCGCGGCGCGCTGGCCGCGCTCTATCCGCTGCCGCGCTGGAACGTGGTGCCGCCGGGCGACGTGTTCCGGGTGTTCGAAGACGGTGGGCGGACCAACGGCAGCGCCTTTCCCGAGGTCGGCCTGCCAAATCCCAGCGGACAGGTCCAGCGGCTCGAAGAACCCGGACGGCCCGACCTCAAGCAATCCAACCGCGGCCCCGGCACCGGGCTGCGGGTGGCGATCCCGGTGCTCAACATTCACAAGACCCGGCTCAACGATCCGTTCCTGTGGTTCATGGGGACCAATGACCAGCCGGGCGACTATCGCCATTCGGGCTGTTCGGGCTGCCACGTGGTCTACGCCAACGACCGCGAGCCGCGCCATAGCCTGATCTATGCGCAAAACGGCCGCGACGGGCAATCGGCCACGGTCGATCCAACCATCGCGGGGAAGCACAGTGGTCAGGGCGGCCACGGTGACCTCAAGGGCGATCATGGTGATGCGGAGATCGCAGCCGAGGGTGAGAAGGAGAGCGGCCACCCGATCGGCCACGTCTTCACCCGCGCGATTCCAACTGCGCAGTGCATGACCTGTCATATGCACCAACCCAATGTGTTCGTGAACTCGTTCCTGGGCTACACCATGTGGGACTATGAGGCCGACGCGCCGCTGATGTGGCCCGGCCCCGAAAACCGCACCCCGCGCCCACCGGGGATGGGCGATGCGGAATACGACCGCCTGTTCAAGCATCAGCGCTACCCCGATGCTGCAAAGCTGCGCGCGATCAACGAACGCAACCCCGAAGCGGCGGCGGCGCGCGGCCTGTGGGGTGACATCGATTTCCTGCGCAACGTCTACGATCTCAACCCTGAACTCAAGGACACCCAGTTCGCCGATTATCACAGCCACGGCTGGAACTTCCGCGCGGTGTTCAAACGCGACCGGGCGGGCAATCTGCTCGACGCGAACGGTGCGCTGGTCGATCCAGACGATCCGGAAAAATGGCGCCGCCGCGGTGAAGGCAAATTTGTGCAGCCCGGGACCAATCCCGGAAAGGCGGTGCACCTGATGGATATCCACGCCGAAAAGGGCATGCAGTGCGCCGATTGCCACTTCGCACAGGACAGTCACGGCAACGGGCTGATCTACGGCGAGGTAGCCAATGCGGTCGAAATCGGCTGCGTCGATTGCCACGGCAGCACCGATGCCTACCCGACCCTCATGACCTCGGGACCGGCCGCGCCGCCCAAAGGCAACAACCTCGCCCTGCTGCGCAACCCGGACGGCAAACGCCGCTTTGAATGGAGCGAGGCCAATGGCCGACGCACGCTGGTTCAGCGCTCGATCGTCGATCCAAGCCTGGAATGGCAAGTGCACCTGACCAAGGATTCGGTCGATCCGGCCTCGCCCTATTTCAACACCAAGGCTGCCCGCGCCAAGCTGATGAGCCGTTCGGGCGCAGTAGATGGATTGTTCGGGTTCGGTCCCGGTGTGCCCAAGGCGGATCGGGCGCACAAGGACAGCGAGATGGCCTGCTTCACTTGCCACCTTTCGTGGACCACCTCGTGCGGCGGGTGCCATCTGCCGATCGAGGCCAACTGGAAGAGCACCGAGAACCACTTCGACGGTGAGGAAACCCGCAATTTTGCCACCTACAACCCGCAAGTTGCGCGCGACGACATGTTCCAGCTGGGCAAGCACATGACCACCAAGGGCGGACAAATCGCCCCGGTGCGGTCAAGCTCGGCGCTGGTGCTGTCCTCGACAAATGCCAATCGCGAGCGGATCTATGTGCAGCAACCCCCGATCAGCGCGCCCGGCTTTTCCAGCCAGGCCTTTGCCCCGCATTTCCCGCACACAGTTCGCACGACCGAGACCAAGACCTGCAGCGATTGCCATGTCAGCGCGGACGAAGACAACAACGCGATCATGGCGCAGACGCTGTTGCTCGGCACCAATTTCGTGGGCTTCCTCGGGATGAACGCCTGGGCCGGCCTCGACGGCGGGTTTGCAGCCGTGCGGGTGACTGAGTGGGACGAGCCGCAGGCGGTGATCGGGTCCTATCTGCAGCGCTTCGCCTATCCGGACTACTACCGGATGCACGTCGAGGCGAACGGCCGCGAACTGAAGAACTGGACCCGCGGCAGCACGGCAAAGTCGCTGTCCGGCGGAGACAGCCATCCGGTCGAACAGTTCCGCAATGTCACTCAAGGGACGCCCGGCCAGGTCGGTTGCCTGCAGCTACGCGGCGAATACATGTTTGTGGCTCAGGGGAAGGGCGGCTTCCACGTCTACGATGTGGCGGCAGTGGCCAACAAAGGCTTTGCCGATCCGATCGTTTCCGCGCCGTTCGCCGGAGATGCGCAGGTCGATACCACCGACGCCACCTGCATGGCGCTGCCGACCAACCAGCCGATTGCGCCCGAACGCAACACCCCGCTGATGCGGCAGGCGAACCAGGAGCAGCCGTTCCTGCCGATCTACAACTATGCCGCGATTACCGACCGCGCCGAAGGACTGATCCTGGTCGACGTCAACACTTTCGCCGACGGCGAGCTGCGCAACAACCGGCTGAAGCGGGCAGTGACGTGGAACCCCGATGGCGTACTTACCGGGGCTCGGCACATCGTGCTCGCAGGCGAAATTGCCTATATCACCGCTGCCAAGGGACTGGTCGTGGTTGATCTGGCCGATCCGCTCAATCCGCGCGTGGCGGCGGTGCGCGAACTGGTTGATGCGCGGGCCAGCGCGATCCAGTTTCGCTATCTGTGGGTCACCGATCGCGACGGGCTCAAACTGTTTGACGTGACCGACTTGCGTAACCCGGTAGCAGTCCCGGAAGCGACCGTGCCGCTGGCCGATGCCCGGCGGATCTATGTCGCGAGAACCTATGCCTATGTCGCAGCCAAGGGCGAAGGCCTGGTGATCGTCGATGTAACGCGGCCGCGTAGCCCGATGATCTACCGCAAAGAGACGCTGGGCGGGCAATTGAACGATGCCGAAGACGTGGTGGTCGCCTCGACCAATGCCTCGCTGTTCGCTTACGTCGCTGACGGGAAGAACGGTCTCAAAGTGCTGCAACTCACTTCGCCCGAAAGCCAGCGCAACTTCTATGGGTTTTCGCCAGCGCCGATACCCGAACTGATCGCATGGGCGCGCACCCCCAGCCCAGCCATTGCGCTATCCAAAGGGCTCGACCGGGACCGGGCGGTTGACGAAACCGGCGGACAGATCGCGGTGTTCGGCCGGCTTGGTTCACGCCCGTTCACCCGGCCTGAGATGGAACGGATGTTCCTGAACAAGCTTGGTGTGCCGTACAAGGTAACCGACCAGGCCGACATGTCGGCCTGGCGCCCGCTGCGCTAATCTAACCGTTCTCGGGCATTCTGGCTGACCGACTTGGCCATGCTCTCGTCAAAGCGTGCAAGCACCGGCCAAGGCGCGCCGATCGGTGCCGCGCCGAAATGGGAAGTCAGCCACCCGCCGTCCCAGCGGTGCAGCGCATAACCGGCGGGTTCAGCAGCAACCAGCGGTCGCCCGTCGGGCAATTCGGGTTCAATTGCGCTAAGGTCAAGCGTGACGTGAGGCGCGCTTGCAGGGCAAACGATCAGCGGAATTCCGGAAAAGCTGGTGTGGATCGTGCGGTGGAGATGGCCTGCGAGGATGGCGCGGACCTGGCTCCGCCCGGCAATCGCTTGCGCAAATCGCGCGACCCACGCCTCGTTCGCGCCGCAGTCGAGCCATTCGAGCCCGGTTTCGACGGGCGGATGGTGCATCGCGATTATCACAGGGACTTCCGGTTCGCCGTCCAGCCGGTCGGACAGCCACTTCGCGCGGGCCTCACAAAACGCGCCGCCGTGGCGGCCAGGTTCTGTGGTGTCGAGTGCAATCAGGCGAAGCCCAGCCAAAGGCACTTCGAACTGGACGAAGCCATCGGCAAGTTCGGCTTGGGCAAAGCTCGCGCACAAAGCTTGGCGGTTGTCCCAGTTTCCGGGCATCAGCCGGACCGGAAAGGGGCATGGCGCGACCAGTTCGGCGAGGCGGGCATAGCTCGCTGGTGCGCCGCCCTGTGTCAGATCGCCGGTCATCAGCAGCAGGTCGGGCCGGTTGGGACCGTCGCACAGCTCGCCGAGCACGGCGCGAAGTCGCTGGACGTTGTCCTCTTCTGGATCGGAAGGGTCGAAGCCGATGTGGCAGTCGGTAACCTGGGCAATAAGCACCGGGGCCTCCTTCATTGCCTGCGCCGCGGGGTCAGCCCGCGCGGAGCCAGCCCATTGATATGATAATCGTGGCACATCGCGCAACCCGACGAGACCTTACCGCGCGGCGCGTTCTCGCCAAGGTGGCAGCTGCGGCAGGTGCGCAGATCCGGCAGCAGCAGATCGGACGAGCTGGCAGAGTCTTTCGCTGCGTGGCAAGTGCTGCACTTCTCTTGCTTGTGTGCCGAATGGGTGAACCAACCGTGGTTCATGTAGCGCGAGACCTGGGTCACCGGCATCACCGAAAACCGCCCACCAGCCAACGATGGCGTGTGGCATTCGCCGCAGATTCCGCCCCGCGACAACGCCTGCTGGGCCGAGCCGACCCCGCCGGCTGGCGGCGAGAAGCGGGCGTAATAGGGTCCGCCACTGGAGTATTCGCCGGGTCGCCGCCGTCCGCTCAGGATCGGCGCAGCCACCGGGCTCGGCCGACGCGGGGCAACTGAGAGATCGGCGATCATCTGACCCACATCGCCATGGCGCAGCTTGCGGAAAGTGCCGCCAACCTTGTCATAGGCCAGACTGTGGCAGCTTTCGCAGTCACGCTCCATATCGATCGGCAGGAACCGGACACCGTCTGCAGTCGGACGATGGCAACTCTTGCAATCGAGGCTGGAACCCTGGCCCAACCGCTGCGCCATCTGGCTGACTCCGCTGCGTGGATCGAGATGCAGATCGTGCGGGAACTTGAGCCCGCTCGCCTCGCGCGGGCGCTCGCCCAGCGATACGCGGGTCAGCTTGTCGCTGCCCATCGCCAGCGGCAACGCCGGCCGGAACTGCGGGTGCGCCGAGCCGAAGTCCGAGGCATTGCCCAGCGCGGTGTCGCTCAATCGGTCTTTCAGCGAGCCATGGCAGTCGGCGCAGAACGCCTGGGCCGGGGGCGGCATCCGGCGCGCGCCTTCGTGTTCGGTGTGACAGTCCGAGCAAGCCCCCGGGCCGGGCTTGCCGAAGGCGTGGGCGATCTGCCATTCCAACTGGCCCCCAGCGCTGCCGGGCGCACGGGCACGGGAAATTCGTTCGGGTGCGGCATGATCGTGGACCTGCTGATGACAGGTCAGGCAGGTCTTGTCCTGGACCGGTTCGAACGGCTTGACGTGGCAGGCCACGCATTTGCCTTCGAGCTGGTGGTGGGCCTGGCTGAGCGGCCCGGTGCTCCACGCCGCATCGCCCTCGACGCCTTGTTTGGCGGCCGGATCGCGGTTGAGATTGTTGTAAACCGGAACGGCCAGGAAAGCGATCAGCACTGTCAGGCCCAGTAGCCAAGACAGCACCCGCTTGCCCGGCAGACGCCCCGCCAGCGAGAACACCGCCTTCTCGTCGCTGGCAGCTTCGGGCTCGGCAACCTGCCCGACCGTCAACAACACCGCGCCGTCCGCGTCGCTGGAGACCGCGATCCGGTAGCTGCCGAACCGCAGTTCGCCGCCGGTTTGCGGCACGACGACGGCATCGGTCTGTTGCTTGCCATCGAGCGCGAAACCCAGCGATCCGAGCGCTTTGATTTCGATCCGCCCGTCAGCTTGCATGGTAATCGCAGCATGGCGGGGATCGAGCGCCAGATCGGGTAGGTGCAGATCGTTGTCCGCCGCGCGGCCGATCGTCACGCGGGTTCCGGCGAAGTCGCGATCGCGTACGATTACGCGGCCCTGCGCGGTGGTCTCTATGGTTCGAAGCCGGAAGGTCATGCCGATGCCTCCGCCGCTACCAGTAGTAGAACACGCTGACGATATGCGCGGTCAGCGCAGCCAGGAGCGCGAAAGTCGCCGGCACGTGGACGTAGAGCCAGATCTCCAGCAGCGCTTTCAGCCGCACATGCCGCCGCATTCGGCCAAGCTGCGCGTGACGCCGCTGGAGTAGCGCCTCGACCCTGATCAGCGCTGGATCGGCGGCTTCGGCCGCTGATGCGCGGTTGAAGCTGTCGATCGCCTGCTGGGTCGCCCCACCGCGACTGGTGCCGGAAAGCCGCTGCCACAAACCGCTCGCTGCGGCCCCTTCGCCCAGCGCCGCCAAGACCGCTTCGGTCCAGCGCCGGTCGAGCGGCTGCGCGGCATCCTCAAGCTGACGATCGACCGCGTGGAGCGCCTCAATCATCTGCGACTGGGTCATTTCTTCGCGGTTCGAGCTGAGTGCGGAGGGCAGCACCGCATAGACCACTATCCCGAACACTCCCGACGCGATCACCAGCAGCATCAGAACGTAGGCCAACGAGTGGACATTCCAGCCCAGTTGAAAGCCGGTGTGCAGTGTCACCACCACGATCAGCGCCAGGCCCAGATAGACGTGCGCCGACGTCCAAGCCTTGAGCGACCAAGCCCCGCGCGTCATCGTCCGCTTGCGCAGTCCCAGCAAGGATAGCCACACGATCAGCCCGGTCCCGATCGTTCCCAGCGTGTAGCCCAGCCAGGTGCCGCCGTTCGGTCGCGGCTGCACATCGGCGAGCGCATAGGCGAGCGCCGCGACCAAGCACAGCACCAGCCCACGTTTGAGCCAGCGGTACCCGCGGTGACTCAGAAAGCCTTCGTGGGCGACGTCTAGCTGGCGACTGGTCTGGCGTGCGCTCTGATGCTGGCCGCTGGCCATCAGTTGTCCTTCGCCAGCTGTGCGACCGACAGCATGGTCTCGGGCGCGACACGGATCGCGGCACCGGTCGGACAGGCCCGCACACAGGCCGGACCGCCATCGATTTGCGAGCACATATCGCACTTGATCGCCTTTTTGGGTGCATCGGACCCGGCGCCATGCTGTTTGCGCCACTTGGCAGGAGCCTCACCCGGACCAGGCCCGGACCCAAACAGCATCCAAGTCAGCAGGGACGGCTTCTTCGGCGGGACGGCGTCCATCCGGATCACGCCATAGGGGCAGTTGCGCTGGCAATTGCCGCAGCCAATGCAGGTATCATCGATCACAACTTCGCCATCGGGCCCGCGCTTGATCGCGTTGGGCGGACAATCGGCCATGCAATGCGGATGCTCGCAATGACGACACGAAGTCGGGACGTGGAGGTGGGCATAGGTCCGCCCGGCCTCGCGGTCGAGCCGGCTGAGCCCGTCGTGACTGTCAGCACAAGCCTTCTCGCAATTGTCGCAGCCGATGCACAAGGTCTCGTCGATCAGCAACACGTCGGTCGCTTCGCCGAGGCCATTGTCGACCAAGAACTGGGCGGTCTGCGAATACATGTCGACCGAGCCCGAGAAGCTGTCTTTGCGCCCTTCGACAAAGGCGTTGATGTCGCGCCGCGCGGCTGAATCGGTTTGGGCTTTGCGGCGCAATTCGGGCTTGTTGTCCAGCAATCGGGCGAAGGCCTCGCCAGGCAGGCGAATGACTTCGGAGCGGACCGCCGCCCGCACCGTTGCGTTCCGCGGCTTGCCGTCAAGCAGCGCCATTTCGCCTACGTAGCTGCCCGCTGGAAGATAATTGAGGAACACCGTCTTGCCGCCGATAGTCTTCTCGACCACCATCGAACCGCGGCGGATCACGAAGATATCGGTGCCGGTTTCGCCTTCGGTCAACACGGCTTCTCCCGCGCGGACCTGCTGCACCTCGGCCAGTGCGACCACTTCGGCCACATCGTCGCGAGTCAGGCCCGAACCGAACAGCTGCAGCAACTGCCGCTCAATCGAGACCTGCGCCACTGCGCGCCCAGCTGCCGGAACGGTTGCGATCAGCTTGAGCGCGGCGGTGCGCGACAGTTCGACCGCGACTACCGGCCCGGCGGCGCGCACCGTTGCACCGCGGCGGCGTCCGGAAATGAGCCCGACTTCGCCGACGATCTGGCCTTGCTCGATCGGCACGGTTTGCGAGGAATCGGCCTTGTTGATTTCAACCAGAACCGAACCTTCCGCGAGGGCGAACAGCGACGAGCCGGTATCGTTGCGCAAGAACAGCGGTTCACCCGGACCAAAGCTTTGGACAGTGCTGTCGATCATCAGCTCGCGCATCTGGAGCGGCGAAACCTCGTGAAATATTTCGATGTTGCCGCGTAGCAGTTCAAGCCATTGATCGACCGAACGATCGCCCGGCAATGCGCTAAAACGTTCGGCCAGGATAGACTCATCCGCGGGCTTCAAGCTGCGATTGCCATTGATGTATTCAACGACATCGTAACCCTGGTTCATGCAATGTTTGATCAACGGATAACCGGCCAGCGCGCCAATCACATGAATTCCCGCGCGGCTGGTTTCGAAGGCCGGTGAGAGGACTGGCAATGCCTCTCGATCCGGGCCGCTGAAGGCAATTCCGCAGCTTTCGATGAAGCCGCGCGGCGGTGCCGAGCCCATCCGCGCAATGATCCGATCACAGCGGATAGTTTCCTGCCCGTCCCGGGTGTCGAGCACCAGTTCTTCGGTGCGCACTTGCGCCGGGCTGGTTTCGGTCCGGATCGTCAGCCATCCAGCGGCGGCCGCCTCATTCAGCAGTGCGACGTTGGCCGGTTTGCTGCGCGAAAAGTCGGCGGTGCGGTTGAGGATCGTGACAACGTTGTGCTGTGCCGGATCAGCTGCGAGTCCCAAGGCGTTTTCGATCCCGGCATCGCCAGCACCGACCACCACGATGTGTTCGTCGATATATTCGGCCGGGTCGTCCAACTGGTACTGCACATGCGGCAAGTCACCGCCCGCACAGCGCAACAGGTTTGGGTTGCCCTGCGTGCCGATCGCTAGAATCACCGTTTCGGATCGGACCTGCTTGCCGTTCGCAAGCTTGAGCACGAAATCGCCGAGATCCCCTTCGATAGCCTTGACTTCGGCATCAAACTGCACGGCCATCCCAAGTGCAGCCGCTCGTTCATCCCAGTCGCCAAGCACCGCCTCGCGCTTGCCCGCATCAAATGGCATATCCGAGCGCAGCACCAGCGCGCTTGGTGTCGCCATCACATGCTTGCCCTTCTGGTACTTGAAGATCGTATCGGAAAGGTGCCCGGTTTTTTCGAGCAAAACGTGCGAGATTCCAAGGTCCGCAGCGCGCGCTGCCGCGCTGAGCCCGGCTGGACCTGATCCGATGATGGCAATGCGGACGCGATCGGTCACTTGCGGTTTCCCCTGATCCCACTCGTACTGGCGATAGTTGCATAATCGTGGCGGCTAATCCACACCGCATGGCGATGACGCACACAGAGCAGCAAAAACTGGGGATGGGAAGGATCGGGTTGCGGCTGGTGATGGCCGCGGCACTGATCGCGACCGGGGTTGTGATGGTCCGGAGCAGTGGTTTGCTCAACGCACCGCCGGCCACCAGCTCCGCATCGGACGATCCGCTCACGGTGCTCGAAGCGCGCACCAAGCAGAACCCCCAAGATGCCGAGGCCTGGTCGGCGTTGGCAGCTGGCTATTTCGAAAGCAGTCGTTTCGACGAGGCGGTTTCGGCCTATGGTTCGGCGCTTGCACTTGCTCCCCAGAATGCTGCGCTATGGTCGGCGCGGGGCGAAGCGCGGGTGATGGCCAGTCCTGGCGATCCGATGCCCGCTGCGGCGGTCGCTGACTTCGAAGCCGCAATCAGCCGCAATCAAAAGGACCCCCGCGCGCGCTATTTCCTGGCGGTGCGGCAGGACCTGGCAGGCGATCACCAGGGGGCGATCGAAAGCTGGCTGGCGCTGCTCGCGGACACGCCGCCGGGCGCCGCCTGGGAAGCGGACCTCAGGCGCACGATCGAGCAAGTCGGCAAAATCAACAAGATTGAGGTAAATCCGCGGCTCGCGGCAGTTCGTCAGCCAGTCGCTGGGCCAAGTTGGCCAGGTCGGTCAGTTGTTGGCCCCAGTGCGGCCGAAATCAGCGCCGCCTCGGCGATTCCGCCGTCGCAGCAACGCCAGATGGCCGAAAGCATGGTGACCCGGCTCGAGGGGCGCCTGCGCTCCGAACCCGCCAACGTCGAAGGATGGCTCATGCTGATCCGCAGCCGCGCGCAGCTCGGCCAGCCTGATCTGGCGCGCAAGGCGCTCGATGCGGCGGTGCAGGCCAACCCCGGCAAGACGAAGTGGCTGCGCGAACAGGCGGCTGCGCTCGGGGTAAGTTAAGGTCTGATGAGTTTCAAACAATAAGCTTCTGATTTTATGCAAGTTCGTCATTCCCGCTCAGGAGATCGGTTCCCGCTTGCCCGCAAAAGCGCAAACTGAGTTTTGAGTGATTGAGCTCAACCGGCGCCCGACAGGCTCTATCCCCCCAGCAGGGCCCGGTTCTCGACCAGGAAGATCGCAAACGTAACGATCAGCCCGGTCAGAAACAACAGGTAGGCGAACCGCAGGTAGCGGTATTTCTTGTGTTGGAGGACCATGCCGTTCTGGTGAATATCGCGCAGCATGGTCCGGTAGATGCTCTCATCATCGGCCAGTTCGGCCAACACCCGATCGGCAAATTCATCCTCGTCCCACTGTGTAAAGGTGCCGAAGAACAGCAGGTTGGGCCGTCCGCCGGCGCCTGTGCCCGAAATCGAGGGAAGCACCGCTGCGACCGCGCACATCGCCGATAGGAACGCAAACCCCGCCAGCGCCAGCAATGCGTGCGGCATCGCGCCGCCGCGGGCCTGTCCGATCGCGATGGTGAACACGACAAAGGTCGCCCCCATCAGGATCGAGGCTTTCTGGTCCGCCATCTGGCTCAGCGCCAGATTGGACTGCGTTGCGGTGCGAACCAGGTGAACCGCCTGCGCGGACAGCTTGCGCGGCATCTCGCTCATACAACCCCGAACGCCAGCATCGCGTCGGCAACCTTTTTGAATCCGGCGATATTGGCGCCCTTGACGTAATCGACATAGCCGCCGCCTTGATCGCCCCAGGTTTGGCACGAGGTGTGAATCCCGGCCATGATGTCCTTGAGCATCTGTTGGAGTTCCTCCTCCTTCCACGCCCGCCGTCCCGAATTCTGGCTCATCTCAAGTCCGGAGACCGCGACCCCGCCGGCATTCGCGGCTTTGCCCGGTGCGAACAGGAGCTTGGCCGCCTTGAACACGTGTACCCCTTCAAGATCAGTCGGCATGTTGGCACCTTCGGCTACCGCGGTGCAGCCGTTGGCCACCAGCATTCGGGCGTCTTCGCCGAGCAGCTCGTTCTGCGTTGCACAAGGCAAGGCAACATCGCAAGGCACGCCCCACGGGGTTTTGCCGGCATGGTATGTCGCTCCGGGAAAGGCCTCACAATACTCCTCGATCCTGCCGCGGCGGTGGGTTTTATGCGCCTTGACCCAGTCAATCTTATCCTGGCTCAGCCCGTCGGGATCGTGAATGAACCCGCCCGAATCCGATAGCGTCAAGACCTTGCCGCCCAATTGGACGACCTTTTCGGCGGCGTGGGTTGCAACGTTGCCCGAACCGGAAATGACGGCGCTCTTGCCGGTCAGGTCCTGGCCCTTGGTCGCCAGCATCGAGGCGAGGAAATAGACCGCGCCATATCCAGTCGCTTCGGTCCGGATCAGTGAGCCGCCCCATTCGAGCCCCTTGCCAGTCAGCACCCCGGTGAATTCTCCGGTGATCCGCTTGTACTGCCCGAACATGAACCCGATCTCGCGTCCGCCAACCCCGATATCGCCGGCCGGCACGTCGACGTCGGCGCCGATGTGGCGATAGAGCTCGGTCATGAAGCTCTGGCAAAAGCGCATGATCTCGCGCACCGATTTGCCCTTGGGGTTGAAGTTTGATCCGCCCTTGCCGCCACCCATTGGCAGACCGGTCAGGGCATTCTTGAAGGTCTGCTCGAAAGCGAGAAACTTGAGCACGGATTCGGTAACCGAGGGGTGGAAGCGAATCCCGCCTTTGTAGGGACCGATCGCGTTATTATTCTGCACGCGCCAGCCGCGCTGGACCCGGATGTTGCCGGCGTCGTCCTCCCAGCAGACCCGGAAGCTGATCACTCGGTCCGGCTCGGCGATTCGGCGAAGGATCTGCTGGTGGTGGTATTCCTCCTTGTCGCGGATGAAGTCGAAGATATCCTCCGCAACCTCCTGCACCGCCTGCACAAATTCATCCTGATGCGGATTGCGCCGCTTCACTCCCGCCATGAATTCGTTGAAATCGACATGGTCAGACACAGCCATCGGTCCATCTCCCCAGCGCAGCGACACAGGTTCGTGCTGGGCGCGATGCTATGCCGATGCGGCGCAGTTGCATAGCCATCTAGTAATCCGGAGCGATGAGGAACGCCCATGGGCACCGGACGCTTGGTTCTTAGTTCATCAATGCCCCTGCGCCGGTCGTCCAGGTAGAGGCGAGGCCCACTGGCGCAAACACCCTGGCATTAGGGAGTTGAGCCGTTAAGCAATGGAGCAGAAAATCCGCCCAAAGCGATGCTCGGCCAGCAACTGGCCTGGCCGCTTTTTCCCGAAGGCCGGGAGACGGCAAAGGTCTGGGTGTGCAACAAGCCTTGGCGACAATTTTTTGACCATTCGTTTGGCAGAACGAACGGTCTATTTGCCGGAAAGGTCTCCAAAAAGCTGACTGTCCGGACCGTCCAACAAGGCGGACATCAAGTCACCAAGAACTTCATTTCCTGCTCTACCCGAAGCCTCCAACTCAGTGTCTGAGCTCCGCCAATCAGGGACGAGTTGCGACTTGACTGACAGCTCCCATAATAGACATAGGTCGAGACAAAGAGCGGGTTCAGAACGCTGACAGTGTCACTGTCATCGGTAGAGGAGGCGACCCGGCGGCCATTGTTGCCGCAGCCCTAAGGTAACAAAGTTCCACGCGAGGCGGGTTCTGGCTGTTACCTTGTGTCACCTTGTGTGAGGTTCCACCGGTGCGCCGCTATGCGGCAAAGCGATCAGCTACAATGGCAAAGCATGTCCTGAGCTTGTCGAAGGGAGCAGGGCTGAGGCAGTGTGGCAGATCGGCGGGGTGTAGGAAAATTGGCGCTCAATCAAGTGCACTGTCACCGTAATTGCCACCGTAATTGTCTGTCACCGTAATTCCTGTCTCCGTAATTCGTAATTCTAAACTGTAACCGTGATTTCCACCATTACCTTAATTCTTAAATATTGCCGTAGTTTGAAAATTGAATTCAATTCCGACTACGAATCAAAGCTTGCATTTCCTTGAGTTTGAAAGCCCCGTTTTTCATGTCAGAATTGATGTACAGCTTTTCAGATTCATTGGATAGCTCTAGAAGTTCTGCATACTTTATCTCTCCAATTTTTGGTTTGATAATTCCAAGGCTCTCTCGCAACAACAAAAATTCACCTGCCATGTCTAGTTCAGAATTTGGAAGTTGAAATTCAGGAAGATAGAGAAACATTGCACTAAGCAAATCTAGAACGTCACCTGCAGTGGATGGAACGTAACGATAAGGTGTCATAGCCCATTGGGCCTTGGAATATCGTATGCCCCGCCTTCTTGCGCTGGTCTAACGATTGTCACCATTCTCGGGTCTCCGAAACGATAAAAGTCTCTTACCTGAGCCGTATTTTCGTTCTTGGAAGCCAACGATGCGTCGTAAATGCGATCTCCGATGCGGATATCAGGTACCCGCCACTTTGATTCGCTGCCGTTGTACAGACGGTTGTTCACGAACACACCCGGTCCGTTTACGCCTAAGCCAATGCCTTCGTTGGCAAACCACCTTTTCATGCCTGAGCGAGCGGCATTGTCAATGTCAACTCCCATTTCTCGTCGTTCAGTTTTGGGGTCAAAGCGCCGCAAGGCGATGTCATAACCTTGATCCACCAGCCTTTGATACTCCACTTGCCCGGCCTGCTGCAAGCCCTGCATCGATCCAAAACGGCCGTAAGGCCCGCTTGCCTGTGATGGTGCAACCCACCCTCCAGCTGCATACGCGCCGGTGCCGCGCGCATCGTCCACAAACGCGGCCCCGCCAGCCCAAGTCTGCCCTGATCCGTTGTTGTAAGCTATGCCGCCTGAGCCGCGGGTGCCGCCCGTATAGTCAGCCAACACAAAATTACCTGCGACAGAACGATTGCCGTCCTGGCCGACAAGCTTGCCCGCGATAGTGGTGCCACCAGTGAAGTCGTTTACGGCAATGCCGCCAACAAACCTCGTGTCCTGGTATTGCCCAGCTATGCCAACCGACGCCGTGGTTCCCTCAGATGACTCTGTGAACCTGACTGCCGCGCCAATGCTGGCCGTCCCATTGGACGCGCCTGCATCCACCGTAAGTTTTGTGCCCTGCTTCCCATCAGCATAGACAACGGTCCCACCCAAACTGTAGCCACCAGCGGTTGCATTGAGGGTCGTGGTCGTGGTTGTTCCGGCAGGCCCAACTGCGGTTCGTTGTTCAAACCCAAGGCTGGCATCTGGTCCGCGCAGACTTCCTTGCACCACGCTTGTGTTGGTTGTTGCGCTTGCAATACCGGCGGCGCCGACCTTAATTCCGAAGTCAGGTGTCTTTACAACAAAGCCTGTCCGCGTTTGCGTAACTCCGTTTGTCGTTTGAGTGCTGGAATAGTACCCGACGCTCGTATTTCCGATATTGACACCAACCTGAACGGTTGAGCCGCGCGGATTGCTGTCGACCCGAACAACCACGTGCTTGGCCATAACGTCCCAAGTGCGCTTTGCAATAACGATAATTTCTTGACCAAATGTGGCTAAAAATTCACTTATGTCCCCACTTCCATCCTTGCCATTGCTGCTCGCACCACCTCCCCCGAACGCGCCTTTCAGCCAATCCAACACCGATCCAAAGTTTGACACTTGCGGGCGATAAGACGGCCCAAGCAAACCAGTGAAACGGTTGCCACCCAACGTTCGAATTTGCCCCAGCTCGGCAGGGAACTTGGGATTATTGCCCTGCGGGCCAGCGACGGCTTGACCGCCAGGCCGGGACAGGCCGCCTAGGTCATTCGCATCCAATGCGTCGCGCAGATCCGAGGCAGTTTGCGGATCGAGCTGCGAGGCGGGGCGCGAGTTGGTTACACTATACCGGGCAAGATCGTGAATTGTCTGCCCAATCAAATCGGGCAGCGCGGCGAGCACGTTGTCGCCAAAATCGGTCCCTTCAACGACAGAGCGGGTGGCGGCGTTGGCAAGCATCGAGGCCCCACTGGTACCAAGGTGAGCCAGGTGGTTGTTGAATGTGTTTGCCCCTTTCGCAGACAGTGGCGTCAGCCTACCACCCACGGCCTGTGCAATACCCGCGCTGATGCCTGCTGCCGCTACGCCCGCCCAGCTGATCTTGTCCTGCAGTCCGGTCAGCTTGCCTACCACCTGCGTCGCCGCGCTGGCCACCATTCCGCGCGACGCGGCATCGACCAATGCACTCTTGATGCCCAACCCTCCCTGCTCAAAGGTTTTGGTAACCTTGCCGAGCGGGTCGGAAGTCTGAGCGAGTTTGCCAAACAATCCGCTCCCTTGAAGCCCCCCGCCGATCCCGCCCGCTAACGCGGCGAGGCCCACCGCTTTGAAGTTGAAGCCGCCCTGCTGGATGCCGGTGGCCATGCCGAATAGCTGACTGGCGGTGGACGCGATTGCACCTGCCATCGCTCCGCCAACAATGCCTCCGCCGATGGCCGCCGCAGTCCCTGCGCCGGCTGCAACCATTCCAGATCCAGCTAGCGCACCGCCAGCGAAAAATGATTGCATCGAAGCAATCATCTGCGGCCCCAGCCAAGCGGTGACCGCAATGGCCACCACGGCCATCAGGATCATGCCAAACACGCCGCAGCCGCCCTTCGGCTTCGGAAAAACCGCGGTCGGCTGGGTATCGCCGACGAACTTGCCGGCGTCATAGGGGACGAATGTGTCCGCAGCCTGGCGGGTACGATATACGCCGCCCGGAATGGTCAGGCTTTGGCCGTCGACAAGGTTCGATTGGGACGTCAGGCCATTGGCTTCGGCCAGCTTGTACCATAGACTGCTGTCACCCCAGAACGAGGCCGCGATCGAAGTGAGAGTGTCACCACTGCGGACCTTATAGGTGCCGAGGCTAGTGGATGAAGGCGCCTCAACAGTCGTGCCGTTCGGATCCACGAGTTCCACACCGCCCATGCGGTTCGTGACTACGGTATTTGGATAGGTGCCGCCCACATTTTTGCGAATGCCCTGGCTGGCGGCGTCGTAGACATAAGAGTTGGAATAGTTCTGCGCGCCGGTAATGCTGGCATAAAACAAGAGGCCATAAGCATCATTGGTATAAGTCGTAACCCCCGGTGTTTGGGCACCGGTCCCGGTAACTGTCGTTTTCTTGATAACAGCCCCGTCGTACCAGTCATATTCGTTGGTCTGGGTCTGGGTGCTAGAGCCCTGGACTGTCGTGGCGCTGCCAACCTGGCCGAGCAGGTACTGACCAAGGCCGGAGTTGTAGTTGTAGTTCGTGGTGGATGTCGAATTGGCGACGGCGGGATTGCTCGACGTGACCGTTGCCAACTGGTTCTTCTGGTTCCAGTTCTGCGTGAAATTTCGGGCGGAAAAGCCTGGGCTCGCTCCTTCGTTCCCGGAGGTCAAACGCCCGAGAAGATCGTAGCCGTAGGCGTTGGTATAGATGTATTGACTAAAGCCCTCTCTGGGCGATCCGGTAGTTGTGACAATGTAAGCTTGGGTCAGGTGACTTTCATTATCATATGTGTAAGTGATCGTTTCACCCACATGGTCGGCTGTGATGCCTCTTGGCGGACGGACGGCCTGCTTGCGATTTCCGTTGAGATCATAGGTATAGTTGACACCCTTTTGCCAGGAGATCCCAATTGTGCCGGGATCACGGCCGGTGGTCGAATTTACAGTTTCTGCAAACGATCCTTTAT
This sequence comes from Novosphingobium sp., assembly GCA_031369495.1. GTDB lineage: Bacteria > Pseudomonadota > Alphaproteobacteria > Sphingomonadales > Sphingomonadaceae > Novosphingobium. The sequence continues at coordinate 1,312 of JANMOU010000060.1, read as the reverse complement.
CGGTCACCAGGCGGTTGAGACTGTCATATCTGAACCAGTCCGCACTCACCCCCAGGATCTTGGCGCGAACGTTTCCGTTTGCATCGTATTCGACTGTAGTCGTGGATGACGGAGTGGTGAGAACATTGGTCCAGCTGGTCAACCGCCCGGAAGCGTCATAGGTAGCAGTCAGGTTTTTGTACGAAGCCATGACTTCCGATACGATATGACCGTCGAGGTCATAGCCGAAAGTCGTAAGTCCGCCTGGAGCGGTGTTGAGTTGAGAGACCTGATACCGTTTGCCATTGTTGAACCAGACGAAGTTCCAGCTCGCCGTCCCGTTGACATAGCTGGTGATCTGGCCGGCGCGGTCATAGTTGAAGTTCGTGACTGCTCCGCCAAGGTTGGTTTGGGAAGTGAGGTGGCCAAAATTGTCTTTCTTTTCGACCTTGGTCAGGCCGTTGGCCATGGTCGTGGTCGCCACCCAAACACCCGAAATGCCCATACCGTTGGTGGTCAGTGCGTTATTCCATGCATAGACCGTGGTCGTCACATCGCCGCCGAATGCGCGGGTCCTGACCACGCGGCTCAGCGAATCGTAGTCGGTGGTTGCGGCCACAGTCAAACCGTAGTGGCTTGTCCAGTGCTTGGTCTTTTGGCCTAGCCCATCATAGCTGAAGTACTCGTTCAGAGCGCCAGCCGCGGTGGGCATATGGGTGATCTGGATGATCCGCCCAGCCTTGTCGTATTGGTGCTGTGTCGTGACATAGACCTGAGCTGCGGCTTTCTTGGCCGAGTTGAGGCCATCGATCTTTACCCGCTCTTGCCCAAACGCGTCATATTGCGATTCCCAGACGCTGACATCGGGGCGGAACTCCTTGAGGACCTTGGCTTCGCTGCCGCCGTATCCGGTGCCGGCCAGCAGCATGCGGGTTGTGAGGTTGCCGGTGAGCGGGGTTGTTGATGACGGAAGGGCGGTAGCGGTGCCGCCGTCCTTGATCGTGCCCGCGGTTGAGGTTCCACCTGCCGCGTAGGTCCCGTTGGCGTCGCGGGTGGCGACGAGGCGGCCGCTTTTGTCGTAGTAGTAGTCGCTGGTTGGGCGGACCCATGGAGTGGTGCCGTCTTCGTTGGTGATCGAGACGGTGGGGGCGATGGAGCGGGTCGCTTTGCCCATGGTGTTGTAGAGATAATTGGTGGTGTAGCCGCGCGCGTCGGTCTCGCTGGCGACCTCGCCAAAGGCGGTATAGCTGCGGCTGCGGGTAATCGTATAGCGGGTGGCGGTGGCGTCGATCTGGCGCTGCGGCTCATACGTGGCGGTGGCCATGTTGCGCTT
>JANMOU010000057.1:0-28868 GCA_031369495.1 Novosphingobium sp. | reverse complement strand
TTTGATCGACCGGGTGACCTTGCTCAGCGCCTTCATGGCTTGAATTCCTTAAGGTCAAACGTCTGCGGACGGGGTGAACCGGACCGCAAGAAGGCGCGCCTCTGTTGCATAAGCTGCCACAAGTCAAGCAATCCTGCGGGATTGCTGAGAGGTAAAATAATACCGCGAAGGGATCAGGGGCCGACGCGGGCGGCAAAAGTCCATTCTTCACGGCTGACCCGGCGGGTGCCGTCAAGCTCGCTTACCACCTCGCGGGAGACTTTGCGGGGCAGGCCATCGGCCCGGCGCGATTCTGCGGTCAGGGTAATGGTCAAGGTGCCGGTTGCACCGTCGGGCAGCGCCACAGTTCGCCGCTCAGTGCGACCGTTTTCGCGCGGGTTGAACAAGTCCACCGGCCAGGGAACCGCCCCGCCTTTTGCGGCGACGTCGAAAAGAAACGCTTCGGCCTCGCGTTGGTCGGCCGGAGCCAAGCTGGCCCCGGCAATCAACGCTCGCGCGGCCTCGCGGCCCTGCAGGCGAACCGCGCTGCCTGCCGGGGCAAGGCCGAGCCGGATCAGCCCGTCGGGATCGAGCTGCAACGGAAAAGCCTCGCTGTCGGTCCGCGCCTGTTCAAGCCGGGCGATTGCAGCGAGTGCGGGCGGAGCCTCAATTGTGCTTGCGATCTGGCTGCCAGCAACGGTGAATCCGCCTTCGATCGGCACGAACTCCACCAGATAGCCGCGCCGCGCCACGATCTGCTTGCCATCATGCAAAGTGCGCCAGACCGTGCGGGTAATTACTAGCGGTTCGCGCGGCGGGGCGAAGCGGACGCTCGACTCTGCGTCGGCTTGCGCCGGCAAGACCGCCGCCGCCCAACCCGGCAAAGCCGCTCCCAATGCGAGTATGGCCAAAGCGGCGCGCATCAAGCGGTGCTGTCAAACCGGGTTTGCATGGCGCAGATTTAGCGCAGGCTCCCCGGTCCGCGTCAAGGGTTCCTGCGCCTGCCCAGCACGTGCGTGCCCCAGACCACTGCGGCTACCAGCAGCGCCCCGGTCAATTGATGCAGCACTGCGAGCCACAGCGCGACGCCGGACCAAACCGTGGCGATCCCGAGCAGGATCTGGGTCCCGAAGGCACTGTGCAGCGCAATCGAAGCTGGACCCGCGCCGACCGCGCGCAGCTTGCGGCCCATGATGATCAACAAAATCACCACCACCCAGGCCCACCAGCGGTGGATGAAATGGGTCAGGTACGGATCGGAGATCAGCGCATGGCCCAGCCCTTTTGCCCACTCGATCCCCTCGGGCACCAGCTGTCCCTGCATTCCCGGCCAAGCCTGCCAGTTGAACCAGCCGGCCCCGGCAACATAGCCAGCGCGAAGCCCTGCCACGAGCGCTCCGTAAAACAGCTGGAAGAGCAGCGCGGCGAGGGCGACCGCGCCGAACCGGGTCAGCCGCGCCGACGGTTCGCCGCGGTCCAGCGCGCGCAGATCGAGCGCGGTCCAGATCACCGCGCCCAGCGTCGCCAGCGCGGCCAGCAGATGCGCCGCTAGCCGGTAGTGCGCCACCTTCACATCGGCTCCGGCTTCCAGCCCGGATGACACCATCCACCAGCCGATGAAGCCCTGAAACCCGCCGAGCGCCAACAGGCACAGCAGCCGAAGCTTGTAGCCCGCCGGGATCGCGCCTCTGATCCAGAACCAGGCGAGCGGCAGCGCAAAGGCCAGCCCGATCACCCGTGCGATCAACCGATGGAACCATTCCCAAAAATAGATGAACTTGAAATCGGCCAGCGCCATGCCAGCGGGGCCGTTCATTTCGGTATACTGTGGAATCTGCTGGTAGCGCTCGAACGCGGCTTGCCACTGGGCCTCGCTAAGCGGCGGAATGGCACCGGTGACCGGCTTCCATTCGGTGATCGAAAGCCCTGATTCGGTCAGCCGGGTGATCCCGCCGACCGCCACGATTGCCACGATCAGCAGCGCGACCACCCAGAGCCAGCGGGCGATGGCGAGTGGGCGGAACATTGGGGTTGCTGACATGCCGCGCGCCCTGCGCTTCGTCGCCGAAAAGCGCAAGAGTCCTCGCGCCGCCCTTGCATGATGTTACATCGTCACATACATGGGGCGGGCAATGAGCGATGGCCTATTCTCGATTCGCGGGCGGTTAGACCGTGCCGGCGTGCTGCTTTCGGGCCTCTGCGCGCTGCATTGTCTTGCCTCGATCATTCTGGTCGGCGGGCTCGGGCTCGGCGGCCAGGTGCTGCTCGCCCCGGGGATCCACCGGATCGGGCTGGGGCTGGCGATCATTGTCGGGATTTTCACGCTGGCCTACGGCGCGGTGCGGCACGGCAACCTCGCGCCGCTCGGGATCGGCGCAGCGGGGATCGCGTTGATGAGCGCCGCGCTGGTCGCTCCCCATGGGCTGGGTGAGGCAGGCTTGACCATCGCCGGGGTAGTGTTGGTGGCGACCGCGCACCTCCGCAACTTGCGTCAGATTTCCTGAGCGCTATCTGCGGGCCTATGTCCGCAACACTCAATCTCACCGTCAACGGCGAACCGCGCCGCACCGCGCTCGGCTCGATCGCCGATCTGGTCCGCAGCCTCGAACTCGATCCGGCCAAAGTTGCGGTTGAGCGCAATGGCGAGATCGTTCCGCGCTCAACCTTGAGCGAAGTCGGGCTGGCCGAAGGCGATGTGTTGGAGATCGTCCACTTCGTCGGCGGCGGAGACCACTCCGACACCTGGACCGTCGCAGGTCGGACCTTCACCTCGCGGCTGATCGTCGGCACCGGCAAGTACAAGGACTTCGCTGAAAACGCCGCTGCGGTCGCGGCTTCGGGCGCGGAAATCGTCACGGTCGCAGTGCGCCGAGTCAACGTGACCGACCCCAAGGCCCCGATGCTCACCGATTTCATCGACCCGAAAAAGATAGTCTATCTCCCCAACACCGCCGGGTGCTTCACCGCCGAAGACGCGATCCGCACGCTGCGGCTGGCGCGCGAAGCGGGCGGCTGGGATCTGGTCAAACTGGAGGTTCTGGGCGAAGCTCGGACGCTCTATCCCGATATGCGCGAAACACTGAAAGCCTGCGAAGTGCTTGCGGGCGAAGGTTTCCTGCCGATGGTTTATTGCACCGACGATCCGATCGCCGCCAAGCAATTGGAAAGTGCGGGCGCAGTGGCGGTGATGCCGCTGGGCGCTCCGATCGGTTCGGGGCTGGGAATCCAAAACCGGGTCACGATCCGACTGATCGTCGAAGGCGCCTCGGTGCCGGTGCTGGTCGACGCCGGGGTCGGCACCGCCAGTGACGCCGCAGTAGCAATGGAGCTCGGCTGCGACGGGGTGCTGATGAACACGGCCATTGCCGAAGCCAAGGATCCGCTGCGAATGGCCCGGGCGATGAAACTGGCCGTCGAGGCCGGCCGCCACGCTTACCTCTCAGGCCGGATGCAGACCCGCAAATATGCCGATCCGTCGAGCCCGCTGGCGGGGCTGATCTAGGCTGGTTTGCGCAAGGTAATCATCATGAAGCGCGAAATGCCGCCTTCATAGCCCCGCCCCTCGCCGGTTTCGATCGCAACCTCGCACCATGTTCCGGCCGCCGCATAGAACGCCTGCAATTCGGCTTCGCTAGGATAGTTGTAATATCGCCCGAGCCGGTCGCGACCTTCGCTGCTGGCAGTCTTGTAGGTGGCAACATGCCAGCCGCCGGGTTTGAGCGCGCGCCCAATGCGGGCCAGCACAGCGGTCAACCCTTCGCGCGGCACATGCAATAGCGAATAGGCCGCCACTACGCCGTCGTATTGCGCGATTTCATCCAGCTCATCGAAGCGCATGACTCGCACCGACCGGCCCAAACGCGCTTCTGCCTGCGCGGTCATTTCGGGCACGCCATCGGTCGCCTCGACCTTGAACCCGCGCGATTCCATATGTTCAGCGTCGCGCCCCGATCCGCAGCCCAGCTCCAGTATCGACGCTCCTGGGGCAAGCCGCTCCAGAAACCCTTCCAGGTGGCGGCCAATGCCGCCGGAGTTGCTGGCGGCGTAGTCAGGCGCCTCGCTCGTATAGAACGCCAACGTGGCTGGATCGAAGCTCGGCATAGTATGAATCCTCCTTCAGTAACCTTCCTCAGCCCGCCACGAGTGCCGCGATAGCCATCATGGTTAACCGGATCGTTACCATATTCTGGCGATATGCCCTCGAGCAACAAGGGGCAGACCATGGCTAGTGCCGGAACCGCATCGCTAACTATCGCCGAACTGCGCGAATTCGCCAGCTTCACCGCCTGCGAGCAGCGCTATATCAAGCGCAGCCTCAATGTCGGGCTTGGCCGACAGGATGCGTTCAAGCTGTGGGCCCGCGATGCGGCCGAAAGCGCGTCGATCCGCAGCCAGTATGTGGTCTATCAGGAGCTCAAGGGCCTGCGCGGCGCGATTCCTGACGATACCGGGTTCGCCGCCTTGGAAAGCTTCATTGGCAAGTTGATCCGCGTCGCGGCGTTTGATCTGGCGCAGGAGCGAATCGAATGCTTTTCAGCCTTTCGCTTCCTCTATGAGCGCCTGCTCGGCCCTGAAGCGCGACCCTTCCTGCCCAGCGCGTTTTGTGCAGCGGCGGCCTTGCCGCAGATTCGCCCCGAAAAACGCAAGAATCTGCTCCAGTCGATCAGCGAAGCGGCGGCCACGGCCCCCGGCTGGTCGGCCCGTGCCCCCAGCTTTTACCCTGAATGGGTCGAAAAAGAAGCGGCCTGAACAGGCAATTCGCTTTGATGCAATTTTGGGAATCGACAAGCGCTTCAGAACCGGGCAAACCGCGCGCTGCTCGCCCAAGGCGTGCAAGGGTTAACACAAGGGGACTCCCAATGAAGAAGATTGCTCTGTTCGCCGCCGTCGCGGCTGGCTCGCTCGCCATCGCCGCCTGCGGCGAAAAGAAGGAAGAAGCTGCGATGACTTCGGAAGAAACCGCTGCTGCGACTGAAGCTGCTGTGGCTGCTTCGGACGACGCGATGGCTGCTTCGACCGACGCTGCCAAGGCTGAATAAGCCAAGCAAGCGCATCGCTTAAGCGATCAAAGGGGCCGGGGCTGACGGGTGTGGACCACCTTCAGCCCCGGCCTTTTTTGTTTGCCCGATCGCGGCAAAGCCGGACCGATCGTAACGTCAAATCAACCATTGCGTGAAAGAACCCCGGATTTGAACCCGCCGGGAAGTTTCTGTGACGACCATCCTGCTAGACGGATTAAACGAAGAGACGTTTCGCCGCTCGATTGAGAGCCGGCTGCGTCAGGGTCTGTCTGCAGAGGCGGTCGAGAAGCTGCGCGGGCTGCTGGCGCCCTACGCCGGGCCTGGACGTATCCTGCCAGAACGCTTTCTGACTGTGCAGGTCAGCGACCTGACCCTGTCCGGATGGGAGCGTCTGGGCGAAGCTGTCGCGCGCCATGATCGGCCGGATGGCCAAATCACGGCCCTGTCGATCGCCTTTGGCTGGCCGGGCGATGATCTGCCCCAGCCCGATCCGCACGGCCGCCTGCGCCCGATGATCGAGGTCGGGTTTTTCACCGACGAAGCCTATCCCTTCTCGCAAAGTGCGCGCGAAGACCTGCTCGATGGCTATTCCTATCACGGCTGCACCTGGGCCAGCGACAACGCGGCGACCGAGACCTGCCTGTCGCTCGAGGGGATTGACGACCTTCATGGCGCGCTGGCTGCGCTCGAAATGCGGCTGCTGGCCAGCGATGAGCCCGATCCCGACGAGATCTGTGCCGGTTCGCTTGGCGCCTGCCTGCTCTCTGCCTTGCTGTTCCGCGCGGTCAACGAACGAATCAGGCAGGACGGTTTGCCGCGCCCACTGTGCGTGCTGGCCGGCAGCAACGGAGTCTATCCCTATTTCGATGCTCCGGTCGCCGGGATGCCCGAAGATGTCCTGAAGGCGGCTAACGAGGACGAGGAGCTGCTCAGCCTGGTCCCCGCACCGCGTTACAGCAGCCTGCTCGTCACCGGCATTCCGCGCGCCCGCAAACGCGCGGTGCTGGTGTTGGATGAGAGCGAAGAGGACAAGGCGCTGCGTACCGCCGATTTGCGCAACCTGGCGCAGAGTGACGAAACCACCCCGCCGCAACTGGCTGCTGCCGAGGATAAAGTCGCCGCCCCTGGCTTGCCCGACGGCGAGATCATTCCGCTCGCCAACGGCCCGCTGATGGCCAAGAAAAAGCCCAACGAGGTGTGGGATTTTCGCGACCTGCTGGGTCCGCGCGAGGCGGTCATGCCCACTTCCGAGCCTGAACCGCCCCTACGGCCGCCAGTTGAAGCGGATCTGCCGCCAGAGACCACAGAGCCCCAGCACCCGCCCGAGCAGCCGCTCCCGGCTCAGGCGCTGGCCACACCCGGCTTCGCCTTGCTCGAACCAAGCATTCAGGAACGGCTCCAGACCCTTATCGCCCCGCCACCGGCAATTGAAGAACCAGCGGCCGCGCCGGTCGATCCGGCTCCACCCGAACCGGAACCAGCCAGCGCTGCGCCATCCGAACCACTGCAGACCGGCCCGGTCTGGCCGCTGGGGATCAGCTGGCTGGAGGATGCGGAAGCTGCGCATGAGGTTTGCACAGACGCACCTGCGCCATCAAAGCAAGGCTTGTGGGCCCGCCTGCGGTGCTGGTTGAAGTTTCGGGGCTAGCTAGCCCTTGTAGAGCCCATCTAGCCGTTCCGCGTAGCGCGCCTTCAGCTTGTGGCGGCGGATTGATTGTTTCGGGGTCAGTTCTTCGTTGTCGATCGTGAAGGGCTCGTCGGCGAAAGCGAATTGGCGGACCTTTTCGATCACCGACAGGTCCCGATTGACCCGGTCGACCGCAGCGCGGACGGCTGAGCGGAAGGCCGGAAGGTCTTGCAGCGCCTTCAGCGCGAATTTTTCGCCATTGGCCTGGGCCCATTCGAGCGCCCATTCGGGGTCGGGCACAACCAGTCCGACGACATAGGGGCGCCGGTCACCAACCACCATCGCTTGGGCAATCTCGGTCTGCAGGGTCAGCAAGCCTTCAACCCGCGCGGGCGAAATGTTGTCACCCTTGTCGTTGATGATCATGTCTTTTTTGCGGTCTGTAATCATCAGCCGCCCGGCTTCGTCGAGATGGCCGATATCGCCCGTATGGAGCCAACCGTTTTGCAGCGCTTTGTCGGTCTCGGCCTGATTGCGCCAATAGCCGTGCATCACCAGTTCGCCGCGCACCAAAATCTCGCCATCTTCGGCAATCTTCACTTCGACCCCGTGCAGCGGCGGGCCGACAGTGTCCATTTTGAGGCCTGCTGCCGGGCGATTGCACGAAATCACCGGACCGGATTCGGTCTGGCCATAGCCCTGCAGCATGGTCAGCCCCATCGATTCGAAAAACACGCCGACTTCGGGGCTGAGCGGCGCTCCGCCTGAAACCATCGCTTTCAGCCGCCCACCAAACCGGCTGCGGATCTTGGGGCGAAGGGTCTTTTCGAGCAGCAGGTCCATCGGCCTGTCGCGCCAGCGCCCGCGTCCGGCGGCCTTGTTGCTGCCGATGCCGAGCGCGCGGTCCATCAGGAAATTGGCGACTTTGCCCTGCTTTTCGATCTGCTTCATGATCCGCGAACGCAGCACTTCGAACAGGCGCGGAACCACCACCATCACGGTTGGGCGGACTTCCTCGATATTGCTGGCGAGCTTTTCCAGACCCTCGGCATAGTAGATCTGCGCGCCAGCCGCGATCGGCAACATCTGCCCGCCAGTATGCTCATAGGCATGGCTCAGCGGCAGGAACGAGAGGAACGCGTCGTCATCGTCCAGCCCGAAATCTTCGGACAGGATGCGCGCCGCGCCTTCGGCGTTCATCAGCATTGCGCCGTGGTGCTGCATCACCCCGCGCGGGCTGCCTCCGGTGCCGCTGGTATAGATCAGGCAGGCGGTGTCGCCGCGGCCAATCTTGGCAATCCGCGCATTGACCGCTGCGCGCGCTGCGGCTCCGTCGCCCGCGATCAAAGTCGCCCAATCGTGGTATTCATAGGGCCCGAGCTGCGAGATCCGCAGCGGCTCGATCCCGATCACATGCTTGGCATGGCCCGAACGCAGCACTGCGCCGAGCAGCGGCTTAGCCAGCTTGTCATTGGCGACAATCACTGCCGCAGCGCCTGAATCTTCCAGAATGTGGAGGTGATCACGCTCGGTATTGGTGACGTAGGCTGGAACAGTAATGCAGCCCGCCGCCATGATCGCGAAATCGGCGATGCACCATTGCGGCCGGTTTTCCGAAACCAGCATCACCCGGTCGCCGTCCTTCAGCCCCAGCGCGCGGAGCGATTCCGCCATACAGCAGACCTGGCGAACCGCTTCAGTCCAGCTGATCGGCTGCCAGCCGCCGCCCAGCTTGGCCCACAGGAACGGAGCGTCGCCGCGCGCATCGGCGCGGGCCAGCAGCAATTCAACCAGGTTCTTGCGCCCCGGCAGGTCCAAAATATCAACCACGCGCACCGCCCCCTTTGCAGTACATCCTCAACCACTGCCCTGATTAGGCAGCCTTTCCTTTAGCGGCAAGCCATTCGCTGCCTGCTATTCGCCGCCGCCTACTCTCGCACAGCCCTGCCTTCGCTGCGCGGATCGGCACCGCCGAGCAGTTGGCTGCCGCGTACTTCGATCGCATTGGCTTTCAGCGGCAGGCCTCGCGCCATCACTTCGCCATGACCAAGCGCTTTAAGCGCGGGGATCATCGTTTCCAGAAAAGTCCCGCGCTCGACAAAGATAATCTCGGTCGCTGGTGCAAAGATCACCGGCAAAGCCAGCGTCTCTTGCGCCGAAAGGTCCCAGTCGATCACGCCAATGATCGCCCGGATCACCTGGGCCGGGATCGTGACCCCGCCGGCCGCGCCAACCACCAGCCGCAGCCGCCCATCTGGGCTGAATACCAGTGTCGGCGACATCGAGCTGCGTGGCCGCTTGCCGCCCTCGACCCGGTTGGCGACAATCCGGCCACCCAATTCCGGGTTCATGTCGAAATCGGTCAATTCGTTGTTGAGGAAATAGCCCCCCACAACAATCCCCGATCCGAACGAGCTTTCGATGGTCGAAGTATAGGACACGGCGTTTCCGGCCCGGTCGATCACCGAAAAGTGCGATGTGCCCGCTTCGGTCAGCTGCGGCGAATCGGCGTAGGACAGCTTTTCTGCACCTGGCGGGGTGCCCGCCGCGGCTTTGGAAATCGACTTGCCGGGATCGATCATCGCCGAACGCGCGGCGAGGTACTGGCGGTCGATCATTCCAGCCACCGGAACCGGCACGAAATCGGCATCGGCGGCATAGCGCGCGCGGTCGGCATAGGCCAGCCGCTGGCTTTCGGCGATCAGGTGCCAGGCCACCGGACTGTCCTTGCCCAGCGCTTTGAGGTCGAACCGTTCAAGCTGGATCAGCGTTGCCAGCACCGTAGTGGCGCCTGAGCTGGGCGGGCCCATCGAACAGACCCGGTAGCCGCGATAGGTTCCGCAAACCGGTGCGCGGTCCTTGGCGACATAGGCGTTCACATCGGCCTCGGTCATGGGCGCCGGGTTGTTTGCGGCGAGCGTGACTTTGGCGGTGATCGCCGCGGCATTGGCGCCGGTGTAGAACGCCTTTGATCCTTCGCGCGCGACCCGGTCCAGCGTGTCGGCCAGCGCTGGATTTTTGACCAGCGTACCAACCGGCAGCGGTTTGCCATCGGCGCCAAAGAACAGCGCGCGGCCCTCGGGTGAGAAGGCCGCGACGCGGGCGCTTTCTTCGAGCATTTCATGCAGCCGCGGAGTGATTACAAAACCCTCGCGGGCCAACCGCATCGCCGGTGCAAAGACCTGCGCCCAGGGCAGGCGCCCATGGGCGGAATGGGCCTTGGCCGCCAACGCCACATTGCCGGGCACCCCGACACTGGTCCCGCCGGGCACCGCTTGCTGGAATTTCAGCAGGACGCCGTCCTTGAAGAACCATTTGGGATGCGCGGCAGACGGTGCCATTTCGCGGCCATCAATCGTTTCGACCTGACCCTTGGCATTGGTGGTGACATAGAATCCGCCGCCGCCGATGCCGCTGCTTTGCGGCTCGACCACGGTCAGCGCCAGCATGGTTGCAATGGCCGCATCGGTCGCGCTGCCACCGGCCCGGAGCATTTCGGCCCCAGCCTCGGCCGCGCGCGGATCGGCGGCGCTGACCATGCCCTTTTCATAGAGCTGCGCCTTGGGCGGCAGCGCCGTGGCGGAAGGGGCGGGGGTGCAGCTGGCGAGTGCCAGCAGGGCGAGCGGGGCAAGGGTGCGCAGGTTCATAGACCGTGTTGCTATGCCCCTATGCGGAGATTGGCAACACCGCCCCGGCTTTGCCACGGCAGTCGCGGCTATTCGCTTCCGACCGCCTCGGCAATGTTTGAGTAGCCATCGCTGCGCATCAGCCGCTCCAGCCCCTTGGTGATGGTTTGCGCAATCCCCGGACCTTCATAGGTCATCGCGCTGTAGAGCTGGACCAGACTGGCCCCGGCCCGGATCCGCTCCCAGGCGTCTTCGGCGCTGGAGATCCCGCCCACGCCAACCAGCGGCATCTGTCCGCCGGTTGCCTTGCGGAAATCGCGGAGCCGTTCCAGCGCCAGCGCCTTGAGTGGGGCACCTGAAAGCCCCCCGCCTTCGCCAGCCTGCGCCGATTTGAGCGGCGGACGGGTGATAGTGGTGTTGGATACGATCAGCGCGCCCAGCCCCTTATCGATCGCGATCCGGGCAATTGCATCGATATCGGCGGGCTCCAGATCGGGGGCGACTTTCAGGAACACCGGCACCTTGTGGCTTCCCCGCGCGGCCAGCACGGCATCGAGCAGCGCCGAAAGCGCGCCTTCATCCTGCAGCGCGCGCAACCCTGGTGTATTGGGGCTGGATACATTGACCGCGAGGTAACTTCCCAGCGGGGCCATCAGCCGGGCCAGTGTGGCATAGTCGGCCGCGCGGTCGGCCGCGTCCTTGTTGGCGCCGATGTTGATCCCGACCACACCGGGGCGCCCATGGCGCCGGACGAGCCGTTCCACCGCCTGCTCCGCGCCGCCATTGTTGAACCCCAAACGGTTGATCACCGCGTTATCTTCGGTCAGCCGGAACAAGCGCGGCCGTGGGTTGCCGCTCTGGGGCAGCGGGGTGATCGAGCCGACTTCGGCAAAGCCAAAGCCGACCCCCAGCAACGCGTCGGGCACTTCGGCGTTTTTGTCGAACCCCGCAGCCATCCCAAGCGGGTTGGGGAATTTCAGCCCGGCCACTTCGCAGGCCAGCGGGCCATCGACGCAATTGCTGCCGGTCAGCGGCAGAGCCTTCAGCGCTGCCAAGGCAAGGCTGTGAGCCGTTTCGGGTTCGATCAGAAACAGGGCGGGGCGGAGCAGGGAATAGAGCATGATGGAACGGCCTATGCCAGCCCGCGACTCGCCTGTCGATTCGCAGAGGCTACAGGCGGGGTGCAAGGCGTATGACACCGTTGTCATGGCCTTTTTGGGGCGATTCAGACTCCGATCCTGTCGATTCTATACAATCTACGCATTCGAATGCGTTGTAGACCGACATTGCGACCCGAAGGACTCGAGGCATTCCGCATCGAGATCCTAACTTTAAAAGCGGCTCCTAGGCTTTGATCTGGGGGCCGCTCTTTTTTGCCTGCTGCGAAACGCCAAACATCCAATTGCCAGCCGGCAATGATCGGCCTAGGGAAACCGGAGCGAATCAGTCTGATTTAACCGGAGCCACCGCAATGCGCCTATCCAGCATGGCCGACTATGCAGTCGTCACGATGAGCGCAGCCGCGCGGCATTGCGGCTCGGCCCGCGTTTCGGCGGCGCAATTGGCTGAGGAAACCGGCCTGCCGGCGCCCACTGTGCAGAAACTGGTCAGCCGGCTGACCGCGGCTGGCTTGCTGCGCTCGGTCCGGGGTGCCGGGGGCGGGCTCAAGCTGGCCCGTCCGGCGGCAGCGATCAGCCTGGTCGATATCATCGAAGCGGTCGAAGGCCCTATCGCGCTGACCCCGTGCGTCGATACCGGCAAGCATGATTGCGGCCTCGAAAGCGCCTGCACCGTCCGCCCACACTGGGGCGTGGTCAATGCCGCCATGCGCGGCGCGCTGGCAGACGTGCCGCTGACGCGCTTGGCGGGAGTTGCGCTATGACTGATAGCCCCATCCTCAAGGATCAAGCCGCGCACGATGCTGCCGCCAAGGTTGCGGACTATGAACACGGCTGGTCGGCCGACATCGAGACCGATTTTGCGCCCAAGGGCCTCAACGAAGATACCGTCCGGTTCATCTCGGCCAAGAAGAATGAGCCCGAATGGATGCTCGAATGGCGGCTGAAGGCGTTCCGCCTGTGGCAGACCATGCCGATGCCCGATTGGGCCAAGCTCAATATCCCGCCGATCGATTATCAGGATGCGTTCTACTACGCCGCGCCGCGCGCCAAGCCCAAGCTGGGCAGCCTGGACGAGGTCGATCCCGAGATCCTGCGGGTTTACGAAAAGCTCGGCATCTCGCTTGAGGAGCAAAAAGTCCTCGCCGGCGTTGAAGGCGCGCGCAAGGTTGCGGTTGATGCGGTGTTTGACTCCGTATCGGTCGCCACCACTTTCCGCGCCGAGCTGGAAAAGGCCGGTGTGATCTTCCGCTCGATCTCAGAGGCGATCCGCGAGTACCCCGATCTGGTCAAGCAGTGGCTGGGCAAGATCGTGCCGATGAATGACAACTTTTTCGGCGCGCTCAACTGCGCGGTGTTTTCGGATGGCACCTTTGTTTACATCCCCGAAGGGGTGCGCTGCCCGATGGAGCTGAGCACCTATTTCCGGATCAATGCCGAAAATACCGGGCAGTTTGAGCGCACTTTGATTATCGCCGAAAAAGGCAGCCATGTCAGCTATCTGGAAGGCTGCACCGCGCCGATGCGCGATGAAAACCAGCTCCACGCCGCGGTGGTCGAACTGGTCGCGATGGACGATGCCGAGATCAAGTATTCGACCGTGCAGAACTGGTATCCCGGCAACGCCGAAGGACTGGGCGGGATCTACAACTTCGTCACAAAACGCGCGCTGTGCCAGGGCAAGCGCAGCAAAGTCAGCTGGACCCAGGTTGAAACCGGCAGCGCGGTGACTTGGAAATATCCCAGCTGCGTGCTCAACGGCGAAGACAGCGTCGGCGAATTCTATTCGGTCGCGGTGACCAACAATTACCAGCAGGCCGATACCGGCACCAAGATGATCCACAACGGCAAGGGCACCCGCTCGACGATCATCTCCAAGGGGATTTCGGCTGGGAAAAGCCAGAACACCTATCGCGGGCTGGTCCGCGTGGCGCCGGGCGCGGAAGGCGTGCGCAATTTCACCCAGTGCGATTCGCTGCTGCTCGGCAAAGACTGCGGCGCGCACACCGTGCCCTATATCGAAGTCCGCAATCCCAGCGCGCAGATCGAGCACGAGGCGACCACCAGCAAGATCAGCGACGACCAGCTGTTCTACGCAATGCAGCGCGGGCTCGATCAGGAAGCGGCGGTGGCGCTGATCGTCAACGGCTTCGCCAAGGAAGTGCTGCAACAGCTGCCGATGGAATTTGCGGTGGAAGCGCAGAAGCTGCTGGGGATCAGCCTTGAGGGGAGTGTGGGGTGAGTTCCAAACTGCCCGACGGACTGGGAGCCGAATTTTGGACAGCGCTGTTCTTGATCGCGGTGTTCAGCCTTGGCTGTTATGCTGGATATAGGTTCGACAATTGGTACGGTGTATCGATCAGCGGCCTCTTCTTGGCGCTCAACATCTATCGCCTTGTTTATCACCTCAAGCGGGTCCGGCTGTCCCAAGCTCTAAAGAAGCACCCTGAGCTCAAGCGACTCTACGATATGCGAAACCCATGACCCCGAAGCCACACCGGATTAGACCTTGACCAAAAAAACCCTCACCGTCCTCCCGCTCTCGGAACGCACCGAGGCGCCTGCGCTGCAGAAGCGTGGGCGGGGCTGGAACATTGCCGAATCGCGGCTCGATGCGATCCACGACATGGCCCGCGCCGCCAAGCGCGAGCCGACTGCGGCGCAGGCTTTGCTCGGCGAAAAGCTTGGTGAGCAGGACCTCGGCAAGTTCAAGCTGAACCGCCAGGTGGTGATCGGCTCGGCGATCGTCGATTTCGCCTGCCAGCCGCTCAAGATCGCGGTGTCGATCGATGAAGGCGGCGATCCGGCGCTGACCCAGCGGCGTGACAAGAGCCTAGAGGCGGTCGGCATCCTGGTGCTGCGCTTCCCCGCTTCCGATGTTTTGACCGATCCCGATGCGGTGGTGGCCAGCATCGTCGCTGCGATGAAGGCGCGCTATGAAAATCAGCGCAGCCGCCCCCGCCCCAGCCAAGCCCCGCGAGGATATTCCCGGTGACCCTGCTTAAAATTGACAACCTCCACGCCACCGTCGCTGACAAGCCGATCCTCAAGGGCCTGTCGCTGAGCATTAATGCGGGCGAAGTCCACGCGATCATGGGTCCCAACGGCGCCGGAAAATCGACGCTCGGCTATGTGCTGGGCGGGCGGCCCGGTTACGAAGTGACCGAAGGCACTGTCAGGTTTCAACCCAACCCCGCTCAGGCTGAGCCTGTCGAAGCCTCAGGCGCGGCGGGCGGTGCTTCGACAGGCTCAGCACGAGCGGATGTTGGGTTGGACCTATTGGCTATGGAACCGTTCGAACGCGCCGCCGCTGGCCTGTTCCTGGGCTTCCAGTACCCGGTCGAAATCCCCGGCGTTTCGTTCGTCCAATTCCTGCGCGAAAGCCTCAATGCGCAGCGCCGCTCGCGCGATCTCGCGCCGCTGTCGGGCGGGGAATTCCTCAAGCTGGCGCGCGAGAAGGCGGCGCTTCTCAAGCTCGATATGGAAATGCTCAAACGCCCGGTCAATGTCGGCTTTTCCGGCGGCGAGAAAAAGCGCGCCGAGATGGTCCAGATGGGCATCCTCGGGCCGAAACTGGCAGTGCTCGACGAAACAGATTCAGGCCTCGATATCGACGCACTGCGGGTGGTTGGCGATGGCATCAACGCTACGATGCGCAGCCCCGACAAGGCGGTGCTGCTGATCACCCATTACCAGCGCCTGCTCGACTATGTGAAGCCGGACTTTGTCCACGTGCTGGCCGATGGCCGGATTGTGCGCACCGGCGGGGCCGAACTGGCGCTCGAACTGGAAGAGCATGGCTATGAGGTTGTAGCAGCGTGAGCCAGGTGCTCGCCCTTCCTACCCGCCGCGACGAGGCGTTCCGCTATGCGGACCTTCCGGCGCTGGCCCCGCTGTGGCCGGTGGCGGTCGAGCGGATTGTGCTCGGCGCAGGCGAAGTGCGGGCCTTGGCGATCACCCACATCGGCGATCAGCCACTGGCGCGCGAGCTGGTGGTGGAGCTGGCGGCGGGAGCCTCGTTTGCGCTGCATCTGCTCAACGCGGGCGTTGCCTATGGCCGGTTTTCGCTGACCGTGACGCTAGGCGCGGGCGCCGAATTCACCCTTGGCGCGGCGCAATTGGCGGCGGCGGGCCAGACGCTCGAAGTCGTGACGCGGGTGATTCATGCCGCTCCCGATGCGATCAGCCGGCAGACGGTCCGCTCGGTCGCCGCGAGCAAGGGCGTGGTCAACTACCTCGGCAAGGTGCTGGTCGAAAAGGGCGCCGATGGCACCGATGGATCGCAGTCGGTCCGCGCCATGCTGCTCGACCGGACCGCGACCGCCAATGCTAAGCCGGAACTCGAAATCCATGCCGACGATGTGAAATGCGCCCACGGCTGCGCGGTGGGCGAGCTGGACGCCAACGCGCTGTTCTACATGGCCCAGCGCGGCCTGCCGCCCGAAACGGCCAAGCGGTTGATGCTGCAAGCCTTCGTGGCCGAAGCCTTCACCGGGGCGGCGGACGAAGAAGTGCTGATCGGACAGGCGATCGCGGCGCTGGAGGCAATGCTGTGAATGCCGCTGAAAACCCCACTCTGCGCGCGCTGACGCGCTGGGAGAACGAGGGCGGTGCGCCGTTGCCCGCCGCGCTGCGCGATCAGTTCCCCGGCCTGTCTGGCGGCTGGCACTATCTGGATAGCGCCGCCACGGCGCAAAAACCGCAAGTCGTGATCGACGCCTGCACCGCCGCCATGGGCCGCGACTATGCGACGGTCCACCGCGGGGTCTATGCCCGCTCGGCCGAGATGACACTGGCCTTTGAAGCGGCGCGGGCCAAAGTCGCAGCGCTGATCGGCGCCCCGGCGGACGAACTGGTCTTCACCCGCGGCGCGACCGAAGCGATCAATCTGGTGGCCTATCAATATCCCGATAAGGGCCGGGTGCTGCTGTCGGTGCTGGAACACCATTCGAATATCGTGCCGTGGCAGTTGGCCGGGTGGCAGGTTGATGTCTGCCCGCTGACTGCCGATGGCCAAATCGATCTCGATGCGGCCGAAGCAATGCTGACGCGCGAACACACGATGGTCTCCTTCGCCCACGTTTCGAACGTGCTCGGCTCAATTCTAGACGTGCCGCGCGCGGTGACGCTGGCGCACCGGGTCGGGGCCAAATTGTTGCTCGATGGTTGTCAGGCGGTTGCCCGGCTGCCGATCGACGTTGCGGCGCTGGATTGCGATTTCTATGCGTTTTCGGGGCACAAGCTCTACGGGCCGACCGGGATCGGCGCGCTCTGGGGTCGGGCCGCTCTGCTCGATGCCATGCCACCTTGGCAAGGCGGCGGGGCGATGATCGATCGGGTGACTTTCGAAGCTACTACTTACGCCCCAGCGCCCCAGCGGTTCGAAGCCGGAACCCCGGCGATTGTCGAGGCGATCGGGTTTGGCGCGGCGGCAGACTATGTCGCCGGAATCGGGCTGGCCGCGATTCACAGCCATGAGTCCGCGCTGGTGGCACGGCTGCGCGCGGAGCTTCGCAAGCACAACGATATTACCCTGTTTGGGCCTGAGGAAAGCGCCGGAATCGTCGCTTTTGTGATGGAAGGGGTGCATCCGCACGACCTTGGCACCATATTGGACGAAGCCGGGGTAGCGATCAGGGCCGGACACCTCTGCGCGCAGCCGCTGATGGACCACCTCGGCGTGCCGGCCACTGCGCGGGCCAGCTTTGGGGTCTATTCGGACGAGCACGATATTGCCGCCCTGCTCAGCGGAATTGAACGGACACGGAGGATATTCGGGTGAACCAGGACGCGAAGTTCACAGTCGAGGAAGTCGATCAAGTGGCCGCGCCGCCGCGCGCGACTGTCCCGGAAACGGCGATCGACAAGCTCGAGCGCAAGCGCGACTACCTTGAAGGCTTCCTTGCCGCCAAGCCCGAAGGCGTGGCCCCCGGCGCGCCGGGGGGCGATCTCTACGAAGCGGTGGTCGCGGCGCTGAAGGACATTTTCGATCCCGAGATCCCCGTCAATATCTATGATCTGGGGCTGATCTACGGGGTCGAAGTTGATGACAACAGCGGCGTCGTGGTGACCATGACGCTGACCACGCCGCATTGCCCTGTGGCCGAATCGATGCCGGGCGAAGTTGAACTGCGGGTTGGCTCGGTCCCCGGGGTGCGCGATGCCGAAGTGCTGCTGGTCTGGGATCCACCATGGGATCCCGCGAAGATGAGCGACGAAGCCCGACTGGAGCTTGGAATGCTATGACAACGACCCGCACCATGCCCGCCGCCATAGTCCTGACCCCTGCTGCTGAAGCACGGGTGGCAAAACTGATGGCCGAAGCGCCCGCAGGCACGATCGGGGTCAAACTCAGCACGCCGCGCCGGGGCTGTTCGGGCCTCGCCTATTCGGTTGACTATGTGACCGAGGCCGCCGCCTTCGACGAGAAGATCGAAACCCCGGGCGGGCTGTTCTTTATCGATGCGGCCTCGGTGCTGTATCTGATTGGCAGCACCATGGATTGGGCCGAAGACGATTTTGCCGCCGGGTTTGTGTTTGCAAACCCCAACGCCAAAGGCAGCTGCGGCTGCGGCGAAAGCTTTACGGTATAAGCGCTTGATCGTCTCGGCGGATGGTCAGCGAGCAAGGGTAACCCGGATTTAAGGATATCCCGGCATAATCGGCGCGCAACCTGAACGGGATAATGCACGCCATGAGCTTGGAATTCGGTAACCTCACAACCCAGATCGCCGGTGACGGACAGATCTCCGCCGAGGAAATCCTCGAACTGCGCCGACTTGGCTGGGCTGATGGCCAGATGAGCCCGGACGAGGCCGAATCGCTGTTTCTGGCCAATGACACTTGCGACGAGCCCAGCGCCGAATGGTGTGATTTCTTTGTCGATGCGCTGACCAGCTTCGTGGTCTACGCGGTCGAGCCGCGCGGCTATGTCGATCAGGAAATGGCTGACGAACTGATCGGCCGGATCGATCACGATGGCCGGGTCGGAACTATGGCCGAATTGGAGCTGTTGGTCCGGGTAATCGAAGTGGCGACCAATGTGCCGCAGGTCCTGCGCGACTATGCCCTCAAACATGTCGAAGAAGCCGTTACGCTCGGCGAAGGCCCGACCCGCCACGGCACGCTGACCGCTTCGGGGATCAATGCCGCTGAAGTCGCGATCCTCAAGCGGCTGATCTATGGTACCGGCAGCGAACGCCCTGCCGCGGTCAGCCGTAGCGAAGCCGAAGCGCTGTTCCGGATCAAGGATGCCGCGCTTTACGAACCCAATGCGCCCGAATGGCATGAGCTGTTCGTCAAGGGCGTGGCCAACTATCTGCTCGGCTTTGGCGGCCATGAACCGCTCAGCCACCAGCGAGCGGCTGAACTCGAAGCGTTTATGAAGAGCGAAGGCACCGGGATCGGCGGATTTTTGGGTCGGATGGCCCGGGCCGACGTCGAAGACGGCTTTGGCAGCCTGCTCAAAGTCGCGGGCGAAAGGGATGATGTGCTGGCGGCCTGGGACGATGATGCCAATGCCGCCGCCCAGCTCGACAGCGGCGAACAGGCCTGGCTTCAGGATATGCTCGATGCTGACGAAGAACTCGACGAGATGGAAAAGGCGCTGATTGCCTTTATCGACGAGGAAACCGGCGAAAGCTTCGTCCCGCGCCCGGTCTCAGTCGCAGCGGCTGCCTGAGCCTTACCGACCGCGCAGGGCGGCAATACAGGCCGCTCGGTCAACCTCCTGCCCATCGCTGGCGCGGCGCGCTTCGACATAGGTCGCTTGCTGCTCACGCCCCGGCGCGGGGGGATAGAGATAAATGTCGAGCACGCAGGGCTGTCCGGTGAACTGCAACTTGCGGGCATCGCCCTCCCAGACATCGAGCCGGGCTGGGCCGAATTCTCGAACCAGATCATCGGGCGTCGCCCCGATCACCCCTTCCAGCCCCGGTGCGGCCTGCACCTGAGCCCGGCGCGGCGGAGCCGGCACCGGCGCGCGGACCGGCGTGCGGACTTTACCGGTATTCTGGCTGGAACTTTGCGCAGGCGCGCTTTTCACTGCACCGGTCGATCCGCAGGCAGCAAGCAACAGGCTTAGGCCCAGCAGAGGAAAGACTTTGCGGTTCATGTGCTTCTGA
This sequence comes from Novosphingobium sp., assembly GCA_031369495.1. Taxonomy (GTDB): domain Bacteria; phylum Pseudomonadota; class Alphaproteobacteria; order Sphingomonadales; family Sphingomonadaceae; genus Novosphingobium. The sequence goes on along the minus strand of JANMOU010000057.1, from coordinate 9,374 downwards.
CCACCCCCTTGCGATGGATCAGGTGGACGGCGCAAGCCGCACCCAGGAAAGGTGCGATGAAATTGACCACAGGCACGGTGAGCAGAAAGGCGGTCACCCCGCCCAGTGCCAAACGTTCGATCGAACCGAGCGGCGCGGGCGTTTCTTTGGTAGGCCGGTGGCGCAGCCAGACCATGTCCTGCAGCTCGCGCCCCAACAGCACTGCGTTTACCGTCAGAAATACCAGCGGTGCTCCCACTCCTGTCACGATCAATACCAGAGCGAGCGGCAGGGCCAACAGGTTAAATAGCAGCGCCCGGCCCGCGCCGGTCAAGGCCCGTCCGGCTTCCTCGCGCAGGCCCAGCTTGCGGGCGCTGGCGGCCATTTCAGGATAGTCGCGCGCTTCGATCGCCTGAACCACCTCGTCGGCAAAGAACTGCAGGACCGCCAAAGCCACGATCCGCCACAGCAGCCAGCCGCCAATCAGCACGGCGAGGGTGGCGGCAGTTGCGGCAAGGTCGGCATTGGCGACATACTGGGCCATCAGCGCAAGCAGCCCCCGCCATCCGGCATAGCCCAGCACCAGACAGGTCAGCACAGTTACCCCCATGCTTTTCAGCCAGATCGGCAGAAGGGCGCGATCGAAAATCCGCGCTAGGGCGAGGGCAAGTGCGTTCAGCATGGAACCGGGATCGCTTGCCGGACCCGGCCTGTCAACGCTGCTTCCCTGCGGGCGAAAAAGCCGCTAGGCGCGGCGCGATTTTTGCCATCGTTTCAGGAACTGCATCATGTCCAAGCCCAGCACCCAGGTCATCGCCATCGGCAATGCGATCGTCGATGTCATGGCCCCGTGCGATGATGCCCTGATCGAACGGTTCGGGATGGTTCGCGGTGGGATGACCTTGATCGATAGCCAGCAGGCGCGTGACCTGTACGATGCGATGGGCCCCGCGCGCGAGATTTCGGGCGGATCGGCGGCAAATACCCTGGCTGGTCTGGCGGCGCTGGGCTCGCGCTGCGCTTTCATCGGGCAGGTTGCCGATGATCAGCTGGGCGAGGTTTTTGCCCATGACATCCGGGCTGGCGGCATCCGGTTCGATACGGTGGCGCGGGCCGGCGATCCACCGACCGCCCGCTGTCTGATTTTCGTCACCCCCGATGGCCAGCGGACGATGAACACCTTTCTGGGTGCGTCGCAGTATTTGCCCCCGGCGGCGCTTGATGAAGCGGCGATTGCCGATGCCGAAATCCTCTACCTCGAAGGCTATCTGTGGGATCCTGAAGAGCCGCGCGCGGCGATGCGCCGGGCCATTGCAGCGGCGCGCGGGGCCGGCCGCAAAGTGGCCTTCACCCTGTCCGACGCGTTCGTGATCGATCGCCACGGCGACGATTTTCGCGCGATGATCGCGGCGGGCGAAATCGACATTCTATTCGCCAACCATGTCGAACTGGCAGCACTGACCGGACTGGATGATTTCGACGCCGGGCTGGCGCAGCTCGCCCCACAGGTGCCGGTGTTGGTGGTGACCCGAAGTGAACAAGGTGCAGTTGCGGTGCAGGGAGGAGCGCGGACCGATGTGCCGGCTCAGCCGGTTGCCCGGGTAGTCGACACCACCGGCGCGGGCGATCTGTTTGCTGCCGGGTTCCTTCATGGACACGTCAATGGCCGTCCTGTGGCCGAATGCCTAACCTTGGGGGCGATTTGCGCGGCCGAGATTATCTCGCACTACGGCGCGCGGCCTGAAACCGATCTCAAGGAATTGGTGGCCGCAAGGTTGGGCTAATTACCGAATCCTAACTGATTCGATTTCCACAGCTTTATCCACTACCCTTTCGCTAACGGGCGATTCGCGACTGCGAATACAAGCACCGGAAAAAGAGGGTTGCGGGATGAACGTGGTCACTTCGATCGGGGAGTTCGCCAGTCGGCGGGATGATTTTGTGGATGGCGAACACCCCCGCGTGGTGGTGGCCGATATCGCGACCCGGCCGCGCGGCCCAGCCAAGATCATCACTGTTGCCAATGAAAAAGGTGGGGTCGGCAAGTCGACCCTGGCGCTCCACCTTGCGGTGGCTTTGGCCGATACCGGGCACAAGGTGTTGGCAGTCGATCTGGACCGTCGCCAGCAATCGCTCAGCCGGGCGTTGATCGCGCGCGGCGGCACCGCCAAACGGCAGGGTGTGCGGCTACCCCTTCCGCAGCACTTGCTGCTTCAGCAAGCCTCCGGCGCCCAGCTGTGTCAGGAATTGGCGCGGGCCGGTTGGGACTGCGACTATGTGGTGATCGATGTCCCGGGATATGACAGTCCGATCGCACGGCGCGCCATTGCGATGGCCGATAAGCTGGTCTCGCCGGTCAATTCCTCGTTTGTCGATCTTGAACTCTTCGGCCGGTTCCATCCCGTCACGCAAAAACTGACTGGCCCGGGCTGCTTTTCGGCGCTGGTTGCGGATTTGCGCGCCGCCCGGGCAGAGGCTGGCATGGCGCCACTTGATTGGTTGGTGATGATCAACCGCAAACGCCGCGAAACCAGCCACAATCAAGACCGGATCGAAACTGCACTGCGGCGACTGGCACAGCGGATGGACTTCCGGCTGGGTTCGGGGCTGCATGAGCGGGTGGCCTACCGCGAGCTCGTGTTGCTTGGGTTGACCCAGCTCGATCTTCACCGTTTTCCGGATCTGGCTCGATCCAAAAACGTAGCTGCAGGTGAAGTCCTGCAGCTGCTCGAAGATCTGGGAATCGAGCAGGAACCCGGAGGGCTGCTAGATTGGCAGAGGCTTAAGCGCCAACTACGGCCTATTCGTCCCACTTGGGGTAGCGCAGGATCGGGGTCTGCCCGCGCAGAAATCCGCTCGGCAGGGTTCCTGTCAGGGCTTTGAAATCACGGATGAAGTGCGATTGGTCGGCATAGCCCGACTCGTGCGCTAGCGCGGTCCAGCTTGCTTCGGGCTCCAGTTCCTTGCGGTGCACCGCATGACCGATCCGGCAGATCCGCGCGTAATGCTTGGGGTTGAGTCCGGTCAGCTTTCGGAAGCGGCGCTGAAAATGCCGCAACGACAGTCCCGCGGCATCCGCCAACTCCTGGATTGGCAGATTGCCATAGGCAAGGCGAAGGCGGCTGGCTTGGACGGCGACAGGATCATCGTGCTTCTTGCCTTTGCTCAGCTCCAGCAACCAGCGGTCCATTGGCGCCGCCATTTCCGCCCAACTCGACGCGGCCTGCAACTCGGCCAGCATGCCTTGGGGAAGGGTAATGGGCACAAAACTGTCGACCAGCATGACCGGGTCAACAGCAAACAGCAACCCGGCCGCAGCCGGTTGCAACCGTGCCGAAAACGAGCGCATCCGGCCGCTCACCTCCATATCGTAACGGTGCTGGGACAGCAGCCCGTAGAGACCGGCGGGCGGTGTTGCCACCTTGTTGCTGCTCCGAATGTCGCAGAGCGCCAACTGTCCTTCAAGGATGATCTGGATGAAGCAATTCGGACGCGCCGGAATGACGCGACGCTCCAAACTCTCTCCCGTGATTTCGCCGCCCAAATAGCCGATGAGAAACGGCGCGAGATCCGGACAATTGCTATCAATCAGGGTAATCTTCACCCTAGTTCCTCCAAGAGGCGCGACCCATGCTTTTATTCTTTTATGCTTGCCCCTTAGCTTCGCGCGCAGCTTCGCGCCAGCCTATATCGCGGCGACAGAAACCATCGGCAAAGGCGATCCGGTCGGCCGCCGCATAGGCCGCCTGCTGCGCCGCGCTGACCGAATTGGCGCGGGCCGTGGCATTGAGCACGCGGCCGCCATTGGCCACCAGCAAACCGTCTTGCAGCGCGGTTCCAGCGTGAAACACCTTGGCCCCGCCGGCTTCGGCGGCGGCAATGCCGCTGATGGCCCCGCCCTTCACCGGGGCGTCGGGATAGCCCTTGGCCGCGATCACCACAGTCAGAGCGGTATCGGGTGAAAAGCGCGGGCTTTGCAGTGTGGCCAACCGGCTTTCCGCCGTCGCCAGCAGCAGCTCGGCCAGATCGCCCTCATACCGCAGCATCAGGACCTGGCATTCGGGATCGCCGAACCGGGCATTGTACTCGATCAGCTTGACCCCCTCGCGGGTCAACATCAGCCCGGCATAGAGCACGCCCGAATAGGGCATCCCTTCGGCCGCCATGCCCTGGACGGTTGGCACTATAATGCGCTCCAGCGCTTCTGCTTCGAGCAGCGGCGTAAGCACGCGAGCCGGACTATAGGCGCCCATACCGCCGGTATTAGGCCCGACATCACCATCGCCAACCCGCTTGTGGTCCTGCGCAGATCCGAACGGGACCACGGTATGGCCATCGGTGATCGCAAAGAAGCTGGCCTCTTCGCCGTCCATGAACTCTTCGATCACCGCTTCGGCCCCGGCAGCGCCAAACCGGCCGGAAAAGATCTCGCGCACCGCCCCTTCGGCCTCGGCCTGGGTCATCGCGACGGTCACGCCTTTGCCCGCGGCTAGCCCATCGGCCTTGATCACCACCGGGATCGGGAAAGCAGCCAGCGCGGCCAGTCCTTCGGCCTCCGTGGTAACGCGCCGGAACCCTGCGGTGGGAATTCCGTGTCGTTCGCACAATTCCTTGGTGAAGGCTTTCGATCCTTCAAGCTGGGCCGCGGCCTTGCTTGGACCGAACACCGGCACCCCGGCGCCGCGCAGGCTATCGGCCAGCCCATCGACCAGTGGCGCTTCTGGCCCGATCACGACCAGCCCAATCCGCTGCGCTTCGCAAAAAGCCAGCACCGCAGCGTGGTTTTCGGCGTTCAGCTCGACCAGCGCGGCGTGCTCGGCTATTCCGGGATTACCCGGGCTTGCGAACAATTTGCCGCACAACCGGGATTGCGCCAGCTTCCACGCCAGCGCATGTTCGCGCCCGCCCGATCCCAACAACAGGATATTCATGTCAGCGCCGCCTTATCCGCAAGAAGAACCCGCCGGGCTGGTAGCGAAGGAAGCAGCGGGCGACAACGCCGCAGCGCTCTCGGTCAGCGAGATTTCCGCATTGCTGAAGCGGGTGGTCGAAGATCGCTTTGGCTATGTGCGGGTGCGCGGTGAGATCAGCGGGTTCAAACGCGCCGCCTCGGGCCACATTTATATGGCGCTCAAGGACGAGAATGCGCGGCTTGAGGCGGTCATGTGGCGCGGCACCACCCAGCGGCTCAATTTTCAGCCGGAGGATGGGCTGGAAGTCATCGCCACCGGCAAGCTCACTACCTATCCGGGGCGCTCGAACTATCAGTTGGTGATCGAGCGGATGGAAGTGGCGGGCGAGGGAGCGCTGCTGGCGCTGCTTGCCCGCAACAAGGCTCGGTTTGAAGCTGAGGGCCTGTTCGATCCGGCCCGCAAGCGGGCGCTGCCTTATGTGCCGCGCGTCATCGGGGTGGTGACTTCGCCGACCGGCGCGGTGATCCGTGATATTCTGCACCGCTTGTCAGACCGGTTTCCGGTCCGGGTGCTGGTCTGGCCGGTGCTGGTGCAGGGGCAAGGCGCGGCCGAGCAGGTGGCCGCAGCGGTGCGCGGGTTTTCGGCCTTGACGCCAGGCGGAGCGGTGCCGCGTCCCGATCTGGTGATCGTCGCGCGCGGCGGCGGCTCGATCGAGGATCTGTGGGCCTTTAACGAAGAGGTGGTGGTCCGCGCGGTGGCCGATTGCACCATCCCGATAATCTCTGCCGTGGGGCATGAGACTGACACCACCCTCTGCGATTTTGCTGCCGATCGCCGCGCGCCAACCCCGACGGCAGCCGCTGAGATGGCCGTGCCGGTGCGGGCCGATCTCACCAACCAGATCGCCGAGCTGGTTTTGCGGGGACGCCGCGCGGTGCTGCGCCCGCTCCAACTCGGGCGTGAAAGGCTGGCGGCGCGGGCCGATCGGCTTCCGGCACCGCAGGCGCTGCTTACCCCGCACGCTCAAAGGCTTGATGAACTGGCCGAGCGTTTGCGGCGCGGGCTATCTGATCGCACCCAATTGGCGCGCGGCCAGCTCCAGCGGGTTGCGGGCGGGCTTTCGGCGCCGTTGCTCAAGGCCCGGGTCAGCGCCGCACATGGCAGGCTTGATGGGCTGGCCCGGCTGTTCCTTTCACTCAATCCCGACACGGTCCTAGAGCGCGGCTATGTCCGCATAACCGGACCCGATGGGCGAACCCTGACGAGCCGGGCACTGGCCGCGCAGGAATCCACGCTGGCGTTGCACTTTCACGACGGGGAGCTTGCGGTTTCAACCGGCTCCGCGCCAGTCCGTGCGCCAATCCGGCCCAAAGCCGCGCCGCGCCCGGACGATGGCCCACAGGGTAAATTGCTCTGAAAGCGATGGTTTGCTAAGGCATGGTGATGTTGATGAACTCTGCCAATCGCCCCGCCATGCTGCACTATCAGGCCAATGGCTTTCGCGTGCTCAGCCCGGGCACCCATGTGATCTGCGCGGTCAGTGCCGAAGAAGTACCGCTTGAGGCGCTGCGCTATTGGAGCGCGGCCAAGCAGGAAGCCTATGCCAGCGCCGAGCTCGCCACCCGGCGGTTGACCGGCCAAGGGTGACCCACGTGATGAAGCGCCGATTTTTTCTGGCCGGCGGCGGCGTGCTGGCCGGACTGGGCTTGTGGAAGGCGCGCGGATTGGCGGCTGAAACCTTGGGGCTCAATCCGCAATCGGATTTTGCCCTCAGCGGGCAGTTGACGCAGGGCGGCTGGGCCCGGGGCAAGGCGCCGCGCGACACCAAATCGCTGGCATTCAACGGCCGTCAGGTCCGGCTCGCGGCAGACCAGTCCTTTCTGATCGCATTCGATCGCGACGCCGGTTCGCGCGCTGAGCTATTGGCCGAACTCCATGATGGCGCGCTCGTTACAGGCCAGTTTGCGATATCGCCGCGATCATGGAAGATCGAACACATCCCGATCGGCCCGCGCCCCGGATCGCCACCCAGCGAGGAATATGCCCGCCGCCGTGAGGCGGAAACCGCCCGGATCAAGGCTGCCCGGCTCAAGGATCATGCTGCCGAAGGCTGGCGGCAGAAGTTCATCTATCCCGCTTTTGGCCGCATTTCGGGCCGGTTTGGCTCGCAGCGGATCTACAATGGCGTGCCGGGATCGTACCATTCGGGCATGGACATTGCCACCGGCGCCAGCGGTACGCCGTTTGTCGCTCCGGCCGATGGGGTCGTGATCCTCGCGGCCGCAAGTTCGTTTAGCCTCGAAGGCCGGCTGCTGATGATCGACCATGGCATGGGGCTCAACAGCGCGTTTCTGCACTGCTCCAGCCACACGGTCAAAGAGGGCGATCTGGTCCGCCAGGGCCAGTTCATCGGCCGGATCGGAGCGACTGGCCGCGCCACCGGCCCGCACCTCCACTGGTCGCTCAAATGGCGGGATTCCAGACTGGACCCCTTGCTGTTTGTTGGAGCGATGCCGGGCCGTTAGTGCGCGCCAAGCGTCAAGATTGCGCGCTGTCCATGTTTTGCGCACGATTATTACCGCGATGGCACAGTTGTGTGGCAAGCTTGCCACAGGCCTCGGCGGAACGACGCAAAACTCGGAAAAACCTTTGCCCAGGTTACGGCTTTTCGCCATGTCACCGACCATCTTTCCACAGTTTGGGTGCCGCATGTGCAGCGTCCAATGCGGAAACAACAGGAACCGGCGCGGCACCCACGCTGGTTTTACAGAGGGACTGACCTGTGAAAAAGCAAACCATTAACACTCTCAAGGCTGGCGCTGCACCTTTCGTGCTCGGTCTGGCGTTGATCAGCACTCCGTCGTTCGCTCAGGAAGCAGCAGACGATGACGCCCCCGAAGCCGACACCATCGTCGTCACCGGCTCGCTGATCCGCAACCCCAACCTGGTTCAGTCCAATCCGGTCAACGCGACAACTGCCGATCAGATCGAACTCAAGCAGTCGAACGTAGCCGAAGAAGTCCTTCGCGAAATTCCGGGCGTCGTCGCCAACATCGGTTCGGCAGTCAACAACGGCAACGGCGGCTCCTCCTACGTCGACCTTCGTGGCCTCGGCTCGAACCGCAATATCGTGCTGATCGACGGTAACCGCATCGTTCCCGCCGATCTCGTCGGGCGTGTCGATCTCAACAACATCCCGCTGGCGCTGATCAGCCGGGTTGACGCACAGACCGGCGCTGCCGTGACCACTTATGGTGCGGACGCGATCACCGGCGTCGTCAACTTTGTCACGCGCAAGGATTTTGCCGGCGTAGACATCTCGGTCGGTGAGCAGATCACCGAAAAGGGCGATGGCAACTACTTCCGCGCCGACGTCACCATCGGCGCCAACTTTGACGATGGCCGCGGTAACGCAGTGCTCAGCGTGGGCTATCAGGAATCCGACCCAGTCTATCAGGGCCAGCGCGATTTCTCGCGGAGCCAGATCAGCTCCTACACCGGCGGCCTCGCTGGTTCGGGCACTGCGGTTCCTTCGCGCATCACCGGCACCCGTCCGCTGGCCGGAGCGGTGCCGAACACTCTTGCGCAGTACACCCAGACTGGCGTGAATGGTGCCGGAACTCCGATTCTCGCACTGACCCCGGGCGGGGCGGCGAATGGCGGCATCCGTCAGGTCAATGGGGCCGGTCAGGCGGTTGGCACTTTCGCGACCTTCAACTTCAACCCGTACAATATCTTCCAGACGCCGTTCAAGCGCTTCAACATCTTCGCCCAGGCGAAGTATGCGGTCACCGATGCGGTTGAATTCTACACGCGCGGCATGTTCTCCAAGAACACCGTCGAAACCATCATCGCGCCGTCGGGCTCGTTCGGTGCCGCGGTCAACATCCCGCTCAGCAACCCGTTCCTGCCCGCCGGCATCCGCAACCAGTTCTGCGCCTTCAACGTCGCGCCGACGGTCACCGGTCAGAATGCCGCTGGCGCCACCGTGTCGGGCCAGGCCACCTATGTGCCCCGCTACACCCCGGAAGAGTGCGCCAAGGGCGCAGCCGGCGGCTCGGCGACCAGCAACGTGCAGTTCACCGATCCCGTCACCGGCATCCAGAGTGTCGTGCAGCGCACCAGCACGACGCCTTCGGTGTTCGGCACCAACCTCAACGGCACGCCGGGCACCGGCACGCTCAACCGCCGCACGACGGAGCTTGGCCCGCGGACCAGCACCTTCACCACGACGGTGTTCGATTATCGCGCCGGCCTGCGTGGCAAGCTGACCGATTCGATCGATTGGGACCTGAACGGCAGCTATGGCGAGAGCGAGAACACCGCTGTCACCGGCGGCTATGTCCAGACCTCGAAGCTGCAGCAGGCGGTTACCGCCACCAACCGCACGACCTGCACCGTCAACACCAACGGTTGCGTGCCCGTCGATGTGTTCGGTCCGGAAGGCTCCATCAATCCGGCGGCTGCCGCATTCCTGCTGAC
>JANMOU010000006.1:0-24980 GCA_031369495.1 Novosphingobium sp. | reverse complement strand
ATGATCGCCGCGATCAATTGCGGCTGGCAGGGGTTTATCCTTGGTCAGCCTCTGATGATCGGTCTGGCCGCACTCGGGATGGGCGCCGCGATCACCTTCCTCACCGCGCTGCTGCGCCCCTCAACCAAGCCCGCCGATCATGTGCGAGAGCATTTGAAGGCGATGGTTGGTGCCGGCATATCAGCCTATACCGCCTTCCTTTCGGTCGGGCTGCTCCAAATTGTGCCAGACCATGTGTTTAACCCCGCGATCTGGGCGATTCCAAGCGCGGTGGGGGTCGGGCTAATCATTGTCCATTTGCGGCGGATTGATGTAGCGCGGCGGGGAACTGCGGCATCTTGAGGGGGCGAAGTGATGGCAAAACCTAACTTTAGAAAGTTTTCACCGAATAGTCTTTTCCACCCATGCGATGAGTTCGTCTTGGATTGCTTGATCATATGACATTTTTGATGATGGAATTTCATTGCCAGTAAATTCAACATGCAATCCCGTTCCAATTGGAAAACGCTTTTTGGCGAGCAATTGCGCTAGCATTGCCCCGGATCGTTTTGCGGTACTTGCGCCGTCAATCATCTTTGCCACCGTCGGAAGGATGTTTTTCCATGCAAAGCGCAGGGTCGCAGGTTGATCCCTTGCGAGTTCAGTTCCCGGCATCAGGCCAGGGTCAAAAGCGATGAATCGTGGCCCATCACTCCCATATTTTCGGGCCATCGCATAAGTGAAAAGAATGTTGCAGAGTTTGGATGTCGCATAACGATCTCGACCCATTTGCGCCTTGTCAGTGCTTTGGGATGGTTTGCCAGCGGCAACTTCAGCAGCAGAGGGAAAATAGCCCCCGAAAAATCTATATGGCTTTGCCAGTTTATGATTTTTGTTATGCGTTCCGCTTGCCGTGGACACGATGACCGCCGAGGGCGATAGAACAGGCTGTAAATATTGGAACAGGGCGATATGCCCCAGAACATTGGTCGCAAAGGTCAGCTCAAAACCGTCTACCGAATATTGATCGCCACTCACGATCTGAACCCCTGCATTGAGCGCGACGCCTGAAAGCGTGTTGACCGCAAGCACCTCCTGAACCTTAGTTGCGAAAGGTTTGACTGATGCTAGCGATGATATGTCGAGTTCCAACACCAGCAATTGCGCCTCTGGAACCGCGCGCCGTAATGCTGTGGCCTGCATTGGTTGACGCACTCCAACGATGAGGAAAGCAGCTTCATCAGCTTTGGCTAACTGCGTCGCAGTCTCCAGTCCGAGGCCGGATGTGGCTCCGGTAAGCAGATAATATTTATGCTGAGTCATGGGCAATATCCTAAGCCAAAGCTTGCCTGTAAGCGGCATTAGGATTACCTAATACGATATTCGTAATTAGTAAATACGATATTCGTATTAAAGGATTGATATGGATCAAAGCGCGCAACTCGACGTAGCAATCAGGACATTATTGCGCCTGCTCACTATCGACGAGCGCCGCCTGTCGGCCGATATCGGCACTGTTCCGTTTAATCCGATTGATCTTGAAACACTCTCCTATCTGCACCGCCACCCCGGTTCAGTCGCCAAAGCTATAGCAGCCTATCTCGGCGTTCGATCTACAACCATGCAGTCAGTGGTTGATCGTTTGCAGAAAAGGGGTTTGTTGCAGCGCGATAAATCCGCGCTCAAAGGCCGTGCTGTCGCCTTAACACTAACGAAAGAGGGGATGGCGTTCCGCCAACATATTCATGTTCAAAACCTGAAAAACTGTGCGCAGATGTTGGAATATGTACCTGAAAACGAGCGAGCAAACTTTGTTCAAAATATGAGCAAGATCGCAGCTAAATTTTCTTAGCATTACGGCTACCACCACCAAAAATGGTGCCCGGGGACGGCATCACATTGGGGGTAATAAATGGCTCAATACCATGGTTTTTAACAATACGGTTTTGAAAGTGGCCCCCAATGTGGTCCCCAAACTGAAATGCGGCTTACATTTTGGCGAGCCATAGTTCTGCTTGTTGCAGCACAGTCTGCACCGCTTCATCGGCTAAATTGGGCGGGTATCCGTAGCGCTTCAGAATGCGCTTTACTAAAATGCGCATTCGCGCCCGTGCGCTCTCGCGCTTGTGCCAATCGACTGTGACGTTAGTTCGGACCTACTCAACAAGCTCGACCAGCGAGCAGATCAGTCAGATACTCCGAGGCCGGTTCAACCCCGGAAACCATCAAGCGGTCACCGCGCACGAGTTCAGGCCACATAGAGAAGACGGCGCTCGGTTTCATAGATATCATCCATTTCGGTATCGTCGGCTGCGCCTTCAATTCGAGCGTCGAGCGGCAAAACACCTACGTCGCACGCCATCACCGCGACTGCTCGAAATTCCAGACCTTTGGCCAGGTGCATGATGTCGACGGTAATGTCATCAGCTCCGGCAAGACCCGCGACGCTGGATTTGGCGCGATCAACCAGTGCGGGGGTACGAACGAAGATACCAATTTCCATTGGCGCAATGCCATCGGTAATGCCGATTCCACGAAATCGCGCATTGTGGCGATTTCGTCCGCTGGTGTCGGTGATACGACGACCGACGGTTCCGGTCCGTCAAACACCGAAATCGTGCCGCGCCGTTCATCCTCGATACCGTCAACATCGCGCAGAACCGACGGCAAAAGCCGGTCGACGGATTGGCGGATTTGTTGGACGCTGCCGACAGTCCGGTTTGGCCGCTGCGATCACGTTAAGTCGCCGTTCGTTCAGGAGGTACACGTTGCGCCTCGAAACGACGCTCGGCCGTGAGCGATTGAACTTCGTCGCGATTCCAGAAGATGCGTTCGATAGGGCCGCCCGTATCTATAAGGCAACCGGCAATTTGCGCGCTTTGCAGATACTCCTTGGTCATTCCAACATCGAAAACACCGTGCGCTATCTCGGCGTAGATATCGACGATGCCATCGCTCTTGCCGAGCGGACGGAAATTTGAGTGGCACCAAGCCTTTTGATCGGTGCTATGCGCTAACAGCTTTGGATTGTTCAGCGGTTCCGTCGCTCTTGATCGTCACCGGGATACGCAGGAACCTTACCCCGTTGGCCTCGGCTTCCGGGAAATGTCCCGCGCGGATGTTGACCTGAATTGCCGGCAACAGAAGTTTTGGCACTGAAAGCGTAGCATCGCGTGCCTCGCGCATGGCAACGAACTCGTCTTCGCCGATTCCGTCATGGACATGGACGCTAGTGCGGCGCTGCTCGCCGACGGTAGTTTGCCAAGCAAATTTGTCACGGCCCGGTGCCTTGTAATCATGGCACAAGAAAAGTCGGGTGGCATCGGGCAAGCTCAACACCCTGCGGATCGAACGATAAAGCTCGCGGGCATCGCCGCCGGGGAAGTCAGCGCGCGCGGTGCCATAGTCGGGCATGAACAGCGTATCGCCGACAAACGCAGCATCGCCGATCAAATAGGTGACGCAGGCCGGGGTGTGGCCGGGGGTGTGGATCACGCCAATCTCCAGCGCGCCCAGCGGTAGTACGTCGCCTTCCTGAACCAGCCGGTCAAACTGGCTGCCATCGGGCACGACATCATCGGCTTCGAACAGCGGGGCGAATGCCTGTTGAACTTGGGTGATCGCCGCCCCAATCACCACCGGGGCGCCGGTCTGTTCGCGCAGATAGTGCGCGGCCGAGAGGTGATCGGCATGGGCATGGGTTTCCAGCAGCCAGACCAGATCGAGGCCTTCCACGGCCAGATAGGCCAGCAGCGCATCGGCCGATCTGGTCGAAGTGCGGGCATTGCGCGGCGTGAAATCGAGCACCGGATCGATGATCGCGGCCTGCCGGGTGGCGGGATCATGGACCACATAACTGGTAGTGAAAGTGGCGGGATCGAAAAAGGCGCGAACAATGGGTGATTGAGCCATGGAGTGTCTCCTTGCGCTTTATATTAGGTATTGCTAAATTAGAATCAAGCTATATATTGCAATGCATGATTGACCTGACCCGTTTTGACCCCGCCCTGTTTGCCGAGAATGCCGGCCGCGCCGCCGAATTGCTGCGCGCGCTGAGCAATGAAAAGCGCCTGATGGTGCTGTGTCAGCTGGCTGACGGAGAACTCTCTGTCGGAGAAATCCAGCAGCGCATTGACCTGTCGCAATCTGCCCTGTCGCAGCATCTGGCAGTGCTGCGCGAACAGGGAATTGTCGCGACCCGGCGGCAGGCCCAGACGATCTTCTACCGGATCGAGGATCACGCCGCGCTGCGGGTGATCCAGACCCTGGCCGAGCTGTTCTGCCCCCCTGAATTGAGGATCCAGTCATGACTGCCGTGCTCCACAAACTCTCCCCTGCACAAGTGCGTGATCGGCTTAATGGCGGGCAAGCGGTGCTGGTCGACATCCGCGAGGCGGATGAGTTCGCCCGCGTTCACATCAAAGGCGCGCAAATGCAGCCGCTGTCGCAGTGGGAGAAAGCCCATCTGACCATCGACCCGGCTGACGACGTCATCTTCACCTGCCGTTCGGGTATGCGCACCGGCGGTGCCTGTGACCGGCTGGCAGCGCGTGTTAAGGGCGATGCTTATGTCCTCGATGGCGGGATCAACGCTTGGCAAAGCGCTGGCTTACCGGTTGAGAGCGACGCCGATGCGCCGCTGGAGATCATGCGTCAGGTGCAGATTGCGGCGGGACTGTTGGTGCTGGTCGGGGTTCTGCTCGGATTCACGGTTTCGACCGCGTGGTTCGGCATGGCCGCCTTCGTCGGCGCCGGGCTGACCTTTGCGGGCCTCTCGGGCTTTTGCGGCATGGCGAAGCTGCTCATGCTGATGCCTTGGAACCGGCAGGGGGCGGCTTAAGATGCGCGCGCTGGCAATCCGGGGCTGGGAAGCCCTCCGCGATCTCGATAACCGGCTTTGGCTGCCGGACTGGCTGACCCGCCACGTCGACCTGATTTTTCGGGTTACGCTGAGCCTGATCTTTATTTTCGGCGGGCTTGGCCATTTCTTCGGCCTGCAGGGGATGCTCGAGCGGATCAAGGAATCGCCCTGGCGTGACCAGGTGGAGATGATCGGCGATCCTACCGCGCTGCTGTGGCTAAGCGGGGCGGCTTTTGTCGTCTTCGGGTTGCTGCTGATGTTCGGAAGATTGCGCCGCCTCTCGGCGCTGATCCTGTTTGTGACGCTGGTTCCTGTCACCGTGGCGATCCATATCGCCCCGGGCCATGTCGGGCCGCTCTTTAAGAATGTCGCAATTCTCGGTGCACTATTGCTCGTTTATGGACGGGGCACGGTGGTCCGTTGACCGCGCTGCTTCTCGCTGGACTGGGCGGCGCATTGATCGGGCTGCTGCTGACGCTGTTCGGGGGCGGGGGATCGGTGCTGGCGACGCCGTGGCTGATCTATGTCGTCGGCGTGGCCGACGTGCATGCCGCAATCGGCACCTCGGCCGCGGCGGTCGCGGTCAACGCTGCCGCTGGCCTTGCCGGGCAAGCCCGCGCCGGCAGGGTCAAATGGCCCTGCGCGAGCGTGTTCGGGGTCGCAGGCCTCGCCGGGGCGTTGCTCGGCGCGCAGCTCGCCAAGCAGGTCGATGGCGCCGCGCTGCTCAGCTGGTTCGCCGTTGCGATGATCGCCATCGCGATCTCGATGATCCTGCCGCGCAAGAATGAGGGCGATCCGGCGGTCCACCTAACTGGGCCAATGATCCTGAAACTCGCCCCCGTAGGCATGGTGGTCGGGCTCGCCGCCGGGTTCTTCGGGATCGGCGGCGGGTTCCTGATCGCGCCGGGGCTGATGGCCTCGACCGGCATGACCCTGGCTAACGCCGGGGCCAGTTCGCTGCTTTCGGTCACCCTATTCGGCAGCGCGACCAGCGCCAGCTATGCCCTGTCAGGCCAGCTGATCTGGCCGCTGTTCGGAGCCTTGGTGGGCGGCGGACTGGCCGGGACGCTGGTCGCTCTGCCCCTGGCCAAGCGATTGGAAAGCATGGCCGAGCTCGCCCGGCGGCTGTTCGCCGCACTGGTGATCGCGGTGGCGGTCTATATCCTGACCCAATAGACACGCGATCCGCCCCGGTCAGCATCGCCGGCCGGGGCGGAGATAGTGTTACTTATTCAGCGACCAGCCACTGGTGGAGAGGTATTTCCAGGCGCCGTTGGTCCGCACCAGCGTTTCAACCACGGCCTCTTGCGAGGTTACCGGCTTGTCGCTGCCGCGCTGGCGAACGATCACCAGCGTATAGCTCGCCACTGCGGCATTGCCGCTGATCGCGATCGCCTGAGGGGTGATCTCGTAAAAGATAGTCTTGCCCTGACCTTCATTGAACCGCGACCATCTGGCCACGGCATCCTTGCCACGCGGCGAGGGGTGTTCGGCCGACCAGGCGGTCATTTGCGGATCGGCATAGTCAGTCGGCCACTTGCCGTTACCCGCGACATCATCGACCCAGCTCGCCTCGACCACGGCCCAGACTGCTTTCTGTTCAGCCGACCATGACGGCATCTGGGCATAGACAGCCGAAGCCGCACCAAACGCCAACGTCGCCGCAAGCGCGGCGGAAGTTCTCAATCCTTGCATTGGTAATCTCCCGATAGCGCCGCAACGAACATCGTATTCGGTAGCGGCGGACTCTATGCGGCCCAGGCGGCGGAATAAATCATTTCGGCGCCCCGCCAGCAAGCGAATTCGCGCGGGGCCGAAAGCCTGCTGGACGCCCCGCGGCGCGCAGGCTATCACCCGCCCATCCCCGGGGAGCCAGCTGGCTGAGAGGGAGGGTTTGCATCCTCCGACCCGTTGAACCTGAACCCGTTAGCACGGGCGGAGGGAGGGCCGGTTTCAGCGCTCCTCATCCGTCCTTTGAAGGACCGTTGCGCACATGGCCGACATCAACAGCAAGCTCGAAATCGGTGTCACCACCGGGCCGATTCGCGGATCGAAGAAGATCCACGTCGGGCCGTTCGGCGTCGCGATGCGCGAAATCCATCTCGAGCCATCAAGCGGCGAAGCACCGGTGCGGGTCTATGACACCAGCGGGCCCTATACCGATCCCAATGTCACGATCGACATCGCGGCCGGCCTGCCCGAACTGCGCCGCAGCTGGCAACTGGCGCGCGGCGATGTGGAAGAGGTGACCCAGCGCGAGGTCAAGCCTGAGGACAACGGCCAGCTCGGCCCCGATCGCAGCGGCGGGGTTCCGGCCTTCCCGAATGTCCGCAAGACCGTGCTGCGCGGCAAGCCCGGCGCGAACCTCAGCCAGATGCATTACGCCCGGCGCGGGATCATCACGCCCGAGATGGAATATGTCGCGACCCGCGAAAACCTCGGCCGCGAACGGCTCGCGCAGTACGTCCGCGATGGCGAAAGCTTCGGCGCGGAAATCCCGGACTATGTCACGCCGGAATTTGTCCGCGATGAAGTGGCGCGCGGCCGCGCGATCATCCCATCGAACGTCAACCACCCCGAATGCGAACCGATGGCGATCGGCCGCAACTTCCTGGTCAAGATCAACGCCAACATCGGCAACTCCGCCGTCGCCAGCGATGTCGCTGCGGAAGTTGACAAGATGGTCTGGTCGATCCGCTGGGGCGCGGACACCGTGATGGACCTCAGCACTGGCCGCAACATTCATGACACCCGCGAATGGATCCTGCGCAACAGCCCGGTCCCGATCGGCACCGTGCCGATTTATCAGGCGCTCGAAAAGGTTGGCGGCGTGGCCGAAGACCTGACCTGGGAAGTGTTCCGTGATACCCTGATCGAGCAAGCTGAACAGGGCGTCGATTACTTCACGATCCACGCCGGGGTCCGCCTGCCCTACGTTCCGCTCGCCGCCAAGCGGATGACCGGCATCGTCTCGCGCGGCGGCAGCATCATGGCCAAATGGTGCCTGTATCACCACAAGGAGAGCTTCCTGTACGAGCACTTCGACGACATCACCGAGATCATGAAGGCCTATGACATCGCCTACTCGCTCGGCGATGGCCTGCGCCCCGGCTCCATCGCCGACGCAAATGACGAAGCCCAGTTCGCCGAGCTCTATACGCTGGGCGAGCTGACCCATCGGGCCTGGAAGAGCGACGTTCAGGTGATGATCGAAGGGCCCGGCCACGTGCCGATGCACAAGATCAAGGAGAACATGACCAAGCAGCTCGAAGTCTGCGGCGAAGCTCCGTTCTACACGCTCGGGCCGCTCACCACCGATATCGCGCCGGGCTACGATCACATCACCAGCGGGATCGGCGCGGCGATGATCGGTTGGTACGGCACCGCGATGCTCTGCTACGTCACGCCCAAGGAACACCTCGGCCTGCCAGACCGTGACGATGTGAAAGTCGGTGTCGTCACCTACAAACTCGCCGCCCACGCCGCTGACCTCGCCAAGGGGCATCCCGCCGCCCAAGTCCGCGATGACGCGCTGAGCAAAGCCCGCTTCGAATTCCGCTGGCGCGACCAGTTCAACCTGTCGCTCGATCCGGACACGGCGGAGCAATACCACGACCAGACCTTGCCAGCCGAAGGCGCCAAAACCGCCCACTTCTGCTCCATGTGCGGGCCGAAGTTCTGCAGCATGAAGATCAGCCAGGAAGTCCGCGAATTCGCCCGCCTGCAAAACCAGAGCGCCGACACGTTCGTGGCCGCCGAGGAAGCTGAGGCCGGGATGGCGGAAATGAGCAAGGTCTATGACGAGACCGGGCGGGAGTTGTATATGGGGGCTGGGGACCGGGAGCATGATTGAACGGATTTTCCAAACCACGATCATTGCGGCGGCAATTGGTCCGGCGCTGATTGATGGTGCGAGGAAACCTGACCCGGCATGAGCTTCATTCCCAGCCGCGCCGCCGGTCTGGACCGGCTGGCGGCGTTCGTGCCGCACGCCGGGCGGGCCTATGCCGATGGGCGCAACAGCGATCCCGGGCCGGACCAGCGGCAAGCGGTCTCGCTGCTCTCGCCCTATCTGCGGACCCGGCTGCTGAGCGAGCACGAAGTGGTGCAGGCAGTGACGGCGCAGCATTCCTTCGGGCTTTGCGAAAAGTTCGTTCAGGAAGTGCTGTGGCGGACCTATTGGAAGGGCTGGCTGGAACTGCGCCCGGCAGTGTGGTCGCGGTTCACGGCGGAGCGGGACGCGCTGGCGATCCGGGGCGGCATCGGCGGCGGAATGCAAAAGGCGATCGGAGCGGCAGAAAGCGGCACCACCGGGATCGACGGGTTTGATGACTGGGCCTGCGAACTGGTCGAGCGCGGCTATTTGCATAACCACGCGCGGATGTGGTTCGCCTCGATCTGGATCTTCACCCTGCGGCTGCCATGGACGGCGGGGGCAGACTTCTTTCTGCGCCACCTGATCGACGCCGATCCCGCGTCGAACACGCTGTCATGGCGCTGGGTTGCGGGCTTGCAGACGGCCGGAAAAACCTATCTCGCTACTGCGGACAATATCGCCCGCTTTACCGGCGGCCGGTTCGCGCCACGGGGGCTGGCAACAACGGCGGAACCGCTGAGCGAAGAGCCGCTGCCGCGCCCCACCCCGCTCGACCCGCTGCCCGGTAATGATCCAGCCGCGCCGGCGCTGTTGCTGATCACTCCCGAAGATCTCTCGCCCGAAAACCTGTTTGCGGGAGCCAGCAGCATCCGCGCCGTCCATGCCGTCGCCGCCGTTTCGGGCTGGCCGTGGGGCGAGCAGGCACGGGCCTTTGTTGCCCCTGCGGCCGCCGACGCCGCACAGCGCGCAAGCGCCGCCTTTGGCTGCCCCGGCGCGGTTCAGGCCGTGCTCGATGGACCCGCGCTGATTGCCGCCGCCCGGGCTGCGAAAGTCAGCACCATCGTCACCGCTTATGCCCCGGTCGGCCCGGTCGCCGACGCGCTCGCCGCTCTGGCGCCGGTTCTGGCGGCGGAAGGCATCGCGCTCCACCAGCGCCGCCGGGTCTGGGACGACGCCTTCTGGCCGCACGCCACCAAGGGCTTCTTCCCGTTCCGCGAGCGGATTCCGGCGCTGCTGGCCGAACAGGATATCGTTCTGCGCTAAGCGCCGCCCATAAAGTCAGGTGGTCAGAAGCGCCGTCAAGGCGGTAGGGGGGAGTGATTGGAATTGAGGGATAAGCTGCGCGATGACACTGGCTGACAGTCTTGACGACATCACCGCCGACCTGTGGGCGCGGCTGGCGGACGCAGCAGCCAGCGGCAGGTCCGCCTGGCATACTCCGGCGGTCGGCACGGCGGACGGCGATGTGCGCGTTATGGTCCTGCGCCACACCGACCCAGCGGCGGCCAGCCTGCGCTTTCACACTGATGCCCGCAGCCCCAAAGCCGTGCTGATCGGCGGCGGCGCCCCGGTATCGGTGCTGTTCTATGATGCGGCGGCCAAGCTGCAATTGCGCTGCGCCGGGATCGGCAAGGCCGTCAGCACCGGCGCCCCAGCAGACGCCGCCTGGGCCGCCAGCGCAGCGTCCAGCCGCCGCTGCTATCTTGCCGAACTGGCACCCGGCACAATCAGCGAAACCCCCACCAGCGGGTTGCCTGCTGCCGCCGAAGGGCGCGTCCCGACGCTTGCGGAAAGCGAAGCCGGGCGCGCCAATTTCGCCGTGATCACCGTCGCACTGACCCGGATCGATTGGCTCCACCTCGCCCATAACGGCCACCGCCGCGCGCTGTTTGAGCGTAGCGGTGATGGCTGGGCTGGTCGTTGGGTAGTGCCGTAAGCTGCGTTGGGGATTGGGGCCGCAGGTACAGTGCCTCTCAACTCATTCCCCGTCCGGCACCAACTTCTCTACCAGCCGCCGCAGCTCGCTTGGTGTGGTGTGCCCTGCCACCACCTCGTGGTACCCGATCCCGGCTTTGCGGAGAGCTTCCTTTTTTACTGCATCCCGAGCTGCTGCCGAGCCTTGGTGGTGGCCAGAGCCTTGGTATTCCAGCGCGTGGCGGGCGCGGCAGTCGGAATCTACCAGCAGCAGATCGACTCGTTTGGAATTGATGCAGGCATAGGCTGCAGGATCGGTTGAGCCGACGAATTCACCGACCGAGACCTGCGCCATCACTTGCCAGCCGGAATTGCGGGCGATCACCAGTTTATCGAGCTCGGCAAAGACCCGCGCTTCGCCCTTGTTGAGCAAGGCGCGCGGTTTGAAATCGGAGGCCATAACCAGCCGCAACTGTTCTGCCGCATCGCTGAGCGCGGGCTTGTCCTTTGACATCGGAGCCACCTTCGGCCCGGCGTTCTGCCAGCCGCCCTGTTTGCGTCCGCGCCAATAGGCCTTGCGCTTTTCGCGATCCATATGGCCGACAAAGCGTTCGACCGTGATCCCACACATTGCGCCAATGGCCAAAACAGCGGCCAGCAGCAATGGCTTGTCAATCAGGGCAACAATTTCTGGCGGCATTCGATCTTCCCCTGCTGAGCCTGTGGGTCTGACGATAATCGAGCCGGTGCCATTTGAGAATAGCCACCCCCACCGCACCCTCTACACAACCCGGCGCTTCGCCCGCGCATCCTGCCCGGTTCGGGCGCACAGCGTTACCCATGCCCCACCCGCTCACCCGCACGCTCGCGCTCGCCCTGGTCCTCACCTTCCTTCCCGCGCCGCCGGTGCTGGCGGCTAAGGACAAGCCGGTGGCGGCCAAGCCCGTCCCTGTGGCCAAGGGGCGGTTGTTTGCGGTGGTGCTGGGGCCGGGTTCGGCGTGGAAGAAGGGGCAGCCCTTGAAAGGTCCGGGGCTGGAGGCGCACCGGGCCTATTGGAAGAAGCTGTTTGACGAGGGCCGGGTGGCGAGCGCCGGACCGCTGGGCAGCGATACCGGGCTGGTGCTGCTGCGCGCCCGCAATCAGGGCGAGGCCGATGCGCTGATCGCGGCTGATCCGGCGGTCCGCTCGCGAATCCTGCGCGGGGTGGCACGGCCTTATGTCTCGACGCTGACCAGTGCGGCGGTGCTGGAAGGGTGACGCTAGGCTACAGCAAACTGAGCCGAACCAGGGTCAGCCTTTGGGTGGTGCCGCCGCACCAATCGCTGCTTCGATCCACGCTCTGGCATCGGGAAAGTTCCGTTCGACCGCGGGTAAATCGTTGACGCAAAGAAACTTGATATCGTGGCGCTCGGCCCGGCCCAGATAGGCATGGACATCATCGATCGACCATTGATCCAGCGCGCCGACGGCGACGTGCAGATAATCCCGGGTATCAAGAATGGCGGTATTCCCGGAGGCGAGGCAGGCGTGGTTGTGCAGGCTTTGCGGGAGGAATTGTTCGGTGCAGCGAAAGCGAAAACCGGCATTGCGGGCGCATTCGCTGGGATAGGTCTCAAACAGCTCGGCCATCACTGAAACGTGCATCGGGTGGACGACGTGCGCGCTCTGGAACACATGATCCGCCGTATAACCGATCATATTGGCGGCGTTGATCTGATTAAAATGGTTCAGCAGGCTGGCATCGTCGCGGCTGGCGCTGGACGCTGCCAGGACCGAATGGTCGACCCATTTTCCCCGCAGCACAGGCCCGGCTTCCGTGAAGAAATCAGCCACCGTGACGGGTGCCGTCAGGAACACATCGTCGTTGAAATACAGGAAATGCTCTGACAGATCCGGAATTCGCCACAACATTGTTTCGATGGAGAGCGAATTGAAGGTGGGCAGCGCGTCCTCGTAACCAGCAAATATCTCACGGTGATCAACGATGCTGATCTTCCGGGAAAATTCGGACGGTAGAGACGCAAGAACGGGTATCTGGCTATCGGTCACGATCCAGATGCGCCGAACCCAAGGGGCATGATTGGCAATGGAGCGGACGCAAAAATTAAGCTCATCGCTGCACACCCACCGATGCGGGTTGGTGCCGTTATCATGCAGCGGGGTGAGCGCCTGAGTCAGATAATGATCCCGCTTGTGCCGATGCGCAGGGTCGGAACCATCCACCCACGTTATCACTGCATCGACATCAAACATTCCGCGGCTCTCTCTAGGCATTTTGAATGGCGGTCAATCGCCATGGCGCAGGCTGCATACCCCATAAGCAACCAGCTTAGCCGATCAGCGCATGCCCCCTCAATCCCCACCATCGGACATCCCCATCAATCGCTCATCGCGCGCGGGGTGACGGTGCCCCAGTGCGGCAGATATCCGTGAAACGGCGCTTGCGCCCGCCGGGAAATCTGGCGAAACACATCGGCATGACCAGTTTTGCAGATACTCCGTTCACTTTGGCCGGCTTTGCCCTCGCCCAGTTCGTTCGCGCCACTCTGGATGAAGACCTCGGCCTTGGCCTGCCCGGCGGCGGGCATGATGTGACCAGTGAAAGCGTGATCCCGGCGGACGCGCGCTTTTCTGGCGTGATGGACAGCCGCGATCCGGTGGTGGTCGCGGGCCTGCCGATTGCCGCCGCATTCTTTCGCGCGCTCGATCCCGCGATGGAGATCGAAGTGCTGGTAGCAGAAGGCGCAGCGGTGCCGGGCGGGACCGATCTGATGCGGCTTTCCGGCAATGCCCGGGCGATGCTGACCGCTGAACGCTCGGCGCTCAACACCGTGCAGCACTTGTCCGGCATCGCCACGATGACGCGGGCCTATGTGGATGCGATGGCGGGGCATGCAGTGTTGCTCGATACCCGCAAGACCATCCCCGGCCTGCGCCATCTGGAGAAGTACGCCACCCGGATGGGCGGCGCGCAGAACCACCGGATGGGGCTGTGGGATGCGGCGATGATCAAGGACAACCATGTGCTGGTCGCGGGCGGCGTGGCCGAGGCGGTGCATCGCGCGCGCGCGGCAGGCGTGAAAAGCATCATCTGCGAGGTCGACCGGCTCGATCAGATCGAACCCGCAATTGCGGCGGGGGCGAGCCACGTGCTGCTCGACAATATGACCGTGGCGCAGCTGCGCGAAGCGGTGGGCATCATCGCAGGCCGCGTGCCGTGCGAAGCCTCTGGCGGGGTGCGGCTTGATACCATCGGCGCGATTGCCGCGACCGGCGTGACCTATGTCTCGGTCGGGCGGCTGACCCAAAGCGCGCCCGCTGCTGACGTTGGATTGGATTTCACGCCGCTATGATTCGCAAAGCCTTGATCCTTGTCGCACTGGCCCTGCCCGCTCCGGCCCTCGCTCAGGCCTATCAGTGCCGCGCCCCGGCCAGCATCACCATGCCGCGCGCACCGCAGCCTGATGGGCCCAAGCGGACCTCGCGGATCAGCGGCTATACGCTGGCGGTCAGCTGGTCGCCGGAGTTTTGCCGGGGCGGTAAGGCAGCGGGCGATCCGGACAATCTGCAGTGCAATGGCTCCATCGGCAGATTCGGGTTTGTGCTCCACGGGCTCTGGCCCGAGAGCGGGCAGGGCAAGTATCCGCAGTGGTGCAGCGTCACCCCGCGGCCCACAGAGGCCGAGCTGAAGGCCAATCTGTGCATGACCCCGGTGCCGTGGCTGCTTGAACACGAATGGGCCAAGCACGGCAGCTGCATGGCCAAGACTCCGGCGGCCTATTTCAAGGTTTCGGCGATCCTGTGGAACGGGATCCGGTTGCCCGATGCCGACAAGCTATCACGCAAGGACGGTCTGACTGCGGGCGATCTGCGGCAGGCGTTTGTGGCGCTCAATCCTGGCTGGCGGGCCGAATCGGTCGGATTGCGGGTCAGCAACGGCGGCTGGCTGCGCGAAGTGCAGCTGTGTTACGGCAAGGACTTCCGCCCGGCGCGGTGCGAGGGCCGCGCGTTTGGGCCGAAGAATGACGTGCCGCTGAAGATCTGGCGGGGGCTTTAGTGCCTAGCGGCGGGCGGCGAAGAAGGCTTTGAGCATGGCCGCAGCTTCGTCCGCGCCCATGCCGGAATAGACTTCGGGGCGGTGCAGGCTCTGTTCGTGTTCGAATACCCGCGCACCGTGTTCCACCGCGCCGCCCTTGGGATCGGGGGCGGCGTAATAAAGCCGGGCGATCCGGGCGTGGGCGATGGCTCCGGCGCACATCGCGCAGGGCTCCAGCGTGACCCACAGCTCGCAGCCATCGAGCCGTTCGTTGCCGAGCGCCAAGGCAGCGGCGCGAATCGCCAGGACTTCGGCATGGGCCGTGGGATCGTGCGAGGCGCGCGGGGTATTGTGGGCACTGGCGATCACCACGCCGTCCTTGACGACGACGGCGCCGATCGGCACTTCGCCAGCGGATTCGGCGGCCCGCGCCTGTTCAAGCGCCAGTTTCATCGGTTCAGGCAGGGGCCAGCGGCTCATTCCAGCGGAACTAGGTGCTTTGGCTTGGTGCGGCAAGGACATCCGTCCTTGCCTTGGCATCACCGGCCCGCTCCCGTCCGAGGCGCAAGAAAATGTCCGGGGGACATTTTCGCCGAAGGGGCCGGCCACCCATTCAGGGTACACTCGTGGGTGGCCGGGAGGGGGGGCGGGCCGGTGATGCCAGCCGATCGCGGAGGCGATCGGCGCACCCGGTTAAGGTTCACCTTGACCGCAAAAGGGTGAATCGCTATGCGCGCGCCTTCGCCCAACGTTGGGTGCACAGTTTCAAGCGAGTTTAGCCATGTCCCGTATTTGCGAACTGACCGGTAAAGGTCGCCAGGTCGGCAACAACGTCAGCCACGCCAACAACAAGACCAAGCGCGTGTTCCTGCCCAATCTGCAGAACGTGACGCTGATGTCCGATGGCCTCGACCGCAGCTTCAAGTTCCGCGTTTCGACCAACGGCCTGCGTTCGGTTGAACACGTCGGCGGTCTGGACAACTGGCTGCTCAAGACGGCGGACGAAAAGCTTTCGACCACTGCGGTCAAGGTCAAGCGCGAGCTGAAGAAGAAGGCCGCCGTCGCCGCCTGATCGGGCAAGGCAAGGTCAAGCCAAGCAAGGGCGTCCGGATCACCGGGCGCCTTTTGCGTTTCTAGAGCTTCGATTCGTCGATCCGCAGCTTGAGCAGCAACACCCGCTGCGTCGCCGCGCCGTTTTCGTCACTGATCAGCCAGGCAACCAAACTGCCGTCCGCCTGCCGCTCGATCGCCAGGCCTTCATAATTGTCGACCGGCCAGGGGTCTGACAGATCCGCCAGCTCGCGCGCTTGCCAGACCTTGCCACGGGCGATCTCGGCCGGGTCGGCGATCAGGATCTTGATCGCAAACCGGGCAGGCACCGGCCAGACCAGTTGGCGCACCAGGATCAGCACCCGGCCATCGGGCAGCTGCGCCATGTCGGTCGGGCGGTAGCTATCGATCCCAGCCAAAGTGAAGGCCTGCGGGGCAGCTTCGCCGATCGTCGGATCGCCACTGAATAGGAGCGCGGGATGGCGCCCGCTCTGAAACCAGCCGGGGTTGCATTCGCACAGCGCCACGAACCGCCCGTCGCGCAGCCGCAGCAGCGCTTCGGGGCCCTGATTCAGCGGCCAGTCGCGCATCCCGGCAATCTCGCGAAACTGTTCGCGGCGCAGGTCTGGCCGGTGCCGAGCGATGGCATCGCGCCCTTCCAGCCCGATCCAGATCAGGCCCGAATCGGGATCGCGGGTGGCCGCTTCGACATCGCGATTGTCCTTCAGCCGCGCGCTGTCTTCCAGAAGCGGCGCGATCTCTATCGGAGATTGCGGCTGCCCCGGTTCGGAGAACGCGAGCGAATAGCCACGGTCGCTGAAGGCCAGTAGCCGCCCCGGCTGCACTTGCAGCAGCGCCGAATAGCCACCGAAGTCCTGATGCTGACTGGCCAGTTGCCAGGCCCCCAACAGCTTGAGCGGCCCGGACCAGCAGCAGCCCGGCTCAAACGGCATCGGCGCCATGGTCAACGTCAGTTCGCGCACGGGCGGTGCATTATCGCTGCGCAGCCAGGTTCCCGGGGTCAGCCCAATGACCAGCAAGAGGATCAGAACCCGGCGCCACATACCCCTGCCTGTGGCCGCTTGGCGGCGCCAAGACAAGCAACTTGATTGACGCCCTTGGCCTGGACAGGGCATGGTGCCGCCTTGAGCAGATGCAGGGGAGAGCAACGTTGCGCCAAACCATTTATGTCGCCAGCATGGTGTTGGCTTTTACGACTGCACCGGCGCTGGCCAAGGATCAGACCCCAGCAGCCCAGCCCGCAGTGTTTCAGGCCGTACTTGACTGTAAGACCTTGACCGACCCCGCCGCACGGCTCGCTTGTTTCGACCAGACCACTCAGGCGCTAGCCGATGCCGCCAAAACCAACGATGTTCTGGTTGTCGACCGGGCAACGGTGCGCAAAACTAAGCGCGGCCTGTTCGGTCTATCGCTACCCCGGATCAAACTGTTCGGTGACAACGACGACGAAGAAATCGAGCAGATCGATTCGACCATTGCATCGACGTATAGTGCCCGCGACGGGGCGACCGTTTTCGTGCTGCCCGATGGCGCCCGCTGGAAGCAGACCGAAGGGCGCGACACCTTTGCCAGGGCCGGACAAAAGATCGTGATCGTCAAAGGCTCACTTGGCGGCTACTTCGCCCGGGTCAATGGCCAGGCCGGAGTGCGCGTGATGCGTCTGCCGCAATCCCAATAGGCTCGGGTCGACCGTTCAATTGGTGTTGGTTGCTTTGCTAGCCATCTGCTCCATCGTATCGCGCGCGTCTTGGTTGCCCTTGTCGTTCGCCAATCTCCATTGCTGGTTGGTGCGGCAAGAGTGGGACTTCTTGACCAGTGAGCCGATCTCGCCCGACGCGACGCAGCGAATGTAGTAGGGATGGTTACGCGGCAGCTTCGCGTTGAACTCGCGAATCTGCTTCTGGTTCATGGTCTTGGGATTGGGTTCGGCGATCACGGGTTCGGCTACTGCCGCCGTACCGGCATCGGCGGCCAGAATCAGCAAAAAAGCAGTCAGCATGGGTTTTGGTCCTTGAATCTTGGGCGCACTTTCGCGCGGCCTGACAATGGACAACTTTTATCTTACCCCGGTCAGCGCTGCAAGCGCACGCTGCACGGCTGTCGCATCAATTGCTGGTCTTCCAGAACTTGCTCGCCATTTCATCCATGAGCTCGCGCGCGTTCTCATTGCCTTTCTCGTCTGATTGCTTCCACTGATGA
The DNA here is from genome assembly GCA_031369495.1 of Novosphingobium sp. Taxonomy (GTDB): domain Bacteria; phylum Pseudomonadota; class Alphaproteobacteria; order Sphingomonadales; family Sphingomonadaceae; genus Novosphingobium. The sequence goes on along the minus strand of JANMOU010000006.1, from coordinate 7,043 downwards.
TTGGTTCGGCAGGAATAGGTCTTTTTAACAAGCGAGCCGAGTTCCGGCGATTTGACGCAGCGGATATAATAGGGATGGGCGCGCGGCAGCTGGGTGTTATGTTGCCGGATTTGGGTTTGGTTCATCACCTTTGGATTGGGTTCGACCATCGCCGGTTCAACAGCGACGACTGGGCCGGCATTGGCCGCCAGGGCCAGAAAAAGAGCGTCTAGCATCGGCTTACCTCGTCGATTTTCTGCCGCCTCCAGCGCGGCCTAGAAGATCGTAATTCAAAAGGTTTTCTGGAACAAGCGCAGCTTTACGCCAGCACGGCGTCCGATCCCTCGATGTAAGCGCTCACCGCTTCGCATTCGGCAAGGGTCAGATGCGGGTTCCAAGCATCGATAATCAGGACCGCCCGGCGCTGGTCACTGTTATTCCAGGCTTCGTGTTCAATTGTGTCATCGAAGGCAAAGGCCTGTCCTTCCACCCATTGACGCGTTTCGCCTCCGACTCGAAAGCCGCAACCCGGCGGAACGATCAGTGGCAAGTGGATGATCGCCCGGGTGTTGGTCACTCCGGTATGCGGCGGAATATGACCGCCCGGCCGCAGGATCGAAAAGAATGCAGCCGGCCCGCGCCCCGGAATGCGCAGCATCGGGAGCGAAGCAAGCACCGCTGCGGTTCGCGGGCAGCGCTCGTGAAGGGGTAGGTTGGCTTGGCCGTGTTCCCACAGGAAGCAAGCCCCCCAATCGAGCGAATGGTCGAGCTTGCCCCATTTGCTGTCCGGTGAACCTTCCTCAATCCGCACATAGGGCCGGATCGCATCGCCCGGATCGTGGATGATCCCGAGAAGTTCCTCGCGAATCGCAGCGGTGTGCGATTCGAGTTCGTCAAACCAGGGGAAGTGTTTGCGGTCAAAAAATTCGTCTGCCGGAAGGAACGGATAGTGCAACCCCATGCATTCGTTGGTGAAGACCGTGCGCCGGCCCAGGGCGCGGTCGACGAATGCTTTGATCCGGCGCTGCTCGGTCTCGTCCCAGCGGCTGCTCCCCTCGTCGAGTAGCTGATCCGCACGCGTGCCGAGCCGGTCCTGTAAGCCGCGGCAATAGGCGGCGCCATCATCGAGCTGGGCCTGAATCTGCAGCACAAAGGGCTCAGCCTGCTGTGCGGCAAGCTGCTGGACTCCGTGCCAGGCCACCAGCGCCCGGGTTTCCTCGCCGATTCGCTGCAATAGCTGGGCCATGCGCAGCTGCGCGGCGAAATCGAGGCGGTCGATCGCCAGTGCCCGCTCGAGCGCAGCCCGCTCGCCTTGCGTATTTCCGCCCAGCTGGTGAGCATGGGCGAGATTGCGCCACAAGGGCGTGGCATCGGGATCGGCTGCAGTGGCGCGGCTCAGCGCCGCAACCGCTGCTGCCGCATCGCCCGCGCGAATGGCGGCGACGCCCTCGGCGTTGGCTTGCTGTGCCACCAATTGCGGCGCGGGTATCGGTTCGTTCATCGCCATATTCCTCAAGGCGTTGGCGATGCTTACGGCTCGCCGCTTGGACGGGCAAGCGGGAGTTGCCTGTTTTCCTCGCCGCGCCTAAACATGCGCCCCATGGTGCCACCGGCAACGATCCTGCTCAATGACGCGGAATGGCTGGCACACCGCTATGTCGAAAGCGCTGACGCGTTCCGGTTCATTCGGCTCGCCCGGGCCGGGCACGCCGCAATCCCGTTCCTGACCGACGACTGTCTGGGCGAGCGCGAGATCGGCGGCGATTTGGCTGCAAATGACTGCCTGGCGGTGCCCGGCGATGCGCCGCTGGCTTTCGTGTTCCATTCCGCGTTCTGCGGTTCGACCATGCTGACCCGCGCGCTGGATCGTCCCGGCGTGGCAATGGGGCTATCCGAACCAGTTTTGCTCAACGATGTGGTCGGATTTCGGCGCCGCGGAGCCGATCCGCGCGCCGTGGCCCGCGTCGCGGACTTGGCCACGCGGCTGCTTTCTCGCTCATTCGGAGCGGGCGAGGCGGTGGTGATCAAGCCATCGAATCTGATCAATCCGCTGGCCGAGCTTCTGCTGGCGCTGCGCCCGCAGGCCAAGGCCGTGTTCCTCTACGCTCCGCTCGAGACTTTTCTGATCTCGGTCGTGCGCAAGGGCCTGCCGTGCCGGTTGTGGGTGCGCGAGCTGCTCCAGGGGTACTTGCGCGAAGGTTACGTTGCGTTGGGCTTCGAGCCTGAGGATTATTTCCGCCAAAGCGATTTGCAGGTCGCGGCGGTCGGCTGGTTGGCGCAGCACGCCCAGTTCAGCCTGTTGGCGGTCAAACTGGGTCCGGAGCGGCTGCGCAGCCTCGATGCCGACCGGATGACAGCCCGACCGGCTGCCGCAATTGACGCAGTGGCAGGGCATTTCAACCTCACGCTTGATGGCGATGCCGTGCGCCAAATCGCAGCTGGACCGGCATTCACCCGCCATTCCAAGTCGGGCGCAGCTTTTACGCCGGAGCTACGCGCCAGCGAATATGCCGCAGCGCGGAGCGCGCACGGTGAGGAGATTGACCTGGTGCTGCGCTGGGCCAAGCAAGTAGCAGAAGGTGCCGGGATCGTTGCTGAGGGTCGCTTCCCGCTGCTGGCTCAGGAATAGCCGAGCCGCTCGATCCAGGGTTTGAGGATCGGGAGCACCGGCTCGATGTAGCGGGCATAGCGTTGCCACTGCCCGGTGCCGTCATAGAGGCCTCGGCGGACCTGGCTGGAGCTGGCGGTCGACACCCCGCGGCGCGCGGCAGTGGCATCGAACCGGCGCAAGTCTTCGCTCCATTCGAGGCCGAGAAAAGCGCAGATCTCGTGCGTCGTGGCATCGAACTGCTGAACCAGGCGGTGGTAGTGAACCTCGTGGAAAGCCAGGTCCAGCCGGGCCATCGCCGTGTCGGTCAGCCGCATCAGCGCGTCATAGTGCCGCGCCACGCGTTCGAGGCTAGTGAATTCGAGCGTTCCACTGCTGACCCCGAAATTGGTGTGGAAGCAGCTCCACACAACGTCGCGCGGATCGCGGCGCATGACCAGGATCTTCGCCTCCGGAAACGACCGCGCGATGAGCGGCAGGCGCGTGCCCTTTATGGGATCCATATCAACGAAGCATGGCGCGGCTGCGGGGATGCCTGATGCCACCACCATATCCCAATAGGCCGTACGTAGCGGCTCAATCGCGTCAGCATCGAGGCGGCTGAATTCGGCAAGGCCCGCTATCACCTGCTCGCGGTCGCCCATCAGGTAGGCTTGATCAGCCGCGCCGAGTGTCGGGCGTTCTTCGAGTGCTGCAACACCGGGGAGCGAGGCGAGGACATTTTCGAGCAAGGTGGTGCCTGAGCGGGGATAGCCGAGCAGGAAGACATGGCGCGCGGCGGCCTTGGCAGGCTGGTCGAGCGAAGGTGCGCGCCAGACTTGATCAGGCAATACGGCAAACCCCGCGATCAGCGCCTCGACGAACGCAGTATTGCTGAGCTCGCCTGCCTCAGGTGAGCCCTCGACAAAGGCGAAATCGGCCTTGGAGGCCGCATAGGCTCCATAAGCCGAAGCGCAATCGCCCAGCCGGTCGTAAGCATCGCCCAGTGCACCGTAGGCTAAAGAACGGTCTGAACTGGGCTGCGTCAGCCGCGCGACGACGGGTTCGAGCCGGCTGCGGGCTGCCTCGGCATTGCCACTGGTAAGCTCGGCATTGGCGAGCGCGCAGGTGGCCACGACATTGTTCGGATCGCGCTCCAGCGCAGCCTCGGCGTGGCGGCGGGCGCCCTGGGCATCGCCGTCGCGCGCGGATAGTGCGGCCAGCCCAGCATGAGCTGGAGCAAGCCACGGTGCAAGCACTGCGGCGCGGGCGAAACTCTCCCGCGCGGCGGCATTTGATCCCCCGGCGGTAAGGATTACCCCTCGCTCAAGCCAGGCATCTGCATAATCCGGAGCGGCACGGATTGCTGCGTCGCAGGCCAGCACTGCATCGCGCAGGCGGCGCTGCTGGCGGCGCAGAATTGCGAGGCCGGTGAGGATCGCGGGGTTGGTGGGCTCCAGCTGCAAGGCGCGGTCAAACAGCGCCTCGGCTCCGTTCAAGTCACCGCGCTGCGAGCGGCCGAGTGCCGCAACCATGCAGTCGTGCGCGTCGCCGTGTCCGGCGGCGAGTGCGGCTTCGGCGGCCTGGGCCTGGGTTTCGAGGTCTGTCTGGCTCACTCGGCCTGTTGGCTGGAAGTGGGCGCGGCTGTCAAGAATGCCGCACAAACAAAAGGGGGCGGGCATTGCTGCCCGCCCCCCAATGTAGTGCTGTCCCGAAGGATCAGAACTTGACCTTGGCCGAAACCGCAAAACGGCGGCCCAGCGCGTCGTAAGTCGACGGGTAGACGTTGCCGCTGTTATAGCTGGTCGCCCCGATGGTGTTGCCGACCACGAACGGCTTGTTGTTGCCCAGATTCTGCACGGTCGCGGCGAAGGTGAAGTTCTCCGACACGTTGAAGCGCGCAGTCAGATCGAAGTAGTGCTCAGCCGGGATCGTGCGGAACTGCGGCTGGACCGAATTGGCAGAGCCGCCGTCGTCGATGATCTGCTGCGGTTCGAAGGTCACCTTGTTGATCCAGCGCCACAGCAGCGAGATGTCAACCTTGCCCACCGACAGGGTTGTACGCTGCGAGAACTGGAACTTCGGCTGGATCGAACCTGTGAACGAGCAGTTGACCGAGTAGTAGTTGACGCATTCACGGTTGAGACCGCCCGGGGTCGCCTGGTACGTCGAATGGGCGGTGTAGTTACCCACGAAGCTCAGCGCGAGTTTGCCGAAGCCGAGGTCACGGTTGTAGTTCATCAGCAGGTCGACACCGTCGGTCGCGAGGCGGCCCTGGTTGTCGAGCGGAGCGAAGAGGCCCGCTGTGGTCGCCGGATCCCCATCGAGCCCGCCGGTTACCGGGTTGCGCCGGATCACGGTGCAGGCCGGATTGGTAGCACTGGCCGCCGTGATGCTGCCGAAGCAGGCCGCAATCAGATCGCCCGGCAGCGGCGCACCAACAACACCGTTGACCTTGATGTTGTAGTAATCAATCGACATCGAGAAGCCGGGGATCATCGATGGCTGGATCACCACACCAGCGGTCCAGGTATCGGCGATTTCAGACTGCAGGTTGAGATTGCCGCCCGAGGTTAGGTTAGCCTGACCCGCAGTCGGGTTGGTGATCGCACCGATCGAGCCAGCCGGAGCGCCCTGCGCGAGACAGATCGCGCGCAGATTGAGATTGCCAACCGGAGCTGCGCCAGTGCAGGGATCTACCCCCAGGTTGGTCAGGCCGGTGGTCAACGGGGTGAACAGTTCGCCAATGTTGGGTGCGCGCACCGCGTGGGCATAGTTGGCGCGGAACTTGACATCGCTAACTGGTTCCCACGAAGCGCCGACCTTATAGGTCCAGGATTCAGACTTGCCACCGCCGGTGACGCTGTACTTCGAGTAGCGCGCGCCGCCTTCGACGGTCAGGCTCTTGAAGAACGGCTTGTCTTCGACCAGCGGCACGATCAATTCGCCGTAGCCTTCCCAGACGTTGTAGCCACCGTCGATATCCGGAGCCGCACCGCCGGCGCCGCCGAGTTCACCCGGAGTCTTGGCAAGAAGATCTGAGTTCTGCTGAGCCTTATAGACGCGGTATTCGGCACCAAGCGCGAAGCCGATCGGGTTGGTGGCGGCCGGAGAGGCAATGCCGATATCGCCCGAGATGACACCGCGGACCTGACCAAGGCTGGTCTTCACCTGGGTGGTGCTGTTATCCGAAAGGTAACCAGCCATGGCCGGGGTGATCGAACCATCAGGACCGAATGCATTGATCGGAACGCAAGTGGTATTGCCGCTGATGCAGGTCGTGGTGTTGTTGGCCAGCAGGCCTTCCCGCCAGCGCGACTGCAGGGTGTAGTTCTTGATCGTCTGGATCTTGTCCGATTCGCCGTACGAACCGTTCAGATCCCAGCTGATGCTCGGCGAAATGCTGCCACGCGCACCAATCCGGACATCGAACACGGTTGAGGCGTATTCGCTGATCCGCGGCCCGACCTCAGTCGCACGGCGCCTGAGGTCGAAGGTCACGGTGCGGTAGTTCGGATCTGCCGGGCCGGTAGCGGTTGCCGCAGCGGCACATGTCGCTGCGTCGAAGCGCGGCGTGTAGGCGATCTGACCCGAGACCGGGTTGCCCAATGCGTCAACGCCGCTAACTACCGGCGCGGTGTTGAAAGCGCAGAATTGGTTGCGCACGGTCGAGGGCAGATACGGGTTGTTGAGATTTACCGTTACCGCACCGCCAAATGAACCCGAAGGCGCAATGATGGTCGAAATGGTGTTCTTCGAGAACAGCGCCCGGGTGTAGACTTCGACCGAGTCACTAACTTCATAGTTCGCCTGAGCGAAGATGTTGTAGCGCTTGAAAGGCGTCTGGAAAATGTTGAACGGGTTGAAGTTGAAAGTCCGGTAAGTGCCAACTGCCTGGCCATCACCGTTGATCTGGCGAACACCGCCGTTGGCGACACCGCCCTCTACCTCAGCGAGGATCGGCGTACCGTCAGCCGTCATACCCGTCTGCTCGAACGCAGGAGTCGTGCTGATCGCGCCATTCACGAACGGGCGCGTGCCGGTAAAGCGTGCGGGGAAAGTCGTGCCCGAACCGCCTGCAGTGCCAGAAAAGCTGTCGAGCTGGAAATTCGAGAAGTCGCGGTCGCCCTGATAGACCGGGTTCGAGTTCTGGTAGCCCAGGCTGAGCACCGCGTTGCCGCGGCCATCATCGAAGTTGACGCCCGTGGTCACGTCGGCGCGGAAGTAATTGCCGTCGCCCTTCTGTGTGAGCTGGTTCGACACATTGAGATCGACGCCAGCGAAGTCCTTCTTGGTGACGAAGTTGACGACGCCGGTGATGGCGTCCGCACCATAGGTGGTCACGGCCGCACCAGTCAGCGCATCGACGCGGCTGATCAGAGCGAGCGGCACATTGTTCAAGTCGACACGACCCTGAAGGTCAGCCGGGACAATGCGGTTGCCGTCGAGCAGCACGACGTTGCGGTTCGAGCCGAGG
>JANMOU010000010.1:0-31412 GCA_031369495.1 Novosphingobium sp. | reverse complement strand
CGAGGCTGTGCTTGCGCTGCGCACCGAATTCCGCGCTTTCCTTGACCGGGAGCTGAAGGACCGGACCCCGCGCCAGCGCTCGGACAATTGGTACGGGTTCGATCGCGGCTTTTCGCGCGCGATGGGCCAGGCTGGCTATCTCGGCATGACCTGGCCGAAGCAGTACGGCGGGCACGAGCGCTCGGCGTTCGAGCGCTATGTCATCGTCGAGGAAACCCTCGCCGCTGGGGCTCCGGTCGGCGCGCACTGGATCGCGGACCGCCAAAGCGGGCCAAGCATCCTAAAATACGGCACCGAGGCGCAGAAGCAGTTCTTCCTCCCCGGCATTGCCTCCGGCGATCTCGCCTTCTGTATCGGGATGAGCGAGCCGGACTCGGGTTCGGACCACGCCGCCACCCGCACCCGGGCGATGCGGGACGGGGACCATTACCGCGTCACCGGCACCAAGGTCTGGACCAGCTTTGCCCACGAAGCGGACTATGTGATCCTGTTCTGCCGGACCAGCGGCACGCCTGCAGACCGGCATCAGGGCACTAGCCAGCTGCTGGTTGATCTCAACAACACCCCCGGCCTGACAATCCGCCCGATCATCGATCTGGCCGGGCAGCATCACTTCAACGAGATGCATTTCGAAGACGCTGCGGTCCCCGCCAAGAACCTGCTGGGGCAGGAAGGTGACGGCTGGAATCAGGTGATGAGCGAGCTGGCGTTTGAACGCTCTGGCCCCGAACGGTTCCTCTCCTCAATCGAGCTGATGTACCAGTTGATCGAAGTGCTGAAAGGCCGCAAAGACGATGCCGCGATGGCCACAATTGGGCGGCTGACCGCGCAATTGGCCGTGCTGCGCCGCCTATCGCGCTCGGTCGCGGCGATGCTTCAGAACAAGCAGGATGCGGGCCTCCAAGCCTCGATCGTCAAGGATGTCGGCGCGGTGTGGGAACAGACCTTGCCCGATTTCGCCCGCCAGCTGGTCGATGCCGAACCCGATCCGCGCACGGCAGCGGCCTATGCCGGGGTGCTGGCCAATATCGTCCACAACGCTCCAAGTTGGAGCCTACGCGGCGGCACCCGCGAAATCCTGCGCGGGATCATCGCCCGGGGCCTTGGCGCCCGCTAAGCCGGTTGCAATCGTAACCAGTTCGGTCAATGCTTCGGTCCATGACCGAGACCATGACTTATGCCCGCTATCTGGCGCTGGATGATCTGCTGGACTGCCAGCATCCGCGCTCGGATTGCGATGACGAAATGCTGTTCATCATCATCCATCAGACCAAGGAACTGTGGCTGAAACAGATGATCCGCGAGCTGCGGCTGGCGGTGACGCAGGTCCGCGACGACGCGCTGGTGCCGGCCTACAAGGCGCTGGCGCGGGTTAGCCGGATCCAGGCGGTAATGACGCTGAGCTGGGACGTGCTCGCCACCATGACACCGAGCGATTACACGCGGTTCCGCGACGTACTAGGGCCAAGCTCCGGCTTTCAGTCCGACCAGTTCCGCACGGTTGAATTCATGCTGGGGCTGAAGGATGCACGGTTTCTGGCCTATCAGGACGACCGGCCGGAAGCCCGCGCCGCGCTGGAGGCGGCCCTTGCCGCGCCGAGCCTGTGGGACGAAACGCTGGCTGCCGCCGCCCGGGCCGGATTGCCGATCCCGGCCGAAGTGCTGGAGCGCGATGTAACCCAGCCGCACGAACCGCACCCGGCGATCGAAGCCGCTTTTCTTGAAGTCTACCGCGATACCGCGCGCTATTGGGAGCTTTATCAACTGGCCGAAAAGCTGGTCGACCTGGACGATGCCATGGCCACCTGGCGGCATAAGCACGTGCTGACGGTGGAGCGGGTGATCGGCGGCAAGCGCGGCACCGGCGGCACGGCCGGGGTCAGCTACCTCCACACCACTTTGGGCAAGCGCGCCTTCCCCGAACTGTGGTCGCTGCGGACCGCGCTGTGAGCCACAAGCATCTGTTTTCGCGCGCGCTGGGTGCCGCGCCGGACCGGCTTCATTTTGCCGCGCACAGCCACCACCTGTGGCCCGATGCCAGCTATGCCGGGCAGATTGAGGCGTGGGACGACGCGGCCCGGCTGGCCGATCACAAGTGGGACCGGGTGTTCGGCGAAGTCATCCCCGAAGCGCAGGGCCACATCGCCCGCGAACTGGCTCTGCCCGATCCGGCGACAATCGCCTTTGCCCCCAACACCCACGATTTTCTGGTGCGGATCGTTTCCGCCCTGCCCATGGAACGCCCGCGCGTGCTGGCTAGCGATGGCGAGTTCCACTCGTTTCGCCGCCAATCGCTGCGCTGGGCCGAGGCCGGGCGGATCGATCTGACCATGGTGCCGCTGGACGCGGTGGTGGAAGCTGCCGAGGCAGGCCAATTCGACTTGATCTTTGCCAGCCAGGTCCAGTTCAATTCGGGACGGGTGCTGGACGGGATCGCCCACCTCGCCGCCCTCGCCCGGCCCGAGGGCCCATGGGTTGTGATCGATGGCTACCACGGCTTTATGGCTACGCCGACCGACCTGTCCGGGGTGGCGGACAAGGTGTTCTACCTGTCCGGAGGCTACAAATACGCCATGGCCGGGGAAGGAGTTTGCTTCCTGCACGCTCCGCCGCAGTTCGGCCCGCGCCCGGAAGTGACCGGGTGGTACGCCGCCTTTGACGATCTGGCCGCGCCGCAGGGCGGAGTCGGCTATGCCCCCGACGGGCGCCGGTTCCTGGGCAGCACGTTCGATCCGAGCGGGATCTACCGCTTCAACGCGGTGCGGCGGATGCTCGATGCCGAAGGGTTGGATACAGCGAAAATCTCGGCCCATTGCGATGGCCTGAAGGCCCGCTTTCTGGCTGCCGATCCGCTGCCTGGGCTGGCCGTCACCTCCGCTCCGCAGGCCCGGTTCCTTGCACTCAAAGGGCCTGACGCCGCGGCGCGCCATGCGGCGCTGACCGCGCAACAGGTGATCACCGACCTGCGCGACGATGTGCTGCGGATCGGCTTTGGGCTGTATCAGGACGCGGCAGATGTCGACGCGCTGCTGGACCGGATCGCCGGCTGAACGAAAAAGCTCCGCCGGATCGCTCCGGCGGGGCTTTTTGTGTCAGGAGATGATCCCGAAGATTAGAACTTGATCCCAACTTCCACGCCAAACAGGCGTGGTTCGTTGACCATTGCAGTCAGGTTGTTGAAATCGATCCCGGATACGGCCGAAACATCGTTGGTGATGTTGCGGGCGAAAGCGGCGATATCGAACTTGCCGGTGCGATAGCCGATCCGCAGACCACCTTCGAGCATCGAATCGTCGCTGAACTCGCGCGATTCGTAGAGGAAGAACTGGACCTTCGAGCGGTAAGCCCAGTCGGTGAAGACATAGACTTCGCCAGTGCCGACCGGGGCGGCATAACCGGCCGTCCAGTTGGCGATCCAGCGCGGGCTCTGCGGCAATTGGTTGCCGTTGATCGAGTAGATTCCCGGGCTGCCGACGCGAACCGGGTCGGTCACGGTGCAGGCCGCGCCGCAACCGGCCACGAACAGGCTGGCGTCCTTGATCTCGTTATGGTTGTACGAGACCCCGGCGGTCAGGGTCAGGCCCGAAACCGGACGGGCTTCAAACTCGGCTTCAAAGCCGTAACCATCGACCTTTTCGGCGTTGATCAAGGTGGTGAAGTTCGATGCTCCACCCACCGCGGTCAACTGCATGTCCTTGGTGCGGAAGTAGAACCCGGTCAGGTTGAACCGCGCCTTGCCATCGGCAAAGCTCGACTTGAGCCCGGCTTCATAGCTCATCGTGGTTTCGCTGTCGGCAATCGACAGCGTCCGGCCAAACACCAGACGGCCCTGGATCGACGGGGCGCGATAGCCCTTGGCAACGCGGGCGAACAGGTTGACGTCTTCCGACATCGGGAAGCTGGCCGACAGATCCCAGGTCAGCACATCATCGCCGACCTCGGCGCTCTGCGGCGCAACCGGGCCGCCAAAGCCGAGGAAGCCCGGACGGGTATCAAGCGGACGCGAGGCCAGCATCGTGCGGTTGTCATGGTTGAAACGCGCTCCGGCCTGCAGCTTCAGTCCACCTTCGAACTGATAGTTGACCGAGCCGAACACGCCCAACGCTTCGCTGACCTGGCGCTGGCCACCGATTGCGGAAGGCGCAGTCGCGGTCGGGCTACCGAAATCATAGCTGACGATATTGAGCTTTTCGCTGAAGTAGAACGCGCCAAGCTGATAGCCGAGGCCGCCGGTGTTGTTCGACGAAATCCGCAGTTCCTGCGTGAACTGGTCAAGGCTGGGAACATCGTCGCGCGATTGGGCCGAGAACGGAATGAAGCCTGGGCCCATTGTCGGGGCGAACTGGTTGCCGAACCCGCCGTCGATATCGCCGCGGCTCTGCAGATTGCCGTACCAATAGCTGGTGACCGAAGTCAGCGTGACCGGACCTGCGTCATACTCAGCGTTGAAGGCGGCGTTGAAATTGGTCAGTTTCTGGAAGTTCAGGCCATCGGCGCGGGTCTTGGTCCGGTCAAACTTGGTCGCCGGGCCGCCCAGGCCGATCAGCTGGTTGCTGCCGGTGGCAAAGGCATTGGCGCGGAATACCCGGGCCGAACCTTCGAACAGGCGAACCTGCACGGTAGTCCGCAGGGTCAGCTGATCGCTCGGCTTGGCCTGGATCTGCATCCGCCCGGCAAAATCGTTGAACCCTTCGAGGTTCTTGTCGCCCGGCTCGTCGATATTATCGATCCAATTGTCACGGTGCTGATAGAGCGCCGAAACGCGCACTGACAACACATCGCTGGCATCGCCGCTGCCGACGCCAGCAGTCGCGTTGATGGTGTTGAAGCTGCCCCAGCTGAGGCTGACGTGGTTCTTGCCGACGGCATCGGGACGAACGGTGTCGAACTTGACGATCCCGGCCGGGGTATTGCGGCCAAACAGCGTGCCCTGCGGTCCGCGCAGCACTTCAACCCGGTCCAGATCGAATATTGGGAAGCCCTTCAGCACCGGGTTTTCCAGCACCACATCGTCATAGACCAGGCTGACCGGCTGCGAGGCGTTGAGATCGAAATCGGTGTTGCCAAGGCCGCGGATGTAAAAACGCGGGAAGGTGCGGCCGAACGAGCTTTCGATATTGAGGCTGGGGACGCGGCCCGACAGCGCGCGGATATCGGCGCCCGATCCGCTGACTGCGGCCAGCGTATCGCCGCGCACGGTCGCGACCGAGATCGGCACGTCCTTCTGGTTTTCTGCGCGCCGCTGGGCGGTGACGATGATGTCGCTCAGCGCATCATCGTCGGCACTGGCCGACTGGGCGAGCGCCGGACCGGCATTGGCCAGCACAGCGGCAAAAGCGATCGAAGCGGCGGCGGTACGAAGAATGGAAGTGGGGCGCATCGCGGGTCGGTCCTTGGGACAAAAGAGTTTTGGATCGGGCGCGCGTAGCCAAATGTACCACGAATGGGAACCGCGGAGGCTATGTGACAGAAATATTACACCGCCACTGTGGCCAATCAGCCGCGCCCGCGATAGCCCGCCACGCCTTGCTCTGGCACCCACAAGCCTTCAGGCGCAGCACTGCTTTGCCAGAAAACGTCGATCGGGATCCCGCCGCGCGGATACCAATAACCGCCGATTCTCAACCACTTAGGCTGCATTTCAGCGAACAGGCGTTGACCGATCCCAACGGTCACATCCTCATGAAACCCGGCGTGATTGCGGAAAGCGCCCAGAAACAGCTTGAGGCTCTTCGATTCAACGATCGTTTCCCCCGGCGCATAGTCGATCACCAGGTGGGCAAAATCGGGCTGGCCGGTGACGGGGCAAAGCGAGGTAAACTCTGGCGCGGCGAACCGGACCAGATAGAGCGATCCGTCGCGCGGGTTGGGCACATAGTCCAGCACCGCAGCTTCGGGCGAAGTGGGAAGAGCGCTGTTCTGGCCAAGGTGGAGCGGTTGCGGTGCGTCTGTCATAGTGCGGGCAATGCCTCCATCGCAGCAAATGCACAAGTCAGCGGTTGGAATTGCCGGGTTCACTTCCTATTCAGTGGCAAAGCGGCTAGCGGGCCCTATTCGCGCAAGATGGACCATAACATGAGTAGATCAGGGGGCAGCTTGAAAGCCGCAGCCAGCGCCGTGGCGCTAGGGCTGGCGCTTGCCCCGGCCGTGCTGCTGGCGCAGGCGGCCAGCGACTGGCGTTTGCCCGGTGCGACGGTAAAGCCCGCTCCGCCGGGATCGCAAGGTCCGGTTGATCGCGACAATCCGGTAGTCACCACCGCTGCACCGCGCGAAACCCCGACGCCGGCACCCAGCCCCAGTGCCAGCCAGCCTGCGCCGACACCTTCGGCAACGACTGCCCGCCCTGCTACTGCTTCGGCGCCGCGCCCCGCGGCCGCTCAGCCCGCGCGAACCACCCAAGGCGCGGCGGTTGGTCCAACTGGCCAGCCTGCGCCGGTGACCACGGCGCAGCCGGGCGATCCGGCCCTGACCGGGCCGAGCATTTCGACATTGCCGACCGATTTTGCCGTCACTCCTGCAACTCCAGCGGCCCCGGCGCCGATCGAGCCTGCCGCCGCACCCGGCTGGTACTGGCCGTGGATTGCAGGCGCAGCAGCGCTGCTGGCGGCGGTGTTTGCGCTGCTGTGGTGGCGCCGCCGCAGGGTGCTCGCACCGACCGAGATCATTTTCGAGCGCCCGATCGTGGCAGCGCCCCGGCCTGTTCCGGCACCGGCGCAGCCGCCGGTTGCGGCAGCGAACCTGAGGTCTCTTCCCGATCCACACCTCTCGCTTGGCTTGCCCGCCGGGATTGGCATGACCATGGAAGCCCGGCGGATGAGCGCATCGCTGATGGCGACCACGTTGAGCTATGTTGTGACCTTGACCAACACCGGGACCGAACCGCTTTCGGCGCTGGCGGTGGAAGGCGATATGGTCTCGGCCCACGCCTCGTTGCCGCCCGAAGCGCAGATTGCCGGCGATGGCCAGCGGCTGGAACTGCGCCATGCGCTGGTCGCGCTGGCACCGGGTGAAAGCGCCGAGTTCACCGGCGACTTCCGCTTGCCACTGAGCGCGGTCACTCCGATTCGGGCCGGCGAGGCCGCCTATTTCGTGCCGCTCGCCCGGCTTCGGGTCGAGGCCAGCACCGCCGCCGGGCAATCGTTGGTACAGGTCCAGACCTATGTCGTCGGTGAAATGCCCGAAGTGCAAGGCGCAGCGCTGCGCCCGTTCCGGCTTGACCTTGGCCCGCGGACCTACAGCCGGATCGGCCAACGCCCGGTTCACTAGGGTCTCAAGCCCTTAGCCGCATTTCCCCCCTCGACGCGGCCCGCCTGCGCGTCTAGTCTCTTCGCAATTGCAGCGAAAAGGGGCGCTGTGATGGCCATGGAGGATGGCCTTCAGGAGGACTCTTAAGTTATGGAAAGTCTGGTTTCGACCGAATGGCTCGCGAACGAAATGGGCGCGAGCGACCTGCGGATCGTTGATTGTACCAAGCATCTGGCCGGCAGCGGGCGCGATGCCCAGGCCGAATATGAAGGCGGGCACATTCCCGGCGCGGTGTTCATGGATCTGGACGATCTGGTCGATTCGAACGCCCCGGTAGAAAACACCCTGCCCCCTCCCGAAAAATTCGCCAGCCGGATGCAGTCGCTGGGGTTAGGTGATGGCAGCCGGATCGTGCTCTATGATGACAGTCCGGTCAAAACCTCGGCCCGCGCCTGGTTCATGCTCAAGATGTTCGGCGCCCACGATGTCGCGATCCTCGATGGCGGTATGGCCAAATGGAAGGCCGAAGGCCGCGCGCTGACTCAAGGCAAGGAACAGCTGCGCCACCGCCACTTCACCGCCTGGCAGGATGACAAGAACGTCCGGACCAAGGCCAACGTTCTCGCCAACCTGCATTCTCAGGCCGAACAGGTGGTGGATGCCCGCGGCGCCAAGCGCTGGTCAGGCGAAGAGGCTGATCCGCGCCCGAATATCGCGAGCGGGCACATTCCCGGCTCGCTCAACGTGCCGTTTACCGAGCTTTACAACGCCGATGGCACTTTCAAGGACGCCGCCGGGATCAATGCCGCGCTTAAAAGCGCCGGGGTCGATCTGGCCAAGCCAGTGATCACCAGCTGCGGCAGCGGGATTACCGCTTGCGTGCTGATCTTCGCGATGCATCTGGCCGGCAAGGACGATGTGGCGCTGTATGACGGCAGCTGGACCGAATGGGGCAACGACCCCGACACCCCCAAGGCAACAAAGACGGCGTAACCTCACCCCCAAAAATCCGTTCATCCTGAGCTTGTCGAAGGACTGCTTTTTTCTTGCAACCTCGCGAGAAGAAAAGGACGGTGGTTGGCCTTCGGCCCCCTTCGGGACGACAAGCTCAGCACGGACGGATTTTTTGTTGTGGCAAAGGATATTTCAGACAACCTGTCGCCCGCAACCCGGCTGGTTTTGGCCGGGCGAAAGCCGGAATGGACTGGCCCCGCGGTCAACCCGCCAGTCTGGCGCGCCAGCACGCATCTCTATGAAAACTGCGCCGCGCAGGAAGCTGGGCGGCACGTCAACAAAGACGGCCTGTTCCACTACGGCGCGCGCGGTGGGCCGACCCAGTGGGCGCTAGCCGATGCCTTGACCGCGCTGGAGCCAGGCGCGGCCGGGACCATGCTGTACCCAACCGGTCTGGCCGCCCCGGCGATGGCGCTGCTCAGCGTGCTCAAAGCTGGCGATGAAGTGCTGGTCTCGGACAATTCCTATGATCCCAGCCGGATCATCGCCATGCACGCCCTGCGCGATTACGGGATTGCGGCGCGGTTCTTCGATCCGCTCGACGTTGCGGGCTTTGCCGCGATGATCGGCGCCGATACCCGCGCGGTCCTGCTCGAATGCCCCGGTAGTCTGACGATGGAACTCTGCGATACTCCGGCGCTTGCCACGGCCGCCAAGGCGCGCGGGCTGGTGGTGCTGATGGACAACACCTGGGCCGGTCCGACCGGGTTTCAGGCGCTCAAGCACGGTGTGGACCTGGCAATCCTGGCGCTGTCCAAGCATGTTGGCGGGCATAGCGATCTGATGCTAGGCAGCGTCACCGCCAACGCTGAGTACTATCCGCGGCTGCGCAAGCGCTCGCTGATGCTGGGCCAGCAAGCCTCACCCGACGACTGCGCGCTGGCGCTGCGCGGCCTCAGAACCATGGGCATGCGGCTCGAACGCTCGTCCGCCAGCGCACTAACCATTGCCGAATGGCTCCAGGGCCGCAGCGAAGTGGCCGCGGTGCTCTTCCCGATGCTGCCCGGCGCGTCCGGGTACGATCTGTGGAAGCGCGATTTTACCGGTGGCTGCGGCTTGATGACGGTCGTGATGGCCGGGCGCGATGCGGCGGCGCGCGACCGCCTGATCGATACGCTGGGCCTGTTCGGGATCGGCTATAGCTGGGGCGGGTTTGAGAGCCTGGCGCTGGGGGTCCACCCCGAACGTGACCGCACCGAAATGCCCTGGCCCCCGTCCGGGTTCGATCCGGCTGACCGGTTCGCGCTGCGGCTGTGGATCGGGCTGGAAGACCCCGCCGACCTGATCGCCGACCTTGAACGCGGACTTGCCGCCTGGGCAGCGGAATGAGCCTGCGGGAGGATATCGCTGGGATTGCCCGGCGGTTAGACGCGATCGGGTTCGATGTGGGCGACTATCACGTCTCGCTCTACCGGGCGGTGCTGATGTTGCTGGTGGTACTGGCGGTGCTGGTTGCCGGGCGGATCGGCAACGCCATTTTGCGGCGGACGTTCCGGCGGATGCACCGGCTCGATGCAACCCAGAAGCTGCTCGGCGAGAAGTTCGCCGGGGTGACGCTGTGGCTGGTGCTGGTGCTGATCGGGATTGATTTTCTCGGAATCAGCCTGACCGCGCTGACGGTCTTTTCGGGCGCCTTTGGCCTCGCGATCGGGTTCGGCCTGCAAAAGACCTTCGGCAACCTGATTTCAGGGATCATCATGCTGATGGACCGCTCGATCAAGCCGGGCGACGTCATCTCGGTCGGCAGCGGCAGCGACAAAACGGTTGGCCAGGTCAACCGAATCGGGATCCGCGCCGTATCGGTGATCACCCGAGATCAGATAGAATACCTGATCCCCAACGAGCTGCTGATGACCTCGACGGTAGAGAACTGGTCGTTTTCGACCCGCGATGTCCGGCTGAAAGTGCCGGTCGGGATCGCCTATGGCAGCGATATCGAACTGGCCGAGCGGCTGATGCTGCAAGCCGCCCACGAACACCCACGGGTCCATGCCGATCCCGAACCTTCGGTCTGGCTGCATGCTTTTGGCGACAGCGCGATCCAGTTCGAGATCCAGTTGTGGATCGACGATCCAGAGGCCGGTGTCGGCAATATCCGTTCTGACGTGCTCAAACGGATCTGGGTGCTGTTTGTTGAGCACGGCGTCCACCTGCCCTTCCCGCAACACGATGTGCATATCCGCGAATGGCCAGCCATGCCCGGCGGCGATAGCTGACCTAATCGGCTGCAAAGTCATTCTGGCTGGCACCCGGCCCGTCCTGCCGCCATTTCACCAGCATGAGCATCGTTCCTTCACCCGCCAAGGTCTGGCTGGTCGGCGCCGGACCCGGCGATCCTGACCTGCTGACCCTGCGCGCGGCGCGGCTGATTGCGCGGGCCGCGCTAATCGTCCATGACGGGCTGGTCGATCCAGCAATTCTGGCGCTGGCCGGGCCCAAGGCGCGGCTGATTTCAGTCGCCAAGTCGCGCTCGCGCCACACCTTGCAGCAGGACGAGATCAACGCATTGTTGGTCCGCGAAGCCTTGGCCGGGACCGAAGTGGTGCGCCTCAAAGGCGGCGACCCGTTTATTTTCGGGCGCGGCGGCGAAGAGGCTGAGGCCTGCCGCGCAGCCGGGGTGCCGGTCGAAGTGGTGCCGGGGATCAGCGCCGCGATTGGCGCCGCCGCAGCCGCGCAAATGCCGCTGACCCACCGCCGCTCGGCCTCGATCGTCAGCTTTGTCGCGGGCCAATGCAAGGGCCTGAGCGAGCAGGACTGGACAGGCCTTGCCGGAAAAGGCCGCACACTGGTGATCTACATGGGCCTCGCGACTGCTGATGCGATTGCCGAAAAGCTGATTGCCGATGGCCTCGCCCCCGATGTGCCGGTGGCAGTGGTCGAAAACGCCACACGGCCCACGATGCGCGTGCTGCGCAGCCCGCTGGCTGGGCTTGGCGAACTGGTGAGCCGCCACGGGGTGAAGAGCCCGGCGCTGATCGTGATCGGCGAAGTAGCAGCGCAGCAGACTGACGAACCCTTGCGCGCATTGGCGCTGGAGACCCTGAAATGAAGATACTGACCGGCAATGACCTGAAATCAGGCGCTGTCACCTGGTGGGATGGCGTCCAGTGGTCGCTCCATGTTTCGGACGCGGTCGATGTTGGCGATAACGCCGATGCCATTCTCGCCCGCGAACAAGCCGCCCAGCGGGTCAACGCCGCCTATGCGATTGACGCTGTGAAGGATGAGGACGGCGTTCGCCCGGCCCATATCAAGGACCGCATCCGCGCGCTGGGGCCAACCGTGCGCCCCGACCTGACCCTCAAACCAGCCGACGCCGACGCGCGTGATTGGGTGATCTGATGTACAAATATGACACATATGACCAAGCCATGGTCGATACCCGGGTCGAGGAATTCCGCGATCAGGTGAAGCGCCGCCTCGAAGGGCATCTGAGCGAGGATCACTTCAAGCCGCTGCGCCTGCAGAACGGGCTCTACCTGCAGCTTCACGCCTATATGCTGCGCGTCGCCATTCCCTATGGCACGCTAAGCTCGGCGCAGATGCGGGTGCTGGGCGATATCGCTGACACCTATGATCGCGGCTATGGCCACTTCACCACCCGCCAGAACATCCAGTACAACTGGATCCAGCTCGATCAGACGCCAGACTTGCTGGCTGAGCTGGCCAAGGTCGAGATGCATGCGATCCAGACCAGCGGCAATTGCATCCGCAACATCAGTTCTGACCAATATGCCGGGGCCGCCGCCGACGAGATCGTCGATCCGCGCCCCTATGCCGAACTGCTGCGCCAGTGGTCGAGCTTTCACCCGGAATTCCTGGTCCTTCCGCGCAAGTTCAAGATCGCGGTGATCGCCAGCGAGACCGACCGCGCGGCGATGAAGCTGCACGATATCGGCATCCGCATGGTTCGCAATACCGCCGGAGAAATCGGCGCGGCGTTCTATGTCGGCGGCGGCATGGGCCGCACCCCGATGATCGCGCCGCTGGTGCGCGCGTTCGTGCCGCTCGATCAGCTGATCACTTATGCCGAAGCCTGCCTGCGGGTCTACAATCGCTACGGCCGCCGCGACAACAAGTACAAGGCGCGGATCAAGATCCTGGTCCACGAACTGGGCAAGGACGAGTATACCCGGCAGGTCGAGGAAGAATTCGCCCACCTGCTCACCCAGGGAATCGAGCCGCCGCTGGCTGAGTTGGAGCGGATCAAGGCGCATTTCACCGACCCGGCCTATGACACCGCTGCACCCGATACTCTGGACCGTTCGGACCCCGACTTCGCGGTGTGGGTGGATCGCAATTGCGCCGCACATAAGCAGCCCGGTTACATGATCGCGACGATCAGCCTGAAGCCGGTCGGCGGTATTCCGGGTGACGCCAGCGGCGAGCAGATGCGCGTGATGGCCGATCTTGGCCTGAAGTATAGCTTTGACGAACTGCGGGTCACCCACGCCCAGAACATCGTCTTGCCGCACGTCCGCAAGGCCGATCTGTACGATCTGTGGCAACAGCTCGATGCCGCTGGTCTGGCGACGGCCAACCTCGACCTGATCGGCGATATCATCGCCTGTCCGGGGCTGGATTATTGCAGCCTCGCCAACGCCCGCTCGATCCCGGTGGCGCAGAAGATCTCTGAGCGGTTTGCGGCCAAGCAGGCCGATCTGGGCGAATTGAAGCTCAAGATTTCAGGCTGCATCAATGCCTGCGGGCATCACCATGCCGGCCACATCGGCATTCTCGGCGTCGATAAGAAGGGCACTGAAAACTACCAGCTGCTGCTCGGCGGGTGCGAGGGCGACGATACTTCGCTTGGCCAGATTACCGGCCCGGGGTTCTCCGAAGACGGGATTGTCGACGCGATCGACAAGGCGACTGACGTCTACCTCGCGCACAAGCAAGGCGATGAGCGCTTGCTCGACACCTACCGCCGGATCGGCATGGCCCCGTTCAAGGAGGCGATTTATGAGTGACGTGCAATTCCGGTTCCGCACCGACGAAGCGGTCGCTGATCCGGGCGTGACGGTTGACGTGTTTGGCGCGCAGACCAATGCCTCGGCGGTCCGGCTGGAGCCGGGCGACGATGCCCGCGATCTGCTGCCGCATCTGGGCCGGATCAGGCTGATTGAGGTCAACTTCCCCAGCTTCACCGATGGTCGCGGGTTCTCCTCGGCGCGAGTGCTGCGTGAGGCCGGCTATACTGGCGAACTGCGCGCGGTGGGTGAATTGCCGGTCGATCATCTGGGTCATCTGCGGCGCTGCGGGTTCGATGCTTTTGCCCCCGATATTCCGCTCAATCCGGCCGATGCCGAAGCGGCGCTGGCGCGGTGGGAACACGTCTATCAGCCCGCTGCCGATGGCCGGGTGCCGATCTGGAACTTGCGGCATGGCTGAAGCCGCGCGCCGCATTGACCTGCTCGACACCGCCCCGCGCTTCACCGCAGGCGAAGTCGAAGCGCTCAATGCGCGGTTTGCGGGGGTAGCAACGCAGGAAATGCTCGGCGCGGTTTTGCGTGAGGGATTGGCAGGGCGGATCGCGGCCGTATCCAGCTTTGGCGCGGAAAGCGCGGTGCTGCTACACCTGATCGCCAGCATCGATCCGACGGTGCCGGTGCTGTTCCTGGAGACCGGCAAGCATTTCCCCGAAACGCTGGCCTATCGCGATGCAATCACCGCGCGGTTGGGGCTGACCAATCTGATCAGCCTGACCCCCGATCCGCTGGCCTTGGCCGCGCGCGATGGGACCGGGCTGCGCTGGTCCTATGATCCCGATGGCTGCTGCGAAATCCGCAAGGTGCGGCCGCTGGCCAAGGCGCTGGCCGGGTTCGACGCCAGCTTTACCGGTCGCAAAGGCTTCCAAAGCGCGACCCGCGCCGGCCTCGCTCGGTTCGAGATCGACGCCACCGACGCGCTGGGCCGGCTTAAGGTCAACCCTTTGGCCGATTGGTCGAGCGACCAGATCGCCAGCTATTTCGCCGCGACCGGCCTGCCTGCGCACCCGTTGGTGGCACAAGGCTATCCCTCGATCGGCTGCTCGCCCTGCACCAGCATGGTCGCCCCCGGCGAAGACGCCCGCGCAGGGCGGTGGAAGGGCTGGGACAAGACCGAATGCGGCATCCACGTCGATGGCGCCGCCGAAGCCCTGCCCCCCGGTTACGAGCCCTTCCTGTAACCCGCCGCCGGAATTAGCCTCCGACGCGTTCGACCTTGGACACTTCGCCTTTGGCGTTCGTCGAGGTCCAGACGCCGTTTTCAACCTTTTCAGTGTTGCAGACCTCCTTGGGGTCCTTTTCGTCCTTGGTGTAACAGAAGGTATTGGGATCTTTCTGTACCCACTTGCCGGTTTCGACCACCTTGCCGTCCTGCGAGCCGACATAGGTTCCATCGGCCTTGTCTTCTTCCATATAGACCTTGCCGTCTTTGTCTGTGATCTTGAAACTGCCGACCGATGACTTGCCGTCGGCGGCGATATTGGTGGCTGCGGCAGCTGGCGCGTCAGATGCGGCGGCCGTTTCGGTGTCAGGCGCCGGGGCAGGATTCGAACAGGCAGAAATTGCCGCGAATGCGGCGAGTGCTAGGATCTTCTTCATGTGATTATCCCTCTTCGTGATCGGCGCGGCGATATTTCCCCGCGCGCTCGAATCGCGACCCCGGACGAAGATAGGCGCAAGTTGCCAATCCGCCAAATCAACGGCCTGCTGCTCAAAGCGTTTGCATTCACCCGGCAAATCGGGTCACCTCTCCAAAAGGGTCGCTTGACGTAACGTAACGCCAAGTTTTGGGGGTGCCAATGTACGCGCTTCAATTGACCGAATCCTATTGCCCAGCGCAGTCCGATGAGGCCCTGATCGACAGCACCGTCGGTAGCGTGCTGCGCGATGCAGCGGCCCGAACGCCTGATGCTCCGGCGCTGGACGAGGTTGACGGAGACGGTCAACTCGCCCGGCACTGGACCTACGCCGAACTGCTGGCCGATAGCGAACGGCTCGCCCATGCCTTGCTGACCCGTTTCCGGCCCGGCGAACGGATTGCAGTCTGGGCGCCGAACATTCCTGAATGGGTCATCGCCGAGTTCGCCTTTGGCCTCGCCGGACTGACACTGGTCACGGTCAACCCCGGCTACCAGCCGCGAGAGCTCAAATACGTGCTCGAACAATCGCGCGCCGTCGGGCTGTTGTTGGTCAAAGAGTTTCGCGGCAATCCATTGGCTCGGATTGCCGCCGAAGTGACCGCAGGGATCCCGGCGATCCGTGAAGTCACCGACATGGAGGATCACGCAGCGCTGTATCGTGAGGCCGGGCCACTAGGCCCCCTGCCCGAAGTCCGCCCGCGCGACGAAGTGCAGATTCAGTACACCAGCGGCACCACCGGGTTTCCCAAGGGCGTGGTGCTGCACCATCACGGGATCACCAATAACGCCCGCCACAGTTTTGTCCGACAAGGCATAGTGCAAGACGCGCCGATCCTGGTGGTCATGCCGCTGTTCCACACTGGCGGCTGCGGTATTGCGATACTCGGTTCAATCCAGTTGGGCCGCCGGATGATCCTGATGCGCCAGTTTGAGCCGCAGCGTGCCAATGCCTTGATTGAGAGGGAAGGCGTGATCGGGATGATGGGCGTTCCGACCATGCTGATCGCCATGCTGGAAGCCGATGCCGCCCAGCCGCGCGATTTTTCGAGCATCAAGTTCGCCGGATCAGGCGGTTCGATGGTCCCGCCCGAGCTGATCCGGCGTATCACCGAGCGGCTCGGCTGCGGATTCTACACCGTCTACGGCCAGACCGAGACTTCACCGCTCCTGACCCAGACCCGAACCAGCGATCCGCTCGACGATGTGCTACATACAGTCGGCCAAGCCATGCCGCAGACCGAACTGTCGATCCGCGACCCTGGCACCAATGCGGTGGTCCCGGTCGGCACAGTCGGCGAAATTTGCGCCCGCGGCTACTCGCTGATGCTCGGCTACAACGATGATCCCGACGCAACAGCCAAGACCATCGACACCGCCGGCTGGCTCCACACCGGCGATCTGGGCACGATGGATTCGCGCGGATTTGTGAAAGTCACCGGGCGGGTCAAGGAAATGATCATCCGTGGCGGAGAGAACCTGTTTCCGGCCGAAATCGAAAACGTCCTGCTCGAACATGATGACGTAGCCGAGGTCGCGGTGGTCGGCGTGCCCGATCCCAAATTTGGCGAGGCCGTCGCAGCTTTTGTCCGGCTTTCGGGCGGTGCCAGCCTCGATTCCGCCGCGCTGGTCGCCCATTGCCGCGCCAATATGGCAGCGCAAAAGACCCCCACGCATTGGATCGAGGTCAGTGAATGGCCACTCACGGGTTCAGGCAAAATCCAGAAGTTCGCGCTGCGCGATCAGTGGGTTGCCGGGCGAACTTAGAAAATTTGGCAGAAATGCGCGGAGTATGTTACGATTTACCCAATCGGTCGGGTCGCACTGCTAGAAACGCTTTGCAGCACGGGAGCTTGCAGCCATGACCTTGACCACTATCGAGCACAGCGCCGGGCAGGCGACGGTCGTCAACACCGACCAGATCACCTACCTGCGCGAAGACAATTACGGCACTGCGATCCATTTCAGTTCAGGTGAGCACATCATCTGCCCGCTCGAAATCGATGCACTGCTGAGCAAACTCAACGCACCGAACGCCGAGGCTATGCTGATCCGAAGTTAGAGCCATCGCTCCTTGCGGTACCAGTCAGCCGTCGCCTTCAATCCCTCGCGGGTTGGCACCAGCGGCTGCCACAGACTGCGCGGCGGACGGGCTTCGTGGGTTACCACCCAATCGGGGTGCGCCATGTAGCCGACCCGGTCTGCGGTAAGCCGGGCCTTGCCGCGCCGCACGAACCGGTCGGCCCGGGCTGCCCGGTCGAGCGAAGCCCGGCTGAGGTGCATCACCCACGGTCGCCGCCCCATCGCCCAGCCAACCGCGCGGGCAAATTCATAGTGGCTCCAGCCCTTTTTGCGGCCATCGTCGGGTTCAAAGCTCTGGAACGAAACGCCTTCGCCGCCCGGCACCAAGGCCAGCAGCAACCGGGCCAGATCATCGACATGAATAATCGAGGCGCGCCCCTCCTTGGGCGGAACCGGCATCACCCCCCAGCGGGCGAGGCGGAACATTTCGAAATAATCGACATCGCGCGGGCCATAGATCCCCGGCGGACGCACGATCGTCCAGTCGAGCCCGCTGGCCATGATCAGCTTTTCAGCGCGGGCCTTGCTGGCGCCATAGGCTGACAGCTCCGGCTCGCGCGCCGAGAGCGAGGAGACGTGGATGAAGCGCTGCACGCCTTCGGCCTTAGCGGCTTCTATCACGTTCAGCGTGCCCAGCACATTGCCGCTTTCGAACCGCGCGGCATCATTAACCACGCCCGCAACATGGATCACCGCCTCGGCCCCGCGCATCAACGCGCGCAGCGCCTCTGCGCTTTCAAGATCGCCGCTAACCCATTCCACCCCATCGCGCGGGAGCTGGTCGCGGCGGGTCAAAGCCTTAACCGTCTGGCCGGTTTCCAGCGCCTGATCGAGCAGTGCTTGCCCGACAAAGCCGGTTGCGCCGGTCACCGCGATGGTCACAGCAGCACCATCTGATCGCGGTGAACCACGGCAGAGCGCGGGGCATAGCCCAGAATCGCGGCGTGCTGCGCCGATTGGTGGCCCATCAACTGGGCACATTCCAGCGCACCGTACTCGGCGAGGCCATGGGCCAGCGTGGTGCCGTTCTCGGCCCGAACCGCCACGGCATCACCGCGCTGAAACTCGCCCTCAACCTGCACCACTCCGGCGGCGAGCAAGCTGGAGCCCTTGGCCAAGGCCCGCGCCGCCCCGGGATCGACCACCAGTGCGCCTTTGAGCCGCAGCCGCCCGCCCAGCCAGGCCTTGCGGCCGGCATCCTTGCGCCGCGACAGGAACAGTGTGCCGATGCCTTGGCTGGTCACCCGCTTGATCGGGGCATCGTGCAGACCGCTGGCGATCACCAGCGCGATCCCGGCGCGTTCTGCAATCTCGGCGGCTTGCAGCTTGCTGGTCATTCCGCCCGAGCCCATGCCGGAAGAACTGCCACCGCTCGCCATCGCGTGAATTTCAGCGCTGACCCCGCGCACTTCGGGCAGCAAGATCGCGCCAGCCGCTGCCGGATTGCGATCGAACAGGCCGTCAACGTCTGACAGCAGCAGCACCGCGCTGGCCTGCGCCGCTTGCGCAACCCGCGCGGCCAGCCGGTCATTGTCGCCAAAGCGGATTTCCTGCGTGGCGACGCTGTCATTCTCATTGATAATCGGGACTGCGCCAGCATCGAGCAGCCGGGTCAGCGTTGCGGTGGCGTTGAGGTAGCGGCGGCGGTCCTCAAGATCCTCCAGCGTCAGCAGCAATTGCGCGGCGGTAATGCCATGTGCACTGAGCAGATCTGCCCACAGCCCCGATAGCGCGATCTGGCCCACAGCGGCGGCGGCCTGGGCATCGGCCAGACTGCCGCGCCCGCCCTTGTCGAGCCCCAACCTGGCCGCCCCCAGCGCTATCGCGCCGGATGAGACCACGATCACCTCCTGCCCGCGCGTCTTGGCGGCCGCGATCTCTGCCACCAGCCCTTCAAGCCATTGGCGCCGCACCCCATTAGCACCGACCAGCAGCGACGAGCCGACCTTGACCACCAGCCGGGGGCAAGCGGCGCTGTCAGCCAGATCAGAGAGGCGAGCGATCGTCATGCCCTGCGGATTAGGCAAATGTGCGCGCGATGCAACCTTTGGCAGTTAAATCGGCGACCACTCCTTGTCGTCACCTTCCTCCAGCTCACCGGCCGGACGCTCGGTCCCGGTTGCGGCAGGCAGGTACTCGATCACAGCATCAAGCAGCGCGCCCATGCCCCGCCCGGTGGCGCCCGAAATCGGATAGACCTTCTTGGCGCCTGCGGCCTTCAGTTCTTTGATGAAGGCATCGACCAGTTCGCGATCAACCGTGTCGATCTTGTTGAGCGCAATCAACCGCGGTTTTTCGTCGAGCCCGCCGCCATAGGCAGCGAGTTCTTCCTCGATGATTTCCAGTGCATCGGCCGGATCGGTGCCATTGATGTCGATCAGGTGGATCAGCACTCGGCAACGTTCGATATGGCCCAGAAACCGGTCGCCAATCCCGGCGCCTTCAGCCGCGCCTTCGATCAGGCCGGGGATATCGGCCAGCACGAATTCGCGGTTCTTGTGATGGACCACGCCCAATTGCGGGGTCAGCGTGGTGAAGGCATAGTCACCGACCTTGGCCTTGGTGTTGGTGATCTGGTTGATAAAGGTGCTCTTGCCGGCATTGGGCAGGCCGACCAGCCCGGCATCAGCCAGTAGCTTGAGCCGCAGCCAGACGTACATTTCCTCACCCATTTCGCCCGGCTGATGCTGGCGCGGGGCGCGGTTGGTACTGGTTTTATAGCTGGCGTTGCCGCGCCCGCCCATTCCGCCCGCCAGAAAGGTGACCCGCTGGCCCGCCTCGGTCAGATCGAGCAGCACGGTTTCGCGGTCTTCATCCGAAATCAGCTGGGTGCCGATTGGAACCTTGATCAGCAGGTCCTTGCCGGCCGCACCGTTGCGGTTCTGGCCCGAGCCATGACCGCCGCGCGGGGCTTTGAAATGCTGGGCATAGCGGAAGTCGATCAGGGTATTGAGCCCCGGCACCGCTTCGATAATGATATCGCCGCCCTTGCCGCCATTGCCGCCGTCAGGGCCGCCGTATTCGACGTACATTTCACGTCGGAACGCCACCGCCCCGGGGCCGCCCTGGCCCGAACGGATGAAGATTTTGGCCTGATCAAGAAAATGCATGGTGGTCTTCTAACGGGTTATGGCGCGATTGTCGCGCGGGATGCTTCGACACGCTCAGCATGAGCGGGCGTGGTTAGTGAGACCAGTGTATTGTCAGGCGCCACAGTCCGAGCCGAAAATGGTGAACTTCGAGAACCGGAGCGCAGCGGCCATTTGGGCCGTGAGCACCGGAAGCGGAGAAGATCGCCATTTGCAGGCCGGAATGTGGCGCATGACAATACACTGGTGGAGCCGAGGGGGATCGAACCCCTGACCTCGTCATTGCGAACGACGCGCTCTCCCATCTGAGCTACGGCCCCGTTCCAGTGCGAGCGCGTGGGAAGGCAAGCCCGCCCAAACGAAGCCGGTCCTTTAGCGAATGGCCGCTGGCCATGAAAGACCTATTTTCGCACCTTACTTGCCCGGTGTCGGCGTGGGCGCGGGTGTTGGTGTGGCAATCGGAACGGGCGTAACCGGCTGCGGCGAATACTTCGCGTCCCAGGCTGCGGTATCGGCGCGGTATTGCTCATAAGCGCGATAGAAATTCTCAAACACCAGATCCAGATTGGCCAGGCTGCGCTTGGAAAACGCGGTTAGATCAAGCGGCTTCACGGTCTTGGATTCGCGCGCCATGACCAGCGCCGCATCGCAGAACCGAGCGACTGTCGGCGGGAAGGCGTAGAAATTGTAGACCTTGGTCATATAGGATTCGCGCGGCCGAACATAGGCTGCGCCGTGGCGCTTGCGAAACTCGGTATTGACCCCAGTGTTGGCGCGGGTCAGCCCCAAACGGTGAGTCTTCAAAAATGCCTTGTAGCCGACCAGAATCTCGGCGTGCTCGGGCTTCAGGCAGTTGAGCGCCGCGACATTGTAGGCTGAGCGGAAGTTCCAGACAGTCTGATTGGGCGTGATTCCGGCGTTGACCGTCTGCCGCAGGCCTACGGCATTAAGCAGCGGGATCGTGACATTGGTTGCGGCGCCTTGCGGCGGCGTGGGACGCGGCGGGATATAGACCACGGGAGCGGGCGGTGGCGGCGGTGGCGGGAGGGGTGCTGTTTTCTTTGGCTTTGCGTCAGCACAGGCGGCCAATACCGCCAGACCCATCCCAAGCATTATCAACCGTCGCTGCGATCCCATTCGATGTTCCCCGCGCAGTCCTGCCCCGCTGCGTCGGGGGGCCACTTTTCCTTGCGACCGGTTTCTAACTGCTAATCTTCAGGATGCAAATGCCCGACGCGCCAGATAGCGCGCCGGGCACGATAGAATCCCTTTTCAGGGTTTTGCCTATTCGCGGTTGCCGAGGAAGCTCAGCAGGAACTGGAACATGTTGATGAAATCAAGGTAGAGCGTCAGCGCGCCCAGAATAATGACCTTGCCCATCATGTCGGTTCCGGCAACGTGGTAGTAGGTATCACGCAGCCGCTGCGTATCCCAGGCAGTCAGGCCTGCGAAGATGATCACACCCAGCACCGAGATTGCCAGCGAAAGCCCGCTCGATTGCAGCCACAGGTTCAGCAGCATGGCAATGATGATGCCGATCAGGCCCATCGTCATGAAGCTGCCCATCGCCGACAGGTTGCGCTTGGTGGTGTAGCCATAGAGGCTAAGCCCCGCAAACGCGCCGGCAGTCGCGAAGAAGGTCGTCGCGATCGAACCGCCAGTGTAACGCAGGAACAGCGTTGACAGCGACATCCCCATCAGGACCGCGAAAGCCCAGAACATCACTTGCAGCGTCGGTGTGCTGAAACGGTTCTGGCCGAACGACATCGCCATGACAATCGCCAGCGGCGACAGCACTACCAGCCACATAACTGGCGAGCCGACCATCTGGACGGCCATCCCTGAGGTGAACATCATCAGAGCAACCACGCCCGACAGCAGCACGCCAGAGGCCATGTAGTTGTAAATCGAAAACATGTAGCGGCGCAGGCCCTGATCCATGGTGACCGCGCCAAGCGCTTCACCATTGAGAACCGGACCGTTGCCAAACGGCGAACGGGTGGTCCGCGGGTCGTTCCATTCAGACATGACTAGCTCCTTTGCCGCCCCACAATAGAGGCGATGCAGTGAATATCGGGTGGATTGGCTTTGGTTTCAAGCAAAACCGGAATGCTGTTCGTCGAAGATCTCTAGGATCGCGCGGCTGCAGCCAGTTCTGCCCCGCGATCACGCGCCGCGCGCAGGGTTGCCTCGATCAACCGGGTCAGCGCAGCATCGCTATCCAGCGCCGCCAATCCCGCCGCTGTCGTGCCGCCCGGACTGGTCACCCGCCGCGCCAGTTCCGCCGGAGTTTCGGGGGAGTCCGCCGCAAGCAGCGCTGCCCCTTCGACCATTGCTCGGGCGAGCCGGTCAGCCTGCGCCGGATCGAGCCCCAGCGCTGCACCGCCCTCGGCCAGCGCCGCGATGAAGCGATAGACAAACGCTGGACCCGAACCCGCCAGTGCGGTGACCGCGTCAAGCTGCTCCTCGCTGGCTAGCCATTCCGCCGTGCCGAGCGGGGCCAACAGCGCTTCGACTGCCCCGCGCCCGGCTTCGTCCAGCCCCCGAGCAAACAGTCCCAGCGGCGATTTGCCGATCGCGGCGGCCAGATTGGGCATCACCCGGACCACTGCCGTTGCCGCCGGAAAGCGCTCGGCCAGCGTCGCCAGCTCCGCTCCAGCCAGGATCGACAGCACAATTGTGCCGCGTGTTGCGGGCTCCAGCACGGGAGCCACTTCGCCCAGCGCCTGCGGCTTGATGCCGAGCAGGACCACATCGAACGCGCCAGATGGCACTTCGCGCAGCAGCCGCACGCCTGCCGGCACCTCAGCCAGTACCGGATCAACCACGGTAAACCGGGCCGGATCGAGCCCGCCCGCCAGCCACCCGGCAAGCATCGCCCCGCCCATATTGCCGCAGCCGCAGATCAGGATTGAGTCCATGCGCCTTTGCCTTGCACCAGTTCGATCCCTTGGAAGTTCACACACATCACAGGGTTCACAGAAAGAAAAAGCGGCCCACTCCAACCGCAGCCGCGATCATGACAGCGCGGGGGGAAGTAGGAAAGAGGGGAGAGCGCTAAACCCGCGACTTCAAACGCGGTTCAAGCCTCGCCCGCAGCATCAACCATCGAGCTGGCCAGCGCCTCGGCGGGGGTTTTGTCGCCCCACAGCACGAACTGGAACGCCGGGTAGAACCGGTCGCATTCCTCGATCGCCGCTTCGACTGCGACCTGGGCCTGAGCCAGACTGAGCAATCCCTCGTCCCCCAGCAGCAGACCGTGACGATAAAGCAGGACATTTCCGCTCGACCACAGGTCAAAATGGCCGACCCACAGCTGTTCGTTGACCAGCGCCAGCAGTTCGAACACCGCGGCGCGCTTGTCATCGGGGATGCGGATATCGGGCAGGCACAGCAGCTGCAGCACGTGATCCTCGCGCCGCCAGACCCCGCGCAGGGTGTAGCTGGCCCAGGAACCCTTGATCTCCCCCGACATCTCATCCTCGGCGACGAATTCGCACGGCCAGCCGCGCGCTTCGAACAGCGAGGCGAGCATATCGACGGGGGCCGCGTCCTCGTCGCGCTCAAAGGTGTGGTGTTCGCCTTGCATCGTGCGGCAGTGGATGCAGCGCCGAGGGGGCTCTGGACAATCCACGCCGCGCGCTGGCCTGCGCAAAACTCGACAAGCCTGTTCACAAGGTGTGGAAAAGCGGTGCGTAACCTACTTTGCCGCGCCCAGCACGTCGACCAACTGTCCGGCTGGGCTGGTCCAGACAAAAGCGCCGTTCACGCCAGCCTTCTTGAGCGCGGCGAGGAAGGCGTTGGCTTCCTTGGTTGTAGCGAACGGCCCGGCCAGCAGGCGGTTTGCCTGACCCCAAACGGTGACATTGGCCTTCTGGCCCTTGAACACGGCCGGATTTTCCCGGGCCAGCTTGCGCCAGTCAAACCCCAGCGCCGCCTTGTCGCGCCCGGTTGCGATCTGGACCCAGATCCGGCTGGGATGGCTGGGAGCGGCCGGCTTGGTCTCCTTGACCGGCTCCTTGGGTTTGCCGGCCTGCGTCTTGGCGGGCACGGCAACAGGCTTGATCCTGCGGACATCGACCGCACCGGCCTGCACTTCCACTTCGCGGCTGGGCGGTTCGAAATCGGCGAAAGCATCGTCGATGCTGGCTGCTTTGCGCGGCTTCTGCGGCGCTGCGGCCGGAGCTGGTGCCGGAGCTGGTGCCAAA
This sequence comes from Novosphingobium sp., assembly GCA_031369495.1. GTDB lineage: Bacteria > Pseudomonadota > Alphaproteobacteria > Sphingomonadales > Sphingomonadaceae > Novosphingobium. Next base: position 7,149 of record JANMOU010000010.1, on the reverse strand, counting down.
GCTGTTGTCGATGTCGGAGCCGGGGGTTGTGCCGATGGCGCCTTGCCCAGATTGAAACCGGACACGTCCTGTCTCGCTGGCCCGGCTGCGGTAGAGAAGCCCGGCCCAACTGAAGCTGGCTTGGCCGCAACAACCGCTGCCGGAGGTGGCGGTGTTGGCGGAGGAGGCGTCGGCGCGGGTTTGGGCGGCGCGGTAACGACGGCCAGTTTGGCCGGCTGTTCGGTCACTTCGCGGCTAACCAGCGGTTCAGGCGGCGGAACCGGGGCGGGCTTTGGCGCGGCTGCAGCGACCTTGACGCCAGGGTTATCGCGCCCCTTTGCGCCGCGTCCTTTGCCCTTGTCCGGGGCCGGTGCGATAGCGGCAGGCTTGGCCGGCGCCGCGGCAACCTGCACCCGCGAGCGCGAATAAAAGGCCAACCGCGGATCGTCATTTCCAATCTCAGCCGCGCGCGGAAACCGGCCAGTGTTGCCCGCAGCGGCCTGCTGCGCCGCAGTCAGCCGCGGCATATAGCGCAGGTAAGCGGTGATCGCCGTGGCCATTTCAGGCGGCATGGTCTGCCGCGCGATCTCTTCCGCCTCTTCAGTCTGGCCCATGATCGCAAGGCCAAAGGCGCGGGTTCGCCAAGCCGCCTTGTCCTGCTTTTGCAGCAGCGGGTTGAGAGTCTGGTCCATCCCCTTGCGGTCGCGCGCGATCGCCTGGCTCAGCGCGAGCCGGCGCAGCGTTTCGTCGCTGGGGGCACCGGCCAAGGATTGGCGGTAATAGAATTGTGCGGTCTGGAAATCCCCGACCAGATCGAACGCAAGGCCGCGGTTGGCAAGCTGCTCTGGCGCAATCGGCCCGGCCTTCTCCGCCTCGTCGAACAGTTCGATCGCGGTGAACGGATCCTCGGCCATGACATGGGCCCCGGCCAAGGCCGCCTTGGTCACGGCATTCCCCGGTTGGAGTTGCAGCGCGCGCTGGTAAAACCCGATCGAGGCCTGGGCATCGCCCAGTTCAAGCGAGGCCTTGCCCGCTTCGATCAGCGCGGCCACATCCTGCGGGTTTCGGGCGAGTTTACCGAGCGCATCGTCCAGCCGCATCCCCGCCGATTTTTGCGGGATTGGCTGAACAATCGGGCGGCTGACCGATTGCACCGGTGCAGGCTGTGTTTGCTGCGCCCAGGCCCAGCCGGGCAGTGCCAGCCCCGGCAAAAACAGCGCGGTGCAGGACAAAGTGCGGATCGCCTTGGACCGAAAATCAGGCTGGAACATCGACAAGCGGGTTACCCTTTTCGTCCCACCACGCAAGCGGGGATCGCACCTTAGAGCCTTTCCGACCTAGCTTGACCCGCCGTGATTGGTGCAGGAAGCTTCTCGGCACGGAGCCTTGCGCAGGACGGGTCGGGAACCCGTACAAGCAAGGGGACGCTGTCCGAGGGGCTTCCTGCACCAACCCTTCGGGCGGGCCGATTTTGCTCCGTGGGCAGCGTTGCTCGTCGATCACGATGCTACGGCATCGCTCACTCCTCGCGCCTCGCCACAAACCAAAATCGGCTCCGTCACGGTGGATCAAGCTAGATCGGAAAGGCTCTCACCGGATGCAATCCCCAATCTTAACCGACGCCGAACGTGCGGCGCTGGCTTACTGGTTGTTCTGACGTCCAAGGAAGCGCGGGATCGAAATCGATGGTCCGTCATCGTCATCGTCATCGTCGTCAGACGAAGACTTGCTACCCCCGCGTGACAGATTGGCCATCCGTTCGAACAGCGTCGCACCACCGCCGCCTGGGCGCGGCGGGGCAGCAGCCGGAGCGGCTGGAGCCTCCGCAGCGGCGGAACTCGGGCCTTCTCCGGCACCAGCGCTAGCATCACCAGCGCTCTCGCTGCTCGCACTACCATCAACGGTATCGTCACTACCTGAAACCAGCCCGCGGCGGCGCCCAGGCAAAGCCCCTGCGGCCGCAACGGGTTCATCTTCATCAACCAGCCGCGAGGCGTCGAGCAGCAATTCGTCGCCGCCAGCTTCATCCGCGGCGTCGTCGGTTTCGCCGCCATACGAGGCCTCGGCGGAATCGCCGTCGCCTTCGGCTTCCAGTTCGAGTTCCAGCGGACCGTCATCGTCGCTCGTTCCCGGATCGGTCACATCCCAATCATCGCCATCGGCCGCGGCAGTTTCCGGTTCAGCTTCGGGTTCTGGTTCTACTGCAGGCTCCGGCTCTGCGGCGGTGCGGCTGAACAAAGGCTCGGCTGCAGCGGCCGGGGCGGCCATTGCCGGGCGAGCGGGTCCGCGCGAGCCGCCCATACTGAACGGACGGCTGCTGGCATCTTCGACCTGGGCATCGCTCTGATCGATTCCGGTGGCGACCACCGAGACCCGGATCTTGCCATCAAGGTCAGGATTGAAGGCACTGCCCCAGATGATGTTGGCATTGGGATCGACCAGTTCGCGGATGTGGTTCGCGGCTTCGTCAACCTCAAGCAGCTTCATGTCTTCGCCGCCGATGATTGAGATGATCACGCCCTTGGCGCCCTGCATCGAAACGCCATCGAGCAGCGGGTTGGCAATCGCCTTTTCTGCGGCTTCGAGCGCGCGGTTTGCGCCGCTGCCTTCGCCGGTGCCCATCATCGCCTTGCCCATTTCGGCCATGACCGAGCGGACGTCAGCAAAGTCGAGGTTGATCAGGCCGGGCATAACCATCAGATCGGTGATCGAGCGCACCCCTTGCTGGAGCACCTCGTCAGCCATCTGGAACGCTTCCTTGAAAGTCGTTTCAGCCTTGGCCACCAGGAACAGGTTCTGGTTGGGGATCACTATCAGGGTATCGACGTGCTTTTGCAGCTCTTCGATCCCGGCCTCTGCTGCGCGCATCCGGCGGGTGCCTTCGAACAGGAACGGCTTGGTCACCACGCCGACGGTCAGCACACCCTTTTCACGGGCGGCCTTGGCCACCACGGGGGCCGCGCCGGTGCCGGTGCCGCCGCCCATGCCAGCCGCGATAAAGCACATATGCACACCTTCCAGCGCGCGATCGATCTGGTCGATGCTTTCTTCAGCCGCAGCCCGGCCTACTTCGGGCCGCGCGCCTGCACCCAGTCCTTGGGTGATGTCAGTGCCTAGCTGGATCCGGTGCTCGGCGATCGCATTGTTGAGCGCCTGGGCATCGGTGTTGGCGACCACGAAGTCGACCCCCTCGATCCCGGCTGCAATCATGTTGGCGATCGCATTGCCGCCAGCACCGCCAACCCCGATCACAGTAATCCGGGGGCGCAGTTCCTCGACAGCTGGCGGTCCAATATTGATGCTCATCTACGCTCTCCTGTCCGCATGGCGGATATAGTTCATGCGATTGTCATGCCTTGCACCCTTCGAATCGTTGAATCAAAGGGACGTCAACCATTTTCCACAACCGTTCCGGGTGATCGTGCCTAGAAAACCCCTCAAAAATACTCTCGCATCGCCTGATAGAGCCGATTGACCAGGGCAAAGCCCTTAACCCGGGTGACTGGCTGATAGCTCGGCCCGATCGAACGGATGTCGATTGGGTCAGCCGCAGCATAGAGTACCAGCCCGGACAGCGTTGAAAATCCCGGCGTGGTGTGGGCCTCGGCCAAGCCTTTGACGTACTGCGGCTTGCCGATCCGGACCGGCTTGCCGAGCGCCCCTTGCGCGAAGTCAGCAAGGCCGGCCAGTTCTGCCCCGCCGCCGGTCAGCACCACCAATTGTCCGCGCTGGCCGGTGAAGCCCAAACCCTTCAGCGCCTTGTTCACCTCATCGATCCACGCCGAAAGCTGCGTGGTCACGACCGAGACGAGTTCGGCCCTTGGGATGCGGTTCTTGTCATCGGCGTGGCGCGCCGCCGGCGTGCTGCCTTCGTCCCCCGGCGCGTTGACCGGGATCATCTCGCGGTGATCCGACGGGCTGGCGATGGCCGAGCCATGAACGCATTTCAGCCGCTCGGCCTGAAACCGGCGGATCCCGAACGCGCTGGCGATTGCATCAGTAATATCGCCCGAACCCAGCGGAATGGTCACCAGCCCCAACAGCATCCCGGCGGCATAGACCGAAACATTGGTCACTTCGCCGCCGAATTCGATCAGGGCCACGCCCAGTTCGCGCTCTTCGGTAGACAGACAGGCATGGCCCGCCGCGATCGGGCTGCCGACAACGGCCTCGACCTGCAAATGCGCGTTCTGGACTGCTTCGGTGATGTTCCGCACCGGCGCGCCATCGGCCAATATCACGTGGATATCGACCCCCAGCCGCTCGGCATGAAGTCCTTTAGGATCAGACACACCATCGGCGCCGTCCAGCGTATAGTGCGCAGGCTGGGCGTGGAGCACCATCCGGCCATCGGGTTGGATCACTTCGCGCGCCGAAACCAGCAGATGCTCGATATCCTCCGCCTCGATCCGGCGACCGCCGATATCGACCTCAACCTGCGAGATCTGGCTGGCCAGCCCCGCCCCCGAACAGCCGATCCAGACGCTGGAGATCGAGGTATTGGCCATCTTTTCGGCCCGCTCAACCGCATCGCGCACGGCATAGGTCGCAGCTGCCATATCGGTGACATAGCCGCGCTTGATCCCTTGCGCGGCGCGGTGGCCCGAGCCCAGCACGACCATTTCGCCGGTTTCAGATATCCCGGCGATCATCGCCGAAATCCGGAATGAGCCGATGTTGACCGCGCCAAAAACGCGCGCAATCCGGGGTGTGGCCATTACTGCTGCTCCTTGGGCAGGGCGGATTTGCCGCTGGGCGTGGGCGTAGCAGCCTTGGCGGCGCTATCGCTGGCGGCGGGTTTGGGTTGCTCGATCGCGTCGGTGCGGCCGGGCAGGCGCAGATAGATCCGGTCTGGCGCGCGCATATCAAATGCCACCGCCTTACCGCCGAGCAGGCGGTTGCGTCCGTCAAGCTGGGCGAACGTTATCAGAGCCTTGGCCGAGGTTTCTTTGCCTTCGGGCAGCGCAAGGATCTGCCCGGTCTTGAAGGTCAGGTTCCAGCGGCGGTTGCCGACCCATTCGGCGCCCTTGAGCTGCGGACGCAGCGCCGGCGCGGCATCGAGCAGGTTGGACAGCGCGGCGATTTGCCGACCCGCCCCCGGCCCCTTCAGCCGCAGCTTGCCCTTGGCGCGGGCTTCGGAAACCGCCTCCAGCTCGATCCCGTCCTTGTCGATAAGGACCAGCCGGTCGATCTTCTGCAATACGGCCACCGGCTTGCGCTCGACAATGTCTATCACCAGCGTGTCGGGCAGCTGCCGCGAAACCCGCGCGTCTTCGACCCACGACAGCGCCAGCAACCGTTCGCGCAGGACGTGGACGTCGACGAAGGGCATCGCCCGGTTCCGGTCACCCAGCGCGATCTGATAGATCTTCAGCTCGTTGAGATTGTTGGTGCCGCGGACATTGACGTTGTGCAGTTCGAACCCGGCATCGTGGGCAAATACCGCCACTTGCTCGCGCGCAATCGCGGGCACACCGGCAAAGCTAGCCACCATCCACACCCCGACCGCCACCACGCCGAGGATCATAGCGAGGAAAATCCGGTGGAGCTGCCCTTCGCTGAACGGCAGCCAGGCCATCACGCTATCGAATACCGAGCCAGTGCGGGCCCGCGCCGAGCGGACTTTCAGCGCCTTGCCCTGCGCGGCTGCAACCTTGCGGGCGCTCTTGCCGCCGCGTTTGATTGTCCGCGTGCTCATTTCTTTGCCTCCGCCAGGGCATCGGCGATAATCGCTTCGACCAGATCGGCATAGGAAATGCCCAGATGCAAGGCCTGTTCGGGAACCAGACTGAGCGGGGTCATCCCCGGCTGGGTATTGGTTTCGAGCACGAACAGCCCGGCCAGACCCTGTTCGTCATCCCAGCGGAAATCGGTCCGGCTGCAACCCTTGCAACCGAGCAGCCGGTGGCAGCGCAGCGCGAGGTCAAGGCAGGCCTGGGTGATTTCTTCGGGGATCTGCGCCGGGCAGATATGCTCGGTCATGCCTTCGGTGTACTTAGCATCGAAATCATAGAAGCCCGATTTGGGCTTAAGCTCGGTGACCATCAGCGCCTTGTCGCCGATCACAGCGGTCGTCAGCTCGCGGCCCCGGATATAGGGTTCGGCTAACAGGTGATCGAACTCCTGCCAGGGGCCCTTCGCGTCCGGACTGATCGGGTTGCCGTAGTTGCCCTCATTGGTGATGATCGCCACCCCGACCGAGGAACCTTCGTTGACCGGTTTCAGCACATAGGGCCGCTCGAGCGGGTCTTTCGCGTAGATTTCCTCGACCTTCACAATCCGCCCGCCCGGCATCGGCACCCCGTGCGGGACCAGCGCCTGCTTGGTCAGTTCCTTGTCAATCGCGATCACCGAAGTGACCATGCCCGAATGCGTGTAGGTCAACCCCATCAGGTCCATCAGGCCCTGCACCGCGCCATCTTCGCCGGGTGACCCGTGGAGCGCGTTGAACACCACGTCGGGTGCCGTTTCAGCCAGTTTTTGCGCCACATCGCGGCCCATATCGATCCGAGTGACCTTGTGGCCGCGCTCTTCCAGCGCCGAGGCAACGCCCTCGCCGCTCATCAGCGAAACCGGGCGTTCGTTCGACCAACCGCCGAGCAGGACTGCGACATGAAGTTTGGGGAGAGTCACCGTTTACCTACCCTTTGTATTTCCCATTCGAGCTCGACGCCCGACTTGTCCTTGACCCGCCGCCGCACTTCATCGCCGAGCGCTTCGATATCGGCGCTGGTCGCATCCCCAAGATTGAGCAGGAAGTTGCAGTGCTTCTCGCTGACCTGCGCGCCGCCGCGCCGCGCGCCGCGCATGCCGGCGGCGTCGACGAGTTTCCAGGAACTGCGCTGGTTCGGCGTGCCTGGCGGATCGGGGTTGGCGAAGGTGGAGCCGCCGGTCTTCTCGCGGATCGGCTGGGCCGCTTCGCGCTTGGCGGTGATCTCGGCCATGCGTGTTTCGATCGCGGCGGGATCGTCGGCTGACCCTTCGAATGTGGCGCTGATGAAGACGAGTCCGCCCGGCGCGTTGTTGCGGCGGTATTCAAATCCGAAATGGGCGTTGGTCAGCGTGACGCGTTCGCCCGCGCGCGTGATCGCCTCGGCGCTGACCAGCACGTCCTTCGTCTCGCGCCCGTAGCAGCCCGCGTTCATCGCCAGCGCGCCGCCGATCGTGCCG
>JANMOU010000048.1:0-34662 GCA_031369495.1 Novosphingobium sp. | reverse complement strand
AGGGTTTGGCTGTTCGCCAATTAAAGTGGTACGTGAGCTGGGTTCAGAACGTCGCGAGACAGTTTGGTCCCTATCTGCCGTGGGCGTCGATACTTGAGAGGAGTTGCCCCTAGTACGAGAGGACCGGGGTGAACATGCCTCTGGTGTACCTGTCGTTCCGCCAGGAGCGCAGCAGGGTAGCTATGCATGGACGGGATAACCGCTGAAAGCATCTAAGCGGGAAGCCTCCCTCAAGATTAGGTATCTTCGAGTCGTCGTAGACCACGACGTTGATAGGCCGGATGTGGAAGCGCAGTAATGTGTGGAGCTAACCGGTCCTAATAACTCTGATCATGCTTGAGAATCCCGCCATCAATGACAGCTTTGCTGTCTGCGATAGTGGACGGTTCTCAGTCAGATTACGCCCTAATAAACGCACTACAGTGCATCGATTAAAACCCGTATCCGCCTGCTTTATTGCTTGGTGGCCATAGCGTCAGTGCCCCACCCGATCCCATCTCGAACTCGGCCGTGAAACCTGACAGCGCCGATGGTACTACCGCTCAAGCGTTGGAAGAGTAGGACGTCGCCAGGCATTAAAGCCGGCGGGTACAGGTATAAAACCCATTCACTTGTCAGAGCTTCGGCTCTGCACTCAAAGGGCCCTTGAAGGCCCTTTTTGTGTCTCTGGACCTTGCGTCCGGAACAAAGCTCCTTATTTGGGCAGCAGTGCCTGATCTGGGGTACATTGGTGACGCGGGGTGGAGCAGCCCGGTAGCTCGTCAGGCTCATAACCTGAAGGTCGTAGGTTCAAATCCTACCCCCGCAACCACCACACTACAGAACCCCGCTTCGGCGGGGTTTTGTGTTTTGAACGGGGCGGTTAAAAGGCCAGCAATGCACGATCCGCTGAACCGAAGGATGACCATCGCCCTGCTGGCCTTGCTGCCGCTGGTGTTGCTCGCCTGGGCCAGTCTGCGGTTCGATCCTTCGGCTGCCAGTGAAGCGGCTGCGCCAACCGATGATCCGATCCTGCTGGCGCAACTGGCGGTTTTGCCCGGGCGGCCGGGGGAGCTTCCACCGCTTGAATATGCTGCGCCCATTGTCCCGCTGGGCGATACCCGTTCACAAAATCAAGCCATCCCGTTCGTCGGCGGCAAGCTGGAACCCGCGCCGCCCTATCGCTTTGGCGGCAGCCCGGCCGATTTGACCAATGCTCGTGATTGCCTCGCGCTGGCCGCCATGGCCGAAGCGGGATCGAGCGATCCCGGCCAACGCGCGGTGATCCAGGTCGTCATCAACCGCGCCCGCCATCCGGCCTTTGCCGGCTCGGTCTGCGGGGTGGTATTCGAAGGCTCAGAACGCGTTACCGGCTGCCAGTTCAGCTTCACCTGTGATGGCTCGCTCGCCCGCCAGTATGATCCAGCCAGCTGGGGCGCGGCCAGGGCCAGGGCCGATCAGGCGCTGAAAGGCTATGTCTTTGCCCCCGTCGGGAATGCCACTCACTATCACACCGATTGGGTGTTCCCGTGGTGGAGCCCCAAGCTGCACAAGATCGCCCAGATCGAAACGCACCTGTTCCTGCGCTGGCCGGGCTTTTGGGGTTCGGTCAAGTCGTGGCGCAAAAGCTATGGCGGCGGTGAACCGTCGCTGGCAGCACTGCTGGCGCGGCCCGCGGCGATTGCCCTCGGGCCGTTGACTCCGCTGGAAGGCCTGCCTGCGACCAACTACGGCGCCCCGGTCGTCATGCCGGTGCTGCCCAGTGATACGCCCAAAGTGACCGGCGGAGATGTGGTGATGCGGCTGCCCTCGGGCATGGCCAATTTCGTCACGGTATCCCCCGCAGCGGGCTCGGAAAGCGCCTTGGCGATGGCCCGCAAGCTGTGCCCGACCAGCGGAACCTGCCGCGTCATGGGCTGGAGCGACCGCAGCCTGATCCCGGCAACGCTGCCGTTGACCGGGGCCGCACGCGCCGGACTGCAATTCAGCTATTCGCGCGATCCGGCCGGGGCTGAGATCGTGCTGTTCAACTGCGATACCTTTGCCGGTCTGCCGCGCGAGAAGTGTATTCCTCGGGCTCGGTAAGATTAGGCTCCGTGAGACCCCAATCCTGGTGTCCGCTTTGCGTGTCAGTCACGCCAAAGCTGCCTTTCCGGTCACGACAACAGTGCAGACATTCGCCGCGTGGCTGGCAGAGGCTATCCGACACCCATGATCTGTCTCGCGGTCTGATGCCACATGGGGGTGTCCCACAGCCCGTGCACTGCCATCGCGAAAGGAATGTTCACCGCCAGCCAGATTAGGTAGGCCGAGTGCACCGAGCGGTTGCGCAGCACGTCCCACAGGAACATCGGTGAAACTGCCAGAAGCGTATACAGGTCGGGTGATAGTGGGCTGACCGGCATCGAGTGGACTAGCCATGGAATCCGGTCGATCCCCGCCGGCAATGCCATGGCCGTTGCCAGAAACATCATTCTCTTGTGCATGCCCGCATTCCGGCCCCGCGCCTTCAGCCCGATGGCCAGAAACAGGGGGAACAGTATCCCGACCCGCAATTGCAGGAGCAAGATGTTCTCCGGCACCGCGAGCGCGCCCAGGAGCGCTTCCCGTTTGCCCAAAGGCGCTGCCTGCGCCGCGTTCCACCCCATGTGGTACATGGTCGGCGCCAGGATGAAGCCGACGATGACGAGCGCCGGTGCGAGCACCATACCCAATATCCCGAGCCGCATATGCTGAGCGCTCTTACCTGTTGCCATCAGCCAAGTTTGCGCCAGCAGAAGCAGCAGGAATGATCCCATCAATACCGCATGCATGTGAAGGACCAGCGGAAACGGCGGCCGCTCGCCAGCCTGCACCGCCTCGATTTTCATCAACGAGTCCGGAATAAATCCGGCAAGCACGATGGCGATGAACCACGCAGCCATGAACACGAAAATCCAGCGATCTAGGGCATGCGCCCGCGGTGTTCCGGTCAGCAGGTCCAGCTTGGGCTCCGAGACACTCAGATTTCCGGCAAGAGTCGTCATGACAAACCCCCTTTATCTCGCGACCGCTTACAATGCTTACCATCGCCGAAGTTGAGGGGGAAGTACTAACCGAAACCTACTGCTGCCTGCTTTCCCCAACATTCAAGACGTTCATGCCCGAACGTGCCATTCCTTTAACCGGACGAACGCAGCCTCAGAGTCGAGCAAACCTCTCGGTTCACCCATTAGTGAATGCCTTAGTCTCCGCCGCCAGCTTCTCCAGCAACGGCGCCACCGGCAGTCCATGCGCCTTCAGCCCATCGACAACCTTCCCCAGCCCTTCGTGGTCGGCCCAGTGCATGATCCCGCCGGTCCAGACTGGCCAGCCATAGCCGTTGAGCCAGACCAGATCGATGTCGCTGGCGCGTTGGGCGATGCCTTCTTCGAGGATCAGCGCGCCTTCGCTGACCATGGGGTAGAGCAGGCGTTCGAAGATTTCCCGCTTGCTGACCTCGCGCTGGGCCACGCCAGACTTGACGGCGAAGTCGGCGATGATCGCTTTGACCTCGTCTGAAGGGCTGCGGCTGCGATCTTCGGCGTAATCGTAGAAGCCTTTGCCGGTCTTCTGGCCCCAACGGCCCACCGCGCAGAGTGCTTCGCGGATCGTGGTGACTTTGCTGGGATCGCGGTGCCAGCCGATGTCGAGGCCCGCCAGATCGCCCATCTGGAACGGGCCCATCGGGAAGCCGAAATCGAGCAGCACCTGATCGATATCGTAATAGGCTGCGCCCTCCATCAGCAGCGCGTTGGCCTGTTCCTGCCGCTTGGACAGCATCCGGTTGCCGATGAAGCCGTGGCAGACACCCGAGACAACCGGAACCTTGCGGATCTTGCCGGCCAGCGCCATCACGGTCGCAAGCTGGCTCGCCCCAGTCTTTGCGCCGCGCACCACTTCGAGCAGTTTCATGATGTTGGCGGGCGAGAAGAAATGCATTCCCAGCACAGCCTCGGGCCGCTGGGTGGCCGCGGCGATTTCATCGACATCGAGGTAGCTGGTGTTGCTGGCGAGGATCGCGCCTTGCTTCACGATGCCGTCGAGCCGCCCGAAGACATCCTTCTTCACGTCCATCGATTCATAGACCGCCTCGATCACCAGATCGCAATCGGCCAGATCATCAAAGCTGAGGCTGGGGGTGAGGCGGGCCATTGCCGCTGCCGCATCGGCGGCTTCGATCCGCCCGCGTTTGACGCTGGCTTCGTAATTCTTGGCCATCACCGCCAAGCCGCGATCGAGCGCGGCCTGCTCCTGCTCGACGATGGTCACCGGAATTCCAGCGGTGAGAAAGTTCATAGTGATCCCGCCGCCCATCGTGCCGGCGCCGATCACGCCAACCTTGGCGACCGGCAGCAAGGGCGTATCGGCGGGCAGGTCGTCAATCTTGGCGCACAGTTTCAGCGCGGCTTCGATATGCGCCTGCGCGCCGGGAAGGGGGTCTGACATCGCTCTCTCCATCTATCACGAGCCTAGGTTCGTGCACCGGATCGGCGATCAATTCAACTAGAAGCCGGGGTTTACCGCATAGCCATCGCGGCGCAGTTCATAGTGCAAGTGCGGCCCGGTCGATGATCCGGTTGAGCCTACGCGGCCCAGCGGCTGCCCCGGCTGAACCTGCTGCCCGGCGCTGACCGCAATCTGTGACATATGGCCATAGAGCGTGACATAGCCGTTTTGGTGATCGACCGTCACGCACAGGCCGTATCCGCCGTACCAATCGGCGCTGGCCACAACGCCCGCTGCCGTGGCGACGATCGGCGTGCCGGTGGGCGCGGCCAGATCGATCCCGGCGTGGAACTTGAAACCGCCGCTGATCGGGTGGCGCCGCCAGCCGAACCCGCTGGAAATCCCGGCTCCGCGCAGGGGCAGATAGCGTGTTATAAAGGACCCGCGCGCCAGTGTGCCGCCGCTTCGGGTGCCTTGGCCCGGCATCCGGCGGATGGCGGAGGACAGGCGCAGCGGGGTGCCTTCCAGATCAAGCGCGCGGCCAAAGGTGACCGATCCCGTTGCTGGTTGGCGCTGCGCAGCGTCGGACGCGGAGCCTGCGGATTGAGCCGCCTCGTCTGGCCAGCTCGGCGCTGAATTGGCCCACAGCGGGCTCGATCCGATTCCTGCAAGCAAGGCGAACAGCGCCAGCCGCCTGATCGCGCCAGCCGTGCGGCGGCGACCGGGCATGGCCGCGATCATTGCAAGGTCAGTACCGCTGCTGCAAACGATCCCGCCGCAATCGCCAAGCCATAGGGCAGCTTGTCCTTATCCGCGATATCCGGGCCGATTGCGATTTCCAGACCGCGCAATCGGCGCAGTCCGAACCAGCTGAGGTATAGCAGCAGTCCCGAAGCCGCGACGCAGAACAACAGGACTATCCCTTTGCCAAGCGCAAACCAGCAGGCTGCCGCCGCATAATACTTACCGTCACCACCGCCGATCCAGCCAATGGCATGCAGAATGATCCCGATGCACAGCGCGATTGCGGCGTGGATCAGGTGGCTGCCCAGCAGATCGATCCCGCCATACCGGAACGCGGCAGCCAGCCCGAGCACGGCAAGCATAGCCGATAGCCAGTTGGGCAAGCGGCGGTGGCGCCAATCTAGCCAGCTGGCAGTCAGGCCAGCCAACCCCAACGCCAGCAAAGAGGCGAGGGCTGCCGGGGTCATGAGGCTGCGTTGCGCGGTGCCGATTGGGCCTTGCCCGATTTGGCGTCAGCTGGCGCATTTGGGGCGAATTCGATCACCTTGCGTTTGCCCCTTGCTGGCGCGGCAGAGGCCGGCTCGGCCGCTTTGGGAGCCGCAGGTTCTTCAACGACGGCAACGGACGGCTTGGCGATCGGTCGTGCCGCGACTTGCGTCATGGCTGCACTGCGCTGATCAGGTGCAGTCGAAGTGCTATCGGACCGGGTCGTCAGGCTGATCTGGCCGCGGCCTTCGCGGTATAGCTTGCCGGGCGCCCGCGGGGCCGCGGCTGCTGCGCTGGCCGTGACGGGCCGCTCTGCCACGCGGGCTGGCGGCGCGGTTGGCGCGCGATCAATCTGATTAAGCGCGAAGGCTGGGCTATCGACCAGCCGGATCAGGTTGCTGGCATATACCGGGTTATCGGGGTCAGAAGCATTGGCCTTTTTGAAGAAGCGATAGGCCAGATCATTCCGGCCGACCCGGGCATAGGCAACGCCCAGTCCGTTGAAGGCGGCGGCAGGGTCTTCACCGCGAACCAGCGCCAGATTGAACGCATCGATCGCCAGGCCATTGCGATTGGCGCGCAAGTGTTCGCGCCCTTCGGCCAGCGACGAAGGCATTGCACGCTTGGCCTTGCCGGCCTGCTGCTCGTCCTGCGATCCGCTGCGGGCGAGGTTGAGTTTGCCGAGGAATTGGCAGCCGCCAAGCGATACCAGCAAGGCAATTGCGGAAGCTCTGAGGATCAGTGTGTTACGCATGGCTAGGCTCCTAGTTCATCATCGCAGGCATGATTTGGCGGACAACGCGAATGACCACCGGCAGCATCAGCACCCCGATCATTGTCGGCAGCATGCAGGCCACCAGCGGGATCGAGATCAGCACCGGCAGGCGGTGGGCTTTTTCTTCTGCCCGCATTCGCCGCCGTTCGCGCATTTCAGCGGCATAGACCCGCAGCGTATCGCCGATGCTGGTGCCCAATTTGTCAGACTGGATCAGCAGGGTAGAGAACGAGCGGATTTCGGAAATTGCCGCATCATCGGCCAGCCGCCGCAGTGCCTCTTCACGGGTAGCCCCGGCGCGCAGCCGCAGAGTTGCTGTGGCCAGCAGGCTGGATACATCGGGATGTGACAACGCCATTTCACGCGAGACGCGGTCAAGCGCAGCTTCCAGACCGAGCCCGGCTTCGACGCAGATCAGCAGCAGATCGAGGCAATCTGGAAAGCCGTTGGTCAGGGCCTGGGTGAGGCGGCTAGCCCGGTAGCGCACGAACAGATTGGGCACATACAGGCCCAGCACCGCGAGCAGGCTGCCAATAATATAGAGCTGCATGAACGAGATGACCCCGCCCGAGGCAAGCACGGAAAGGACATAGGCCGACGGCAGGACGATCACCAAAACCAGCCGCAACAGCGTGTAGATGCGCGGCGCCAGCGGCGAAGTGAACCCGGCCAAGCGCAGCTGCTCACGCAGAACATCGCCCTTGGTATCAGTCAGGCTGACGCCGCTGGCCTCGATCTTCTCTACCAGCTTGGTCCAGGCCCCGCCGCTGGTTTGTCGCAGTGTGCCCGGCCCAGCGGCAGACGATCCGCCCTTGGACGCAATGACCCGCAGTTCCCCGCGCAGGGTTATCCGCCGCCCGACCAGCGTCAGGATCGCCATGGCCACCGCAACCACCGCTGCGAAGACCGCCAGCAGCACCAGAATCCTGACCAAGGGAGTGGAGGAGATCAGATCCAGCATCGTCAGACTTTCAGATCAATCAGGCGCCGGATCCAGAAGACTCCGAGCAGGTAGAGCATCATCAGTCCGGTGAAGCCCTGGACGAAGATCGGATCGCTCGCGACCTCGAAATAGAATTTGGAATTGAGCAGGAATAGCGAAACGATCGTGAAGACCGGAAGGACCGACAGCATCCAACCGGTCATCCGCCCTTCCGAGCTGAGCGCCCGGACCTTCATGTAAAGCGTCGCCCGCTCGCGGATCACCTGCGAGAGGTTGCGCAGGATTTCTGCAAGGTTGCCGCCAGTCTCATTCTGGAGTGAGATCGAGACTGCAAACATCCGGATATCGGGCTGATCCCAGCGGTCGGCCATGGCCATCAGCGACTCGGTCAAAGTTGATCCGTAGGCAACTTCATCGGCAACCAGTCCGAACTCACTGCCCAGCGGGTCTTCCATTTCCTGGGTTAGCAGTTCGATCGCCGAGGCAATCGGGTGCCCGGCCAGCAAGGCACGGGTGAACACATCGAGCGCAACCGGGAACTGCTCTTCCATCAGCTTGCGCCGCTGTTCCTTGCGGCGGGCGATCAACATCAAAGGCAAAACGATCGTCATCGCGGCAACAACTACAACCACCAACTGGATTATGCCGGCAGTAATAGTGAACTTGGCCAGCCAGGCCATGAACAGGAACAGGCTCGACAAACCAATGAAGGCAAGCAAGCTGATCGCCACAATGGTGCGCGGGTCCACCGGGATATCGGCAATTCGGACCATCGCCTGAAAGCGGTGATACAGCCGCTCGAGCAGTCCGGCATCGGGGGGGAGTCGATCGGGTACACCCTTGCGCAGGATGTCATTGACCTGCTCGTGGGTGATCCCGGCTTTCAGCAGTTCCATCCGGCGGTTGATTGCCCGGGTTTCGGCCCGGCGATTGGCCATGCCCAGCAGGACGCGCTGCGACACCAAAAAGATAAGGGCGAATACCGTGACCAACACACCCAGGCGGAGCAGGATTGCGGTCATGCGCCACCCAGATCCGCGCGCGGATCGAACAGAGAGGCGTCCAGATTGATCCCGTGGGCCTGGAGCTGTGTGGTGAATTTGGGCCGGATGCCCGTGGCTTCAAACCGGCCTATCACGGTGCCATCTTCTGCCCGGCCAGTCATATTGAACCGGTAGATTTCCTGCATGGCGATCGTATCGCCTTCCATCCCGGTCAGTTCGGACAGGCTCAGCAACTTGCGCCGCCCGTCGCTGAGCCGCCCGATCTGAACCACGACGTTGAGCGCCGAGGCAATCTGCGCACGGGCCGAACGCGGCGAAATCTCGATCCCGCTCATCCCGATCATCTGCTCGATCCGCGATAGTGAATCGCGCGGGGTGTTGGCGTGGACCGTGGTCATCGAGCCATCGTGGCCGGTGTTCATCGCCTGGAGCATATCGAATGCCTCGCCCGAGCGGCATTCGCCCAGAATGATCCGGTCGGGCCGCATCCGCAGCGCGTTTTTGACCAGATCGCGCTGGCTGATCTCGCCGCGTCCTTCGATGTTGGGCGGGCGGGTCTCGAGCCGGGCGACGTGCTCCTGCTGCAATTGCAGCTCGGCCGAATCCTCGATCGTCACGATCCGCTCGCGCTCATCAATGAACGATGACAGCGCGTTGAGCAGCGTTGTCTTGCCCGAGCCGGTGCCGCCTGAGATGATCACGTTGAGCCGGGCCTGGACGACAGCTCTCAGTACGACCCCGACTTGCCGCGGGATCGAGCCGTATTCGATCATGGTCTCCATATCGATCGGGATCTTGGAGAACTTGCGGATCGACAGCAGCGATCCATCGATCGCCAAGGGCGCGACAATCGCGTTGACGCGCGATCCATCGGCCAGACGGGCATCGACGAAAGGCGAGCTTTCATCGACCCGGCGGCCGACCGCCGAGACGATCTTCTGAATGATCCGCAGCAGGTGCCGCTCGTCCTGAAACCGGGTGCCGACCCGCTCGAGAAGGCCCTTGCGCTCAACGAATACCGTGTTGTGGCCGTTGACCAGAATGTCGGTAATCGTCTCGTCCTTGAGCAGCGGTTCGAGCGGGCCCAGGCCGAGCAATTCGTCGAGCACATCCTCAACCAGCGACTGCCGTTCTGCCCCGTTGAGCACCGCGCGGTCTTCTTCGATGAGTTCGGCGATGATCTGCGAGATTTCGGTAGCGATCTGTTCGCGCGGCAGCTTGTCGAGCAGCGCCAGATTGATCCGATCGATCAGCTGGCGGTGGATCCGGACCTTGAGGTCGATCAGCCAGTCGGCCCGCACCTTGTCAGCGCTGACCACCTTGGCGGCGCGCGCCGGGGCCTTGGCCGGGCTGGCCGGCACTGGCTCGGCTGGCAGCGGGCTCGCTTCAGGGCTGGTCTTGCGGACATTCCACATGCTCATGACCCTTCAAAATCAAGACGGGCGATGAGCTGTTCGGCAAGGCCATCGACATCGGCGTGGTACTTGCTCTTGCGGTGAACCTGGTGAACCAGCAGGCCCTGGTTCTGCACCGAATTCAGCGCCGGTTCCTCCAGCGCCAGACCGCCCAGTACTTCGCGCTTGAGGGTATCGGACACGTCCGACAGGTCGATCGAGCGGAAAATCCGCTTCTCGACGCGGTTGACCAGCACCACCACGCGCGCCGGATCGATCCCGACCGAATCGAACAGCTGCAAGCGGCGTTTGGCCTGGCGCAGGCTGGTGACCGACAATTCGACCACCATCACGATCTGATCCGAAATCGAAAGCACCGACAGCGCCCAATTGGTCCAGTCTCCGGGCAGATCGACCACCACCCCGGCGTAAAGCCGCCGCATAGTGCCCAGCATTCCCAGCACCTGATCGACATCGACCGCTTCGATCGGCATGATTTCGGGCGGGGCGGAGAAAACCGCAATGCCGCCATCGGTGACCTTGCCGACCGAGCGGACCAGTTCCGGGTCGAGCCGGGCCCCGGCCTGAAGCAGATCCGCGACCGAGCCACTGCCGAAGCTGCCCAGATAGTCTGCCACCGCGCCGAATTGCAGATCGAGATCAACAATTGCCACTTCGCGCCCAGTGCCCAGCCGCGTCGCCAGATCGCTGACCAGATGGGTCGCGAGCGAGGTCGCGCCGCAACCGCCGGCTGCACCAATCACCGAGATCAGCGGCGCCAGCGGGGCGTGGGAATCGGCCTTGGCTTGCAGTTGGGCCAGGGCATTGGCGGACACTTCGAGCAATTCTTCAAGCTGGAAAGGCATGGTGACCACATCGGCCACCCCTTCGCGAACCAGCGTCCGGACCAGACCGACCGAGGCATTGCGCAATGCGGCGATCTTGGGCAGCTGCGGATAGCGGCGGCCCAGCGAATGCAGCCGGTCGATCGACTGCGGCAGATCGGGATCAACCTCGATCACCAGCACCTTGGCGGCCGCGATCAGATCATCGGGCACAGCAGCATCACTGGCGCAAGGATAGGTCGTCAGCCCCGGCAGCCGCCCGCCCGGTTCGTTGCCAGTCAGTACGGCAAGGCTTTCAGGCCCGGCAACTACCAGCATGTCGGCGCAAGCGCGCACGTTGAAATCCTTGTCGGTGAACATCTTGAAAGCTTCAGTACCCATTGTTTCCTGGCCTAGTTTGAACTCGTCCCACTGCCATCCTCCATTGGCAGCGAGTACGCGAATGACGGTAGATTGAACTGCCCCCCCCACACGAATGCGGTAAACGGGGCGAATTGCAGATTGCGCAGACTGACGGTGACCAGCGGCGCAACATCGGCGCCATTCGGGTCCCCGGCAAAGCCCAGGCCCGACCACGCATAGGTCACTTGCACGTTGGCGGCGGTCAGCCCCGGATAGATATCAGCCATCCGGGTCACCAGCCGGTTGAAGGCGGCGGTGTTGGCGGTCATGCCGAAGTTGCAGGTTCCACCTGCGGCGCAGCTGCAGCCAGCATCGGTGCACACGACGCCGGGAAAGGCAGTGGCGTTGACAGTTGTGCCTTGCGGTACGCCGCCCGAGGTGGCGAAGCTGTAGGTATAAAGATCACTCGGGATCATGTCGGTCGCCGCGGCCCAGCGCGCGCCGATTTGGGTCGCCTTTTGGGCCTGGCTGAGGTTCCAGCCATAGCGCCCGATGTCGATCGAGCCGAACAGCACGATCAGCAGTAGCGGCAGAACCAGCGCGAACTCTGCGGCAGAGCCACCGCGCTGGTCGCGGACAAAGGCGGACAGGCGGATCACAGCCCCATCACCGGGCTCTCAGCCGATGCGCCGATCGGCAAGGCCGCTTGGGTAAAGCCCAGCTGGCCCATCAGCGAGGGATAGTTGAACCGCGAGCTGACCCGCACTTTGGGGGCATAGTTGCCAACTGCGGTGTAGATGCCGGTCTGCGCGGTGCAGGTTACCGTGACGGTGATGTCGCCATTGACCCAGCCTTGGACCCGCGAAGTTCCTCCGGTTAACTGGCCAGTGCGGGCGAGGTTTTGAACCGTCGCCGTGCTGCCGCTAAAGGTCGCTGCCGGACAGGCATACTGGCTGAAATCGAGCCGCGCGGCATAGCGGGCGGCGTTGCGGACACCGGTCACCACCTGATGTTCGGTGATCACGAAATAGGCGCCTTCAAAGGTGGCGAACAACATCACCATAACAAGCGGCATGATCAGCGCCATTTCTGCCGCTGCCGCGCCGTGCTGATCGATCAGGAAAAGGCGGATCCGGCTTCCCATCAGCGGATCAGATAGGGCACATCGCGGCGGATAAGCTGCGCCGCAGTCGATCCGGCGCCAGCCAGCTGCGAAGGGCCGATCACTTCGACATAGAGGTCCGAAGCTTCGGTATAGGTCGTCGTGCCAACCCGGCGGCGAACCGATGGTTCGGGCAGGAATACGTCGACCCATGCCTTGGGCGAATGCGGACCAGACGAGCCATTCAGTCCTGCGCCGCAATTGATGATCGCCACGGTCAGAACCCGGCGATCAATCGCGGTTGTCCCCACCGGAATTCCGGGCGTGGTGCAGTAGGGCGCCGGGCGAGAGGTCGCGCCGCCACCGGCCGATTGGGTCAGCAGCCGCGATCCGGCGTTGGCCGCTTCGTAACGGTAAACCTGATGGCGGGTTGGTGTCGCAGTGCCGAATGTCGCCGTGATGTCAAAGCCCGTCGCATAGTTGGCTGTGTTGCTGCGAAAATAGGCGTTGCGATCCCAGAGGCCATCGCCAACAATTCCGCCACCGCAACTGCCGGTCGCGCTGATGGCGTGGCACATATCGCGCGGATAGCCCATCGGCGAGAGGGCGTCAGCTTGAGCGTTGGTAAGCGGCGTTGAAGCCGAAGTCGGGAGATAGGGATTAGCCGACATCGCCCAGCCATTGCCGCCGCCGGTGGAATAGGAACATTGGTTGGCGTTGCCCTTGTGGACCACGTCCTTGCGGGTATTAGCCGATGGTGGGCAGCCTTGGCCATTGGCGCCGCAGGGCGATGTGGTATTGCCGGTATAGATATCGAACCGGGTGTTAAGCGCATCAAGCACGCTGACGTTTGCACCGGGCTTTGTGGTTACCCCATCGGCGGCAATGCAATCACCCGGCACGTTGGTCTTGCCCAATGCGTCGCTGATCGCGCTTGCGCCGTTTCCTGCGTTGGTTTGCAGGTAGCCGAAGTTGCCCGCGCCGTAATTTCCGCCGCCATCGTTGGCCACCAGCCGGATACCTCTGCCCACGTAGTTGGAGATGGTGAAGTTTGGATCGCCGCCCTCATTGGGATTGCACATGAACACCGGTGGCACCTTGCAGATCGACGATCCCAGGCCGGCCATCGCGCCTGCGGAAACCGAGCCTTGCAGCAGGTTGGCGATCGGGGTGAAGGCATAGTCGACCGTGCGGGCAGCGACGGTCAGTTCAATAAAGCGGGCGTTGGCATCGGATGTGGCAGCAGTTGTGCCGTCGCGATTTTGCCAGAACTTCACCGTGCCGGTCGCGTCGCAAGCAGTTTCGCTGGCGACGGTGATGGTGCTCGCGTCGTTGGCCAGAATGGTGGTGTTGGTGACCAGCGAGACCGCCGCTGTCGCAGCGCGCGAACAGGCGCCGGACTTGGCGTCAAGCTGAGTCGCCCCGGCCAGCGCGGCCTGATCGGCGCCGTTCTGCAATTCGCTGTCCATGGTGGCGAGGCGGCCGTAATCGAACCCGACGCCGGCGATAACGATCAGCGCGGTCAGCGCCATCGCATAGGTGGCGGCAACAGCGCCGCTTTCATCACGGAGAAAGTGGCTTCCGATCGGATGTTGCATCGCCAGCCTCCACCTCTCAGCTCAATTGCCGCCCGACGGAGCAGAACCGCCACCGGACCGGCCGAGTTCGGAAAGGCTCTGCCGCTCAGGCATTTTAACTTTGCCGGTGCGGAGCCGTTCGATCGCCTGGGCCGCGCGCTCGCCATCGCCCGGCGCCATCGGCTCGTCGTATTCGGGGTTGGGGTTGATCACCATCGCGGCAAAGGTCTGGCGGTTGGCCTCACCAAAATTGTCGGCCTTGCCCATTCCCAATCCGGTGTTGCTGCCGCCCGTGGCGCAGCCACCCAGCAGCAAGGCGGTAGTGCTCACAATCGCGATCAGGCGTGCCTTAGAATTCATAGTCGTCATCCTTGGCGGCAGGGGGAGTGGCGGTGCCGGTCTGCGCTGGATCGGCCTTGCGCGGGGCGGGCTTGCCATCGAGCGAGGTCTGCAGATCAGGCGCAGCGCCTTTCTTGGGATCGGCAATTGGAGCCAGTTCCTGCGGCTGATAGGGCTGGCCGAGCAGGAAGGTCTCGACGTCATTGGGATCGCGAACCCGGTCGGTTGGCAGGCGAACCTGGCTCGGCTTGATCGGCGCGACCAGCCGCGGGGTGACCACGATCAACAGTTCGGTCTCACCCTTTTGATAGCGGGTCGAGCGGAACAGCGTACCGATGATCGGCAGCGAGCCGAGCAGCGGCATCTGCGAGATCTGCACTTTGGTATCCTGCTGAAGCAGCCCGGCGATGGCAAAGCTTTCGCCATCGCGCAGTTCCAACGTGGTGCTGACCCGGCGGGTCCGCAGCCCCGGAATGGTGATCCCGTTGAGCGTCAGCGAAGCGGTCGGATCGATCTCGCTCACTTCGGGCTCAACCACCAGATTGATCGTGTTGTCGCTCAGCACGGTCGGGGTGAAAGCCAGGCTGACCCCAAATGTCTTGAATTCGACCGTGATCGCCTGCGTGCCATTGGCGCCGCCGCTGCCGCCCGATTGGGAAACGGGGATCGGAAATTCACCGCCGGCCAGGAACGATGCCCGCTCGCCCGACAGCGCGATCAGGGTCGGCTGGGCCAGGGTGCGGGCCAGGCCCTTGGCTTCCATGGCGTTAAGTATGCCCTGCAGGCTGAGCGGGCCAAGTGAGATATCCTGCGAGAAGATTCCGCTTTGGCCGGTGATCGAGTCGAGCTTGATAATCCCGATGCCCCCGGCGCCCGGGGTCAGGCTGGCGCTTTGACCAAAGGCCCCGCTGAACGATCCACCGGCCGAATTGCCAAAGGCGCTGATCCCGAATTCCTTGCCGCTGGTACGGTTCACTTCGGCAAAGCGCACTTCGAGCATGACCTGCTGGCTGGAGCCAACGCTGATCAAGTTGATCACCTTGTCCCCGGCATAGGCCTTGGCCAGCCGAGCAGCCTTGTCAGCCGCGCCCGCGCTGTTGACGGTACCGGTCAGCACGACTGAATCGTTGGAGATCCGCGCCTCGACATTCTGGCCGGGGAGCATGTCGCGGAGCTGCGAATTGAGCAGCTCGACATCGGGGCCGACCGCCACGTCCATGATCGCGATTACCCGCCCGCGCGCATCGTAGAGCGTCAGGCTGGTGGTGCCCATTTTCTTGCCCAGGACATAGATCGAACGATCGGTCAGCGGCAGGATATCGGCGATATCGTCATTGCCGATCATCGCCTTGGCAATCGGGCGATCAGCGTTGACGACTTGGCTCTTGTTGAGCGGAACCTCGAGCGTTCCGGCGTGGAGATCGCGGCTGGGCAGCGCTGGCCCGGATTGCGCCGCGGCGGGCACCGCCGTCAGCAAGGCTGGCGCGCCAAGGCTCAGCAGGGCGAGGCACAGGCGGGTGGTCCTAGAAGCCATGATAGACGCTTTCCTCGCTCGTTTTGGTGCCGCGAACGACGGTCATTTTGGGGCCAGACAGGCCGGGCATGGCCGAGTTGGGTTGGCGGGCCGGGGGCCGAGCAGCCAGCGGCACAGCGCGCGGCGCGGCATAGGGCGCGCCTTGGGTCCGCTCGCGGATGAACAAGCGGCTGGCGGTGATATCGCGCGGCAGAATGGTAGCGCGCGGGCTGGCGGTGGCATCGCCAACATTGCGCAGCGCCAGCGTCAACACGCCTAGCTGCTGGGCCAAGGCCAGTTTCTGCGCGCTGGGACCATCGACCTGCAAGGTCACGGTCTTGGCAATCGCGGGCTTGGTGTTGTTCTCGTTCGATTCCTGATCGACCGCCAGCACCGGTACTGATTGCAGCACCACGTCGGTCATCTTGTCGTTTTCTTGCGCGCCGTCGCCCGGAATCTTGCGGGTGACCAAAACATCGACGACATCGCCGGGGCGGATGAACCCGCCGGCGCCGGTCACGTCATTGATCGGGACGGAAAAGGCCAGCTGGCCCTGCGGCAGATTGGCGGCGATTGTCGCGCGGCCATCGGTGCCGGAAACTTTGGAAGCGAGGATCGGTTCACCCGGAACAATCGGGCGCAGCGCAACGCGGGTCTTGGTGGCTTCTTCGATCGTGGTGAAAGCGCCGACCGGGACCGAACTGGCGGGCCAATTGGCCAACCGGACGTTCTGGGCCGAAAGCGTAGTGCCGAAAGTCAGCTCTTGGCTGGCGACAGCAATTCGGACCATCCGGTTCTGTTCGGCGATCTGTTCCTGGCGTTCTTCAACGCCGCTGAACACCCCGTTCACGATCAGCACGGCAAACAGCCCGATCAGGACTGCAACTGCCAGAATTACCAGATTTCGCGACTGCATAGTGGCCCCGCTCGCGATGGAAAATCAGGAAAAAGCAATCGGGCACCGCGCTGGAGAGGCGCGGTGCCCGGTTACAGCATTAGGCAGGCAGAACGGTCGCCATGCGGCCCGCAGCGCGGGTCATGACGGCGCCGATTGCGTCACCCAGAGTGACCGAAGCAACGGCGATGGTGGTGCCGATGATGCCAAGGATCAGGGCATATTCAGCTGCCGAAGCGCCGGATTCGTCACGGCCAAAGGCCTTCAGGAGATTGATCATATTGCGTTCCTTCAATTTGGTTTGTGGAGGATCAGGGACGCATTCGCCGGCTCTGCCAAGCATCACCGAAGAACGAATGCGCCCGATCAAGTGCTTATGGCAGGATGGTTGCCATGCGGCCCGCAGCGCGGGTCATGACGGCGCCGATGGCGTCGCCCAAGGTGACCGAAGCAACGGCGATGGTGGTGCCGATGATGCCGAGAATCAGTGCGTATTCGGCTGCCGAAGCACCCGATTCATCGCGGCCAAAGGCCTTCAGGAGATTGATCATTATAGTTACCCCATTCAAGCCAATCCGGAGAGGGAGCGGCTAGTTTCTAGACGGACTGTCAGTGCGTTCAGACACTGCGAAATCCGTTCCATGGGGCAAAAGGATCCGGCGCGACCGTTTGTTTTTGTTTTGAAAAGCCAACGATATACGCCGGCCCATCTGCGCTGGTATCCACGGAACGCCCTAATAATCTCACACCACGCGGGCAGGTCAACGGTTAACTGATAGTTAAATTTTATCTCTATCTTCGATAAGGTTAGAGCGGTTTTCCGTAAATTTTGTCGGTTAATGACTCGCGCAACTTGTATAAATGCGACAGTCGAATCGCGCGAATCCGCGACTCGCAACCCCCTCAAACAGTGGGGAAGTGTTTGTTAACCCTTTCCCTTCATGACTGGGTTCCCGCTGTGGAGCGCCCAATGTCTGGAAAACTGATCCTGCCCGATCTGGATGACCTGCTGCAGCGCGGGTTCGACCGGCTGTCGGCCGAAAGCCGCCGGATGGCCCTGTTGCTCGAACTCAAGATCGAATTGCTGCTGCATTGCTGGCTGTGGCTGTGTGTCGTCCTCGGCGGATTGAAGCTGGTCGGATTGGCGGCGCTCTATCCGCAGGCGGTGCAGCTGGCCGATCTGCCGCTGTTGGCGCTGCCCTATCTGTTGGTCGCATTGGCTCCCATTGCGGGCTACCGGGTGGCGACTGCCTGCTTTCCCGCCGGGCGCCTGCTGGCTCAGCCCGGTCTGCGGCTGGCCCGGTTCGGCCGTTGGCGCGCTGTTCCGGCGTTTGAGGCATCAAGTGCGCCCAGCTATGGCCCCGGCGGCGTCATCGTTTCGCTGATTGCAGGCTTGCTGATTTCGATCGTGCTGCGTTCGGGCGAATACTTCGTCGCGATCCCGGCGATCCCGTTGTTGGCGCCGGTCTGGGCCCGCACGATCATTCAGGTGATGACGATCGACATGGTGGTGATGGGCTTCCTCTATTCGGTCTGCTTCGTCATGGCGCTGCGCAGCGTCCCCTATTTCCCGCGCATGATGGTGCTGACATGGGCGCTGGATATTACCATGCAGCTGGGCATCGCCAGCACCATGGCGGCCTCGCCTGACCTGCCGGTCGAAGTGGCGCAGGCGCTGCAGCCCTTCGTGACCGGAAACATGCAAAAGGTACTGATCAGCGTGACGCTGTGGTTGCCCTACCTGCTGGTCTCGCGGCGCGTAAACCTGACCTTCCGGCACCGCGTGCGGGTGCGGGGCACGCAGGGTGCAATGCCGGGGATGGCGCTGGCCGCCTAGTTCCATTCTCCCTCCTTCCCCCTTGATGGGGGAAGGATACCGAAGCTTGAGAGCGTAGCGAACTAGCGCAGGTTGGATGGGGGTGTTCTCTCGGCTAAGCAGAGCAGCCATGAAGAAACACCCGCCTCCGATTTCCATCGTTCGCGCACGTGCGCTCCGTACGAACGCCACCGATGCGGAGCGCAAGATGCAGCGGTTGCTCAAGGAGCACTTTCCCGAGGCGCGTTTTCGCTTCCAAGTTCCAATCCGCCACTACATCGCTGACTTCGCCAGTCATCGTCTAAAGATCGTGATCGAGCTCGATGGCGGACAGCATGACCAAGCGACTGATGCACAGCGTGAAGCTGACATCAGGATCGAGGGTTATCGGATCATCCGGTTCTGGAACAACGCAGTGCTGCAGAACGGCGATGGCTGCGTCGTCCAGTTGGCCCAGTTCATTGCGGCACGATCACCCCAATCCAGCTGCGACTAGGCAACAAGTTGCCAAGTCTCCGCATCCTTTCCCCATCAAGGGGAAAGAAGACGGCTGGACCTATCTTCCCCCATCAAGGCGGAGGAGCAGGGTGGGCTTTTGGCTCAATTCACCTGCCGTTCGCGCCCTTCCCAATATGGTGCGCGCAATTCGCGGCGCAGGATCTTACCGCTGGCATTGCGGGGCAGGGCCTCGATCACGTCAATCGTCTTGGGGGTCTTGAAACTCGCCAGCCGTTCGCGCGCCCAGCTGATAACGCTGGCGGGATCAATCGTGTGGCCCGGCTTTGGCACGCAAACGGCTTTGACCGCTTCGCCCCACTTGTCGTCCGGCACGCCGATCACAGCCACTTCCAGCACGTCAGGGTGGCCATAGATCCCGCTTTCAACCTCGGCCGGATAGACGTTCTCGCCGCCGCTGATGATCATGTCCTTGGCCCGGTCGTAGATATAGACATAACCGTCTTCATCCAGATAGCCGACATCGCCGGTCGCGATCCAGCCATCGCTGCTCATGGTGCTGGCGGTGGCTTCGGGCAGTTTCCAATAGCCTAGCATGTTGTTGGAGGAGCGGGTATAGAGTTCGCCGATATCGCCCACTGGCAGAGCAGTTCCCGAACCATCGCGGACTTCGACTTCGACACCGGGTAGCGGCTTTCCGGCCGAGCGCATCCGGGTGTTGCCCTCAACCGAGTGATCCTCCGGCGGGAGCATGCAGATGGTGCCGGTGGTCTCGGTCATCCCATAGGCCTGGATAAAGCCTGCGCCGAACATCGCGATGCATTGCCGCAGCAGCTCCAGCGGGATCGGCGCTGCGCCATAAAGGATATATTTGAGGCGGCTGAAATCGGTCTTGGCGCAGTCCGGGTGGACCAGCAGCAAGTGCAACGCTGCGGGCACGATGAAGAACCGGGTAACGCCCTTGTTCTCAACCGCGTCAAACACCTTGGCCGGATCAAATTCAGCCAGAACTACGCCGGGTAGCCCCGCGCTCAGCGCCATGATGCCAAGGCCGGTCCCACCGATATGGGCGCACGGCATGGCGACCAGCACGGCTTCATCCTCACCCCACAGCGAATAGGGCTGGGGGTTTTCGAACGCCGCTTTGCGTAGCCCGAACAGATTGTGGTTGGATAGCACCGCACCCTTGGGATTGCCGGTGGTGCCGCTGGTGTAGAGCTGCAACACGGCGTCGTCCGGGCCAGAGGTGGTGAAATCTGCGCGCGCCGTATCAGCGATCAGCTTGCGCGCTTCGGGCGCAGTCAGGCAGGCTTTCAACCCCGGCCGCTGGCCCAGCGTAGCGGCGCAGGCCTCAAAGCCGTCGCCCAGAAACAGCACTTTGGCTTCGGCATTGTCGAGGATGAAAGCCGCTTCCGGCTCGGCCAGCCGCCAGCCGATCGGGACCATCACATAACCGGCCCGCGCTGCGCCAAAGAACAGGGTGAAATAGGTGCCAGCATTCTTGCCGAACCAGGCGATCCGGTCTCCTTTGCCCAGCCCCATACCCGCCAGCGCGGTCGCGACCCGCGCGGTCGCCTGTTCCAGTTCGCCATAGGTCAGTTGCAGATCATCGGAATCGATCGCCACCCGGTCTGGCGTCTTCGCGGCCCAGTGGCGGATGAAATCATCAAAGGTAAACAGCTCGCGCGTTTCTAGCACGCGATCGAGCAATTTCTGCATTTCGGCATCGGTCATGGCAATCTCCCACCGCGCAGTTTAACCGCGCGATTAAGGACGGCAAGGGAGAAACTTACCCCGCCGCAGTCGCCAGCAGGCGGGTGTAGAACGCGATCAGGCTTTCGAGGTTCTTGACCGAAATGTGTTCGTTGGTGCCGTGGATCATCTTGGTTTCGCTGGTGGCGAGCGTGATCGCGGCGAAGCGGTAAACGTCATCCGAGATCGGCGTCATGCTGCGGCTGTCAGTCCCGCCGACCACCAGATAGGGCGAGGCGATGACGCCGGGATGGCCTGCTTGCGCCGCCGCCACGATCATCTGCCAGCCAAGCGAAGTGGACGATGAAACCGGGGTCGGCTCACGCGGGGCGCGTTCGGTATAATCGATCTTGACCCCGAGCCCTTGCGTGACCGCACGGGCCCGCTCCAGCACCATGGCCGAATTGTCCCACGGCGCGATCCGGTAATTGACCAGCGCATTGGCGCTTTGCGGTAGGACGTTTTCCTTTGGCGATCCTTCCAGCATGGTTGGTGCGATCGTGGTGTGGAGCAAAGCTGCCGAACTGGGGCTCTTGGCCATCTGCGATTTGATCGTGCCGCCCAGTAGCCACTTGTTGGCAGCGGCCACCTTGGTCATTCCGCCTGCCTTCATGGCCAGCACATCAAGCATCGAAGCGCCCGGTCCGCGCAATTCCATCGGGAACTGGTTGTCGTTGATCGCGATGATCGCCTTGGCCAGATTAACGGAGCCGATCTCTGCTGGCGGCATCGACGAATGGCCGCCGACAGCCGGCGCCGTGACCCGCAGCGTCATATAGCCCTTTTCGGCCACCCCGATCATCATCGCCGGGCCGTTGATCACTGGCGTATCGCTGGTGATCAACCCGCCTTCGTCAAGCGTGAACAGCGCTTTGACACCGCGCGATTGAAGCAGATCGGCCGCGGCCTTTGCGCCGGTTCCACCAGCTTCCTCGTCATGGCCGGACACCAGATAGATCGTCCGCTTGGGCTTGAAGCCCTGAACTGCCAGTGCCTCCATCGCTTCGAACAGCGCAACCAGCGATCCCTTGTCGTCGATGGTTCCGCGGCCCCAGACGGCTCCTTCGGCAATGGTCCCGGCAAAGGGCTGATACTTCCAGTCCTTTTCGGTTCCCGCAGTCACCGGCACCACATCCTGATGCGCCATCATGATGATTGGCTGGGCGCTAGTGTCGCTGCCGGGCCAGGTATAGACCAACGTGTGGCCGACCAACTCCTTCTGCATCGCGGCGTGGGTTTTGGGATAGGTGCTGGCCAGCCAGCCATGCAGCTTGTCCCACTCCGAAAGCTGATTGTCCGCCACGTTCTGGTTGCTGACGGTTTTGATCTGAACCGCTTGGCTCAGGTGTGAAGCGGCAGCGGCGGCATCGAACGGCGCGGCGGGCGCGACCTTGATCTTTGAGCCATCGGCGACCGCGCCGGGTTCGAACATCGCGGTCCGCGCGCCAACCACCGTGCCGAGCGCCAATACGGCTACGCCCAGTCCCAGAACCCACTTTTTCATCGTGCCACTCCCAGCCCCATTTGTGAGCAGGCTATGCCGCGACGTCGGCTGTTGCAACAGCGGTTTATTCGCCTGCCATCAGGCTCGCATTGCCGCCTGCTGCGGTGGTATCGATGCAGGTCACGCGTTCGGTCGCGAACCGAGCGAGGTAGTGCGGCCCGCCGGCCTTGGGCCCGGTGCCTGACAGTCCTTCGCCGCCAAACGGTTGGCTGCCGACCACGGCGCCAATCTGGTTGCGGTTGACGTAGAAGTTGCCGACCCGCGCCTTCGCCTCGACCAGCCGCCGGGTGCTGTCGATCCGGCTGTGGAGGCCCAATGTCAGGCCGAACTGGCAGGCGTTGATATCGGCGATGACCTGTTCCAGATCTTCGGACCTGAACCGGGCAACGTGGAGTACGGGGCCGAAGTTCTCGTTTTCCAGATCGCCGATTGAGCCAATCTCGATGATCGCCGGGGCCACATAAGTGCCAGCAGCGCAGGCGGCGGGCAGCTCGCGCTGCCAGACGGTTTGGCCTGCACTTCGCATCGCCGTGATATGCGCGTCGAGCTTGGTCTTGGCCTCCGCGTCGATCACCGGGCCGACATCGGTGGCGAGATCTTCCGGGCTGCCGATCACCAGCGCCGCAAAGGCGCCGCGGATCATTTCGAGCATGCCGTCATAAACGTCGTCCTGCAGGTACAGCACCCGCAGCGCCGAGCAGCGCTGACCCGCGCTTTGGAAGGCGCTCGCCACCACATCGCGGGTGACCTGTTCGGGCAGGGCCGAGCTATCAACGATCATCGCGTTCTGCCCGCCGGTCTCGGCAATGAACTGCGCGATCGGGCCGTCACGGCCGGCCAAGCTGCGGTTGATCGCGCGCGCCGTTTCGGTCGATCCGGTGAAGGCGACCCCGGCCACGCGCGGATCGGCAGTGAGCATTGCGCCGACTTTGCCGCCGCCGGGGGCGAGTTGCACCACGTCTGTCGGAATCCCCGCTTCATGCATCAGCCGTATCGCTAGCTCGGCGATCAACGGCGTCTGCTCGGCTGGCTTGGCGATCACCGAGTTGCCCGCCGCGAGCGGCCCGGCGACCAAGCCGGTGAAGATCGCCAGCGGGAAATTCCACGGACTGATCGCCACGAACACGCCCCGGCCATGCAGTGTCAGCCGGTTGCTCTCCCCGGTCGGGCCGGGCAGGGCCTCGCCCTCAGCCGTGAATAGGCGCCGCGCCTCGGCCGCGTAATAGCGGAGGAAATCGACTGCTTCGCGCAGTTCCAGCACGGCATCGCCGAGGCTTTTCCCGGCCTCGCGCTGGCACAGTGAGAGGAACTGGACGGTGTGGGCTTCGTAGAGGTCGGCTGCGGCTTCGAGCAGCTTTGCCCGCGCTTCGCCGCTCATCGCATCCCATTGGGGCTGAGCCTCTGAAGCCGCTCTGGCCATGGTTTCGATTTGCGCGGCACTGGCATCCTTAATCGAGCCGAGCGGCGAACCGGCCAGTGCTTGCAGCTCCGCCAGCAATGGCCCCCGCACCAGCGGATCGGCTAGATCGACGCCCGCACTATTGACCCGCCCCGGGAAGATATCGCGTGGCAGCGGGATAACCGGATTGCGCCGCTCTGCCAGCGCCGCCAGTTCCGCCACCGGATCGCCGACCAGTTCGGCCACCGGCACTTCAGCGTCGGCCATCCGGTTGACGAATGAGCTGTTCGCGCCGTTTTCCAGCAAACGACGGACCAGATAGGCCAGCAAGTCCTTGTGCCCGCCAACCGGCGCATAGATCCGCACCGGAGTGCGGGGCTGGCCGGCTTCGGCTTCCAGCTTGGCCAGTTCCTCGTAAACGTCTTCGCCCATGCCGTGGAGGCGTTGGAACTCGAACTCAGTGCTTCCCGCCAGTGCCTTGATCGCGCCGACGGTATAGGCGTTGTGCGTGGCGAAGGCCGAATAGATTGCATCGGGCGCGGCCAGCAGCTTGGCGGCGCAGGCGAGGTACGAAACGTCGGTGGAGAGCTTGCGGGTGAATACCGGATAGTCGCTGTGCCCGCCAACTTGGCTAAGCTTGACCTCGGTGTCCCAATAGGCGCCCTTGACCAGCCGGACCATGATCCGGCGGTGGTACTTGCGGCCCAGAGCGGCGACCCATTCGCACAGCGGAACCGCCCGCTTGGAATAGGCTTGCAGCGCCAGACCAAAGCCCTGCCACCCGGCGGCGAACAGGTCTTCGTCAGCCACCAGCGCCTCGATGATATCCATCGACAGTTCCAGCCGCTCGGCCTCTTCGGCGTCGATTGTAAAGTGGACGTCAGCATCGCGGGCAGTCCCCGCCAGTTCCTTCAGCAGTGGCACCAGCACCGCTTTGGCCGCTTCGGCATGGAGGAAGTCATAACGCGGGAACAGCGCCGATAGCTTGACCGAAATCCCAGGCGAGTGGACCACACCGTCTCCCGCTTCCTGCGCGATCCGCGCCAGTGCGGCTTGGTAGGAGCGGCGATAGCGCTCGGCATCGTCAAAGGTCATCGCTGCTTCGCCGAGCATGTCAAAGCTGTGGGTCAGGCCCTGCTTGCGTTCGGGTGCGGCGCGTTCAAGCGCCTCATCGATGGTCCGCCCGAAGACGAATTGCCCGCCCAGGATCTTCATCGCTTGCAAGGTTGCGGTGCGGATCACCGGCTCGCCCAGGCGGCCGACCGCACGTTTGAGCGAAGCGCCAAACCCGCCCGCCTGCTTTTGGCTCAGCACCTGGCCGGTCAGCATCAGCGAGAAGGTCGCGGCGTTGACAAAAGTGCTGTCGCTTTCCCCGACATGTTCTGACCAGTCGATCCCGCCCAGCTTGTCCTGGATCAGCGCATCGGCGGTGGCCGGATCTGGCACCCGCAGCAGTGCCTCGGCCAAGCACATCAAGGCGATCCCCTCGTCGGTGCCAAGGCCATAGGTTTGCAGGAAGGCATCGAGCCCGCTGGCTTTGCGGGCACGGGCTCCCTCGACCAGTCTCGCGGCAATCCGGCTGGCTTCACCGTGGACGGCGCTGGCCGGGGCGGCTTGCCTGATTCGCTCAGTGATGCAGGCTTCTTCTTCCATGCGATAGGCGGCGCGCAGGGCGGTACGGTCAATCTGTCCAAGCATGGGGCAAAGGCCTAGCATTGGTTGCAGAAGAAACCAATCCTGCCGCAAACCTGCAGGAGAACAGAGCGCACGCAGCGCCGGTCAAGGCTGGGCTAATGGCAAAAGGAATCAATGCCGCCGAAATTCGCAAGCAGAACCGCCGGGTGGTGATCGTAGTTATCCCGCCTGACGCCAACTGGATTGCCTCGCGCTGCCCATCGCTTATGACACAAGGATGAGCGCAACCTGGCAATTCTGGATCGATCGCGGCGGGACTTTCACCGATGTGGTCGCGCGCGCGCCTGACGGGGGCCTGCACACTGCCAAACTGCTATCCGAAGACCCAGCCCGGGCCGAAGACGCTGCGATCGCCGCGATCCGCTTGCTGACCGGCGTGGCCGAGGGTCCGCTTCCGCCCTGCGATGTGCGGATGGGCACCACCGTCGCCACCAATGCACTGCTCGAACGCAAGGGCGAACCCACCGTGCTGGCGATCACGCGCGGCTTTGGCGATGCCCTGACCATCGGCAGCCAGGAACGGCCCGAGCTGTTCGTGCGGCAGATCGTCCTGCCCCAGCCGCTCCACACCGCGGTGATCGAGATCGACGAGCGAGTCAGTGCAGAGGGCGAAGTGCTGCGCGCGCTGAACGAAGCAGCCGCGGCACAGGCCTTTGCCGATGCAGTAGCGCAGGGCTTTCATTCGATCGCCATCATCCTGATGCACGGCTGGCAGCATACTGCACACGAAGCTAGGCTGGCGGTGCTGGCGCGCGAAGCCGGGTTCACCCAGGTTTCGGTCAGCCACCAGCTGGCCCCGCTGATCAAGCTGGTCCCGCGCGGCGATACCACGCTGGTCGACGCATACCTCTCGCCAGTGCTGCGGCGTTATGTCGATAGCTTCGCGGCGCAGCTCGGCGGGGCAGGCGGGGCGCTGTTCATGCAATCGAGCGGCGGACTGGTCGAAGGCGCGCGCTTTCATGGCAAAGACGCGATCCTCTCGGGTCCGGCTGGGGGAATTGTGGGTATGGCCCGCACCGCCGAAGCCAGCGGCGCCGCCCAAGTGATCGGCTTCGATATGGGCGGCACCTCGACCGATGTCTCGCGCTATGCCGGAGCGTTTGAGCGCGACAGCGAAACCCGCGTCGCCGGGGTTCGCATCCGCACGCCGATGCTGCGGATCAATACGGTGGCGGCGGGCGGCGGATCGATCTGCCGGTTCGATGCCGGACGGCTGGTGGTGGGCCCGCACAGCGCCGGCGCAGTGCCCGGCCCGGCCTGCTATCGGCGCGGCGGTCCGTTGACCGTTACCGATTGCAACGTGATGCTGGGCAAGCTGATCCCGCAACATTTCCCCAGCTTGTTCGGCTCTGATGGGGCCCAGCCGATTGACCCTGCGGTGGTGACAGAGCTGTTCACCGACCTCTCCAGGCAGATCGAGGCCGAGACCGGCCAGCGCATGGTGTCCGAAGCGATTGCGGAAGGGTTCGTGCGCATCGCGGTCGCCAATATGGCTCAGGCGATCCGCCAGATCAGCGTCGCGCGCGGACACGATGTAACCAGCCACGCACTGGCCTGCTTTGGCGGGGCGGGCGGCCAACATGCCTGTCTGGTGGCTGATGCGCTGGGGATAGAGACGGTGTTGATCCACCCGCTGGCCGGCGCACTTTCAGCCTATGGCATGGGGTTGGCGAGCGAAGCGGCGGTGCGCGAGGCAAGCCTTGGCCTGCTGCTCGAGCCCGGCGTCGAAGCCGCTGTCGAAGCCCTGCGCGCTCGGCTGGCCGAGGAAGCGGAAGCCCAGCTGGGCCGCGTGCCAAGCCGGGTCGAGGCGAGCCTGTTTGTCCGCCCGCTGGCTTCTGAAAATGCGATTGAACTCGCCCCTGCTCCAGCCGCCGAACTGGCCGCCGCCTTTGCCTCGGCCCACCGCGCCGAATTTGGCTATGATGGCAGCGGGGCATTGGTGATCGACCGGGTTCGGGTCGAAGCCGTGGCCGAAGACGCGTCGGCCTTGGCGCTGACCTGGCCGATGCCCGCGCAAACTGGCGCTATGCTGGAAGCGGCGCCGTGCTGGCTGGACGGCGCGATGCAGCAGGTGCCGGTCTGGGACCGGGCTGCGCTGGCCGCCGGGTTTGCAGCACCAGGTCCGCTGATCGTGATTGATGCCCTTGCTACCACAGTGGTTGAGCCCGGCTGGGCACTGGCGGTCGATGGCGATGGCACCTTGCGGCTGACCCGCACCGCGCCGCGCGCCGCCACGCAGGATGAAAGCACCGCAGCCGATCCGATCCGGCTTGAGGTGTTCAACGGCCTGTTCATGGGCATCGCCGAGGAGATGGGCTCGGCGCTGGCCCGCACCGCCAGCTCGGTCAACATCCGCGAACGGCTCGACTTCTCCTGCGCGTTGTTTGATGGCGCCGGGCGGCTGGTCGCCAATGCCCCGCATATGCCGGTCCATCTTGGCTCGATGGGCGAAAGCGTCGGCACGATCATTGCGGCTCGCGGCGAGGCGCGAGACGGCCGGGGAATTCAACGCGGCGATGCCTATGTTCTCAACGCGCCCTATGCCGGGGGGACGCATCTGCCCGATATCACCGTGGTCGCGCCGGTGTTTGTGGATGGCGATGGCGCAGCGCCCAGTTTTTATGTTGCCGCGCGCGGCCACCATGCCGATGTCGGCGGGATCGCGCCGGGATCGATGCCGCCGACCAGCACCAGTATTGAAGAAGAGGGTGTCCTGCTCGACAATGTCCTGCTGGTCGATCAAGGGCGGTTTTGCGAGGCAGCAATGCGCGCGCTGCTCGGCTCTGGCCGCTGGCCTGCGCGCAATATCGATAACAACATCGGCGATCTGGCCGCGCAGCTGGCCGCCTGCACCCGCGGTGCGGCGGGGCTTGCAGCGGCCTGCCGCGAGCATGGTGGTGCGGTGGTAAAGGCCTATATGGGGCACGTCCATGCCAATGCCGAAGAGGCGGTGCGGCGGCTGATCGGGCGGCTCGAGGACGGCGCGTTTCAGCTCGCGATGGACAATGGCGCGGTGATCGTGGTGGCGGTTTCGATCGACCGGACGGCGCGCCATGTGACGATCGATTTCACGGGCACCAGCGCGCAACTTCCCGGCAATTTCAACGCCCCGTTCAGCGTGGTCCGGGCGGCGGTGATGTATGTCCTGCGGACCATGATCGACGATCCGATCCCGATGAATGAGGGCTGCCTCGCGCCGGTGACCATCGTCGTGCCCGAAGGCTGCATGCTGCGCCCGGCCTACCCCGCTGCCGTGGTCGCGGGAAATGTGGAAACCAGTCAGGCGGTGACTGATGCGCTGTTCGGTGCGTTCGGAGCGCTCGCCGCTAGCCAGGGTACGATGAACAACTTCACTTTCGGCAATGATCGCTACCAATACTACGAAACCATCGCTGGCGGCGCCGGGGCGGGGCCGGGCTTTGCCGGGGCCAGCGCGGTCCAGACCCATATGACCAACAGCCGCCTGACCGATCCCGAAGTGCTCGAAACGCGCTTTCCGGTGCTGGTCGAGGATTTCCGGATCCGCCATGGATCGGGCGGGACCGGGCAATGGCCGGGCGGGAACGGCGCCGTGCGCAAGATCCGGTTCCGTGAAGCGATGGAAGCCGGGATCCTGTCTGGCCGCCGCCTGACCCGCCCGTTCGGCCTCGCCGGTGGCGGCGATGCACTGCCCGGAAAGACCTCGATTGAGCGAATGTCAGGCAAACTTGAGGTTCTCGATTCAACCGCTAGCGTGACAGTTGCGCCAGGCGATGCGATCATGATCGAAACACCCGGCGGGGGAGGGTACGGCAAGCCATGAACTATTGGGTGTTGAGCGGGATCGTAGTGATGATCGGCGGCTTCATGTTGCGCTTGAACGCTTTGATCGTGGTCGCGCTGGCGGCGCTGGTGACGGGCCTTGCGGCCGGGCTCGATGTGGCTTCGATCATTGCGGCGTTCGGCAAGGCGTTCAACGATACCCGCTATGTCAGCGTGGTCTGGATCGTGCTGCCGGTGATCGGGCTGATGGAGCGGCGCGGCCTGCAGGAACGGGCCCGCAGCCTGATCGAGGGAATGAAGGGGGCGACCCTGCCACGGCTCCTCACCGGCTATCTCTTGTTGCGCCAGATTACCGCCGCGCTGGGCCTCACGTCGGTGGCGGGTCATGCGCAAACGGTCCGGCCGCTGCTTGCCCCGATGGCGGTGGCGGCGGCTCAGCCGCAGGATGAGGCAGAGGCTGAACGGATCAAGGCCTTTGCCGCCGGCACCGATAACGTCGGATTGTTCTTTGGCGAGGACATCTTCATCGCGATCGGATCGATCCTGCTGATGAAGGGCTTCATGGAGCAGAACGGGATCGAGCTATCCCCGTTCGATCTGTCGGTCTGGGCGATCCCGACCGCGATAGCGGCCTTTGCGATCCACGGGTTCAGGATCTGGCGCTTGGGGAGGGCCAAGCCATGATCGGCCTCACCCAGGTTTATCTCCTCGCCGGGACCACTTTCGCCGCCTTTGCGCTGCTGTCGGCGCGCGATGGTGCCAATCCCAAGCGCTGGGGAAACGCCGCGTTCTGGGCCTTGCTGGCACTGTCGATGCTGGCAGGAGACCGGCTGGGCGATTTTGCCAACGGATTGCTGGTGCTCGCGCTGGTTGCCATCGCCGGGCTGGGCCGCCTCGGCAGAAGCACCGAACGCGGCTCCGCTGCGACCCGCGAGACAGAAGCCGCAGTGCACGGCAATCGCCTGTTCCTGCTTGCGCTGGTGATCCCGCTGACCGCGCTCGCCGGAACGCTTGGGTTCAAATACGCCCCCGCGCTAGTCGATCCCAAGAACGTCACGCTGGTCAGCCTGGCGCTAGGGGTAATCCTCGCACTGGGGATCGGCATGGTCTGGCTGCGGACCGGCCCGGCTGAGCCGCTCCACGAAGGCCGCCGATTGATGGACGCGGTCGGCTGGGCGGCGATCCTGCCGCAGATGCTGGCCAGCCTTGGCGCGGTCTTTGCGCTGGCCGGGGTAGGGGCAGTTGTGGGCGATCTGATGAGCGCGGTGATCCCCGATGGCAGCCGTCTTGCCGCGGTGGTGGCTTATGGCCTCGGCATGGCGCTGTTCACAATGGTGATGGGCAATGCCTTTGCCGCTTTCCCGGTGATGACCGCCGCGATCGGCCTGCCGCTGTTGATCGGGCAGTATCACGGCGATCCCGCCGTTGTCGCCGCGATCGGGATGCTGGCGGGTTTCTGCGGCACGCTGATGACCCCGATGGCCGCGAATTTCAACGTGGTCCCCGCCGCGCTGCTCGAACTCAAGGACCGCAACGCCGTGGTCAAAGCCCAGATCCCGACCGCGCTGCCGCTGCTGGCGGTCAACATCGCGCTGATCTGGTTTCTGGCGTTCTGATGCAGCTCACCCCTGAAATTGCCGCGCGGTTCATGGCGCTGACCACCGGGCATCTGACCCGCGAGTATCCGCACAAGCTCGATCACGTGATGGACGGGCCGCAGGATAGTCTCACGCCGTCGGTCCTGCATCCGATCTTCCACGGCAGCTTCGATTGGCATTCCTGCGTCCACGGCTGGTGGCAAGTGCTCCGCCTTGCGCGGCTCTTTCCCGATCTGACCGAGGCAGCTGCGGTGCGGGCTCTGGCAGCGCGGATGCTGACGGCAGAAAACTTCGCCGCAGAATGCGCCTACCTCGGCAGACCCTCGGCGCGCGGGTTTGAGCGGCCCTATGGTTGGGCCTGGGCCTTGGCCCTGCAGGGCGAGATGATCTTGCACGACGCAGCATGGGCGGGCCACGCTGATGGCTTTGCTCATGCCTTTGCGCAGGCTTTCGCGGCGTTCCTGCCGCTCCAGACCTATCCAATCCGCACCGGCACGCATTACAACAGCGCCTTCGCGCTGACTCTGGCGCGCGATTGGGCCGAGCAGAACGACGGCGCCTTGGCCGGCCTTATCGCGGAACGCGCGCGCCATTGGTATCTGGCCGACCGCGCGGCGCAAGCGTGGGAGCCGGGCGGCGACGAGTTTCTGTCCGGCACGCTGTGCGAGGCCCTGCTGATGAGCCGCGTGCTGGGCCCTGATTTCCCGGCGTGGTTCGATGCTTTCCTGCCCGATCTGGCACGGGGCGAGCCCGCCACGCTGTTCACCCCCGCCACCGTCAGCGACCGCAGCGACGGCAAGATTGCCCACCTCGATGGCCTGAACCTGTCGCGCGCCTGGTGCTGGCGCGGGATCGCCGCCGCGCTCGGCCAAGCCCACCCGATAAGCGCCGCTGCGCATGCCACCGCCGAAGCGCACCTGAACGCCGCACTCCCGCATGTTGCGGGCGACTATATGGGCGAACACTGGCTGGCGAGCTTCGCGCTGCTGGCACTCGAAGCGGGCTGAGCGCGGCCGGAAGTTCACACTCTTCACAGGGTCCAAGGGAACAGAAAACACCGTCCGCCGCGTTCGGTAACTTCGCGTCACCCTGTGTCACTTTGTGTGACCCTCGGTCCCCCGCCGTCTGCCCATGCCGGGTGCCGGAAAACCGGGTCTGCCGATCAGAAATTGCCACTATCGCCATGAGTTTTGCCTTCGCACGCGGGGAGGGGTTGCGCGGCGATGGTATCAGGCGGCGGGGGTGTAGGAAAATGGGGGGGGGGGCTCTTGCCGCCATCAATTGCTCAATCCGCGCCACTTCCTGCGCGAATTCAAAGCAGAGCTGCTTGGCTTCATCATCGGGCAACCAATAGGTTAGTCTGCCAACCCACGAACGTGCGTCACGAATCGCTCAACACTCCAAAGCCAATCACCTTGTGCTCTTGAGTAGCTTGGCTGGATCGGTAGCGGCACGACAAGCTGAACGGAATGGGCCTGCATCTGGTCAGTTTGTGCTGGCGAAATGCTAGGTTCAAGGGTCACCAAATGCTTGGCCGATATCCGGTCTGCTTCGGGCAGGATTTGCCGCCAGCGTTCCTTGCAGACCGACTTAGCGGCCAACATGGCCAGTCGGTTCGTTGGAAATTCCGTGTCGGAATAGGCTGCTTGCCCAGGAAAAAGGAAGTCAGGCTTGTTGTTGCGCTCAGTCTTGCCGCCTTTGACATAGGCAATGCCGCAGGCATCAAACACCGCTGCGAGGTGATGCTCAAACGATTGACCCATGCGGGACTTACGCCTGTTCTGGACGCTCAACGAGAACGACAAGAAGCCATCCACGTCCACGCCATCGCTAGTCAGAAATCCCTGTTCGATCCGTGCAGAGACAATGCGCCTTTCGAGGCGGCGAAACATTGCTTCTTCATGGTCAAGCCATGCCATAAGCGCCACATCCGGAAATTCCTCAGCCCGAACTTCGGGCAGTGTTAGCCGCGCCAGACCAGAAAAATCCTTTGTCGTGGGGAACACCAAACCGAAGCGCTCAATCAGCGAGTCCAGCGAATTGGCATTTGGGTCTTCAAACTCGATGCCGAGTTCGTCGAGTACGAAGCGGGCAGCAAAATCGAGAGTGGAATCATTGTCGCCCGAATACTGCTGGGCGGAAAATTTTAGTCCGGGTTGGCTGTCAAAGCCGAATAGCCAGAGCAACTGGCTTTCAATAGTCGACTCTGCTGGTACGACGATGAACAGAAGGACGTCGCCTGGTCGTTTGGCGAGAAACAGCGTGTCTCCCTCCTTCATCAGACCCGTCACGACATTTGACGAATAGTAGAGCCGCCATTCGGCGCTGCGATTTGGTTGGTTCAGGCGCGTATCGTAATGAGTCGCAAAATCACTGACCGAGAAGCCGTCTTGTTCTTCGCCAAGCCAGATATAGCTTGCGTCAAATTTCTGTTGGTGGTTTTCCCCGAGGAAGTTGCGCATCTCTCTCGTGGTTCCAACTTCGTGCTGGTTGGAGATTTTCGGATTTGCATCAACACGACTTAACCGCTTGACGGCAACACCCTGAAAATAATCGGAAAGATGGCCCTTGTTCATTTCATCCCTTCTTGCAAACTGCCGCTGCTAAGCTCCAAGCGCGGCTGGTGTCAGCCATGCGCGATCATGGGCTCGCTCTCTTCCTCGATTTCAACTCGACCCCGGTGCACCGCTTCAAAGATGTGTGGAGCCATGATACTGGCTACTGCCCTCACAACCGGCACGACTACGGCATTGCCGAATTGACGATAGGCTTGGGTATCCGAAACGGGAATTTTGAAACTGCTGGCTTGGGGCTCATCGAAACCCATCAATCTTGCACATTCTCGAGGTGTCAGCCGACGCGGTCGGTTGCCCGGTTGTAAGATCAGGCTTTCTGAGCCGTCCTTGTAATACCGAGCTGACAGCGTTCTAGAAACGTCGTTCGGACCGCAAACCGAATAGCCAAAACCGTTTCCTGCCTTGGCATGCTTCTCTTTGTAACCTTGCAGATAGTTCCAGAGATGTTGAGTAAGTGTATATTTCGGGTCTACGGTTCGCTCCAAGATGTCGCCCAACACGGGACGCTCGCTTTCGGGGATTTTCAGATCATCGAAGCAGAAGGCGGACTTGTCCTTAAATCCAACAATGAACACCCGCTCACGCTTCTGTGGGACCCAAGGCGCAGAACTGATCACCCGGTAGTCAACGTGATACCCTAGTTCATTGGTAAGAACATTCATGATCGTTGCAAATGTGCGGCCACCATCATGGCGTTCGAGATTTTTCACGTTCTCAAGCAAAAAGGCCGACGGCTCATGAAAGGCGATGATCTTAGCGAGATCGTAGAATAATGTCCCTTGCGTATCGCACAGAAAACCGTGAGGCCGTCCAAGCGCATTCTTCTT
This sequence comes from Novosphingobium sp., assembly GCA_031369495.1. GTDB lineage: Bacteria > Pseudomonadota > Alphaproteobacteria > Sphingomonadales > Sphingomonadaceae > Novosphingobium. The sequence continues at coordinate 872 of JANMOU010000048.1, read as the reverse complement.
CGAAACGCCAGCAATTGAAAACGGTTGGCACGGAAATCCCGCAAGCAAAACATCATGCTCGGGCACCTTCCAAGGTTCTTCGGCGTAAGGCCTAACATCTCCAGCCAAGACATGCTCGAAAGGGTTGTCGTGGAAGTTCGCCGCGTAGGTCTGTCTTGAGTAGCGATCCCATTCAGCGGTGAAGACGCATTTCCCGCCAATTTCCTCAAACGGTCGACGCAGCCCGCCGATACCCGCAAACAAGTCGATAAAACGGAAGCTGTTGGATGAAGGCGCGATCTGCGAAGCTTGCGCGCCTGCCATCCGCCGCATGAATTCCAATGCTAGTGCCGGAGCGTCGGAACCACCTCGACCCACAATCTCATAACGGCGGACAGAGCGGTCACTTACATGCAGGAGTTGGGCCGTCTCTTCGATTGAAAGCCCGGCGCGCTCACGCAAACTTGCAAACTCGGTGCTTCGTTCCAGCATTCGTGCGCTCCCTGGGACAGATTTGGACAGATTGTCAGTCTGTGTCCCAGTGATGGAACAGTCCAAGAACGATGGCAAGTGGAGTTAGAGCGTAATTGGAGTGATTTTCCACTCCCGATTGCAAGGAGCTGAGCCACGAGCTGATGACTAGACCGAGCCTGCTCCAGAACCGGGATCATTAAACCGATAGCGTGCCCCGTCGCTTGCGCTCGGGAGTTTTCGGGAGAATGTCCCCCGGACATTCTCTTTTTTCCGAAAACTGGTGCCCAGAAGAGGACTCGAACCTCCACGCCCTTGCGAGCGCCAGCACCTGAAGCTGGTGCGTCTACCAATTCCGCCATCTGGGCACGGTGCACCGCGCCAAAGCGCTACGGTGCGGGGTAGGAGGGCGCCACTAGCCG
>JANMOU010000003.1:0-42119 GCA_031369495.1 Novosphingobium sp. | reverse complement strand
CGGCGGACAACCCCCCCATGTCACAGATGGCGCGGAAACATCGATGGCCAAAGGAACGGTTGGCGTGTTGGCCATACTGGTTCCAGTCAAACCGAACACCGTGAGCGCAATTGCTATCGGTTTATGCATCCTTGGCTCCTTTTCTGCTAGATTGTTCTAACCTCAGATCAGATGCTTTACAGGAAAATTTTTGGGAGGGACATCGAGCAGCGTCAATAAAATTGACTCATGATCCGTCCATCTGCCTTGTCGATCCAACCAAATGCCGCGGCCGCTTCCTTAGAGCGAAGCAATGTTTCGCGGCGCCGAAGCCGGGCCGCCATCGTCTGGCATGCTGCAAATGGTAATGGTCTGGACGAGGCAGGTTAGCTGCGAGGTTTCCAGGTCAGCACGCGATAGACGTAGCCGAGCAGCCCCAGCCCCAGTCCGGCAATCAGGATCACATCCATCACGAACATCGAATTTTCGAGTGCCTGAGCCACAAATTGCCCGCCCGTAATCAATGCGGCATTCCACACAGCCGCCCCGCTAAAGGTGAAAGCGAGAAATCGCCAATGGCTCATATGAACTAGCCCGGCGGGCAGCGAGATGAGCGTGCGCAGGAACGGAGAAAACCGCAGGAAGAATACGATCCATTGGCCATGCCGCCGGAACAGCCCGGTCGCCCGCTCAATATCCTGCCACTCCACCGTCAACCAGCGGCCCCAGCGATCGACGATCGGTTGCAGCCGGGCATAGCCCAGCTTGTCCCCGGCCAGAAACCACACATAGTTACCCAGCGTTGATCCCACCGTGCCGACTGCCAGCAGCGGCCAGAAACTCATCGTTCCGCGCGCCACGGCAACACCGCCCAGCCCCATGATCACCTCACTGGGGATCGGGGGGAACACGTTCTCGATAACCATCAGGGCGAAGATGCCGAGGTAGCCGCCCTGCTCGATCAGGCGGAGGATGAATTCATTCATCGCTTTGCGGCGTGGAGCCGAGACTCAATCGCATCCCAGATCTTCGCCGGGGTGTTGGTGCCGTTAAACCGGTCGATCGCCATGATCCCGGTTGGCGAAGTCACGTTGATTTCGGTCAGCCACTTACCGCCGATCACGTCGATCCCGACGAACACCAGCCCGCGTGCTTTCAGTTCCGGGCCCATTGCGGCGCAGATCTCTTCTTCGCGCGCGGTCAGTGTGGTGGCCTCGGCCGAGCCGCCCTGGGCCAGGTTTGAGCGGAATTCGCCCGGGCCGGGTCGGCGGTTGATCGCGCCGGCAATCCCACCATCGATCAGCACGATCCGCTTGTCGCCCTCGCTGATTTCCGAGAGGAACGGCTGAAACATGTGCGGTTCGACCCAGGCATTGTCGAACAATTCGATCAGCGCGCTCAGGTTCGATCCATCGGCCGGAATCCGCACCACCGCTTTGCCGCCGTTGCCGTGCAGCGGTTTCATCACCAGATCGCCGGGATGGCGGGCATGGAATTCGCGGACATCCTCAATCCGCCGCGCGATCAAGGTTGGCGGCATGAACCGCGCGTAATCCAGCACGAAGACTTTTTCGGGGGCGTTGCGGACACTGGCGGGATCGTTGACCACCAGCGTCTGACCCTCCAGCCGTTCAAGCAGATGGGTCGCGGTGATATAGCTGAGGTCAAACGGCGGGTCCTGCCGCATCAGCACCACGTCGACATCCTTGACCAAGTCGATGCTGCGGAAATCCTCGCGCGCAAAGTGGTCGCCCTGGGTCCGCTGCACCGTCACCGGCGCAGCCCAGGCCGTCAGCCGGCCGCTTTCATAGGCGAGCGACTGGACCCCGTATTCGAACACCGAATGCCCACGCGCCTGCGCCGCTTCGATCAGCGCAAAGCTGGAATCCCCGGCAATATTGATGCTTTCCAGCGGGTCCATCTGGACAGCTACACGAAGGTTCACGCTTTCAGCTCCACTACAGCAACAGGGCATTCGCCATGTGGCGCGGGAAGCGTCCCGGCGCAAGGAGCAGCACGTCGATGCGCTGCACTTCGTCCGGTTTGGCATAACGGTGCGCCACCGCCTCAGCCGCTGCAGCGACCCGGCGCAGGCGGTATTCGTCGATGGCAAAATCAAGCTCGGCTGCAGAGGCGCGCCATTTGACCTCGACGAAAGCGACCGTCTTGCCACGCCGCGCGATCAGATCGATTTCGCCGCGCGGGGTCTTCACGCGCTGCGCCATTATGCGCCAGCCCTTCAGCCGCAGATACCACGCTGCCAGTGCTTCGCCGCGGCGTCCCTTGGCCTCACGCTCGGCCCGGCTGCTCACTTCAGTTCCAACGCTCGGGCATAGAGCGCCTTGCGGTCTAGCCCGGTGGCACGGGCGACTTCGGCGGCGGCTTGACTGGCTTTTTGGGTGCGCAGTGCCTCGATCAACAGCGCCTCGGCATCGTCAGCGCTGGTCACCACCGCGCCCGGCGGTGCAATGACCAACACAATCTCGCCTTTGGGCGGGTGCGCCGTGTAATGTGCGATCAAGTCCGCCGGCGTACCACTGCGGCATTCCTCAAACAGCTTGGTCAGTTCGCGCGCAACGGCGACATCGCGGCCCGGCAGCACCTCGGCAATCGCTGCCAGTGCTGCGGTCAGCCGCGGTGCAGTTTCATAGAACACCAGAGTGGCCTTGACCGCGGCCAGTTCGACCAGAGTATCGGCCCGCGCCTTGGCTTTGTTGGGCAGGAACCCGGCGAACAGAAAGCGGTCGCTGGGCAGCCCCGCCAATGTCAGTGCGACAATCGCGGCGCTGGGCCCGGGGATTGAAGTTACCGCAATGCCGCGTTCTCGCGCCGCCTTGACCAGTTGATAGCCCGGATCGGAAATCAGCGGGGTTCCGGCATCGCTAACCAGCGCCACCGGCTGCTCTGACGCTAGTGCCAGTATGTGGTCGCGGGTCGCTTCGCTGGCGTGATCGTCACACCGGATCAGCTTGGTCTTTGTACCCAGATGGTGCATCAGCTTGCCGGTAACGCGGGTATCTTCACAGGCTACCGCAGCCACAGCACCTAGTACCGTGACGGCACGGCGAGACAGGTCCCCCAGATTGCCAATCGGGGTTGCAACAATATAAAGGCCAGCAGCAAGCGGTTGATCCATTGGACTACCATGGACTGCCACTACGGGAGCGACAAGCGATGATCGAAGCATCTATGAGCCGCCGCGCGCTTGTTCTGCTGGCCGGAGTAACACTGCTGGCCGGGTGCAAAGTGATCCCCAAGGGTGCCGAAAACATCCCGCCGCCCGAACAGCTGCCCAGCGATGCCCTGCCCAAAGATCAAGCCCGCCACCGGGTCGCGCTGCTGGTGCCGCTGAGCGGGCCAAATGCCGGCATGGGGCAATCGGTTGCCAATGCCACCACGATGGCGCTGCTCGATACCAATGCCAAAAACATCCGGATCACCACCTACGACACTGCGCAAGGTGCCGCCGTTGCTGCCAATCAGGCAATGAAGGATGGCAACAAGTTGATCCTCGGACCCTTGGCAAGTGAGGACGTTGGTCCGGTCGCGACGATTGCTCGCGCCGCCAAGGTCCCATTGGTCACCTATGGCAACGATGGTTCGGTCGCCGCGCGCGATATTTTTGTGCTGGGCAGCCGTTTGGAAAATTCGATCCAACGCGTCGTTGGCTTCGCCGCCAGCAAGGGGATCACCCGCTTTGCCGTGATCGCCCCCAAAGGCGAGTATGGCAGCCGGGTCAGCGCGGCTTATGCCAATGCCGTCAAGGCAGCAGGCGGCTCATTGGTCGCCAGTGACAGCTATGACCGGGGCAATAGTTCCGCGCTCAGCGCTGCGGCGCGGCTCAAGGCCAAGGGCGGCTATCAGGCAGTTCTGATCGCCGATACGCCGCGCTACGCGGCAATGATCGCGCCCAGGCTCAAGGCGGCAGGTGCAGCCAGCCCGCGTATTTTGGGCACCGATCTGTGGAGCGGCGAAACCTTGGTCAGCTCAACCCCGGCACTGCGCGGGGCCTGGTTTGCGGCGATTTCGGATGGCCGATTCCGCCAGTTCACCACCAGCTATCAGACCCGGTTCGGCGCGCCGCCTTTCCGGATGGCCACGCTGGGCTATGATTCGGTGCTGCTGACTGTGCGGATTGCCCGCGAGTGGCGCGCCGGAACACCCTTCCCCTATGCCAAGCTGGTCGATACCGGCGGTTTTCTGGGGCTCGATGGTCCCTTCCGGTTCAGCGCGAATGGGTTGGTCGAACGTGCGCTGGAAGTGCGTGAAACCCGCGCCGGAGGGATCACCGTGGTCAGCGCTGCGCCCGAGAAGTTCGTGGACTGACGAAAACCGGGGCGGAGCGCTTGCACGGCGGAATCGCTAGCGCCTATAGCCCTGCCCATGGCCGATGATCTGTTTGACAAACTGCCCGCCAGCACGGGCGATTCCTATGATGGCAGCGCGATTGAAGTGCTTGAAGGGCTGGAGCCGGTTCGGCGCCGTCCGGGCATGTACATCGGCGGCACCGATGAACGCGCCTTCCACCACCTCGCCGCCGAAGTGCTCGACAATGCGATGGACGAAGCGGTGGCGGGCCACGCGAGCCGGATTGAAGTCTTGCTGGAGGAAGGCAACCGCCTGACCATCACAGATAACGGCCGCGGCATTCCGGTCGATGAACACCCTAAGTATCCTGGCAAGTCGGCGCTCGAAGTGATCCTGACCACGCTCCATTCGGGCGGCAAGTTTTCCGGGAAAGCCTATGCCACCTCGGGCGGCTTGCACGGGGTCGGTGTTTCCGTGGTCAACGCGCTGTCCAGCCTGACCCGGATTGAAGTCGCGCGGGGCAAAGAGCTCTACGCGCAGGAATTTTCGCGCGGGGTTCCGCTCGGGCCGCTGCAGCACCTCGGCCCCACCCCCAACCGGCGCGGCACATCGGTGACGTTCGTGCCCGATACCGAGATTTTCGGTGACGAGGCGAAGTTCAAGCCCGCGCGGTTGTTCAAGCTGGTCCGGTCCAAGGCCTATCTTTTTGCCGGGGTCGAAATCCGCTGGAAATGCGCTGACACGCTCGTCAGCGAGGATGTTCCGGCCGAAGCCGTTTTCCAGTTCCCCGGCGGACTGTCCGATCACTTGCGCGAACAGATTGGTGCGCGCGAATGCGTCACCACCCAGTTCTTTTCGGGCACACAGGACTTTCCCGGCGAAGAACAGGGCCGGGTCGAATGGGCGGTGGCCTGGCCGCTGTGGTCTGAAGGATCCTACAGCTACTATTGCAACACCATCCCGACGCCCGATGGCGGCACCCACGAAGCGGGCCTACGCGCCGCACTCAGCAAGGGCATCCGCGCCTTTGCCGAACTGATCGGGCAAAAGAAGGCCAAGGACATCGCGCCGGAGGACATCATCACCGGCAGCGAAGTGATGCTTTCGGTGTTCGTCCGCGATCCGCAATTCCAGAGCCAGACCAAGGACCGGCTGACCAGCCCGGAAGCGGCGCGGATGGTCGAAAACGCGGTGCGCGATCACTTTGACCATTTCCTGACCGACAATATGGAGCGCGGAAAGGCGCTGCTGAGCGCGGTGATGGAGCGGATGGACGAGCGGCTGCGGCGCAAGGCCGAGCGCGAAGTCAAGCGCAAGACCGCGACGAACTCTCGCAAGCTGCGACTGCCCGGCAAACTGACCGATTGCACCGGCGAGGGCGACGCCGAAACCGAACTGTTCATCGTCGAAGGGGATTCGGCCGGCGGATCAGCCAAACAGGCGCGTGATCGCAAGACCCAGGCAATCCTGCCGATCCGCGGTAAAATCCTCAACGTCGCGAGTGCCTCGGCCGACAAGATCCGCGCCAACAACGAAATCGCCGACCTTGCCCTCGCGCTCGGCTGCGGGATGCGCAAGGACTGCAACACCGACAATCTGCGCTATGATCGGATCATCATCATGACCGACGCCGATGTCGACGGCGCACACATCGCCACCTTGCTGATGACCTTCTTTTTTCAGGAAATGCCCGACGTGGTCCGCCGCGGGCACCTCTATCTGGCCCAGCCGCCGCTCTATCGGCTGACTGCCGGCAAAGAGAGCGCCTATGCCCGCGACGACGCGCACCGGGCCGAACTGGAAGGGACCCGCTTCAAGGGCAAGAAAGTTGAAGTGGGGCGCTTCAAGGGCCTGGGCGAGATGAACCCGGGGCAGTTGCGCGAAACCACCATGGACCCCAGGTCACGCGGCCTGCTGCGTATCACCCTGCCCCCCGAATACGAAGGCCGCGCGGCGGTGAAGGACTTGGTGGACCGGCTGATGGGCAAGGACCCGGCCCAGCGCTTCATGTTCATCCAGAACCGCGCGGGCGATGTCGACCGCGATCTGATCGACGCCTGATCACACAAAAAAGGCGCCGATCTGCATCGGCGCCCTTCTGGAAAAAAGCCGCTAGCTTACTTGGTCATCGCATTGGCGTTGGTGCCAACCAGATAGATCGCTGCACAGGACTTCACGAGGCGTTCGGCCGAACCATCCTTTTTGTCGAGCGAGGCCAAAATTTTGGCGCGGCGCGGTTGCATGACCGGACCAAGGTCCTTGATGTCACTACCCGACAGCGTGTTCGCGGCCGAAAGGTAACCAACCGCCTTGTTCGAAGCGCTCTTCTTGTCGGCTTCGCTATCCGAAGCCTGGGCAAACAGCACCTGCAGCGCGGTGCAATCGAGCAGCAGATCGTAAAGGACGGTATCATAGGCGGCGCTCTGGGCCGCAGCCTGTATCGGAGCGGCAACAACCGAAGCCGCGGCAAGCAAACCCGCGCCGGTGCGGAGAAGAGATTTCATCGGGACAACCCTTTCAAACAACTAGGTACGCGCATACCCGCTCGCTTGTTCGCGCGAAGCCGGCGCAATTGCAAGGGTCAGTTGTGCTGCTGGTGTGCTGCGGAGCGACAATCGTGGCGCAGGTAATCCCGCTGGTGATCGCGAGTGTTCCGGCAATCCAGCGTTCAGCTCTGCCCTGCCCAGCGAAAGAGATTGACAGTGCGTGATGTAACTTTATCACATTGCGTTAAGAGGAGACCCTGATATGCGACGCCTGCCAATGATCGCCGCCGTTTCGTTGCTCGCACTTGCCACGGCCGCAGCCGCCGATACCGGGGTCGACATAACGATCTATGCCGATAACCAGGCGCTGGTGCAGGATACCCGGCAGATTACCTTCGATGGTAAGGTTCAGCGGGTTGAATTCAAGAACGTCTCAGCGCAAATCCGGCCCGAAACCGCCAGTCTGGCGGCGACCGATATGCGGATTATCGAGCAGAATTTTGACTACGATCTGCTCTCCCCCGCCAAGATCATGGAGAATGCTGTCGGGCAGACGATCACGCTGGTCCGCACCAATCCCGCAACCGGCGCGGAAACGCGCGAACAGGCGCTGGTCCTTGCGGCCAATGGCGGTGTGGTGCTGCAGATCGGCAACCGGATCGAAGTGCTGCGCGACGATGGCCTGCCGGTGCGCGTCATTTTTGACAAGGTGCCGCCCAACATGCGCGCCGATCCGACGCTGTCGATCACCTTGCAGGGCAATCCTGGCACCCGCGAAGCCTCGCTGCGTTATCTGACCCCCGGGCTTGGCTGGCGGGCGGACTATGTTGCGCTGTATGACGACAAGACCGGAACGATCGACGTTCAGGGTTGGGTTACGCTGACCAACAATTCCGGCACCACCTACGAAAATGCCAAGACCGTGCTGGTGGCCGGAAACCCCCGGATGCTGGGGCAAGACGGCGGGAATTATCGCCGCCCCTATAACCCCGGCGATGGCGAAGGCATAGTTGAAGCTGGGACCGAAAGCGGCACCCGCGAACGGCTGGGTGACTATTACCTCTATCCGTTGGGTGAGCGCACCACGATCGCCAACCTGCAAACCAAGCAGGTCAGCTTCCTCGACGTGCACGGCGCCCCGGCCCAGCATGGTTACGAAATTCGGTTCGGCTGGATGCAGACCTCGGAAAGCCCAATCAGCGCCGCCACAGTCTATCAGTTCAGCAATTCGGCCAAAGGCGGTCTGGGCGATCAGCTCCCCGCCGGGATCGTGCGGTTCTATATCAAGGATACCCGCGGGCAAGCGCAGTTCATCGGCGAAAACGCGATTGGCCACACCCCAATGGGATCAAAACTTTCGATCAGCACCGGACAGGCCTTTGACGTAAAAGTGCAGCCGGTGGTTGAGGCGCGAACCCGGATCAATGACCGGCGCTGGAAGACCGCGATGCGCTACACCCTGACCAATGCCCTGCCCAAGCCGGTGACAGTGCGGGTGATCCAGGGCGGCCTGTGGGGCGACGTCCGGATCAGCACCGAAAGCCAGAAAAGCGAACGCCGCGATGCTGATTCTGTGGTGTGGAGCGTCACCGTGCCGGCCAATGGCAAGACCGACCTGACCGCCACTTTCGACACCCGGTACTAGGCGGGACTACCCACTGTGCACCCAAACCCGCCTGTCCTGAGCTTGTCGAAGGACCGTCCTTTGCCTGGGGCCAAACGCCTGGCCGCAAGGGCAGGACGATGCTTCGACAAGCTCAGCATGAGCGGGTTTGGCTGGTTGGCGGTTTGCTCTCTCGTGGCAACATCGCCCCTGCCCGCGCAGGCGCAGCAAAGGCAAGACGTGGCAGCGTCGGCGCCCAGCGATGTTTCGGTGACGATCTACCGGGCGCCCTATCGCAATGGCGGCTCGATCCGGCTCGACTCCTTGGGCGGTTTTGCGGTGGTGATGGAAACCCGCACCGTGCGGATCCCGGCCGGACGTAGCCAGCTCAGGTTTGAAGGCGTGGTCGATGGCATACTGCCGGAAAGCGCGATCGTATCGGGGCTGCCTGGCGGCGTGCTGGAAAAGAACCGCGATGCGGCGTTGCTCAACCCCTCATCGCTGATCCGGGCGGCGCGGGGCAAAGTGGTGACCCTAAAACGGACTGATCCGCGCACCGGAAAGCCGGTGCTGGTCACGGCCGAAATCCTCTCCGCCAGCGATCAGGGCGTTGTGTTCAAGACCGCCGCCGGGATCGAAGACCTGCGCTGCTCTGGCCTGCCCGAAACGTTCCGTTATTCCAGCGGCGCCCAGGGGCTGTCGGCCCGTCCGACCCTGTCAGTCCTGACCAACAGCCCGCGGGCAATCACCGCGACGGTCACGCTCACCTACATCGCCGAGGGGTTCGACTGGAGCGCCAACTATACCGCGCAGATCAATCCCGATGGCAAGACGATGGATATCGGCGGATGGATCACGCTGGCCAATGGTAACAGCGTTTCGCTCAGTAACGCCCAGACCCAGATTGTCGCGGGCGGGCTCAACCGGTCCTATGTCCGGAAGTTCTTCAGCAACCAACCGCAGGTGATCGCACGGTGCTGGCCGCAGCAGCGCACCCATCAGGTGCCGCGCAAGCCTGAGCGGCCCTATCAATTGGTTAGCCCATATCTGAGGGTTGTGGACGACGGATTTGAAGAGTCCGCCGAGATCATGGTCACGGCGCAGCGCCGCAATGGCTACGCAATGGCACCTCCACCCGCCCCGGTGATGATGGCGGCTCCCCCTCCACCCCCGCCACCGCCGGAGCAACTCGGCGACCTCAAGCTCTACCGGGTGCCCCAGCGCACCACGGTGGCGGCGATGCAGATGAAGCAAACCCGGCTGGTCGAACAGCGCGGTGTCCCGTTTGAGCGGATCCACACCGCCACCATTTCGGCCGCCAACTACGGTTCGGGCGAAGAGCGTCCGGGCGTGCTGATCCTGCTGCGCACAAAGAACGACAAGCAGAGCAACCTCGGCCTTCCACTACCATCCGGGGCTTTTGTGATCCAGCAGGAGCAGTTCGGCCTGCCAATGCGGATTGCCGAACCGATCCTGCGCGATACGGCGGAGGATGAGAAGATTGAACTCGGTGCCGGTATCTCGCCCGATGTTACCGTTATCCGCCGCACCATGCGCCGCGAAGGCAACCGCCATTGGGTTGAGGTTGAGATTTCCAATGCCAGCCCGCAGGCGATCACATTTGAGCTGAAAGTGCCGCTCTATGGCACCTGGAATATCACCGAAGCCGACGCCAAATGGATCAAGCGCGATGGGACGCCGATGTTCGTGGTCGCGCTGGCTTCAGGTCAAAGCACAACGCTGCGTTTCACCACTTCTGATCGCTGAAACCGACTGGTTTGCGCAGGTTCCGGCCACTTGAACGACACGCTTGTCAAACTCTACTGAATTGGTAGACCTATATCTCTACCGATTCGGTAGATTATTTGGGAGAGTGCCATGCGTTCGTTTCCAATGCCCCTGATTGCCCTGTCCGCCGCCCTGATGCTCAGCGCCTGCGGAGAGAAGAAATCCAAAGAAGCCGCTGCAAATCAAAGCGCCACCGCTGAAAGCGCTGGCCCCGCCATTTCGGGCGTGGTCGCCCCAGGGGTGGCGTTTCGCTATGACTATGCCTTCACGCTGCCAGGCAAAGCGATCTCGCAGGTCCAGCAGCAACACGCCGCCGCTTGCCAGAACTTGGGTCCATCGCGCTGCCGGGTGACCGGGATCGCCTATGACCAGCCCGGCGAGGATCAGATCAGCGCCCGGCTCGATCTGCTGCTCGCCCCCGATCTAGCGCACCGTTTTGCCAATGAAGGAATTGCGGCGGTCGAACGGGCCGAGGGCAAGCTCGATAACGCCCACGTCACCGGCGAAAACGCTGGAGACGCGATCAAGCTGAGCCAATCGGACAGCGCAGCCAACGACGCCGAGATCGCCCGGATCGAATCGCGCTTTGCTGCCAAAGGCCTGACCAGCGCCGAGCGGGTCGAACTGCGCCAGCAGGTTGCCATGCTGCGCGAACAACAGCGCGGCCAGGCGCAGGACCGCAAGGTCAAAGAGGCCTCGATTGCCAGCACTCCGGTGGTGTTCAACTATGCCAGCGAGAGCATTCTCAGCGGCAAGGGCACCTTTGCCAAGGCAGCGGGGGCGAGCCTTTCCAGTGTGCAAAGCCTAATGGCGTTCATGGCCCTGCTGTTGGGTGTTGCTCTGCCCTGGCTGCTGCTGATTGGCGCAACTGTCCTGTTGTGGCGATCGGCTGCGCTTAGCCGCCTGGTGAAGCGGCTGCTTCGAACCTCGTCACCTGAACCTTCGCCTGGCGAGTAAGGTTCGCGCCCTCAGCGCCGGTGCCCCCACTTCGCCGGCGCGGGGGCGTTGAGGTTCACGCCGCAATGCGGCTCTTCAGCCACGCCTTCAAGGCATCTGTGTCAAGCACCCGTATCTTGCGATAACCGGTTTCGATCAGGCCTTCATCGCGCATGCGGGCCAGGCTTTTGGACAGGGTCATGGTAGTCACCCCGATCATCCCGGCCAGATCCTCTTGAACTACGGCGATCCAGTCTCCGGATCCGCGCTGCCGCCATTGATTGAGCAGCACTTTGGCAAGGTGAGCCTCGCGCGAAAGGAGTCGCAAGTCATCGCTCATCGCTATTGCCCGGCCTAGCCGAATTGCGTTGATCTTATACAATGCTGCTAAAACCTCGTTGTTTTCCATAATCGTGGCAAACGAAGCAAGGTTGTAATGATCAACCACAGTTGGACCAATCGCCATGGCATCGTGGGTCCGCGCCGTGCCATAGAACGACACTATATCGCCATAGTGCGCGCCAGCTTTGATCATGCTGACGAAGTTATGAGCGCCGTTTGAGCGCGACCGATAAAGCCGAACCTGACCCGAAACAACGATGCCCAAGCCCAGTTCGGGATCGCCGCGGCTGTGGATGATGCCGCCGTCTTCATAAGACCGCCGCTGGCCTTGGGTTGCCAGCCATTGCCGCGCGCTCGGCGAAAGCAAGTCGAACAGCACTTCTTCTGCGACGGTTGCCATGTTGGACTTATCCCAATCCCAAAGAACTTTGTATTCTTCTTACTAGCTTCGGTCTAGCGTGATTTTTAACCGAGCCCTTTGGGTCGCGCAACGAAGCAGCAAAAGCTGTTCCGATGAGGCACGGGGAACAGCGGACGCCGTGCCCAACGTGCACGGCGTCCGCCATTCGTTTCATCACAATTGTTGAGAATCGGCCGTTTTGCTTTCGCGCTTGTCAGGCGAGCGTGGCTCCCTTATCGCGCTTAACCGAACGATTAAACGGACAGGGAGTTTCCATGCGCTTCGAAGGCACCAGCAACTATGTTGCAACCGACGATCTGAAGGTTGCCGTCAACGCCGCGGTGCTGTTGCGCCGGCCCTTGCTGGTCAAGGGCGAGCCCGGCACCGGCAAGACCGTGCTGGCCCACGAAATCGCCACGGCTGTCGGCGCGCCGCTGATCGAATGGAATATCAAATCGACCACAAAGGCCCAGCAAGGCCTTTACGAATACGATGCAGTCGCCCGCCTGCGCGATGGCCAGCTGGGTGACGAGCGGGTTCACGACATCTCAAACTACATCAAGAAGGGCAAGCTGTGGGAAGCCTTCACTGCGCCCCAACTGCCGGTCCTGCTGATCGACGAGATCGACAAGGCCGATATCGAGTTTCCGAACGACCTGCTGCAAGAGCTCGACCGGATGAGCTTCGACGTCTACGAAACCAAAGAGCGGATCGCGGCGGTCGAACGCCCGATCGTGGTGATCACCAGCAACAACGAAAAAGAACTCCCCGACGCGTTCCTGCGCCGCTGCTTTTTCCACTACATCAAGTTCCCTGATCGCGACACCATGCAGGCGATCATCGACGTCCACTTCCCCGGCATCCAGAAGATCCTGGTCAGCAAGGCGATGGACATCTTTTACGAAGTCCGCGACGTGCCGGGCCTGAAGAAAAAGCCCAGCACCAGCGAACTGCTCGACTGGCTCAAGCTGCTGCTCAACGAAGACATGCCGCTCGACGTGCTGCAGCAAAAGGACCCAACCAAGGCGATCCCGCCGCTGCATGGTGCGCTGCTCAAGAACGAGCAGGATGTGATGCTGTTCGAAAAGCTGGCCTTCATGGCACGGCGCCAGAACTGATCGCAGGCTGGGCAGGTGTTCTTCAACTTCATCGACGAGCTGCGCGCCGCCGGGATCAAGGCGTCTTTCAAGGAGCACCTGGTGCTGCTGGAAGCGCTGGACAAAGAGGTGATCGATCAGACGCCTGAGGCGTTCTATTACCTCAGCCGCGCGATCTTCGTGAAGGACGAAGGCCTGCTCGACCGGTTCGATCAAGTGTTCAACAAGGTCTTCAAGGGCCTGCTGACCAATTACGGTCAGGACACCGTTGATATCCCGGAAGACTGGCTGAGAGCTATCGCCGAGAAGTTCCTGACGCCAGAAGAAATGGCCGCGATCGAAAAGCTCGGATCGTGGGACGAGATCATGGAGACGCTGAAAAAGCGGATCGAGGAACAGCAAAAACGCCACGAGGGCGGCAACAAATGGGTCGGCACCGGCGGAACCAGCCCGTTTGGCAACGGCGGCTACAACCCTGAAGGCGTCCGGATCGGCGGCGAGAGTAAGCACAAGCGTGCGCTGAAAGTCTGGGAAAAGCGCGAATTTGCCAATCTCGACAACACCCGCGAACTGGGCACCCGCAACATCAAGATCGCGCTGCGCCGGCTGCGCCGGTTTGCCCGCGAAGGCAATCCGGACGAGCTTGATCTGGAAGGCACGATCGAAGGCACCGCCAAGCAAGGCTGGCTCGACATCCGGATGCGCGCCGAGCGCAAGAACGCGGTCAAATTGCTGCTGTTTCTCGACGTCGGCGGATCAATGGACCCGTTCATCAAGCTGGTTGAGGAACTGTTCAGCGCCGCCACTACTGAGTTCAAGAACCTGGAGTTCTTCTACTTCCACAACTGCCTCTACGAAGGCGTATGGAAGGACAACAAGCGGCGCTGGTCTGACCGGACCAACACCTGGGATATCCTCCACAAGTACGGGCATGACTACAAGGTGGTGTTCGTCGGCGATGCGGCGATGAGCCCCTACGAGATCACCCATCCGGGCGGCTCGGTCGAACACTTCAACGAGGAAGCCGGGACCGAGTGGCTAAGGCGGGTTGCTCACGTTTACCCGGCGACGGTGTGGATCAATCCGGTGCCTGAGAAGCAATGGTCCTATTCCCAGTCGACCAAGATGATCAAGGAACTGGTCGGCGGATCAATGTTCCCATTGACGCTGGGCGGACTCGACGATGCGATGCGCGAACTGACCCGCAAGAAGCATTGAGACGACCCAAGAATTGCTTTGCTTGATTGCGGCGCGAACTGCGTCATCTTGAAGTCATGACCAGCTATCTGATCGGCGATGCAACGCTGCTCGCCTAAACGTGCTTGTCGAGTTCGGCATGAAGGTGCGGGCGCAGGTACCAGAACAGCGCCGCCGGAATCAGACCGAGGAAAGTCGCGCCATATAGGACATAGCGGACCGAATCCGATCCGAATTCCGGCTTCAACCAGTCCGACAGCATTCCAAAGAACAGCGGGCCAAGGCCCAGCCCGATCAGGTTCTGCCCGAACAGCAGCAATGCGCTGGCCATGGCGCGCTGATGGAGCGGGACCAGTCCCTGCACCGATGAGTAGACCGGACCATAATACAGTGAATTGAATACGGCCGGCAGCATCAACAAAGCTAAGGCGATCCGCCAATCGCTCTGCATGAAGGCAAAGAGCGCAAGCGGCACCGCCAGCGCCATTCCAATCGCGGGGGCGGTAACCACATGGCGCCGGTCGATACTCCCAAATCGATTGGCCAACCAGCCACCGAGCAAGGTCCCGGCAATACCCGCAGCTCCGCCGAACAGCCCGAACCAGAAACCAACCTCACCCGGTGTGAGTTGATGGCTGCGCTGGAAGAAAACCGTGGTCCAGGTCGCCTTGCCATAGGACAGGAACGAACAAGCCGATGCCGCCAGCAGCATCAGCACATAGGCCTTGAGCTTCATCAGTTCTTTGACCGAAACCAGAATCTGCTTGATCGATCTCCCCATCGCCGAAAGCATCGACTGCCCGGCCAGCACTTCGGTGACCGACCGCACTGGCCGGTCCTCATCACGGATCAGGAACCACACAACAACCGCCATCAGCACACCCGGCAGTCCGGTGACCATGAAGGCCAAGCGCCAGCCCAGTGTGTCAGCCAGCTGCCCGCCGATTACCATGCCGAGCAGCGAACCAATCGGAATGCCAAGCGCATAGAACGCCATCGCGCCGGGGCGCTTTTCGGGTGTGACCCTGTCAGCGATCAACGAATGCGCCGCCGGGGTGCAGCCAGCCTCACCCACGCCCACCCCGATCCGAGCGAGCAGCAATTGCGCGAAATTCTGCGCCAGCCCGCACAGCACCGTCATCAGTGACCATGTCGCCAGCGCCAACGAAATCAGCTTGCCGCGATTGGTGGTCGGCTTGTCCGCATAGCGTGCGAGCGGCAGGCCAAGGAAAGTATAAAACACCGCAAAGGCAAGGCCGGTCATCAAGCCCAACTGCGTGTCGGACAGGTCCAGATCGCGGGCAATCGGCTCGGCCAGAATGTTGACGATCTGGCGGTCAAGGAAGTTGAAAATGTAGACGACCAGCAAGGTCCACAGCATCACCCTGGTCGGCTTGTCCAGTTTGCCGATGCTGCCCACTTTGCTGCTCATGCTCGCTCCCTTGTGTATGTTTCAGTACGAATCCACGACCGCAAACAACGTCTCGATCTGGTGCCGCTCTTCCAGACTTAGCTCGGGCCGCCAGATGTCGAAGATCAGCACCAACCGGTCATGATCGCTGTCATTCCAGGCCTCGTGCTCAACCGAATCGTCGAACACCAGCAGTTCCCCCACGCGCCATTCGCGGGTCTCTGCACCGACCCGAAAGCCGCAGCCCGGTGGGACGATCAGCGGAAGGTGGCAGACAAATCGGCAGTTGACCATCCCGGTATGAGCGGGAATTCTGGAATGCGGGCGCAGCAGCGAAAACATGATCGATGGCGCGCGCGATCCGATCCGGCACAGCGGGGCGTTATCGTTCAGTGTTTGAAAACTGACTGGGCAGCGGTCGACCCGGTCGGGGATCGGCTGGCCCATGTCGGTGAGATAGTGAGTCGACCAGTCCGGGTTTTCCAGCAGCCCATGAACATCACCCTGCGGCCGGTCGGTGGTCTGTTGCATGTACGGTTTGAAGGTGCCGTCGGCTGCCAGCAACGCCTGCGCCTCGGCCACGATCGCTGGGGTCACTGCTTCCACCTCGGCGCGCCAAGGATAGGCCGCCGGATCAACAAAGTTCACCAGCGGCAGATCGGGGTGGAAATAGGTATTTGGCAGCTGCGGATAGGGCGTGAACACCGGATCGCGCGGGCGGCGGCCCTGCATGATCTCAAGGGCTTTTTGAAATCGCGGATGCCGCTGTCCTTGACCCAGTCCAGCCTGCTCAAGCCCTTCACGCAGGTGCACGCCAAACTGGTTGTCGAGCCAAACCGCCGCATCGCGGGCGCGCAGCAGTTCGGCCTGGTCGATCGCCACGCCGTTGCCCGCCAAGCGGCCAACCGCGCCATAGAACGCTGCCGAGGCGCGGAAATCGCGCGCCAGCATCCGATGGTCGGCTTTGGCCAGCGTTGCCAGAATATCATCGCGCCGGGCCGCCATCCGGGCGTCGGCCTCAGCCTCGCTCATCAAGGGATCAGGCTGGTCGATTGCCATGTCAGTAAAGCAGGAACGGCCGGGATGCTTCGCGCCAGGTGGCTTCATCGGCGCTGGCCAGAGCTTCAAGATCGGCTGGGCTTGAAGCCGGATTATCAACCCATTCGCGCAATGCCGGGCCGCCGTTGATCACATCAATCGCGAGCCGATCGAATTCATATTCATAGGGGAAATCGCGCCACAGATCGTAGTCTGGATAGAGCCGCCGGATCGCCTTGAACGCCAGCGCCTGCAACCGCCAGGGCTGGAACGCGGCATGATCATAGTACCGGCCTTCGGCATGGACCATCAGGCCATTGCACAGTTGCCCGGCATGCTTGTGGAACGTCGGGGTGAACCAGCACTCGCGCAATGCGCAGCCGGCCAGCCACTCGGGCGCGAGGCGCTTCATTTCGGCCAGTACCGCCTTGGCATCCAGATCGGGCGCGCCGAACAGCACTTCCAATGGCCGGGTTGTCCCCCGCCCCTCGCTGAGCGTTGCGCCTTCGAGCATCACGGTTCCGGCATAGGCTCGGGCCATGTTGACATTCGCCGCATTGGGACTGGGATTGATCCAGACGCGGCTTTCGGGCCAGCCAAAACCGAGGCCTTCCGGCTCCCAGCCGTCCATCGTGATCACCCGGTACTGAACATCGAGATCGTTCTCGGCAATGAACCACGCGCCCATTTCGCCCAAGGTCAGTCCGTGCCGCATCGGCATTGGCCCAGCGCCAACGAAACTCTCCTGACCTGGAACCAGCAGCGTGCCCTCAACCGGACGCCCGGCTGGATTGGGCCGGTCGAGCACCCACACTTCCTTGGCACTGCCCGATGCGGCCTCCAGCAAGTACAGCAGCGTGGTGACGAAGGTGTAGATCCGGCAGCCGAGGTCTTGCAGATCGAACAGGAACACGTCCGCAGTGCTCATCATCTGCCCGCTGGGGCGGCGCACTTCGCCATATAGGCTGAACACGGGGATCCCGTAGGCCGGATCAACCTCGTCCTCGGTTTCGACCATGTTGTCCTGCTTGTCGCCCTTCAGCCCGTGCTGCGGCCCGAAGGCCGAAGTGACATTGACACCGGCTGCGATCAGCGCGTCGAGCGAATGGGTCAGGTCCTCGGTCACACTCGCCGGATGCGCGACCAGCGCAACCCGGCGGCCCTTGAGCTGAAGCAGAAGCGAGCTGTCCGCCAACAGGCGGTCGATACCGAATTTCATGGCAATTCAGGTGCCGGAAGCGTCGCCGCAAAGCAAGTGGGGTGGTGGAAATCTGGCTGCCCCGGCGGATGGGCGAGGGCCCAATAGCTTTTGGTGCCGTCCTTGGTTTCAATCACCGCAGATGCGGCAAGGTTGAGCGGGCGTCCACGAAAACGCTCTGGCAATTCTACAACTGTGGTCATCTGCACCCGGCACTCGTCAATGCGCCAATCAGCCTGGGTGAGGATTACCATTCCTTCATTCTGCATGCCTGACCGATAGCCATCAAATGCATAGGCCGCCCAAAGGCCATTGGTAGCAAGATTGATCTCAAGATAACCCGTTTCGCCGGGGATCGAGGCGAACACCTCAAAACAGGAATGCTGCCATATCTTATCCGCTCGGCTCCAAGGGCCATTTGCGCCAGCGGCAGTGTATGGCCACTCAATCTGGTCCATTGCTCCGAGCGCGCGAAACTCGAAGGACAGCCAGTTCCTTCCCTTTCGGCCGGGCGAGATTCGGATCTCGGTCAATGCCGATTGTTCAGTGTCTGGATGGCAAGTCAGCCAATAGCTTTCCAAACCGCGCAACTCCATGCTAGGCGCGCCCCAGTTCCAGAAGGCTGCCATGACTTACAACTCAACCCTGCTCCGCCTGCTCGATGAGCGTGGCTATGTCCACCAGATGACCGATGCCGAGGGCCTTGATGCTCTCGCCGCGAAGCAGATTGTGCCCGGCTATATCGGTTTCGATGCCACCGCGCCATCGCTCCATGTCGGCAGTCTGGTCCAGATCATGCTGCTGCGCCGGTTGCAACAGTCCGGGCACAAGCCGATCGTGGTGATGGGCGGCGGGACCACCAAGATCGGCGATCCCTCGGGCAAGGATGAAAGCCGCCAGCTGCTCACATCGGAAAAGATCGACGCCAATATCGCCTCGATCCGCACCGTGTTTGAGCGGCTGCTGACCTTTGGTGATGGCCCGACCGACGCGGTGATGGTCAACAATGACGATTGGCTGAGCGCGCTGGGCTATGTCGAGCTGTTGCGCGAAGTCGGTCCGCATTTCACCATCAACCGGATGCTCAGCTTTGATTCGGTCAAGCTGCGGCTCGACCGGGAACAGCCGCTGACTTTCCTCGAATTCAACTACATGATCCTGCAGGCCTATGATTTCCGGGAGCTGGCCCTGCGCCATGGCTGCCGCCTGCAAATGGGCGGTTCGGACCAGTGGGGCAATATCATAAACGGGATCGAGTTGACCCGGCGGATGGAAAGTAAGGAGCTGTTTGGGGTCACCACTCCGCTGCTGACTACCGCTGACGGCGCCAAGATGGGCAAGACGGCAGCCGGCGCAGTCTGGCTCAACGAGGATGCCTTACCGGCCTATGATTTCTGGCAGTACTGGCGCAATAGCGATGACCGCGATGTCGGCAAGTTCCTGCGGCTGTTCACCGATCTGCCGCTGGATGAAATCGCGCGGCTCGAAATGCTCGAAGGCAGCGAGATCAACGCCGCCAAAATTGTGCTGGCTAACGAAGTGACCCGGCTGTGCCGCGGTGACGACGCTGCAAAAGCCGCCGAATCCACCGCCTCGGCGACCTTTGCGGGCGGCGGACTCGGCGCCGATTTGCCGGTATTTGTGATCCCGGCGGAGGGAATCGGGATCGTCGATGCCCTGGTCGGGATCGGTTTTGCAGCCAGCAAGGGCGAAGCCAAGCGACTGATTGCCGGGGGCGGTGCCCGGCTTGACGGCGTGTCGATCAGTGACGAAGCACTTCATATTTCAGCAAAAAATGAACTGCGCATTTCTTCAGGCAAGAAGAAGCACGGCATACTGCGCCCGGCTTGATGATCTGGTTCCCGGCAATAATCTGCCAGGTTTACCCAATCTTTGCCTTTCTCCCGGATAACGGCTGGCATTGAAAGCCATTCTAGGAGGCGTGCGACAAGCATGGGCGCAGGAGCACAATTGACGGTCACCGATCTGCGCCGCGCGGCGCGGCATCCGGTCGACCACAAGGTGATCGGTGAACACCGGCGCCTGGGCGATGTGCATATGCATGTCATCAACCTCTCAGCCCACGGCTTCATGGTCTCGGGGGACCTCGAAATGCAGCGCGGCGAACGGGTGACAATCCGTTTACCCGAAGTGGGCCGGATCGAAGCTCACCTGATCTGGACCGCCGAAGGCCGCTCAGGCTTTCAGTTTGAGCGGATCATCCGGGTCGAAGACTTCATGCGGATGATCGACACGATCCAACCCAACCCGCGCCTGCGCCGTAGCCGCTAAACCGGCGGTTTAAGGCCACCAAGCATCTGACCGCTTGGCAAGCGCCGGGGGCGCTGCCATGGCTGGGGCGTGAGCACGCCGACCCATCCCCTTCAAGTCCGCGACTATCGCCTGATCTGGCTGGCACGGTTTATCTCGACCGCGGCGACCACGGCCATGGTCGTGGTGATCGGCGCGCAGGTCTATCAGATCGCCCGGACTGATTATGGCATGGGTCCCAAAGAGGCTGCGTTCCTGCTCGGCATGCTGGGACTGGTCCAGTTCATTCCGTTCATGCTGCTGACCCCGGTTGCGGGCGTATTGGCCGACCGGATGGACCGCCGCCATCTCGGTGCGATTGCGACCGCCGTTGATCTGCTGATCGGGCTGGCGCTAGCCGCCGCGAACACCTGGAACTTCGTGTCCTTGCCGCTGCTGTTCAGCCTCGCCGCCTGTTACGGCGCGGCACGTGTGTTCATCGGCCCGGCGATCAGCGCGATCACCCCCAACGTGGTCCCGCCTGAACTGCTGCCCAAAGCGATCGCGACCAGTTCTATCGCATGGCAATCAGCCGCAGTGATCGGCCCGGCTGCGGGCGGGTTCCTCCTCGCTGCACACCCCTCGCTGCCTTATTGGTATGCCTCGGCGATGTTGGTGCTGGCGGTTGCGGCACTGCTGGCGATCCGCCACCGTGCCCCGCCCGCCGCCGCAAAAGAGCCGCCGCTGAAACTGATGGCCGATGGCGCCAAATTCGTCTGGCGGGAACGCTTCTTGCTGGGCTGCGTCTCGCTCGATCTGTTTGCGGTACTGCTGGGCGGCGCAACCGCAATGCTGCCAGCGTTCGCCTATGATGTGCTCAACGTCGGATCAGAAGGCCTCGGCCTGCTCCGCGCGGCCCCGGCGGCCGGCGCAATGCTGGTCGCGATCTGGCTGGGGATCCGCCCGATCACCAACAACGTTGGGGTCAAGATGCTCTGGGCGGTCGTCATATTTGGCGCGGCCACCACAGTCTTTGGGCTGTCGACCAGCTTCCCGCTCTCGCTTGGCATGTTGGCGCTGCTCGGCGGGGCTGATTCGGTCTCGGTGTTCGTCCGCAACACTCTCGTGCAGCTCAACACCCCCGATGAAATGCGCGGGCGAGTTTCCTCGATTTCAGGCCTCGCCATTTCAGCCTCTAATGAGCTGGGCGAGATGCAATCCGGTCTCGCCGCTGCCTTGCTCGGCCCAGTCTGGGCAGTTGCGCTGGGCGGCGTGGGGGCTATTCTGGTCACTGGCATCTGGGCGGTGATCTTCCCCGAACTCAAACGGGCGAAGACATTTGCCCCGCAATATCGACAGAAGGAACCTGTTCCATGAAGGCTGACAGCATCCTCGCCACGATTGGCAACACCCCGCACATTCGCATGGCCCGGCTGTTCCCAGACCACGAAGTCTGGATCAAGTCCGAGCGGGCCAATCCCGGCGGCTCGATCAAGGACCGGATCGGTCTCGCCATGATCGAAGCGGCGGAAGCCGACGGCAGCCTGAAACCGGGCGGGACGATTGTCGAGCCGACCAGCGGCAACACCGGGATCGGCCTCGCCATGGCAGCGGCGGTCAAGGGTTACAAGTTGGTGCTGGTGATGCCCGAATCGATGTCGATCGAACGGCGCCGGCTGATGCTGGCCTATGGCGCGACCTTCGATCTCACCCCGCGCGAAAAGGGCATGAAGGGGGCGATCGAACGCGCGCATGAACTGATCGCCAGCACGCCGGGATCGTGGATGCCGCAACAGTTCGAAAACCCCGCCAACATCGCGGTCCACGTTCGCACTACGGCAGTGGAAATCTACGAGGACTTCAAGGACAGCCCGATCGATGCACTGATCACCGGGGTTGGCACTGGCGGGCATTTGACCGGCTGCGCCGAGTTTCTCAAGGTGAAGTGGCCCGCGATGAAGGCCTATGCGGTCGAACCGACGCTCTCCCCGGTCATTTCCGGCGGCCAGCCCGCCCCGCATCCGATCCAGGGGATCGGAGCCGGGTTCATCCCGGCCAACCTGCACACCCAGTCCATCGACGGCGCGATCCAGGTCGATCCCGCCGATGCCAAGGAAATGGCACGGCTTAGCGCCACCAAGGAAGGGATGCTGGTCGGGATCAGTTCAGGCGCAACGCTGGCCGCGATTGCCCAGAAGTTGAAGGACCTGCCGGCCGGATCACGCGTGCTTGGCTTCAACTACGATACCGGCGAACGGTATCTGTCGGTCCCTGACTTCCTGCCGGAGTGAGCGTTGTGCTTTGCCGATGGGCCTTCGACAGGCTCAGGCTGAGCGGGAGTAGTAGTGTAACTCAAACCCAAGCCCGCTCAGGCTGAGCCTGTCGTCCCGAAGGGGAGCGAAGCTCAACCCCGCCCGCAACGGTAGGATTCCAATGACCAAGCTCGAACAAATCCGCTACTCCGATCGTGGGACCGCGCTGACCGGCTGGCTAGCGCGGCCTGCAGGAACGCCCCGCGCGGCGATTGCAGTGTTCCCGACGATCATGAACATCACCCCTGCGGTCGAGGCCAAAGCCTTGGCGCTGGCTGAGGCAGGCTATCTGGCTTTCGTCGCGGATTTCTATGGCCATCTGCCGCAGGACTTTGCCGAGGCCAGCGCCGCCGCTGAGCAGACTCGCGCCGATCCGGTTTACCGCGACCGCTTGTTCGCTGCGTTAGCCGCCATGGCAGAACTGGCCCCGGACGCGCGCCAAGCTGCGATCGGGTTCTGCATGGGCGGCCAAGCAGTGCTAGAACTCGCCCGCGCCGGGGCCGATTTGGCGATGGTTGCAAGCTTCCACGGCATTCTCGAAACCACCCAGCCCGCCACCAAACCGATCCGCCCGCGCATTCTGGTTTGCCATGGCGACGCCGATACTCTGGTCCCGCGCAGCCACGTGCTGGCCTTCTGGGAGGAAATGGACACGGTGCAGGCCGATTGGCACTTCCACAGCTATTCCGGCGTGCCGCACGGCTTCACCAACCCAAACCCCTCACCGATGACCGGCGCGATTGCCTATAGCTCCAGCGCCGACCGGCACAGCTGGGCAGCGCTGCGGGGGATGCTGGACGAGGTGCTGGGCTAGTTACCCCCGCGCAAACGCCTCCGCTGGCAGCGCCATCATCGCTTCGCACCCTGCCGCCAGCTTGACCCGTAGCGACGTTGCGTCTGGGGTAAACCGTTCCCCAAAATAGCGCGCCGTCACCAGCTTGGCCTCGTAAAACGCCTTGTCCTCGGCCCCGCCCGCCAGCTTGGCCAGCGCCGTTTCCGCCATCTTCAGCCACATCAGGCCGAGCGAGACGATCCCCATGATGTGCATGTAGGGATGCGCCCCAGCCCCGGCGTTGTTGGGGTTCATCATGCCGTTCTGCATCAGCCACATCGTCGCAGCTTTAAGCTCAGCATTGGCGCCTTCGACTTGCCCTGCCAGCGCCGCCAGTTCCGGCTTTGCCTTGGCCTCAGCACACTCGGCATCGACCAGCGCAAAGAACGCCTGCACCGCGCGGCCGCCGTTCTGGGCGAGTTTGCGGCCGACCAGGTCCATCGCCTGAATGCCGTTGGTGCCTTCATAGATCTGGGCAATCCGGGCATCGCGGACGAACTGGCTCATTCCCCATTCTTCGATGTAGCCGTGCCCGCCGAATACCTGCTGCATCTCGACGCAGGTCTCAAAGCCCTTGTCGGTGCCGTAGCCTTTCAGCACCGGGGTCAGCAGGCTGATCAAATCGTCGGCCAGTTGGCGTTCTTCTTCGGTCGCGCCTTTGTGGCTGAGATCGACCTGCAGCGCCCCCCAAGTGGTGAAGGCGCGCATCCCTTCGGTAAAGGCCTTGGCATCCATCAGCATGCGCCGGACATCGGCGTGGACGAACAGGGTATCGGCCTTCTCGGTCGGATCGGCGGCCCCGGTCAGCGCACGGCCCTGGCGGCGTTCTCCGGCATATTTCACCGCGTTCTGATAGGCGACTTCAGCCTGCGCCAGCCCTTGTACCCCAACCCCTAGCCGCGCCGCGCTCATCATGATGAACATCGCCGCAAGGCCCTTGTTTTCTTCGCCGACCATCCAGCCGGTCGCGCCGTCATAGTTCATCACGCAGGTGGCGTTGGCCTTGATCCCCATCTTGTGTTCGAGGCTGCCGCAGGACACCGCATTGCGCGCGCCGAGCGATCCATCGGCATTCACCAGCACCTTGGGCACAATGAACAACGAGATGCCCTTGCTGCTTTCGGGCGCGCCAGGCGTCTTGGCCAGAACCAGATGGATGATGTTGTCGGTCAGATCATGCTCGCCCGCCGAGATGAAAATCTTGGTCCCGGTAATCGAGTACGATCCGTCGAGGCTAGGCACTGCGCGGGTCCGGATCAGGCCCAGATCAGTACCGCAGTGCGGCTCAGTCAGGTTCATGGTGCCGAGCCATTCGCCGGCGATCATCTTGGGCAGGTATGTAGCTTGCTGTTCCGGGCTGCCCTTGGCCAACAGAGCGTTGACCGCACCAGCCGTCAGCCCCGGATACATCATGAAAGACTGGTTGGCCGAGGCGAGATACTCTTCGGACATGAAGCCCAGCACGTGCGGCAGCCCCTGCCCGCCCCACTCCTTGGGCGATGACAGCGTGCCCCAGCCAGCTTCGCGGAACAGCGCATAGGCCGCCTTGAACCCATCGGGCGTAGTCACTGATCCATCGGCGTGGCGGGTGCAGCCTTGCTGATCGCCTGACTGGTTGAGCGGGGCCAGGACTTCGGAATTGAACCGGCCGCACTCTTCGATGACCGCGTCGATCATCTCGGCACTGGCGTCTTCGAACCCGGGTAAATTGCCATAGCTTTCCAGCTTGATCACCTCGTTGATCAGAAAACGGGTGTCGCGTGTCGGCGCCTGATAGATCGGCATGGTCAGTCCTTTGGGAGTGTTTGGTGTCAGCCCTTGCGGGCGGTCAGGTCGATAGTCTCGACCACATTGATAAAGCTGGTCAGCTCGGCAATCGCAGCATCCAGATCGGCGCGCTGTTGGGCCAGGCGTTCGACCTTTTCCTTGCAGCGCTGAACCGTAACGCGGCGCTGCTCGACCCGGCCATCGCCAAGATCGTAGAGGTCGATCATTTCCTTGATCTCGGTCAGGCTGAAGCCGACGTTCTTGGCCCGCAGGATCCAGGCGAGCCGGGCCCGATCGCGCTGCGAATAGACCCGGGTCAGCCCGATCCGGGCCGGTTCGATCAGCCCTTCGTCTTCATAGAAGCGCAGCGCCCGTGCAGTAACGTCAAACTCGCCGGTCAGGTCCGAGATCGTATAGCGATCGCGCTCCAGCGCGTCAGGGGTGTCGATATGCGCGCCATCATGCGCGGCGGGGCTTGCGCCATGCTGTTCCATACGCGCGAAACTAGCTTACCTTTACGTAAGCGTCAATCAGACAAGCGAACCAGACCCGCTCCATCAAGCTTTCGGTAAAAACAGCTCACCGCGCCGGTGTGGCATGCGGGACCTTGCGGCGAAACCAGCAGGACCAGCGCATCCTGATCGCAATCGACCCGGATTTCCTGCACCCGCAAGATGTGGCCGGACGTCTCACCCTTCATCCACAACCGCCCGCGTGAACGGGAATGGAAATGGGCCACTCCCGTTTCCCGCGTTTTTTCAAGCGCCTCGGCATCCATGAAGGCAACCATCAAGACATCGCGCGTGGCCGCATCGACGGCAACAGCTGTCAGCAGGCCCTGGCCATCGAACTTGGGAAGGAAGGCAGTGCCGGTTTCCCTTACAGTTTGATCATGCTCGCTCATCGTTTTGCCTTGTTGCAAGATAACCACATCTGTCGAGCAAAAACTCGGCCCGGCCCGGTTCGCGCTTTCCATCCGCCCGTATTTAGGGAATTGACCGCGGTGCAGAAGGCAGATGGCTCAGGTTCAGGGACCACCCGCTGCATGAGGGATTGGGCGAGGCAGATCGAGGGGGATCTGCCGAACTGCGCAAGCAGAAGCCCTTTAAGTTTCGTCACGAGATCGCCCGGAGCTTCGGTTCCGGGCGTTTTCGTATCCAGATCAGACCAGATCCAGCGCTTCATCCATCACCCGGGCAAAGCAGGCCACCACCACCGCTGCTGCCCCGGCCCGCTTCAGCGCCGATACGCAGGCGTTGCTGGTGGCGCCGCTGGTCAGCACGTCATCAACCAGCAGAACCCTCGCGCCCTTGAACGCGGCCAGTCGCCGGGGATTGACCGCAATCGCGCCGGACAAGGCCCGCGCCCGCGCCGCCTTGCCCAAACCGCCCAGCGTGGGCGTCCGCTTGGTCCGGACCAGCCCATCGACCAGCAGCGTGCTGCCGCGCGCCTTGGCCAGTTCGCCGCCGAGCAGCGCCGCCTGGTTGAACCCGCGCCGCCATAGCCGCCAGCGGTGCAGCGGCACCGGGACGATCAGCCAACCCGGCCCCACCGCCTCGGGCAATTGCCCCTGCATCAAGCGTCCGAGCAGCGGGGCAAGTGCGATCCGGTTGCCGTGCTTCAGCGCCAGGATCAGCTTGCGCGATGCGTCGTTGTACAGCGTCCCTGCTGCAATCCCATCGTGGCGGGGCGGATCGGCCAGACACGGCGCGCAGACTGCACCGGCCGCGCCATCCCCACCAAAGGGGCGTTGGCATTTGGCGCAGCACGGATCGCCGGGGATCGCTAGCTCTCCCCAGCACCCAGCGCAGAGCCCGCTCTGAGCCAACAGCGCGTCGCCGCACAGCGGGCAGCGCGGCGGGAAGACCAGATCGGCGATCGGCACGAGGAGGGGATGAAGCTGCATCAAGGCGGGTATCGCTTGCACCGCGCCGCAGCGCAAGGCAGGGCTGCGGCGTGAGCCAGCCCCCGCCCGCCCCGCCCGTCATCTTCTCGCCAATCCGCCGCTATGCGGTGCGTGCGCGTTGCCGAGCCGGAGCGAATGAACCCGATAGCGCGACCTACATCATCGACGACATGGTTGAAGATGTGATCGATCGCCTCGGTTTCCTGAGGGTCCGGCCAACCAACGCCCTCGTGATCGGTGATCGTAACTACGCGCTTGGCGCATGGCTCGAAGGGCAAGGAGCCGCGCTGACGCGGGCCGACAGCTATGGCGCGTTCGATGAATACGCTATCGACATAGAGCAACCGCTTCCCTTTGCCGGGTTCGATTTTATCGCCTGTCTGGGCCTGCTCGATACCGCCAATGATCTGCCGGGCGCCCTGATCCATCTGCGCAACGCACTCGCTCCAGGTGGATTGGTAATTGCCCAATTTCCGGGCGCGGGGTCACTTCAGAACCTACGCTCGGCGATGCTCGAGGCCGATGGCGATCGCCCGGCCCCGCGGCTCCACCCGGCCGTTGATGTCCGCGCCGGTGGGCAGCTCCTCCAACGCGCCGGTTGGGCCAACCCGGTGGCCGATAGCCACACTGTCGACGTACGCTTTTCCAGCCTCGCCAGCCTTATCGCCGATCTGCGCGCGCAAGGGCTCAGCAACTGTCTGGCCAACCCCGGCCCGCCGCTTACCAAGTCGCAACTCTCGATTGTCAAAGCGCAATTTGGGACCGGAACCGTGGAGCAATTCGAGATCCTGACGCTGAGCGGCTGGCGGGCTTAGCCCAACGCCGCCTGCGCCGCCGCCAACCTCGCAATCGGCACCCGATAGGGACTCGCGCTGACGTAATCCAAGCCAACCTTTTCGCAGAACGCAATGCTGGCCGGATCGCCGCCGTGTTCGCCGCAGATGCCCAACTTGATGTCGGGCCGGGTCGCGCGGCCGCGCTCCGCCGCCAGTTCAACCAATTGCCCCACGCCTTCGATATCCAGGCTGACGAACGGGTCGCGCGGGAAGATGCCTTGCCGGACATATTCGCCGAGGAACTTGCCCGCGTCGTCCCTCGAAACGCCGAGAGTTGTTTGGGTTAAGTCATTAGTTCCAAACGAGAAGAACTCGCCCTCCTCAGCGATTTCACCAGCCATCAGCGCGGCCCGCGGCAGTTCGATCATCGTCCCGACCAGATAGGCCAGCGTCCGGCCCTTTTCAGCGAAGACCGCCGTTGCGGTCCGATCGACCAGCGCCTTCAGGATCGCCAATTCCTTGGCAGTGGCGACCAAGGGGATCATCACCTCGGGCACCGGTGCCTCGCCGCTTGCTGCGGCAACATCACAGGCCGCCTCAAAAATGGCGCGAGCCTGCATTTCGTAAATTTCTGGGAAAGTGATCCCGAGCCTGCAACCGCGATGCCCCAGCATCGGGTTGAATTCGTGCAGTTCCGCCGCGCGGCGTTTCAGCGTATCGACGCCAATCCCGATCGTTTCGGACAGCTCAGCAAATTCGGCATCGGCGTGCGGCAGAAATTCGTGGAGCGGCGGATCGAGCAGCCGGATCGTCACCGGCAGACCGACCATGACTTCGAAAATCCCGGCAAAATCAGCACGCTGTTCGGGCAGCAGTTTGGCCAGGGCCACACGGCGTCCGGCCTCGTCCTCGGCCAGGATCATCTGGCGCACGGCGGCGATCCGTCCGGCGTCAAAGAACATGTGCTCGGTCCGGCAGAGGCCTACACCCTCCGCCCCAAAACCGCGCGCAATGCGGCAATCGGCCGGAGTTTCGGCGTTGGTCCGCACTTTCATTCGGCGGTGCTGGTCAGCCCAGCCCATCAGCACCCCGAAATCGCCGACCAGTTCAGGCTCGATCGTCGGGACGTGCCCGAACATCACCTGTCCGGTGGTCCCGTCGAGCGTGATCTGGTCACCCTCTTTCAGCTCGCGCGTGCCGATCCGCAGCGTGCGCTTGGCGATATCAATCGACACCGCCGAAGCCCCCGAAACGCAAGGCCGCCCCATCCCGCGCGCCACGACGGCAGCGTGTGACGTCATGCCGCCGCGCGCCGTCAGAATGCCCTTGGCGGCGTGCATGCCGTGGATATCTTCAGGGCTGGTTTCGACCCGGACCAGGATCACCGCTTCACCGCGCTCGGCCAGGTTCTGCGCCAGATCGGAATCGAGCACGATCGCGCCAGAAGCTGCGCCGGGGCTGGCGGGCAGGCCCGTAGTCAGCACATCGCGCACCGCAGCGGGATCGAGCGTCGGGTGGAGCAGCTGATCGAGCGCCATCGGATCGACCCGCAGGATCGCGGTCTTTTCGTCAATCAGGCCTTCGCCGGTCATATCGACCGCCATCTTGAGCGCGGCCTTCGCGGTGCGCTTGCCGCTCCGGGTCTGGAGCATCCAAAGCTGGCCGCGTTCGACCGTGAATTCGATGTCCTGCATGTCGCGGTAGTGCTGTTCGAGCAGCTCGAACACCGCGGCCAGTTCGGCATAGGCCGCGGGCATAGCCTCTTCCATGCTCGCTGCTTTGGCGCCTGCCCGTTCGCGCGAAGCCTTGGTCAGATACTGCGGTGTGCGGATCCCGGCGACCACGTCTTCGCCCTGCGCGTTGACCAGCCACTCGCCGTAATAGGCTTTCTCACCCGTCGCCGGATCGCGGGTGAAGGCGACTCCGGTTGCGCTGGTATCGCCCATATTGCCGAACACCATCGCCTGCACATTGACCGCCGTGCCCCAGTCGCCCGGAATATCATTGAGCCGGCGGTAAACCTTGGCGCGGTCCGAATCCCAGCTATCGAACACCGCCCGGATCGCGCCCCACAGCTGCTCGGCCGGGTCCTGCGGGAACGGCGCGCCCAGCTCGGCCTGCACAATCCCGGAATATTCCTTGACCAGCGTCTGCCAATCTTCAGCCTGCATCTCAACATCGGCGTAGTAGCCCATGTCTTCCTTGGCTATTTCCAGCGCATCCTCGAACAGGTGGTGGTCGATGCCGAGCACCACATCGGAATACATCTGGATGAACCGGCGGTACGAATCCCACGCGAACCGGGCATCGCCCGATGACGCCGCGAGGCCTTCCACCGTAATGTCATTCAGCCCAAGGTTCAGGACCGTATCCATCATCCCCGGCATCGAAACCCGCGCGCCCGAACGGACCGAGACCAGCAGCGGATCGGCTGGATCGCCGAATTTCTTACCGACGGCCTGTTCGATATGGGTCAGCGCCTCGGCGACTTGCGCGTAGAGCGCTTCGGAGAAATCGATCCGCTCACCCTGAGCCTGTCGAAGGGCGGCCAGATAGCGGACGCATTCTTCGGTGGTAATGGTGAAGCCGGGGGGCACCGGCAGACCAATCCCGGCCATTTCCGCCAGGTTCGCACCCTTGCCGCCGACAATGGTCTTGTCGCGGCTGCGGGGTTCAATTGAAACCCGCTCACCCTGAGCCTGTCGAAGGGGACCGCCGAACAGATAGACCTGCTTGTTCATCTAACCACTGACTTTCCTGTCGGAAGGGCTCGGAACTTCACACTCATCACAGGGTCCAGAGCGCCAAAAAACACTTTGCGTAACCCTGTGTCACACTGTGTCACCCTGAGTGACCTTGCGTCACCCTTCGATCTTCGCAAAATCGGCCACGCCGTGCACAGCATCGCGGAACTGCGCGAGCAGCGAAAGGCGGGCTTGGCGTTTAGCGGGATCGGCATCGTTGACAGTAACCTCTTCGAAGAACGCATCTACGACCGCGCGCAAAGTGGCCAGCGCCGCCATGGCATCGGCAAAGCGCTCTTCGCCCACAGCCGCAGCGGCAGTCGGCCCGGCCAAACCGAGCGCGTCAATCAACGCCTTTTCCGCAGGTTCGGGGGTGTAGGAAAGGTCAAAATTCCCCTCCCGCTTGCGGGAGGGGTTAGGGGGGGGCGCGTCAAGTTCAGGCGCAGTGCTATCCGGCACTGACCCACCCCCGACCCCTCCCGCAAGCGGGAGGGGGGAAGCAGTGACGCCTTCCTTCTTCAGAATATTCGCCGCACGCTTGTACCCGGCGAGCAGGTTGGTCCCGTCCTCGGTCCCGACAAAGGCCTGGAGCGCATGGACCCGCGCGAGCAGGCGGACCAGATCGTCCTCCCCGCCGAGCGCGAAAACAGCGTCGATCAGGTCGTGGCGGACACCCGCTTCGCGTTGCTGGACTTTGAGGCGATCGGCGAAGAAGTCGAGTAGCCGTTGTGTCGCGGCGTTTGCACGTTGGTTGAACTTTTCAAGTTCTTCGGGCGACCGAGCGCGCTCGATCATTTCTTCACGCGTTTTTTCGAACTCTTCTTCCGTCATTGGATCGCCCGCCGCATGGCGCGCCATAACCAAATCGTCAAACCGCTTGCTCCATTCGTACCCTTGCACACGCCCTTGAACTCGAGCCATGCTCGACCCCGTGGAAATTACGAGTGGCAAACGAACTCCCGTTGCCGCTAGAATTTCATGAACTCCAATTGCCGCGCGCCTAAGTGCGAACGGATCCTTAGATCCGGTCGGGAGGAGTTCAGCCACAAAGAAGACAGCCAACGTATCCAGCTTATCCGCCAAACTCACCGCCACCGTCACCGGCGCGGTGGGCACGTCATCGCCCTGCCCGACCGGCTTGTAGTGATCGCGGATTGCGTCAGCGACGGCATCTGGCAGGCCCTCGGCGCGGGCGTAGTAGCCGCCCATCAGGCCTTGCAGTTCGGGGAATTCGCCGACCATTTCGGTGACGAGATCGGCCTTGCACAGGCGCGCGGCGAGTTCGGCTTGGTCGGCCAGTTCCGTCGTCCCCGGCTTGACCGGGGACCGCTGGCCGCCTTGCCGAGAGCTATCGTCGGGGCTGCCAGCGGTCCCCGCGTTCGCGGGGACGACGAGGCCCTCCTCAACCAGCCAACGGGCCAGCTTTGCAACCCGCTCCACCTTGTCGGCGACGCTGCCCAGCTTCTCATGGAACGTAATCCGCCCCAGCTTCTCAGCGTGCTCGGACAGCCGCTTCTTCTGGTCCTGTTCCCAGAAGAACCGCGCATCGCTCAGCCGGGCGGCGAGCACCTTGCGGTTGCCGGCGACGATTTCCACCCCGCCATCGAGCGCCACGATGTTGGCGGTGCAGACAAAGGCGTTAGCCAATTTGCCCGCGCCGTCTTCGCAGACGAAATACTTCTGGTTGGTCCGCGCGGTCAGCTGGATCACTTCGGGCGGGACATCGAGGAACGCCTCGTCGAACCGGCCGAGCAAGGGCACCGGCCATTCGGTCAGCCCGGCGTTTTCCAACACCAAGCCTTCATCGGCGACCAGCAGCAGACCTTCGGCATGGGCCGCAGCAGCGGCGCCGTCGCGGATTAGGTCCTGGCGCTGTTCGTGATCCACGATCACATGGGCAGCGCGCAGTTTTTGGGCGTAGTCATCGGCCCCGGCAATTTCGATTTCGCCTTCGGAGTGGAACCGGTGGCCGCGGGTCATGCGGCCTGCGGCGATGCCGCCGATTTCAAACGGCACCACTTCGCCGTCCAGCAAGGCCACGATCGCCGACAAGGGCCGGACCCAGCGCAGACTTTCGGAGCGAAGCGAGGCTGCGCCCCAGCGCTGGCTTTTGGGCCAGGGGAAGGTGCGGATGATCGCGGGGATCGCTTCGGCGAGCAGGTCGGCCGTCGCCCGGCCCGGCTTTTCGATCACGGCGAACAGCACGCCATCGCGTTCGACCAGATCGGTTTCGGACAGGCCGGTCTTGCGCAGGAAGCCTTCGAGCGCCTGCGGCGGAGCGCCAGCGCGCGGGCCTTTCAGTTCTTCGCTGACCGCAGCCGTCGCCAGCGGAAGCCCGCGCGCGATCAGCGCCAGTCGGCGCGGGGTGGACCAGACGGTGATTTCGCCGAGAGTTACCCCGGCATCAGCCAGCGCCTTGCGGAACAGCTTTTCCAGATCAGCCCGGGCACCGGCCTGCATCCGCGCGGGAATTTCTTCACTGCGAAGCTCAAGGAGGAAATCGCTCACAGGCTCCACTCCGGATAGTCGATCGCCCATTGGTCCTTGTTCTTCTCAATCCACGCCTGACACGATCCCTTGGCGAGGTCACGGACCCGGCCCATGTAGCTGGCGCGTTCCTGAACCGAGATCACGCCGCGGGCCTGGAGCAGGTTGAACAGGTGGCTGGCCTCGATCGCCTGGTCATAGGCGGCGAGCGGCACGTTCGCCTCGATGCAGCGCTGCGCCTCAGCTTCGGCGGCCTGAAAGCCTTTGAACAGGCTATCGGTATCGGCGACTTCGAAGTTGTATTTGGAAAATTCCTGCTCGTTCTTTAGGAACACATCACCATAGCTGACAGCCTCCCGTTCTTTGGTGGCATTGTTGTAGGCGAGATCGTAGATGCTGTCCTTCCCCTGCAGGTACATCGCCAGCCGTTCAAGCCCGTAGGTCAGTTCCCCTGCAACCGGCTTGCAATCGAACCCGCCCATTTGCTGGAAATAGGTGAACTGGCTGACTTCCATCCCATCGCACCACACTTCCCAGCCCAAGCCCCAAGCGCCCAAGGTGGGGCTTTCCCAGTCATCCTCAACAAAGCGGATGTCGTGCGCCAGCGGATCGATCCCGATCGCCAGCAGGCTGCCAAGGTAGAGCTCCTGAAAGTTCTCCGGGCTCGGCTTCATGATCACCTGATACTGATAGTAATGCTGCAGCCGGTTGGGGTTTTCGCCATAGCGGCCATCGGTCGGCCGGCGGCTCGGCTGGACATAGGCTGCGCTCCACGGCTCTGGCCCGAGGCTGCGCAGCGTGGTCGCCGGATGGAACGTCCCGGCGCCAACGCGCATGTCATAGGGCTGCAGGATCAGGCAGCCCTGCGCGCTCCAGAAGGCGTGGAGCCGCAGGATCATGTCCTGGAAACTGAGTGGGCCGGTGCTGTCGCTCATGCCCTTGGCCTTTGGCGGTTTGGCCTAGCCCGGTCAATATCCCACAATGTTCATCGACTGGCAGGATTTGCCCCGCTAGTGATCGTCTCATGCGCAAGATCAAAGCCCTCCTCGCCCCGCTCGCCGCCCTCGCCCTGCTTGGCCCGGCGGCAACTGCCCAGCAAAGCCACCCCACGCCGCAAAAGGTTGAGGCGGTCCCAGCCCCGGCGCTGGCCAAACCGGCGTTGTGGAAGATTTCGGATGCGGACACCACGATCTATCTGTTCGGCACAATCCACCTGCTGCCCGAAGGGATCGATTGGTACCACGGCCCGATTGCCACCGCGTTTGCGCAGTCAGGCCAGCTCGTCACCGAAATTCCCGAAGTCAACCAGGGTGAAACTGTCTCGCTGATGCTCAAGCACGGCACCTTGCCGGCCGGGCAGAGCCTGCGCGGGCTGATGAATGCCGAGGAAAAGACCAAGTACGAAGCCGCGATGACCGGGCTGGGCCTGCCGCCTGCCGCGTTTGATCGCTATAAGCCGTGGTTTGCGGCGATGGCGCTGGCGATCCTGCCATTGCAACGCAAGGGTTATGCGCTGGATAATGGGGTCGAAGCGCAGCTCGACAAGCGCAACAAGGCGCTGGGCCGTTCGCGGATCGGGCTGGAGACGCTTGATTTTCAGCTTGGCATTTTCAACGGCTTTCCGCCTGATGTACAGAAGACCTACCTGTTTGGGGTGATCGATGCCCTGCCCAACATCACCCAGGAAATCGACAAGATGGTCAATTCGTGGAGCAAGGGCGATGCTGAGGCGCTGGCGCTGACGCTCAATACCGAAACCGACGATCCAGCGCTTTACGAGGCCCTGCTGACGGGCCGCAACCGCAACTGGGCGGCGTGGATCGACCAGCGGCTCGATCAGCCCGGTACGATCTTCATCGCGGTCGGTGCAGGCCATCTGGGCGGCAAGGGATCGGTACAGGATTTCCTCGATGACCGCTGGATCAAGACGGTCCGTGTTCAATAGGGGCCTGTTGGCGCTGCTGGCGGCGCTGATACTCGCATCGTGCAGCCGTCCGGCCGAGGTGAACCCGGCACTGTGGTTGGCCGAAGGACCGCAAGGGCAGAAAGTCTGGCTGTTCGGCACCATTCATGCGTTGCCCGCTCCAGTCCAGTGGCGCTCAGCCAAGGTTGATGCGGCGTTGGAGCAGGCCGACCGGTTGGTGCTGGAAGTGGCCGACATCACCGATGACACCAAAACCGCCAAGGCCTTTGCCGCGCTGGCGCAATCGCCGGGTCTGCCGCCGCTAGACCAGCGGATCGAGCCGGACTTGCGCGATGAACTGGCGGCCGAACTGAAGGATGGCGGGATCGCCCCGGCCCAGCTTGACCCCTACGAAACCTGGGCCGCCGCGCTGATGCTGCAACAGGCCGATAGCGCAGCCGGGGCGAGCGATGCCGCCAACGGGATCGACCGGGCCTTGGCCAAAGGCTGGTCTGGCCCGATTGCCGAGTTTGAAGGTGCCGCCGCCCAGCTTGCGATTTTTGATCGCTTGCCCGAGCCTCAGCAACGCGCGCTACTCTCAGCCGTGGTGCGCGATGCACCCAGTCATGATGCCCAGACGCTGGCGCTTCAGACCGCGTGGATGCGCGGTGACATGAATTTTATCGCGCGGATCACAGCCGAAGATTTCCTGAACCATCCCGAACTGCTCGAGGCTTTGCTGACCGGACGTAACCGGGCCTGGTTGGTGCAGCTCGATGCAATGCTGACGCAAGGCGCGCGGCCATTTGTGGCAGTTGGCGCCGCGCATCTGGCCGGGGCGGATGGCCTTCCCGCCATGCTGGGCGCGCGCGGCTGGAAAGTTACTCGGCTTCAGTAGCCTTGCATTTCCGCGCGCAAGCCGCTAACGGCCCGCGCTTCCCGTCATGGTCATCCCTGGAGGCGTGACGGAGAAAATGTTCAATCCAGAGTTTTTGAAAGGCTAGAGTTATGAGCGATACGCTGACCCTGCCGGCCGAGACGCGCGAACAGGCAGGCAAGGGAGCCTCCCGTGCACTGCGTCGTGAAGGCCGTGTCCCCGCTGTTGTCTATGGTGGCAAAGAAGACCCCGTGGCGATCCACATTGAAGAAAAGTTGCTGATCAAGCAGCTCGGCACTGGCCACTTCTTCAATTCGATCGTCGAAGTCGAAGTGGGCGGCAAAAAGCTGCGCACCCTGCCCAAGGACGTTGCGTTCCATCCGGTCACCGATCGCCCGCTCCACGTCGATTTCCTGCGCCTCTCGGCCAATTCGACCGTCAACGTTGCCGTACCAGTGCTGTTCATCAACGAAGAAGCTTCGCCCGGGCTAAAGCGCGGCGCGGTGCTCAACATCGTTCGCCACGAGCTGGAACTGATCTGCGAATCTGACAAGATCCCCGAAGACATCCAGATCGATGTCACCGGGCTTGATATCGGCGCCTCGATCCACATCAGCCACGTTGCTCTGCCGGCCGGTTCGAAGAGCGCGATCACCGATCGTGACTTCACCATCGCCACCATCGTTGCCCCTTCGGGCCTGCGCAGCGAAGAAGGCGATAACGCCAAGAGCGAAGCGGAGGCCTGATTGCCCACAACCGTTTGGCGCACCAGCGCGAAACGGTTGACCCCGCAAGGCCTTGTAAGCCAATGTTCAGCCGGGCCGTGGCAACGCGGTCCGGCTTTTCATTTTTGGGGGTCCATGATGCTTCGAACTGTCACAATCGCACTTGCTCTGGCCGCGGCAACCGCTGCTCCGCAGGCCTTTGCCGAAGATAAAAAGCCTGCGGTGACGACACCCAGCGATTTCGGCTGCGCCTTGCGAATGATGTACATGGGTTCCAAGGCACGCGATGCGCTGAAGAACTCCGCGCTGCCGGAGGACAAGCGCGCAGGCGCTGATCGGTTGATCGTAAATTCGCGCCGGGCATTTTTCTACTACGTTGGCCGGCTGGGTCCGGAATTTGCCGCCACCAATCGTTCGGATGAAGGCAAAAAGCTGTTCGGTGAAATGCTCGCCACACCCAAAGAATCGCTGTCGATGGAGATCGCAGTCTGCATGACCAACGCCGACATGGCCGAAACCGACGCACTCAACGCGTTGAAATCTCCGACCGCCAAATAGGAGCCTGTGCCGGTGCAAATCTGGGTAGGTCTCGGGAATCCGGGGCCGCAATACACCTTTCACCGGCACAATGTCGGCTTCATGGTGGCGGACGCCATGGCCGAGATCCACGGCTTTGGCCCGGTGCAAAAGAAGTTTCTCGGCTGGACCCAAGAAGGGCGGATCGGCGGCGAGAAGATCCTGCTGCTCAAACCAGCAACCTTCATGAACGAAAGCGGGCGCTCGGTCGGTGAAGCGTTGCGGTTTTACAAGCTGGGCACCGAGGCGCTGACGGTGTTTCATGACGAGCTCGATCTCGCCCCGTTCAAAGTCAAGGTGAAGCAAGGCGGCGGCACCGCCGGACACAACGGGCTGCGCTCGATCGACCAGCACCTTGGCGCCGACCCTTCGACTGGGCTCAGGGCAGGCTTCCGCCGGGTCCGGATCGGGATCGGCCATCCCGGACACAAGGACCGGGTGACGGGTTATGTTCTGGGCAACTATGCCAAGGCCGAGATGGACCCGCTGGCCGATATGCTTGGCGCGATCTGCGCCGAAGCCGATTGGCTGGCCAAAGGCAAAGAAGCCCGCTTCATGAGCGAGCTGGCGCTGCGGATGGCGGATTAACCACCAATTCCGTCGGAATTCTTGACAAACCGACATCTCGAAATCGGCAGTTAACCATTGTCAACCGCCGCAGTGCGGGATTGGCACGGGATTTGCTTCGACAATCGTTAATCAATTTTGATTGGGGGTTTCCGATGTCGTTCTTTCGCACTTTCGCTCCGGCACTGGCGCTGGGCGCCCTTACCCTGACCGCAACCCCGGCTTCGGCCGATGCCATTACGCTTGATGGCGGCGATGTCGGGCAAATTTACACCTTCACTTTCAATGGCTTTTCGGATGGCAGTATCATCTCGGGGCTATCTGCCCTGGGCACTTTCACGCTGCAAGCGGTGACGGGAAGCAGCTACAGGTTCGGCTATAGCATCACCAACACGACCAGTGATCCCGTCAATTCGCGGATGTCGGGCTTTGCCTTCAACACCGATCCCAACATCACGAGCGCCAGCTCGACCGGCGCTTTCAGCTTTAACACGGTCGGCGGAAGCTATCCCAACGGCGTCGGCAATGTCGATGTCTGCTTCAAGGATGCCTCGACAGGTTCTTGCGCCGGCGGTGGCAGCGGCGGGCTGACCGATGGTCAAACCGGGACCGGGACCTTCACGCTGAACTTCGCGCAGCCGCTGACTTCGCTGACCTTGAGCGACTTCTTCAATCGCTATCAGTCGATCACCGGCGCCGGCAATGTTTCGTCGGCAACCGGATCCGGCACGCTGACCGGAACTTCGGGAGGAACCTCGGTTCCCGAGCCTGGCATGCTGGGACTGTTCGGCGCTGCGCTGGTCGGGGTTGGCCTGATGCGCCGCCGCCAGCGGTTCACTGCGGCCTGATCCAGACGCTCCTATCCGGCGCGCTCGGCCTCGGCCAGGTGCGCCCGGATCGCCGAATTGCCCGGCGCCAGCTCGGCCGCCCGCCGCAGCAGGCGCCGGGCTTCGGTTTTATCCTTGCCAGTCTTGAATAGGATCCACCCGGCGGTATCAATCACCGACGGATTGTTGGGCGCTTCGTTGAGGGCACGCTTTGCAAAGCCAAGCGCCGCGTCGTGGTTGCCGAGCATTAGCTGCGCGTAGGCGATGTTATTGAGCACTAACGGGTTGCGGCCGTCGGTCACCGCCAGAATTCGCTCATAAGCTTGCACCGCCCCGGCCCAGTTACCCTTGCGCATGGCCGCATCGGCATCGGCCAGATCGCGACTTGCGGCCTCGACCGCTGGCTGCTTGGCCCGTGCCGCATAGCGGGCGGCGGCAGGATCGCCTGCGGCCTCGGCGGCTTTGGCGGCGAGATCAAGCTCTGCGTTACGGGCAGCCGGATGATCAGCAAACGGCTTGATTACTGCCAGCGCTCCGCGGGCATCGCCGCGCACCAGCATGGCTTCGGCCAACAGTTTTGCCGCATCGCGATTACCCGGCATGACCCGCAGCACCGGTTGAATCTGGGCGATCGCCTGTTCGGCCTGGCCCAATCGCAGCAGCGCCTCGCCATAGATCACCCGCAGCGGGTCGGCCTGACCGATCGCGGCCTCCATCGGTTGCAGGATCGTGCGCACCCCGGCCCAGTCCTTGCGTCCCGACGCCGCGCGGGCCCGCAGAAACACGATTGCCGGATCCTTTGGCGCGACCGCAGCAGCGCGGTCGATAACCGCCTGCATTTCCCCTAAGCGCCCCAGATCACCCAGCACCGCTGCCTGTCCGGTCAGCGCGGCCAGACTGGCGGGGTATAGTTTGCCCGCGCGGACATAATGGTCCAGCGCATTGCCCAGATCGCCGCGGTGGACCGCCAGTTGGCCGAGCAGCAATAGCGTATCGATCCCGTTCGGCTCCGCCTTGGCGGCGCGCGCGGCCAGGTTCTCGGCCTCGGCGATGTTGCCAGCCATCAGATGGAACCGGGCGTAGTCGGCAAAGACCCGGCCGTTTCCGCCCGCCGCGATTGCCGCCTCGAAATGCGACTGAGCCTTTGGCCGATCCTGCTTTTGCAGCGCCGCCATAGCGCGCAGCCGCTCGGCTTCGGCCCCTGCGGTCTTGCCGAGCAGTTGCAGCGCTGCATCGGGTGCCCCGCGCAGCAAGGCGGCTTCGGCTGATAGTTCGGCCAGCAGACCCTCGGGCGGCTTTCCGCCGGTGAGCTTGGACAGCGCCGCCTCAGCCCCCTCGCCGTCGCCCAAGGCCAGCAGGGTCCGCGCGAGCAGCAACTGCGTGTCACGGTCTCCCGGCGTGGTGCCGAGATAGGCGGCCAGATGAATTCGCGCCGCGCCAAAATTGTGCGCAGCGAATTCAGTCTTGCCTTTGGTCAGGCTGTCAGCCGGACTATCGGCACAGGCGGCCAGGGCCAGCAGAACGGGTAGAATGATGATCTTTTTCATGCCGACCCAATAGCAACAAAGCCTGAAAATTGCGTTTAAGCACAGCTTGTCAGCGGCGTTGGCAGTGCGCTAAGCGCCCGCGGTGCAACGTGTTCTGGTCATCGGCAGCCCCGGGGCGGGTAAATCAACGCTTTCGCATCAACTGGCGAAGCGGGCCAGTTTGCCGCTGTTTCACCTCGACAAGCTGCACTGGCTGCCCGGCTGGATCGAGCGCGATCGGGATGAAGCGCGGACCGAACTCTCTGATGTGCTGGCGTTGGATCGCTGGATCATCGACGGCAACTATGGCTCCATCCTGCCGATGCGGCTGGCGCGGGCGGATGCGGTGATCTGGCTCGATTATCCAACGCGCATTTGTTTTGGCCGGGTGCTGAAACGCTGGTGGCAGTACCGCGGCAAGGCCCGCCCAGACATGACAGAAGGCTGCCCGGAGCGGCTTGATCTCGAGTTCCTGCTTTATGTCCTGATGTTTCGCAGGACCTGGCAGCACCGCAATGCCGCCGCTATGAGCCAATTTACCGGCAAAGTAATCCGCCTTGCCAGCCCGGCCGAGACCTCTGCTTGGCTCGACGAACCCGCCAGCGCATAGCCCCCTCGCCAAACCGCTTTCAAGCCACTATGGGCGCGGCATCTATTGGAGTGCATGATGGGTTTTCGTTGCGGTATCGTTGGCTTGCCGAATGTCGGCAAAAGCACCCTGTTCAATGCGCTGACTGAAACACAGGCGGCGCAGGCGGCGAACTATCCGTTCTGCACGATTGAACCGAACGTCGGCAATGTCGGCGTGCCCGATCCGCGGCTGGACAAGCTGGCGGCAATTGCTGGCAGCGCGAAGATCATCCCAACCCAGCTCGGCTTCGTCGATATCGCAGGCCTAGTGCGCGGCGCCTCAAAGGGCGAAGGGCTCGGCAACCAGTTCCTCGGCAACATCCGCGAGGTGGACGCAATCGTCCACGTGCTGCGGTGCTTTGAGAACGACGATATCCAGCACGTCGACAACAAGATCGATCCGGTGTCCGACGCAGAAACGGTTGAGACCGAACTGATGCTGTCGGATCTGGAAAGCCTCGAAAAGCGGGTTCCCGCCGCGCAAAAGAAGGCCGCGCAGGGCGACAAGGAAAACAAACTGCTCGCCGCTGTGCTGGCCCCGGCACTTGAGCTGTTGCGCGAAGGCAAGCCCGCTCGGCTCGCCTGGCCGAAGGACGAGGAAGAGCGCAAGGTCTTCGCCTCAGCTCAGCTGCTCACCGCAAAGCCGGTGCTCTACGTCTGCAATGTCGAGGAAGAATGCGCTGCAAACGGCAACGCCTTTTCCGAAGCGGTGTTTGCCAAGGCCAAGGCCGAAGGCGCCAACGCCGTGATCGTTTCAGCCGCAATCGAGAGCGAGCTGACCGGCATGGAAGATGACGAGCGGATGGTGTTCCTCGAAGAAATGGGCCTCCACGAAACCGGCCTCGCCCGGGTGATCCGCTCGGGCTATGACCTGCTCCACTTGATCACCTTCTTCACCGTCGGCCCCAAGGAAGCGCGCGCCTGGACCGTCCATCAGGGCGCCAAGGCGCCGGATGCGGCGGGTGAAATCCACTCTGATATGCAGCGCGGATTTATCCGGGCCGAAACGATTGCCTATGACGATTTTGTTGGTCTGGGCGGTGAGAATGCCGCGAAAGAAGCTGGAAAACTGCGGCAAGAGGGCAAGGAATATGTCATCGCTGACGGCGACGTGCTGCACTTCAAGTTCAATGTCTGAATTCCTCCCTTTCAGGGGAGGATTGGCGCTGGCCCTCGCCCTGCTCGCAACACCAGCCTTTGCGCAGGACCACACCGGTCACGACATGCCGGGGATGGATCATTCGCAGATGGATGACGAAGAAGCCTCTGAACCAGAACAAGGCTTCCCGCGATCAACCCAGCTGACGTCCGAAGGCTCCGGCACATCCCGCCTTCCCGGCGCCGAAGGCGCGATGCACGGCCTCCACATCCTATCCGGCGACTGGATCCTGATGGCCCACGGCACCGTGTCGCTTCAGTACACCGATCATTCCGGCCCGCGTGGCGATTCCCAGACCTATCTCACATCGATGGCGATGGTCACCGCCCAGCGCGATACTGCTTGGGGCCGGATCCAGTTCAAGTCGATGTTCAGCTTGGAGCCCCTGATGGCCCCACCGGGCTATCCCAACCTGTTTGCCAGCGGTGAAACTGCCTATGGCCTGCCGATCATTGATCGCCAGCATCCGCAT
>JANMOU010000028.1:0-72020 GCA_031369495.1 Novosphingobium sp. | reverse complement strand
GTCCCCGAAGTGAGCCAGATCGACCGCATGGTGATCATCGCCCGAAGCCAGCTCGGCCAGCAGCGCCTGCGCCTTGGCTGGATCGCGCGCCGCCAGCACCAGAACGAAGCCCCGCCGCGATAACGCAGCGACTATCGCCCGGGCCGCGCCGCCTGCGCCGATGATCCGGGCCATCCGGAACAGATGCTTGCTATCAAGCAGCGGCTGGAGGGGCTCAAGAAACCCGGGCGCATCGGTGTTGAAGCCGGTCAGCGAGCCATCTTCCTGACGCACCACCGTGTTGACCGCGCCGATTGTGCTGGCCAGCGGCTCAAGCCGGTCGAGCAGCGGGATGATCGCCTGCTTGTGCGGCATGGTCACATTGCAGCCGCGCCAGTTGGCGTCAGCCCGGCGACTGGCGAGATAATCCGCGAGGCCCGCGCTGGTCACATGCACCGCGCGGTATTCGTGAGGCAAACCCAGCTTGTTCAGCCAGAAGCCATGAATCCGGGGCGATTTGGATTGCGCAATCGGATCGCCGATCACCTCTGCATATGCGCCGCTCATCCCCGCAGCACGCCGTACATTCGCAGCGCCGCCAGAACCGGCAGCAACGGCATGCCCAGCACGGTGAAGTGGCTGCCCGCGATAGTTTCGAACAGCTGCACGCCCATCGCCTCGATCCGGAACACCCCGACACAGCCCGCTACCGCCGGCCATTCCGCATCGAGATAGCTGGCGATGAATTGCTCGCTAAGCACCCGCACCCGCAGCACCGCGCGATCA
This sequence comes from Novosphingobium sp., assembly GCA_031369495.1. Lineage (GTDB taxonomy): Bacteria > Pseudomonadota > Alphaproteobacteria > Sphingomonadales > Sphingomonadaceae > Novosphingobium. Next base: position 71,255 of record JANMOU010000028.1, on the reverse strand, counting down.
CCGTGACGCCACAGCACCACCCCGCTGCGCGCCAATGCTGCGGCGCTGTGCAGATGCATCTCGCGGCCCGAGAAGCGGCGCAGATGCTCGGCCGCCTCATCGCGGCTGCGCGGCTTGTCGAACCGCCGACCCTCGACCGAAACCAGCGAATCGCTCCCCAGCACCAGCGCCGCTCCTTGCCCGGCCGATACCGCCAGTGCCTTGGCTTCGGCGAGCGCCAGCGCGATTGTTTCGGGCGCGTGACCCGCCAGCGAAGCTTCGAGCGCGCGTTCATCGAGCACCGCCGGAACCGCGCTGAATTCCACCCCCGCCGCCGCCAGCATCGCCTGACGCGATGCACTTTGTGACGCGAGCACCAGCATTATGCGTTTCCGCTCTCGCGCGCGGCTGCCCGCTCATTGTAGAGATTGATGATCGCCGCTGCGGTTTCCTCGATCGAGCGGCGGGTGACATCGATCACCGGCCAGCCATTGTCGGCAAACATCCGCCGCGCATACTGCACCTCACTGTTGACTCGCTCGCTATCAACATAGGCGGTTTCGGGTGCCTGATTGAGCGAGAGCAAGCGATTCCGGCGGACCTGGACCAGCCGGTCGGGCGCGGTGGTCAGCCCGACCACCAGCGGATGCTTCAGCCCATAAAGCGCCGGTGGCGGCGGGCTTTCGACCACGATCGGGATATTGGCGACCTTGTAACCGCGGTTGGCGAGGTAGATCGAGGTTGGTGTTTTGGAGCTGCGCGAGACCCCGGCGAGGACAATGTCGGCCGCCTCCCAGTTTTCCCAACCGACCCCGTCATCGTGGGCAATGGTGTAATGGATGGCCTCAACCCGCCCAAAATAAGCCTCGTCCATGATGTGCTGGCTGCCCGGGCGAGCTTTGGGGTGCTGGCCTAGCGCGCTCTCCAGCGCGGCGACTGCAGCGTCGAGCACCGGGACCACCGGAAGGCCAAGCGCGATACACCGCTCTTCCAATCGGGCGCGGATGTCAGCATTGGCCAAAGTGAAGAAGACCAGCCCGGGATTTGCGCCGATCTCTCCCATGATCCTGTCGAGGTGTTGCTGCGAGCGGACCATTGGCCAGAAGTGGCGGATCACTTCGGAACCTTCGAACTGGGCCAGTGCCGCCTTGGCCAGCATCTCAAGCGTTTCGCCGGTCGAATCCGACAGGAGATGGAGGTGCAGTCGCGGCATGGTGGTTCGGGGTAGCTTCCTGTGGATGACTGGGCTCATAAACCATGGGAGGAACATAGGCACAAGTTTGGTCGCCGATTTCACCCCCACTGGCAGGTTGCGGGCAAGCACCTTGTGGACAGGTGGATAGTCTTGCCCACAGGTTGCAAACAGTGGGGAAAACGATCGATTGACTCACGCCGAGCGCGATTCGGGCTTGCGGTTTGCCCTGTTCAGCGCGGGAGAATTCCGGCAAGGGCGCTCCGTCCCCGCTTTCCACAGGACAACTACAACTGAATCCTTAGATTCAATCTTAATTGATTTTGATTGGATGTGCCAAAAATGCCTGGTTTGTTGCTCGAAACACTGCGCGGTCAAAACGTCCGGCCAAGGCCTACGTGGCTGATGCGGCAGGCTGGGCGCTATCTACCCGAATACCGCGCCTTGCGCGCCGAGAAGGGCGGATTTTTGACGTTGGTCTATGATTGCGAGGCCGCGGCCGAGATCACGATCCAGCCGATCCGCCGCTACGGTATGGACGGGGCGATCCTGTTTTCGGACATTCTGATCGTGCCCTATGCGATGGGACAGGATCTCGAGTTTCTGGTTGGTGAAGGTCCGCGCCTGTCACCGCGGCTGGTCGATACCGCCTTGTCGAGCCTTCACGCGGTCCCACATCGGCTCAGCCCGATCTATGAGACAGTCAAACTGGTCCGCGCCCAACTTCCGGCTAACAAGACCATGCTCGGCTTCGCTGGCAGCCCCTGGACCGTCGCGACCTATATGGTGGCGGGCGAAGGCAGCCGCGATCAGCACGACACCCGCAGCATGGCGTACCGCGATCCAGCAGCGTTTCAGGCGATCATTGATGCGATCACCGCCGTAACAATTGAATACCTTGCCGGGCAGATTACCGCTGGGGCCGAAGCAGTGCAGCTATTTGACAGTTGGTCGGGCAGCCTTGCCCCCAGCGAGTTCGAACGCTGGGTTATCGCGCCCAATGCGGCCATCGTTAACGCAATTCGCGAGCGGTTCCCGGCAGTGCCAATCATCGGTTTTCCCAAGGGCGCCGGAGAAAAGCTGCCGGCCTATGCCCGCGAAACCGGTGTTGATGCGCTGGGGCTCGATGAGACGATCGATCCGCACTGGGCCCATGCCAATCTGCCCGCCGGGCTGCCGGTCCAGGGGAATCTCGACCCGCTGTTGCTGATAGCTGGCGGCGAAGAGTTGGAGCGGCAGACGCTGCGCGTGCTCGAAGCTTTTGCCGACCGGCCGCACGTGTTCAATCTGGGCCACGGGATCGGTCAGACTACCCCGCTGGACCACGTTAGCCAGTTGCTTTCGCTGGTGCGCGGCTGGCGCGGATAGGCTATCAAGCCATAATGAACTGGGTGCTGTCGATGACCTATCTCTGGCTTAAGGCCGGCCATATCATTTTCGTGATCTTCTGGATGGCCGGGCTGTTCATGCTACCGCGCTATTTCGTTTATCACCAAGAGGCTGAACTCGGGACCGAGGAAAGCGCTCGCTGGCTGGACCGCGAGGCCAAGCTGCTCAAGATCATCCTGTGGCCCTCGCTGATCCTTGTTTGGGTGCTGGGGTTGGTGCTGGCTTATTCAACCGGCGCTTTTGCCCATGGCTGGTTCCACGTGAAGCTGGCGGCAGTTCTGGGGCTCACGGCCTATCAAGTCTGGCTGGCGGGCTATCACGCCGCCTTGCAGCGCGGTGAGCGCAAGCTGACCGGGCGGCATTTGCGGATGCTCAACGAAGTGCCGGGGATTGCGGCAGCCTTGATCGTGATTATGGTGGTGCTGCGCCCGTTTTGAGCCGGGCCGAACAAGGGGTCGTTCCAGATGATTGGTTTTACGCTTATTGCTGCGGCGGCTGCGGCCACGCAGCCGCTAGAACCAGCGGCTGAAGCCGATATGCGGTGCGTTGCGGCGCTGCTTTATGCGGTTGGTGAAGCCGGAGAAAAGAAGGATGAAAAATCGGCTGGGCTGCTGATTGCTGCTGTCGCCTACTACATTGGGCGGCTTGATGTGCGGTCGCCTGGGCTGGAGTATGGCGGACATATCAAGCGGCTGGTAAACTCCCCTGAATTTGGCAAGCAGCTGTCGGGCGAGATTCAGCGCTGCGCGGTTGAATCCGGAACCGCGATGCAGGCGGTTGGCAACGCGGCGCAGACCGCCGGGAAATAGGGCAGCTTCGCCAGCGGGCACAACGCATGGCAGATTGACTAACCGGCGCAGCAGGCCTATCCCGCCGCTGTCCGGCAAGGCCTGCGCGTCAGTGCGCGGCGCGATCCGCTTTCCCCAAGCCCCATGATCGTCCGGCCATTCACAGACCCGAATTCACGGAACGACAGTCAAAATGCATCTTAAAGAACTCAAGAGAAAAACCTCCGCCGAGCTGGTCGAAATGGCCGAAGAGCTAGGGGTTGAAGGCGCCTCGACGATGCGCCGCCAGGACATCATTTTTGGCATCCTCAAGGAAGTGGCCGAAGACGGTGAGGAAATCATCGGGCAGGGCACGATCGAAGTGCTGACCGACGGTTTCGGGTTCCTGCGTAATGCCGAAGCGAACTATCTGGCCGGGCCGGATGACATTTATGTGTCCCCCAACCAAGTCCGCAAATGGGGCCTGCGCACCGGCGATACGGTTGAAGGCGAAATCCGCGCACCCAAGGATGGCGAGCGCTATTTTGCAATTACAAAGCTGATCAGCGTCAATTTTGACGATCCCGAAGTGGTCCGTCACCGGGTCAATTTTGACAACCTGACCCCGCTCTATCCCGACCGCAAGCTCAGTCTCGATACGCTCGACCCGACGGTCAAGGACAAGTCGGCGCGGGTGATCGATATCATCAGCCCGCAGGGCAAGGGCCAGCGCGCGCTGATCGTGGCGCCGCCGCGGACCGGTAAAACCGTGCTGCTGCAGAACATCGCCAAGGCGATTACCGACAACCATCCCGAGGTGTTCCTGATCGTCCTGCTGGTCGATGAACGGCCCGAAGAAGTCACCGACATGCAACGCAGCGTGAAGGGTGAAGTGATCTCCTCGACCTTTGACGAGCCCGCCACCCGCCACGTCCAGGTCGCCGAAATGGTGATTGAAAAGGCCAAGCGGCTGGTCGAGCACAAGCGCGATGTGGTGATCTTGCTCGATTCGATCACCCGCCTCGGCCGCGCCTACAACACCGTTGTGCCCAGCTCGGGCAAGGTGCTGACCAGCGGTGTTGATGCCAACGCGCTCCAGCGGCCCAAGCGGTTCTTCGGTGCGGCGCGTAACATCGAAGAAGGCGGCAGCCTTTCGATCATCGCCACCGCGCTGATCGATACCGGTAGCCGGATGGACGAAGTGATCTTTGAAGAATTCAAGGGCACCGGCAACAGCGAAATCGTGCTCGACCGCAAGGTTGCGGACAAGCGGATCTTCCCGGCGCTCGATGTCGGCAAGTCCGGCACCCGCAAGGAAGAACTGCTGGTCGAGAAGGACAAGCTCTCCAAGATGTGGGTGCTGCGCCGGATTCTGATGCAGATGGGCACCGTCGACGCGATGGAATTCCTGCTCGACAAGATGAAGGATTCGAAGACCAACGAAGACTTCTTTGCCACTATGAATCAATAGGTTACCGCCATGTCTGCCGACCTGATTCTGGTGGTTGGTTGCACCGGGGCAGGCAAGAGCAGCTATGCCCGCGCGCTGGCCGACCAGCTGGGCGCGCTGCGGTTTTCGATCGACGAATGGATGGTCGCGCTGTTCTGGGCGGACAGTCCGCAGCCGATCGAGTTCGCCTGGACGATGGAGCGGGTTAATCGCTGCGAGGCGCAGATCTTTGCCATCGCCCGGCAGGCTACCGCGCGCGGTGTGCCGGCCGTGCTCGATCTGGGCTTCACCACCAAGGCCCACCGCGACAAGTTTCGCGATCTGGGCGAGCAGGCCGGGCTGAGCGTAGCGGTGCATTTCGTTGATGTCCCAGCGGACGAGCGCTGGCGCCGGGTTGAACAGCGCAATGCTCAGCAAGGTGAGACCTACTCACTCACGGTTGATCGCGGGATGTTCGACTTCATGGAAGGGCTGTGGGAGCCGCCGAGCGAGGCTGAATGGCGCGCGGCTGGCTGCTTGCGGATCGGCGCGGACGGGTGAGTATAATCCTGCCCCGGCAGGCCGTGATCACCGGCGCGCCGGGGGCGGGCAAGACCACGCTGCTCAATGCTGCCGAGGCGGCAGGGCTGCAAACCTCGCCCGAAGTCGCCCGGCAATTGCTCCAATCACCCGGCGGAATGGAGCTGCGCGCGGCCGATCCGCTCGCTTTTGCCGAAGCCATGGCCGAGGCCCATTTGCGCGAATTTGAACGCCACGCCGATCACCCCGCCCCGGTGCTGTTCGACCGCGGCTTTCCCGATGTGGTCGGCTTCCTCGATGTTTCGGGCCTGCCAGTTTCCCCCACGATTGATCGCCTGTGCCGAACCCTGCGCTACACCGGTCCCATCCTGCGCGCACCAGCTTGGGCGGCAATCTATGTTCAGGATGCCGAGCGAATTCAGGACTGGGAGCAAGCCATCGCCAGCGACGATGCGGTGACGGCAGCGTGGCGGCGGTACGGGTATGAGGTGACGGACTTGCCACTGGTAGGGGTGGAGGAGCGGCTGGCGTTCCTGCGCGGCCAGATCTACCCCGCCGCTTGAAGCTGCGTCGCCATCATCTCCCAGAGCTTGTTCACGGCCTTGAGCGGCCGAACCATCACTTTGAAATCGATGATCTTTCCGGTATCATCAAAGCGGATCAGGTCGATTCCGTTGATCTTGATCCCGTCGATCTCGCTGGTGAATTCGAGCAGGGCATCGTTACCGTCAACAATCTCACGGACATAGGTAAAGCTGTCATTGCCAAGCACTTTGGCGGCGCTCAGCAGGTACATCATGACCTTGTTTTTGCCCGCTTGCGGCGAGTGGACAACCGGTGAGTGAAACACGGCATCGTCGGCGATCTGGGCGGAGAGCAGATCGGCATCGCCGCCGCTGTTCATGTAATCGTGCCAACGGCGTACTCCTGCTTTCGCGTCCATCATTGTTCCTTTCCCGTCAGGTGGAGGGGCATCATGTCGATACTTGCCCTGGAGTTCCAGCCTGCCCTATGCGTTGTCTATGACGAAAGACTATTGCATCTCCATCGAACAAGGGCTGGCGGCCTTGGCCCAGCGCGATAGTGCGCGAGCGGCGCAGCATCTGCGCGAGGCGAGTCTGGCCGCCCCCAAGACTGCGATGGCCTGGCTGGCGCTCGGCCATGCCGAACTTGCACTGGGCAGGCAGGATGCCGCTGAAGCAGCTATTGATTGCCAGCTTGATCTTGCCCCGCGCGATGTCGGGGCGCTGCTGCTCAAGGCTTGGCTGCGCGAGCAGGCGGGCGATGTCCGCGCCGCATCGAGCTTTTACCGTGCTGCGATGAACCAGGCCGCAATTGATGGTGGGGTGCCGCCGGCGCTCACCGCGCTCCACCAGCGCGCCTCAGGGTTCGTCGCGCAGGCCAATGCCGGGTTCGAGGCTTTTCTGCTTGAACGGATAGGTCAGGACCACTCCCCAGTGATGGCCGAGGCGATCGAACTGCTAACCGGCAAACGCCAGCTCTACCTGCAGGAGCCTTCGGTCTTTTATTATCCGGGGCTTCCCCAAAAGCGATTCTACGATCCGTCCGAATTCCCCTGGCTGGAACCGATGCTGACGCTGGTCCCACAGATGCAGTCTGAACTGGCCGCAGTGCTGGGTGCGGGGGCAGAGGGCTTTTCCCCTTATGTGCACCGCAAACAGCACCGCCCGGCGCCCAACAGCGCTTTGCTCGACAGCGAGGACTGGACCGCGTTCCATTTCTGGCGCGACGGCGCGCTCGACGCGGATAACGCCGCACGTTGCCCGGCGACGATCGAGGCGTTGGGTCACGCGCCGCTGCCACATATTCCTGGCCGCTCACCCAATGCGCATTGGTCCCGGCTGCTCCCCGGCGCGCATATCGCGGCGCACACCGGCATGCTCAATACCCGGCTAATCTGCCATATCCCGATCCTGACGGCGCCCGGCTGCTGGTTTCGGGTCGGGAGCGAAGTGCGCGGCTGGGAGGACGGTATTCCGCTGCTATTCGACGATTCGATCAATCACGAGGCTAGAAACGAGGGTTCGCAGGAGCGCGTGGTACTGTTGTTCGAGATATGGCGACCCGAGATCGATGCCGCCGACCGCGAAGCGATCGGACGAATCTTTCATGCGATTGGCGAGTACGACTAAGCCAGGTGCTTCGCCAGGAACGCTGCGGTCCGGCCATCGGCCAGCGCGGCTCCGGCTTCATCGCGGCGGTCACCCATTTCGGCGGCGAAGCCGTGGTCGAGTCCGGGATAGTCATGGAGCGTGACCCGCGGGTGATCACTCAGCCCGGCGTGGATTGCCGCCTGCGCTTCGGGCAGCACGAAATGGTCTGCGGTCGGGATGTGTAGCATCAAGGGCTTGGCGATGTGGTGCGCCTCGTCCAGCATCTGATCAATCATCACCCCGTAATAACCGACAGAGGCGTCGATATCGGTCCGCGCGGCGGCCATATAGGCAAGCCTCCCGCCCAGGCAGTAGCCGGAGCAACCAACTTTGTCGGTGCCCGAAGCGCGGATCCATTTGATTGTCGATTCAATATCATAGACGCCATCGCCGGCATCATACTGCTGGAAATAGCCGAAAGCCTGCTGCAGTTCCGCCTCAATATCAGGGTTGAGATCTACGCCGGGGGCAAAGCGCCAGAAGATATCGGGCGCCACCGCCAGATAGCCAGCCTCCGCCCATTTATCGGCCTTTTGACGAATGCCGGGGTTCACGCCGAAAATCTCCGGGATCACGATGATCGCAGCCTTGGGCGCAGCGGCCGGTCGCGCGACATAGGCCGGGATCGTGCCATCGGCCTTGAGCGAGGGAATCTGGACGGTTTCGGTCATGGCGTGGCGCTCCGGCTGGTGGTTTGCAGCACCCTTAATCGGGCATTGGACTTTGTGAAGACCCTATGCCAGCTTGCGCAGCGGGAATGGCCGGGTGCGCCGGAGGAGTTTGCGATGAAAGTTCGTGTTGAAGTAGAATGCACTCCGGAAGAGGCCCGTGACTTTTTGGGGCTACCGGATCTGAGCAAGGCCAATTCGGTCTATGTTGATGTGATCTCCAAGGCGATGAAAGGCGCTAGCTCTGTCGAGCAAGTGCAGGATTTCGCGAAGAATATCGCGCCAATGGGACAGATTGGTCTCAAGCTGTTCCAGCAGTTCGTCGAAAGCGGCAGCGCCTTTGCCGCCGGAGCGAGCAAAAAGAAGAAAGACGATTGATTCTCCCCCGGCAGGCGGAGACCTGCTAAACGCGGTTCCATGATTGACACGATCTTCGCTTTGTCCAGCGGCGCGCCTCCGGCAGCGATCGGAGTGGTGCGAGTCAGCGGGCCTAAAGCGCGCGACGTGCTGTTTGCGCTAGCGGGCCGTGTGCCAGCGCCGCGCCGTGCTGCGCTGGCGCGGCTGCGCGATCAACATGGGCTGGTGATGGATGAGGCACTGGTGCTGTGGCTGCCAGGGCCAGGGACCGAGACCGGCGAGGATGTCGCCGAGTTGCAATGCCATGGCGGCCGCGCAGTGATCGCGGCGGTAGAGACCGCGCTGGCGGCGCTGCCGGGGTTGCGCCGGGCCAAGCCGGGGGAATTTACCCGCCGCGCATTCGTCAACGGCAAGATTGACCTGGCCGAGGCCGAAGGGCTGGCCGATCTGCTTGAGGCGGAGACCGAACTGCAGCGGTTGTCTGCGATGGCGATGGCGGGCGGGGCCTTTTCGCGCGAGGTCGAAGGCTGGCGAGGTGAACTGCTCGGACTTTCGGCAGCCGTCGAAGCGGTACTCGATTTTGCCGATGAGGACGATGTGGCGACCTTGCCGGCCGATTTTGCGTTGCGGATCAGTACGCTGGGCTCGGCGATCAAGGCGTGGCTCGATCGGCCCAGAGCCACGCTGCTCAGGGAGGGCTTCCGGGTGGTCATCGCAGGCCCGCCCAACGCTGGTAAGAGCACACTTTTCAATACGTTGGTTGAAGCAGAAGCGGCGATTGCAACACCGATCGCCGGCACCACGCGCGATGTCCTGACGCGCCCCATCGCAATTGCCGGGGTGCCGTTCCTGTTCGCTGACACTGCCGGGCTGCACGATGCGGTGGACGATGTGGTCGAGGCGATCGGGATCGAGCGCGCCATGGAAGCGCTCGACCGGGCCGATCTGGTGCTTTGGCTTGGACCGGAAGATACTGGCCCGCCAGGGGCCTGGGAGATTGAAGGGCAGATCGACAAGAGCGAGCACTTGGCCAAAACCGATCCTCGCCACCGGATTTCGGCGCGAACCGGTCAGGGGATTGGGGCTTTGCGGGTCGATCTGGTCGAACAGGCCAGTCTGGCCATGCCGCGCCCCGGGGACGCTGCATTAAGCGAGCGCCAGCACGAATTGCTGTCCGAAGCCCGCACCGCGCTCGATCAGGCGAGTGAACACCACGATCCGCTGCTGGTCGCAGAAGCCCTGCGCCTCGCCCGGGTATCGTTCGATACCTTGCTGGGCCGGACCGCGACCGAGGATATGCTCGACGCGCTATTTGGGCGGTTCTGTATCGGGAAATGATTGTTCCACGTGGAACAGTCCTCGGCTAAGGCCGGAACCATCATGCAGCAGTTTGACATCATCGTTGTCGGCGGGGGCCATGCCGGGGTTGAGGCCGCGGCTGTGGCGGCGCGGATGGGCGCGCATGTCGCCTTGGTCAGTTTTGACCTCGATGCGATCGGCGCGATGAGCTGCAATCCGGCGATCGGCGGGCTGGGCAAGGGCCATCTGGTGCGCGAGGTTGATGCCTTCGACGGGATTATTGCCCGCGCCGCCGATGCTGGCGCAATCCACTACCGGATGCTCAACCGGTCGAAGGGCAGCGCTGTGCAGGGTCCCAGGGTTCAGGCTGACCGCAAGCGGTTTAAGGCTGCAGTCCAGGCTCTGCTCAAAGCGCAAGGCGACCTCACCCTGATCAAGGGAGAGGCCGCTGCGCTGCGGATCCAGAGCGGGCGGGTCTGCGGGATAGAGCTCGCCGATGGATCGCCGTTGGCCGCCGCCGCAGTGGTGTTGTGTACCGGCACATTCCTGGGCGGGGTGCTGTTCCGCGGTGAGGAGCGCATAGTTGGCGGGCGGATCGGCGAAGCTTCGGCGCAGCGCCTTGCATCACAAATGCGTGAAGCCGCGCTGCCGCTTGCCCGGCTCAAGACCGGGACGCCGCCCAGGCTTGATGGACGAACGATTGACTGGGCGCGGCTCGACGAGCAACCCAGCGACGCTGATCCATGGACTATGTCGCCACTGGGGGCAGGCCGCGCTTTGCCGCAGGTGTTCTGTGCAATCTCCCGGACCAATCCGGCAAGTCACGATGTGATCCGCGCCAATCTGCACCGCTCGCCGCTGTTTTCCGGCGCGATCGGGGCATCGGGTCCCCGCTATTGCCCTTCGATCGAAGACAAGATCCACCGTTTTGCCGATCGCGACGGTCACCAGGTCTTTCTGGAGCCAGAAGGGCTCGATACACCGCTGGTCTATCCCAACGGCATCAGCACCTCGCTGCCGGCCGATGTCCAACTGGCGATGCTGCGGACGATGGAGGGCTTGGAGGCGGTCGAAATGGCGGTTCCGGGCTATGCGGTAGAGTATGACCACCTCGATCCCCGTGCGCTCCGCCACACGCTCGAACTGCGCGAGCTGCCGGGGCTATATTGCGCCGGCCAGATCAACGGCACCACCGGCTATGAGGAAGCGGCCGCGCAAGGGCTGGTTGCCGGGATGCAGGCCGCGGCTGCCGTGCTTGGCCGCGATGGGCCGGCGATTGATCGGGCCAACTCCTATATGGCGGTGATGATCGATGATCTGACCTTGCACGGGGTTTCCGAGCCATACCGGATGCTGACGGCCCGGGCCGAATACCGCCTGCGGCTGCGCGCAAATAATGCGGGGTCGCGGCTCACCCCGCTGGGTCTGTCGTTGGGCGCAGTTGGGCCAGAGCGAGCCGAGTGGTTCGTGCGCCGTGAAGAGGCCCGAGCCCGGCTTGATGCCGAACTTGACCAGACGGCAACCGGCAACCAGATGGCCGGGGCCGGGCTGCCAGTCCGTGCCGACATTGGACGCCTGCCCTTGCGCGAATGGCTGCGCTTTGGCGGGGTTGAGCTGGAGGCACTGCGCCCGTGGATCGCTGCCGAAGCCTTGGCGGATGCCGATCTGGCCTCGGAAATTGCTGAGGATGCCGCTTATGCGCCCTACCTATCGCGGCAGGATAGCGAGCTGCGCGACCTGCGTGCGGGTGAGGCGCTGTCGTTGGGGGATGACTTTCCCTATGACGCGATCCCTGGTCTTTCGCGCGAAATGATCGAGCGGCTGAGCAAGGCCCGGCCTGCGACGCTGGCCGCAGCGGGCCGGGTCGCCGGGATCACGCCGGCGGCGTTGGCCGCGTTATTGGTCCATGCCCGGCGGCGCTCGGGCGAAAGCGGGTTGGCGGCATGATCCTGACCGACGAGGTGGAGGCAAAGGCCTGGCTGCTTGAGCTGCCCGAATGGAGCGCACTGGCCGCCGAGCGGCTCGAGGCTTTGACCACCTTGCTGGCCGAAGAGAACGCCAAGCAGAACCTCGTTTCAGCGGCCAGTCTAAGCGCAATCTGGCGGCGGCATATTGCAGATTCGGCGCAGCTGCTCCGCTTTGTTCCACGTGAAACATCCTCGCCCTGGCTCGATCTGGGGACCGGCGCAGGATTTCCAGGCCTGGTGATCGCCGTGCTGCGCCCTGAATGCGCGGTGGTAATGGCCGAATCGCGCGGACGCCGAATCGAATGGCTTGAGCGGGTTGCTGCAACTCTTGGGCTCGCCAATGCCGAGATTGCCGGGGTGACGGTGGAGGCGTTACCCAAGCGGCCATTCCGCACCATTTCGGCACGGGCCTTTGCGCCGCTCCCTAAACTGCTTGAGCTATCCGCAGGCTTCTCCACAAGCGATACGGTCTGGCTGTTGCCGAAAGGGCGTTCGGCCCGGCAGGAACTGTCAGAGCTGAATGGCTGGAATCATGTGTTCCACGTGGAACAATCGCTGACCGACCCCGATTCGGGCGTGATTGTTGGCACTCTAGCGGGAAGAAAGGGCAGAAAAGCGTGATTCGCGTAGCGATCGCCAACCAGAAAGGCGGGGTGGGCAAGACCACCACGGCGATCAACATCGCCACTGCCATGGCCGCAACCGGCTGGAAGGTCCTGCTGATCGACCTTGATCCCCAGGGCAATGCCTCGACCGGGATCGGAATTGCCTCGGATGACCGCGAGCATAGCTCGTATGATCTGCTGGTTGACCAGATGCCGCTCAGCCAGTGCGTCGCGCCGACCCGAATCCCGGGGCTCGACATCATCCCGGCAACGGTCGACCTTTCCGGCGCCGAGATCGAACTGGTTGCGGTCGAAAACCGCACGGACCGGTTGCGCACCGCGCTTTCGGGGCCAAGCCCTTACGATATTGCCTTTATCGATTGCCCGCCGTCGCTCGGGCTGCTGACGCTCAACGCGCTGTGCGCCGCCGATACCTTGCTGGTGCCGCTGCAGTGCGAGTTCTTTGCGCTCGAAGGATTGTCGCAATTGCTGTCGACGGTCGAGCGCGTGCAGCAGCGCTTTAACGCGGATCTTGGGATCATCGGGGTGGCGCTAACTATGTACGATCGGCGCAACCGGCTGACCGATCAGGTTTCCGACGATGTTCGCTCTTGCCTGGGCAATCTGGTGTTTGAAGCGGTGATCCCGCGCAATGTCCGGTTGTCCGAAGCGCCGAGCCACGGCCTGCCGGCGTTGGTCTATGACCACAACTGTGCTGGCAGCAAAGCCTATATGGCGCTGGCTCGCGAACTGATTTCCCGCCTGCCCGAGAAAAGGAAGGCCGCATGAGCGACGACACTGTGACCCGTATTTCCACTGCCAAACGCCCTGCGCTTGGCCGCGGTCTTGGCGCTTTGCTCGGTGATTCCCGGCGGGAGGAGCCGCTGGTCATCCCGGCGCGGTCCCAGTCCGGATCAGGGGAGGGCGCGACTCTTGGGCTCGCGATGCTGGCAGTGGCCGCTATTGTGCCGCATCCCAGCCAGCCGCGCCGTCAGTTTACCGAAGAAGCCTTGGCGGAGCTGGCCGCCTCGATTGCTGCCCGCGGCGTGATTCAACCCGTGATCGTGACGCCGTTCGGGCCGGGACGCTGGCGATTGGTCGCTGGCGAGCGCCGCTGGCGGGCCGCACAGCGCGCGCAATTGCATGAAATTCCAGCGATTGTTCGTGAACTTGATGATCGCGAGATCACCGCACTGGCGCTGATCGAGAATCTCCAGCGCGAAGATCTCAATCCGATTGAAGAGGCGCGGGCCTACCACCGGCTGAGTGAAGGCGCCGATGGCCTTGAGGGGATGACCCAGTCTGAAATCGCCAAGCTTGTCGACAAGAGCCGCAGCCATGTCGCGAATTTGCAGCGGTTGCTGGGCTTGCCGCCGCTGGTGATCGAACTGGTCGAGGAAGGCCGCCTGTCGATGGGCCATGCCCGCGCTCTGGTCGGGGTGGAAAATGCTGTGGCCATAGCCGAACTCGCGGTCGCCCGGCAGCTGTCGGTGCGCGAGGTAGAGCGGATGGCCCGCAAGACCAGTGCGGCGCCATCAGCCCCGCGGCGTGCGCGCAGCGGCGAGCGCGATTCGGGTGATGCTGCAGATATCGTCGCAGTTCAGAGCCATCTGGAGGAATTCCTCGGCCTGTCGGTGCGGATCAATACCGATGCCGATCCTCGATCGGGCGCGGTAACGATCCGATACCGGACTCTCGATCAACTCGATCTGATCTGCCAGCGCCTGACAGGCGGCGGAATCTAGCGGTTTTTCCGGATAAGGTGTTAAGAAACCGGGCTTTTGCGTTAACCACAATCAAAAGCAAAGATTGCACACAGTGTTCCTACTTAGGGTCCTGCGAATGGGGGGTATGCCGGCCATTCGGGTAGCGCCAACGAGCGCTGCCGGCACCAAAGTCTTGAAGGGACCAGATTACTATGCGCAATTCGCTTCGCCTCGCTGCTGTCGGCGCCATCGCCGCCGCTTCGTTCGCCACTTCGGCTCAGGCTGCCACCACCGCTTCGGCCAACGCCAACGCGGAAATCCTGAGCTCGCTGACTGTCGTCTCGACGGCTGACCTGCAGCTCGGTCAGATTGCTGCCAACACCGGCGGGACTGTCACCGTTAACGCCGATTCGACCGTTGCTTCGACCGGCGCGCTGATCTCGACCGGCACGCGTTCACCGGCCGCTTTCGACGTGATCGGCTCGGCTAACTCGATGATTATCGTGTCCCTGCCTACGGCACCGGTTAATCTGACCCGCGTGAGCGGCACCGAAACCATGTCGCTCGGCGGTTTCAACACCACTCCGAACGGCGCGTTCCAGCTCGACGGCGCTGGCGCTGGCAACTTCACCGTTGGTGGCACACTGACCGTGGGTGCCGCGCAGGTTCCGGGCAACTACACCGGTAGCTTCTCGGTCTCGGTCGAGTACCAATAAGCACTTCACACCCCCACAGGGTGTAAAGGCAAGGGCCGCATCCGCTTTGCGCGGGTGCGGCCCTCTCTCGTTGGGGGCGGCGGCAATGCCGTTAGCCGAAAGTTAACCTTGTTTTCCTAGACCCATAGGGAAATTACCGGGGGTCCTGTTCACCCTCCGGTCAACATTCCTGAGGGGACTCCATGATCCAGCTGCCCACCATTCGCCGTATCGCGCTGTGCGCTGCCGCCTTGACCTGTGCCGTAAGTGCGCTTCCGGCCCGCGCCCAGGGCGACCTGCTGGTCGCGCCGACCCGCGTAGTGATCAACGGCGGCGGCGGCGCTGAAGTGGTGCTCAGCAATATCGGTGACAAGCCAGCGACATACCGGATCTCGCTCGAACTGCGGCGGATGGACGAAACCGGCGACTTCGACGAAGTGGCTGAAGCCGATGCCAATCCGGGTGAACGCACCGCGCTGGACATGATTCGTTATGCTCCGCGGCGCGTGACTTTGCTGCCGGGTCAGCCCCAAGCGGTGCGGATTTCGGTTCGCCCGCCTGAGGGCCTGCCGGACGGCGAATACCGCGTACACATGAATTTCCGCGCTGTGCCAAGCGCCGATCCAGTCGAAGCGGCTGCTTCCGACCCGGCCCAGGCCACCGGGGTCTCGATCAAACTGGTCCCGGTCTACGGCATCACCATCCCGGTATTCGTACGCAAGGGGCGGCTTGAAGGGCAGGCTACCTTGGGCGCGGCGCAAGTAGTCCGCTCTGATGACGGCGCTTTCCTCGAGCTCGACATGGGCCGCAGCGGCACTCGCTCGGTCTATGGCGAGATCACCGGCAAGGACGCGCAGGGCAAAGAGGTCTTTTCGATCCGCGGCGTGGCAATCTATTCCGAAGTGACCCGCCGCAAGGCCCGGATCCCGCTCAACGCCGAGCAACTCGCGCTGCTCAAAGGTCGGGTCAAGATCCAGTACCGCGAACTGCCCGAAAACGGCGGCGCGCTGCTTGCCGAAACCACCGCGACTTTTCCGTAAACCACTGAACGCAAACAGGCATTTGATCGGCTTGACGTCATGAAGCGCTGGCTCTCTCAAACGGTAAGAACCGTCGCACTGGTTGCGGCGGGCTTTGCTGTTTGGGCTGCGCCAGCGCAGGCTGAGGCGTGGAAGGCCAGTGATGACGATTCACTGATCCTCGAGTTGCGCAGCGGCAAGTACAAGCTGGGCGAATCCTTGCGCGGCTATCAGACCCCTGCTGGCGTTTGCGTTGATTTCGCCGATTTGATCCAGACGCTCGATCTGCCGATTCGGCTCGACAAGAAGTCGCGCCGCGCAACCGGCTGGATCTTTGCTGAGGATCAGCGGCTGGTGATCGATCGCGATGCAAATACAGTACAAACCATGAACGGAAACCGGGCGATCGGCGCGTCGGCGATCTTTGATACGCCCGAAGGCTGGTGCATGAGCCTGCCCGCGCTGTCCCAGTGGATGGGGGTGCAGTTCCGGCCCGATATCGGCAATTTGACCGTGGTGATCGAAAGCGACCGCAAGCTGCCGTTTCTGGAAGCGATCGAGCGAAAAAGTCGCGCGGCGCGACTTCAGCGGCCGGCCAACCGCGAGTTTGACCTCGCCAGCCTGCCGCAAGCCAATGCGCCCTATCAAACCTGGCGCGCGCCCGCGGTCGATGTCCAGATTCAGGCCCAATGGAGCCGCAGCGGCGGGGTCAGAACGCAGTACGAAGCGCTCGCCAGCGGCGAAGTCGTCGGAATGAGCTATACCGCGCGGATTGCGGCAAGCGATGGCATCGCGCCGGACTCGCTGCGATTGAAGCTTTATCGCAACGATCCGGCAGGCAAGATGCTGGGGCCGCTTGGTGCGACGCAGGTTGCGCTGGGTGATGTCGATACCCCCCCCAGCGCACTCGCCGCACAAAGCGGTTATGGCCGCGGCGCGTTCATTTCGAATCGCCCGCTCAACCTGCCCTCGCGGTTTGGGATCACCACGCTGCGCGGAACGCTGCCAAACGGTTGGGACGCTGAACTCTATCGCAACGGCACGCTGCGGGCCTATCAAGCCGATCGCGGCGATGGCCGCTATGAATTCCCGGATATCGAGCTGCAATTTGGTGAGAACGACTTCGAAGTCGTGCTCTATGGCCCGCAAGGCCAAGTCCGCCGCGAACGGACCAGCCAGAACGTCGGGATTGAAAGCCTGCCGCCGGGCAAGACCTGGTACTGGGGCGGAATTATCGATGAAGGCCGCGATCTAGTTGGGCTGGGTTCGACCAACTATACTGCCCAGACCGGGCTGCGCTGGGGCGTGGGCGTAGAGCGCGGGCTCGACGAACGAACCACGGCCGGGCTGGGCTATCACAGCCTGACCCGCGCCGGCCGCCGCCGCCACTATCTCGAAGCAAGCGTGCGTCGCTCGCTCGGCCCGGCGCTGGTCGAGCTGTCGGGCGCGCAGCAATTTGGCGCGGGCCGCGCGCTGCGCGGGCAGGCATTGGGCCGGATCAAGGGCGTCCACTTTGACGCGCAGGTGCTGTGGGTCGATGGTTCGTTCGATTCAGATCTGGTTTCGATCGAGCAGCGCCGCGAATTTGGTCTGCGCTTGTCGGGCCCGATCAAGATCGGCAGCTGGAGCCTGCCGGTCGAGGCCGGTTTGCGCCAATCGCTGTCGCGCAGGGGGGTAAAGGTTACCGAAGTGTTAACGCGCGGCTCGGCCAACCTTGGCCGCGCCTCGCTGACGGTCGAATTGCTCAACCGACAAGTGTCCGGGCCGGCACCGCTGATCGCCAGCGAAAGCCATGGCAACCGGCTAACCCTGATCGGCAACGGCCAGATCGGGCGGGTCCGGCTGCGCGGGCAAGCGGCGTTCGGGCTCGATGGCAATCACTCCGGGTTTCAGCGCGCGCAGATCGTGGCCGATGCCCCGCTGGGCAAGGCCTCGACCTTGCGGCTGGGCTTTGACTATGACGCGGCCGGGGACCGGCAGGAGTATTCGCTCGGCTATGTCCACCAGTTCTCGCGCTTTGCCCTGCGCGGCGAAGGCCGGATCGACAGCCGGGGGAATCTGGGCATGGGCCTGACCCTGGCCTTCTCGATCGGACCCGATCCGGTCGATGGCGGCTGGCGGCTGTCGCGTGAGCGGCTGGCCCAAACCGGGCAAGCCAGCATCGAGGTCTACCGCGACGAAAACGGCGATGGCTACCGCCAGGCCGATGAACCCGCGGTAGAAGGCGTTACGATCGAAGCCGGTTTCCGCTCGAGTGACAAAGCCACCAACAGCAGTGGTCGCGCGGTGATCGATGGGCTGATCCCTTATGTTCCGGTGCTGGTCTCGATCGACACCGGCTCGCTGCCCGATCCGCTGCTCCAACCCAAGGGCCATGGCATGGTCCTGGTTCCGCGCCCCGGCGTGACGGCCAAGATCTCGCTGCCGCTGGCTCCGACCGGAGAGATCGAAGCTATCTTGCTGGGCGCCGATGGCGAGCCGCGCGGCGGGGTTTCGGTCGAGCTGGTCGATGCAGCCGGACTGGTCGTGCTGCGCGGGCAGAGCGATTTCGATGGCTATCTGCTGTTCGATTCGGTGCCCTATGGCAGCTACCGGCTGCGGTTGGCGGGAACCAGCGCCGCAGCTTTGGGCGCACGGCCGGAATTGTCGGGCCCGCTGAAGATTGATCGGTCTCAGGCGTCATTGCGGCTGGGCCGAATCCGGATCGAACCCGGCCTGCCTCGACCCGAACTGGCCCCGACCACCATCGCCAAAGCCGATTAATCGCGCGATTAAATTCCAGTTGACCGGCTGGGCGTGTGGGCTTTACCCCTGATTGCAATTCCAGCGTTCAAAAGGAACCGCCATGTCGCTCGATTCGCTGGCCCGCACGGCCTATAACGAAGATCACGAAGCTTTCCGTCAGACTGTCCGGCGCTTCATGCAGGAACAGATCGCGCCGCATCAGGCCGAATGGGCCGAGGCCGGGATCGTCCCCAAATCGATCTGGCCCAAAGCCGGCGAGCTTGGCCTGCTTTGCCCGACCGTGCCCGAGGAGTACGGCGGGCTTGGCCTTGATTTCGGCTACAACGCGATCGTCGATGAAGAGACCGCCTATTATGGCGGGGTGACCACCGGGTTCTCACTGCAATCGGATATCGTCTCAAACTATCTGATCGCCCACGGTTCCGAAGAGCAGAAGCGCGAGTGGCTGCCCAAGCTGGTTTCGGGCGAAGTGATCACCGCGATCGCGATGACCGAGCCCGGCACCGAGTCCGACCTGCAGGCCATGCGGACGACCGCGAAGAAGGACGGCAACCACTACGTCATCAACGGTAGCAAAACCTATATCACCAACGGCCAGAACGCCGATCTGATCCTGATCTGCTGCAAGACCGATAGCGACGTCCAGCCAGCCTGGAAGGGCGTCTCGATTGTCCTGGTGGAAGCGAACCGCGAGGGCTTCAAGCGCGGCCGCAACCTCGACAAGATCGGGCAGGATGAGGCTGATACCTCGGAGCTGTTCTTTGAAGATGTCCGAGTGCCGATCACAAATTGTCTGGGCGAAGAAGGCCAGGGCTTCATCTATTTGATGAGCGAGCTGCCGCAGGAGCGGCTGTCGATCGCCGTATCGGCCCAGGCCAGCGCGCAGAAGGCGTTCGACATGACGGTCGAATATACCCGCGACCGCAAGGCCTTTGGCAAGCCGATCATCGATTTCCAGAACAGCCGGTTCGTGCTGGCCGATCTCAAGGCCAAGCTGCAGGTCGGCTGGGCGCACCTTGACTGGGCGCTGACCCGTCACTTCAAAAAAGAGCTGACCCCCGAAGAAGGCGCCGCGGCCAAGCTGTGGCACACCGAGCTGCAGTGGGAGATGATGGACAAGTGCCTGCAGCTGTTCGGCGGGGCTGGTTACATGAACGAATACCCGATTGCCCGGATGTGGCGCGGGGCGCGCGTCACCCGGATCTTTGGCGGGACCAGCGAAATCATGAAGGAACTGATCGGAAGAAAATTGTAAGGGGATTGCCCTCAGCTAGAAATACGAAGGGGGCCGGCTGGCCCCCTTCTGCATTTCAGTTCACCCGAACCCGCTTGTCGGGCACGATCCGAACTCGCTTGTCCGGGCGCGGCTTGGGTCGTGGCGGGATGTAGCGGATGTGGCTCGGGACGGTGACCCATTCCTCGGTCACGATGGTTTCCTCGCACTCGCGCTGTTGCTGGACGGGTGCGGCAACCTGAACATAGGCAACCGGGACCATCATGGTCATCGGCGCATAGCCATAGCCAACGACGTTCTGACCATAAGACTGGCCGTAGCCCGGACCCCACGAGGTGTGCTGATCGAGATAGGATTCGCACCAGTCGCGCGCCGCGCGCTTGTCGGCAGCATCGCCAATCGCTCCGCCAGCCACTGCGCCAATCGCTGCTCCGGCAACGGTGCCGGCCGTGCGGTTGCCGCGACCAGCCACCCGGTTGCCGATCACACCGCCGACCACGCCGCCAATCACCATCCCGCCAACCTTGTTGCCATTGCCATGACGGCTGCGGCATTCGGCCAGCCAGCCTTCGCGCTGCTGCTGCCAGGCGGCCTGATCATAGCCCGGCTGGGCATGGCCCTGCGGATGATGGGCGGCCGGCTGCGGCGCGCCGCGCCATTCGGGGCGGGTATCTGGCGGTGTGCCGTCATAAGTCCGTCCTGTGGCATCCATTACCCCGGGCTGGGCGGGCGGCAAAGCGGTGTGCTGCGCCCAAACGGGAGTAGCAAAGCCCAGCGCAGCAGCGCCAAGCAGAACAATACGAACGGGACGAACAGACATGACATTCCCCTAAAGCCGCCAACACGCGTGACGGGTCGGATGATTCTGGCGTTAAGGTGGAATTTAGCATCGAAAGCCGCGCCTAACCAAGGGCCAGACTGCGCTGTGTTGGCGCTGTCCCGAATCGGAGCAGGCTGGGCGGTTCAGATTACGCGGGAAATCGCAGCCGCCAGCGCCTCAATCCCTTGGGCGTCTTCGGCGTCGAACCGGGCCAGCTCGGGGCTGTCGAGATCGATCACCGCGATCACCTGTCCGTCGCGCAGTACCGGCACGACCAGTTCGGACTGGCTGGCGCCATCACAGGCAATGTGGCCGGGAAAGGCGTGAACGTCTTCAACCAGCTGGGTTTCGCGGCTCTGCGCTGCCGCGCCGCAGACACCTTGCCCCAGCGGAATGCGGATGCAGGCGGCCTTGCCCTGGAACGGCCCCAGCACCAGCTCGCCATCGACCATCCGATAGAACCCGGCCCAGTTGAGCCGGGGCACGAATTGCCACAGCAATGCCGCGACATTGGCCATATTGGCCACGCCATCGCGCTCTCCTGCGGTAATTGCGCGGGCCGCATCGCTCAATTCGCGGTAGAGTTCGGCCTTGGGCTGGGCGGGATCGGGTTCAAAAGCGTACATCGGACCTCGTTAGCTTAGGTTCTGGTTGCCGCCTAGCCTGTGACAAAGTATCACCTGACCATGTCAACCAAACGCAAACTGCTTGTCGCCCTCGCCGTGTTCCTGCTCGTGATCGGCGGGTTCGTGTTCTACATCTGGCGCGGGACCCCGGCCGAGCACACTACCGAGCAGCTTTCGGGCAAGGATCCGGTCATCGCCAAAGCGAAGCCCGAAGCCATTCCCTCGGTTGCCATTGCCAAGCCGATTGGCTGGGCCAAGGGCGAAGCGCCGACCGCTGCCAACGGGCTGGAGGTCAAGCGCTTTGCTGAAGGACTCGACCATCCGCGCGTTCTCCATGCGCTGCCCAATGGCGATGTGATTGTCGCCGAAGCCCAGTCACCCACGTCGAACATGGGCGGCGGCTTCACCGGCTGGGTTGCCTCGAAACTGATGGAACGGGCGGGCTCAGGCGGAAAATCGCCCGATCGGCTGGTGTTGCTGCGCGATGGCGACGGTGACGGCGTGGCCGAGCAGCGCTTTACCCTGCTCGAGGGCAAGCACCTTGCCTCGCCCTCAGGCCTCGCCTGGGGGGATGACCGGCTTTATGTGGGCAACCACGATGCGGTGATCGTATTCGATTACAAGCTCGGCGAAACTGCAATCGCTGGCGATCCGCGCAAGGTGATGGACCTGCCTTCGGCCGGCAATCACTGGATGCGCAATCTGGTGCTCAGCGACGATGCGAACCGGCTCTATGTCGCGGTCGGTTCGGCTTCGAACATCGCCGAAAACGGGATGGAGGCTGAGGAAGGCCGCGCAGCAATCTGGGAGAAGGACCTGACCAAGGACGGCTTCCCGCGCCAGTTCGCCCGGGGCCTGCGCAATCCCAACGGGCTCGCCTGGAACCCGGCGAGCGGTGAACTGTGGACCACGGTCAACGAGCGCGATCAGCTCGGCCCCGATCTGGTCCCCGACTATCTGACCAATGTGCCGCTGGGCGCGCACTATGGCTGGCCGTGGATCTACTGGAAGACGTTTGACGATGACCGGGTGAAATCGCAGCCGCCTGAATTCATCGACAGCTATGTCCGCAAGCCCGAATTTGCATTGGGTGCGCACACCGCGCCGCTCGGGCTGGCCTTTGCGCTCGGCGGCGAGCGGCTGGGGGCAGACTTTGCCAGCGGGGCGTTCATTGCCCGCCACGGATCGTGGAACCGCAAACCGGCGGCCGGCTATGACGTGGTGTTCGTGAAATTCGATGCCAACGGCAATCCGCAAGGGCTACCGGTGCCGGTGCTGAACGGGTTCCTGACCGGCGATGGCGCGACGCGCGGCCGCCCGACCTGGGTTGGATTTGCCAAAGACGGCGCACTGCTGGTGACCGACGACACCGCCGGGATTGTCTGGCGGGTCATCGCGCCGGGCGCAGCGCCTTCAGCCAAGATCCAGCCGGTCAAGGTCGGACGGATGCCGCCGCAACGGCAACTGAACGGTGATCCCGCCGCGCAATACCGCGGGTCGTTCAAGGCCGGCGCAGCCGGGGAATAGTCAACGCTAGAGTGTCTTACCGGCGCGCCCGGCCAGCTCGGTGACGAACTGCCAGGCAACCCGGCCCGAACGCGCCCCGCGCCGCTTGGACCATTCGAGCGCGGCGGCTTCGGTCCAGTCCAGGGCGTGCTCGGTGCAATATCCGGCCACGATCGCCAGATAATCGTCCTGGCTGCAATTGTGAAAGCCGATCGACAGCCCGAACCGGTCGGCCAGCGCCAGCCGGTCATCCACCGCATCGCGCGGGTTGATAGGATCGTCTTGTTCGCTGAGGTGCCGGGGGACAATCGCACGGCGGTTGCTGGTTACCGCGATCCGGACGTTTCCGGGCCGGGCCTCGATCCCGCCTTCGAGCCAGGACCGCAGCGCGCGCGGCCCGGCGCTGTCGTGATCCTCAAACCCCAGATCGTCGATGAACACCAGAAACTGGCGCGGCTGGCCGCTCAGTTCGCCAAACACTTGCGCCAGACTGCTCAAGGCTTCTGGCGCGACCTGAACCAGCGCGATCCGTGCCGGATCTTGACCTTGCGCGGCTACAACGGCCGCGCGCAGCAGCGCCGATTTGCCCATTCCGCGCGATCCCCACAGCAGCATATCGTGCGCCGCGTGGCCGGCGGCGAGCCGGGCGACATTGCCGGTCACCGCTGCCTTCTGATCATCGATTCCCTTGAGCAGTGCCAGCGCCGGAGCTTGCAACGAAGCAACCCGGCGGGCCGATCCCTGCCAGACATAGGCCGGCGCGCTCAACCAGTCGGTTGCCGCCGATGCCGCCGGTGCAAGCCGCTCCAGCGCTGCCGCGATCCGGGCGAGTTCGTCGCTCATCCGGCCAGTGCCGCCGCATCGAGCGCATAGAGCAGCCCCGAACCGGCCAAGGCGGCGGACTTCAGCCCGCGCGCCTCGGGGGCCAGATGCTCGGCGAAGTAGCGGGCAACCACGATCTTGGCCTCTCCCCCACCGCCATCGCGGGCCTGGCGCAGCAGCTGCCACCCGGCCACTGCGGTTGCGGCCATGGTGCACAGCGGCACCGATCCGGCCAGCTTGTCATCGAGGCTGGCTTCGCTCACCATCCACTGCGCCACCTCGGCACAATCTTCGGCGAGCGCCCGCAGTTGCGGGGCATCGCTGCAATCGGCTGCCACATCGGCAAACAACGACGCCAGAACGCCGCCCTGCTCATAGCCCAACTTGCGGGTGACGAGGTCGGCCGCCTGGATGCCGTTGGTGCCTTCATAGATCGGTGCGATCCGGGCATCGCGGTAGTGCTGGGCCGCGCCGGTTTCTTCGACAAAGCCCATCCCGCCGTGGATTTGCACACCCAAACTCGCGACTTCGCAGCCGATGTCGGTGCCCCAGGCCTTGATCAGCGGGACCAAGCAATCGGCCCGTTCCTGCGCGCCCTCAATCCCCAGCGCGCCGCGATCGGTCATCCCTGCGGTGTAATAGAGCAGTGCCCGGGCGCCTTCGGTCAGCGCCCGCATCCGCAGCAGCATCCGCCGCACATCGGGGTGCTCGACAATCGCGGCGGGCTGCCGATCGCGGGTGCCCTGGACCCGGCCCAGTGCATGGGCCTTGGCCGCTTGCAGCGCCCGTTCGGCAATTTGCACGCCCTGGCTGCCAACATTGATCCGGGCCGAGTTCATCATCGTGAACATCGCCTTCAGGCCTTCGTTTTGATGCCCGACCAGTTCGCCATAGCATTGATCGTTATCGCCAAAGCTCATCACGCAAGTGGGTGACGCATGGATGCCCAGCTTGTGTTCCAATCCGACGCAGCGAAGATCGTTGCGCAGTCCGGGCGATCCATCGGCGCCGACATGGAACTTGGGCACCACAAACAGGCTGATCCCGCGCGATCCGGCCGGCGCGCCGGGGGTGCGGGCCAAGACCAGGTGGACGATGTTGCTGGCCAGATCATGCTCACCCCAGGTGATGTAGATCTTGGTGCCCTTGATCGCATAGCGGCCATCGCCAGTCGGCACTGCCGTGGTGCGCAAGGCGCCGACATCCGATCCGGCTTGCGGCTCGGTCAGGTTCATCGTGCCCGACCATTCGCCGCTGATCAGTTTGGGCAGATACAGCGCTTGCTGCGCGGCCGAGCCATGGTGTGCCAGCGCCTCGATCGCGCCAACGGTCAGCATCGGCAGCAGGCTGAAGGCCATATTGGCCGCGCCCAGGTTTTCCAGCACGTTGGCGGCGAGCGTAAAGGGCAGGCCCTGCCCGCCATAGGCTTCGTCGCCAGCAACGGCGTTCCAGCCTTGGGCGACATAGGCTGAATAGACCTCGACAAAGCCGCCGGGCAGGCTGACCGTGCCATCGGCCAGCGCAGCCCCTTGCGAATCGCCGATCCGGTTGAGCGGGGCAAATTCGCCAGCGGCAAATTGCCCGATCCCCTCAACGATGGCTTCGACCATATCGGCGCTGGCGGCGGCAAAGCGCGGCTGGGCGGCCAGCTCTTCGATTCCGGCGTTGACCTTGATCGCCAGAACTTGGTCGGCGGTGGCGGGGGTGAAATCCATTTGGCGCTTTTCCTTGGCTTGGAGCCATTCCGCCTATAGCGGGAGCGCATGACGGGCAAGTATCAGCTGGGTTCGATCCGCGCCGCCGATGCTGCAGGGATAGCCTTGGCGGCAGAGCGGTTGCGCGCCGGCGGGCTGGTCGCGCTGCCGACAGAGACGGTATATGGCCTGGCCGCGCGGGCCGACAGTGCCTCTGCCGTAGCGGCAATCTACCACGCCAAGGGGCGCCCCGACTTCAACCCGCTGATCGTTCATGTGCCTGATTTTGTCACCGCTGAAGCCATCGCGTTGTTCGATGACCGCGCACAGGCCTTGGCGGCACGGTTCTGGCCTGGCGCGCTGACCCTGGTGTTGCCGCTGCGGCCGGACGCGCCAATCGCCCCCGCGGTGACCGCTGGGCTCGATACGATTGCGCTGCGCTGTCCGGCTCATCCGGTGATGCGGGCGGTGCTTGAGGCTTGCGCGCTGCCGTTGGCGGCGCCCTCGGCCAATGCTTCGGGCGGTGTCAGCCCGACCCGGGCGGAACATGTCGCGGCTTCGCTGGGCGATGCGGTGGGGCTGGTGCTCGATGGCGGGGCGTGCATGGCGGGGATCGAAAGCACGATCGTCGCGCTGCGGGGGTCCGGCTGGCAGGTGCTGCGGCCCGGGCCGGTAACGGTGGCCCAACTGACCGAACTGCTCGGCCCGCCGCTTGACGTCGCGGCGGCGCAGCGGATCGAGGCGCCAGGGCAACTCGCCAGCCACTATTCGCCGGGTAAACCGGTGCGGCTGGATGCCAGATCGGCCCAAGCGGATGAATTTCTGATAGGGTTCGGACCGATTGCGGGGGATATCAATCTGTCACCCGATGGCGATTTGGCCGAAGCTGCGGCGCGGCTCTATGAGTGCTTGCACGCGGCGGCGGCGGCAGTGCATCCTCGAATCGCAGTGGCGCCGATTCCGCAAGCGGGTATCGGCTCGGCGATCAACGACCGGCTGAGCCGGGCCGCTGCCTGATCAGTCGGGGCTGACTGGCAATTGCTCGCGAATCAAATCCATTTCGTTCAAGATTGAATCGCGTTTGAAGCAGGACGCGCTCTGGCCATCAGCGCAGCGCTGACCTTCGCTCCGCGCTTCGCGCTCCAGCTTGGCATAGCGGGCCTCCAATTTACGCAGATCGCGGCCACGCTTTTCGTCAGATTCGGATTGGCTGGTGGTGGCAAGGTCAACCGCCTTGCCCGCAACCCGGACCGGCGCGGTCACAACATTGACGATCGTACCGACGCCGCAACCGCCAAGGGCAAAGGCTGCCAGCACAGGGAATCGGGAAAACCGCATCGACTTGCTCCAGGGGGCGGATTGACCTTGGCAGCAAGCCGATTGCGGTGACCTGAACCGCGCCAGCGGCGCGGCGCCTCAGGATTTGGGTGCGGCGGGAGCTTCAGGTGCTTCAGGTGGCTTGGGCGCGGTCGGCGCATCGCCATCCTTCTGCTGGATCGGCGATTCGCAGACCAGTTTGCCTGAGCCCATCGAGCTGAGCGTGCAGCGCGCTCGGCCCTTTACCGTGACATTGCCCGAACCCATGATATTGGCCTCAACCTCACCATCAGAGGTGAAGGCGGTGCTGCCTGAGCCCGCAATCGAAACATCGGCCTTGTCGGTCCGGAGTGCATCCATCTGCGCCGACCCGCTGCCGGCGATAGTCACATCCAAAGTTTTGACATTCCCCGCAGCGCGGAAATTGCCCGACCCGGCGATGGTAAGATCGAGCGATTCGCCGGAAATGGCGGTGGTTTCAATCGTTCCCGATCCGGCCACGGTGACATTGGCCTTGCTGGCCAGATTGGCGGCGGTGATCTTGCCCGATCCCGCCATCACGACTTCCTTGGGTGCCGGCATGGTCACATTGACGATCGCGATCTGACTGCCCGAACCGAACATCTCGCCCTTGCGGTGGATCGCCAGACTGCCATCCTTGATGCTGAAGCGCAGTTGGTCCTTGACCGCCTGATCGCCCTCAACCGTGATAGCCAACTTGTCGCCGGTGGTGATCCGGACTTCGTCGGGACCAGCCATGACTAGCTCATCCGGCGCGGGGCCTGACATATCGAGTTCGGCGAGCGGCTTGCCCTCTTCACCGTTGATACTGATGTTGGAACCCTTGAAGCCATCGCAGCCCGCAACCCCGGCGGCGAGCGCCACCGCGATGATCGGACCCATGGCTTTGGCGAATTGGCCGAACTTGAACTTCATGGCGATTCTCCTGTAATCTGTATTGCCGACATAATACAGCAACGCGGACTATTCAAGGGGCAACGAAAAAGGGCCGCCCCACCGGGACGGCCCTTGGTCTATCGGTACGAAACCGTCCTAGACAGTCGCTGCAGCAGCTTCTGCATAGTACCGCGGCGCGTGCTCGTTGAGGATCGCAAGGATCTTCTTCAGCGCCGAAGGTTCGTCAGTCTTTTCCATCGCGGCCAGTTCGCGCGCGAGGCGCGAGGAGGCGGCTTCAAAGATCTGCCGTTCGGAATAGCTCTGTTCGGGCTGATCGTCGGCCCGGAACAGGTCGCGGGTCACTTCGGCAATCGAGACGAGATCGCCCGAATTGATCTTGGCTTCGTATTCCTGGGCGCGGCGCGACCACATCGTGCGCTTGACCTTTGGCTTGCCGGTCAAGGTATCGAGCGCTTCGCGCAGAGTTTTGTCCGAAGATAGCTTACGCATCCCGATCGCTTCGACCTTGTTGGTCGGCACGCGCAGGGTCATGCGTTCTTTTTCAAACCGGAGCACATAGAGTTCCAGAGTCATCCCGGCGATTTCCTGCTCTTGCAGTTCGATCACCCGGCCAACCCCATGTTTAGGATAGACAACGTAGTCACCAACGTCAAAGGCGTGGGCCTTGGCTACCATGCAAACGTCCTTTCAATCGCGGGACCGGTGCTGGTTGCACCAAGAGCGACGGCGTTGGTAGTCAGCGATCGGGCAACATGGTCGCGGCCCGGCTCGATGCTGACATCCACCGTCTGTGGGGATCCCGCCTTTCCTGATTTCAGGCTGCGCGCCGGGCAAAACCCCGCTGCAGTCATGCATTATATAGCACAACTGTAACATAATTACCAGTGCCGAGAATCCTTGCGGGTTCGCGCGACCGTTTCAATGCAGGATAAAGGGGCCTTACCCCTTCAATCAATCGCCCTCGCCGGGTTCGGCCGAGAAGAACTTGTCGAACTTGCCCTCTTCACCCTTGTACTCGTCGGCGTCGGCCGGCGGCTCTTTCTTGGTGGTGATGTTGGGCCATTCGGCGGAATACTTGGTGTTGAGCTCCAGCCAGGTTTCAAGCCCGCTTTCGGTATCGGGCAGAATCGCTTCGGCCGGGCATTCAGGCTCGCAGACACCGCAATCGATGCATTCGCTGGGGTTGATCACCAGCATATTTTCGCCCTCATAGAAGCAATCGACCGGGCAGACCTCGACGCAGTCGGTGTACTTGCACTTGATGCAGGCGTCGGTGACGACATAGGTCATGGCTCAATTGTCCCCTTAGGCGTGTTGTCTTGCCCTGCTGCTATGGGATTTGCAGCGCCCGCGTCAAGCGCGCGATAGCAGCCTTGCGCTTCGGCGGGCGGCCCGCGCCGCACCGGAAGCGCCAGCAACTCGATCACTTGCACCCCGTTTCCCAGCGGAACCACCAGAATATCGCCCGGTTTGACCGCCTGTGCGGCGCGCGTGGTGCGCTGGCGATTGATCCGGATATGGCCTGCTGTGACAAGTTCCCGAGCGGCCGCGCGCGACTTGCTCAGCCGCAGGAACCACATGAGTTTGTCGATCCGCACCGGGTGCCGAACCTCAAGGCAATAGCTGGGCCAGCGCGGAGAAGGCGTTGGCGGGCTCGGGCTGCGGCTTGCTTTGGCTGTGCGGCGGAACTGCCCGCACCGGACTGCGCCGCGCAGGTGGCTGCCACGACCACAGCGGCGGCAGCTGCGGGCCGCAGACCCCGTCACCCAGCGGAGCCGGGATACGGGCCATGAACCCGGCCAGACGCAGCAGGCGCGAATAGCTGTCGGTGTTCAGGCCGGTCGAAATCGCCAGTGCCGGATCGAGCACGAAGTCCCGCTTCTTGCGCAAAGCTTCGCGGCGGTCATGGGCTTGCCGGATCAGCTTGTCGGCCACGTCAACCCGCACGGCCTGACGCCCCAGTTGCCGGTAGCCGGGCGGAACGGTGCCCTCCTCAGGCAAACCAACCACCGAAGGCATGTGTGGCACCGGCGGCGGAACCGTGCCGCCTCGGGCCGCTTGCAGCGTGCGCCAGGCCTGAAGCGGCGCGGGCTTGAGCATCGCCGGAACATAGATATCGAGCGCTCCGATTCGCGCGCCAAGCGTGCGCAGCGACGAACGGCGGTCCGCCGTCAGGCCCTCGATTCCCGAGGCCGTCCGATCAATCAGACCGCCCGCTTCGGTCAGCCGGATCAACAACGCACGCAGTTCGGGACCCGATTCGGGATCTGAAGCGGCTGTTTCGATCTGGCGCAGCGGCTCGAGCGGGGCCAATGCCCGATCGAGCCAGACGGTCAGCGCGGCCAGCAGCCGCTTGCGCTGTTCGCTGGCCAGGCCTTCCAGCGGCGGGTCAAGCTTGAGCCTGGGGGCGAGCAAGCTGCGCCCGGTTTCGAGCCGGGCGATTTCGTCATTGTCCCACAGCAGCCGCGATCCATCGAAAGCAAGCCGCGGCGCGCCCCCGTCCAATTCGGCCAGCAAGGCTTCGGCGCGCTGCTTGAGCAGGACCGGCAGGTGCCGTTCGGCCGCGGCCAGCAGCAGCTTACGGTCAGCGAGGCGGCACAGCGGATCAACCTGAAAGCGAAAACCGACCAGATGGCCGATCCCTTCGCCATCGACTTCAACCTCATCGTCATCGACCAGCTTTACCGGGAGCAGGGCGGCATCGGGGCCGAGCTTTTTCATCAGCACCGATGTGCGACGGTTGACGAACCGTTCGGTCAACCGCGCGTGGAGCGCATCGGACAGGCGGGCCTCGACCGCCCGGGCGCGGGCGGCCATCTCTTCTTTGGCCAGCACCCAATCGGGCCGCTGGGAAATGTAGGACCAACTGCGGATCGCGGCGATCCGCATCTGCAGAGTGTCGATATCACCGGCCGGATTGTCGAGCTCGGCGATCGCCCGCGCGACGAAATCACCGCCAAGCTGCCCATCACGCAGATCTTGCCACAACCGCGCGACAAACCGCGAATGGGTCTCGGCGCCCTGGTTACGGAAATCGGGCAGACAGCAGACCTGCCAGAACCGTTGGACCTGCCACGATCCACGGACAGCATCCCTGATATCGGTATCCTCGGCCAGGCGGCGCAGCACTGCCAGATCAATCGCCTGAATGGCCGGGGCCAGCTCGGCCCGTTCCGGCGGCCGCGAAAGATCGGCAATCAGGGTATCGAGGCTCGCAAAATCGAGCTCGGTTTCGCGCCACAGCAATCGGGTCTGCGGCGGAAAGCGGTGTTCCTCGATCGCGTAGATTTCCTCGGGCGAAAACTCCGCGTCGTGGCCGCCGCTGCCGGCCAGCGTCCCGAAAGTCCCATCGCGCTGATGGCGCCCGGCGCGCCCGGCGATCTGGGCCATTTCAGCGCTGGTCAGACGGCGTTGGCGGATCCCGTCAAATTTGCTGAGCCCCGCAAAGGCGACGTGTTCGATATCGAGATTGAGCCCCATGCCGATCGCATCGGTGGCGACCAGATAGTCTACCTCGCCGTTCTGATAGAGTTCGACCTGCTTGTTGCGGGTTTCGGGGGAAAGCGCGCCCATCACCACCGCCGCGCCGCCGCGAAACCGGCGGAGCATTTCGGCGACAGCATAAACCTGTTCGGCACTGAAGGCGACAATCGCACTGCGCGGCGGAATCCGACTGAGTTTCTTGGCCCCGCCATGGCTCAATGTCGAAAAGCGCGGGCGGCTGACAATCTCGGCTCTGGGCAGCAAAGCGCGGATCGCCGGCTCGATTGTGGCCGAACCCAGCAGCATGGTTTCTTCGCGCCCCCGGGCGTGCAGCACGCGATCGGTAAAGATGTGCCCGCGCTCACGGTCGGCGGCGAGCTGGGCTTCGTCGAGCGCGACAAAGGCCAGATCGGCGCTCATCGGCATGGCCTCGACCGTGCACAGCAGATAGCGGGCGGTGGGCGGTTCGATCCGCTCCTCTCCGGTGATCAGCGCAACCTGGGCGGGGCCCTTGATGGCACAGACCTTGTCATAGACTTCGCGCGCCAGCAGCCGCAGCGGGAACCCGATCATGCCCGATGAATGTGCGCAAAGCCGCTCGATCGCGAGGTGGGTCTTGCCGGTATTGGTCGGACCGAGCACCGCCTTGAGACGGTCGGTTCGGTCATGGGGTGTCTGCGACATAGCGACAAGGTTTGGCAAGGCAGGGGGGGCCGGGCAAGCCCGTGGGGAGAGGGATTCCCCGGCCTTGCGACGAGCCGTCCGGAAATGGGACTGGTCTTAGCTGAAGATTAACCACGCCCGGTGCAAAGAGGGTTCCGAGTTGTAGTGCTCTTGGGGGCCTAACGTGTTGAAGCCACGCGGATTGTCGCAAACCGGGGGGGGCGGGCCTGTTTCAGGCGCCGCTGCTGTTGTGCGCGGGCGCGAGTTTGGTGCAGCCAAACCGGCCAAAGTGCGCCGCGACGAACTGCTGGCGCAGCTCGAAACGATCGATTGGGCACCGGATCTGGCCGAAGATATCGGCAGTGCCCGCTGGTTTCGCGGGCTTGGCACTCTGATTGGCCTGTCGTTGGCGGCGCTGGCAATGTGGCCGGGCGGCGACGCGATTGCTGCAGCCCCGGCTTTGCCGCTCGACACTGCGGCACGTGACGAATTTCGCAGCCAGATGATCCAGCCTCTGGCGCTGGGCGGCGATAGCGGTCGGCGGATGGCCGCGACCAAGGCAGTCGCCCCGCTAGCCTATCAGCCCGAACGCACCTCGATGCAGCTCACCGCAACCCTGGCGCAAGGCGATAGCCTGGCCCGGATGCTGATGCGGGCCGGGGTCAGCGATGCCGATGCCGGGACGGTGATGGCGCTGCTTGCGGGCGTGACCACGCCAGGATCGATCACGCCGGGCACTCAGGCTGATTTGCGGCTGGGCCAGCCAGCGGCGCCCGGCGCGGCGCGGCCATTGGAGCATCTGGCTTTTCGCGCACGGTTTGATCTCGACGTCACCTTCAGCCGCGTCGATGGCCGCCTGATCCTCACACCGCAGCGGATCTCGGTCGATAACACCCCGCTGCGGATCCGCGGCGTGGTCGGCACCAGCCTCTATCGCTCGGCCCGGGCAGCCGGGGCGCCGATCGAGGCAATCCAGCAGTATCTCCACACGCTCGATCAGCACCTCAGCCTTGATACCGCAATCGAGCCGGGCGATACTTTTGATATCGTCGTCACCTATCGCCGCTCCTCTACCGGTGAGAGCCAGGTCGGCGATCTGCTGTTCGCCGGGCTAGAGCGCGATGGCCGTCCCAAGGCGCAGCTGCTGCGCTGGGGCGGCGACGGACTGTTCTTCGAAGCGTCCGGCATGGGCGCCCAGCGGACCGGGCTGATCATGCCAGTGGTCGGCCGGATTACTTCCAACTTCGGCGCGCGGCGCCACCCGGTGCTGGGCTATACCCGGATGCACGCCGGGGTCGATTTCGGCGCTCCACATGGCGCGCCAATCTATGCTGTGGGCGATGCCAAGGTGATCTATTCGGGCTGGCACGGCGGCCACGGCAACTATGTCAAACTCGATCACGGCGGCGGCTTTGCCACGGCCTATGCCCACATGAGCCGCGTTGCAGTGCCAAATGGCGCGCGGGTCAATGCCGGGCAAGTCATCGGCTATGTCGGCTCGACCGGGCTCTCCACCGGGCCGCATTTGCACTATGAGCTTTATCGAAATGGCGGCGCGGTCAACCCGCTGTCGGTCCGCTTCACCGTCAGCAATCAGGTCGACCAGAAGGAGCTGATTGCGTTCAAGGCGCGGATGGGCCAGCTCAAGGGCGTAAGCCCCGGCGCTGCGATGACCAGCATGGCCCCGCGCCAGGCCGCTACCGCCCAGACCCCCCGGCGCGAGATTGACCGGCTGAAGAGTTGAAGGATCGGCAGGCGCGGCCTATGACCGCGCCATGTCATCCTATCCTGCCATCCGCCTGCGCCGCACCCGCGCTTCCTCATGGAGCCGCGCGCTGCACCGCGAAACCGTGCTGACCCCGGCCGATCTGATCTGGCCGTTGTTCGTGACCGAAGGCGCTGACGTCGAAGATCCAATCGGCTCGCTGCCCGGCGTTTCGCGTTGGTCGGTTGATCTTGTCGCGGCGCGGGCCAAAGAGGCGGTTGCACTCGGCATCCCCTGCCTGGCGCTGTTCCCCAACACGCAAGCCGAACGGCGCAGCGAGGACGGCGCCGAAGCGCTCAATCCCGATAACCTGATGTGCCGCGCAATTCAGGCAATCAAACAGGCCTGCGGCGATGATATCGGCGTGCTGACGGATGTCGCGCTCGATCCCTATACCAGCCATGGGCAGGACGGTCTGATCGATGGGCGGGGCTATGTCCTCAATGATGCGACAGTCGATGTGCTGACCCGCCAGGCGCTCAACCAGGCTGCGGCCGGGGCCGATGTGATTGCCCCCAGCGATATGATGGACGGCCGGATCGGTGCGATCCGCGATGCTCTGGAAAGTGCTGGCCACGCCAATGTCCAGATCATGTCCTATGCTGCCAAATATGCCAGCGCGTTCTATGGCCCGTTCCGCGATGCGGTCGGCAGCAAGGGCCTGCTCAAGGGCGACAAGAAAACCTATCAGATGGACCCGGCCAACGCCGAAGAGGCGCTGCGCGAGGTTGAACTAGATCTGGCCGAAGGCGCCGATTCGGTGATGGTCAAACCCGGCCTGCCCTATCTCGACATCGTTCGGCGGGTAAAAGAGGCGTTCGCGGTTCCGGTATTCGCTTACCAGGTCAGCGGCGAATACGCGATGATCGAACACGCCGCGGCGGCGGGGGCGGGGGATCGCGATGCGCTGGTGCTGGAAACCTTGCTGGCGTTCAAACGCGCCGGCTGTTCGGGCGTGCTCACCTATCATGCCGCCCACGCGGCGCGGTTGCTGGGCGCTTGATCGAGACGCCGCGGCTGATTTTGCGCGCGCCGCAGCCGCAAGATCTCGATTGGCAGCTCGAATGGCTCAACACCCCAGCGGTAATGCGCTTTCTAGGCGGTGAAGCGCGTCCGCCCGAAGCTGTCGCCGCTGGATTTGCGTATAACGCGGCCTGCATGGCCAAAAGCGAACCGGCGTTCTGGACCGTCACCTTGCGCGAAGGCGGCGCGATCATCGGCAAGTGCGGGCTCAGCCGGATCGAAGAGGAACCGGCCCCGGCGCTGATCAAAGGCGGAATTCAGATCGGCTGGTCGCTGGCCGAGCCGTTCTGGAGGCAAGGCCTGGCCAGCGAAGCCGCACAGGCGGTGCTCGGCCGAGAGTTCAGGACGCATAATGAGCCTGAAATCTGGGCCCAGACCAGCGATTCGAACGCAGCCTCGACCCGAATGATGGCCCGGCTGGGCCTCAACCGCTGCCCGGACCTGTGCTATTTCGATCCCGACTATCCCCCCGCCGACAACCCGACTATCGTTTACCGGATCGGTCGAGCGGAATGGGCGGGGCAGTGATGAGCGTGATACGGATCGAGACGGAACGCCTGGTGCTGCGATCGTGGCAGGCGGAAGATGCCGACGCGTTTCTGGTGGTCAATTCCGATCCCGAAGTCATGGCCACACTCGGCCCGGTGATGGACCGTGATCAGGTGGCTGCAACGATTGTGCGGATGCAGGGAATCGAGGCTGAACATGGTCATTGCTTCTGGGCGATGATCCGGCGCGAAGATGATCGGCTGATCGGCTGGTGCGGGGCGATTCGCGGCTCGGTCGATCCGATCAAGGATAAGGCTGAGATCGGTTGGCGGATGGCGCGGGATGCATGGGGACACGGCTATGCCACCGAAGCGGCCGCAGCGACGCTCGACTGGCTGTTTGCAAACCGCCCCGATGATGCGGCTTGGGCGATCACCACGCCGGCCAACCGTGGCAGCCGCGCGGTGATGGAGCGGCTGGGCATGACTTACTTGCCAGAGCTCGATTTCGACCACCCCGGCGTTCCGGCCGACGACCCACTGCTGCGCCACGTCACCTATCGGATCGGGCGCGAACAGTGGCTCAACCGGTGAGCACAGCGCAGACCCGGGTTCCGTCGCGGGCCCTGTTCGTCGCCACCATTCTGACCGGTAGCTTCCTGCTGTTTCTGATCCAGCCGATGGTTGCGCGGATGGTGCTGCCGAGGCTTGGTGGGGCGCCCAACGTCTGGAACAGCGCGATGCTGGTCTATCAGGCGCTGCTACTGGCGGGCTACTGGTACGCCCATCGGC
This sequence comes from Novosphingobium sp., assembly GCA_031369495.1. Taxonomy (GTDB): domain Bacteria; phylum Pseudomonadota; class Alphaproteobacteria; order Sphingomonadales; family Sphingomonadaceae; genus Novosphingobium. Next base: position 35,573 of record JANMOU010000028.1, on the reverse strand, counting down.
TTTCGCGGCTGCCGCTGAAGCGCCAGTCGCGGCTGCATCTGATCCTCTATGCCGTTGCGCTGATTACCCTCCCGATTGCCTTGGTCGACCTGCCGCCGGCGCCGCCCGGAAGCGAAGTGTTCTGGGTCCCGGCGCTGCTCGCGCTCAGCATCGGGCCGGTGTTCTTTCTGGTTTCGGCCCAGGCCCCGTTGATGCAGCGCTGGTACGCGCTTCACCCGCAGGCAGGGGAGCCGTGGGCGCTCTATGCCGCGTCCAACCTCGGCAGTTTCGGCGGGTTGATCGCCTATCCGCTGCTGGTCGAGCCACTGCTGCCGATCCGCGCTCAGGCCTGGCTGTGGAGCGCGGGCTATCTGGTCCTGTTAGGGCTGATCGCACTGTGCGCACGGGCCCGCCGCGGCTTGCCCGAAGCAGCGCTGGTTCAGGCCGCGGCTCGAGCCGAGCCAATTCCGGCACGGCGGATGGCGCTGTGGATCGTGCTCGCGGCGGTCCCTTCGGGGCTGATGCTATCGACCACAACGCACCTGACCACTGATATCTTTGCCATGCCGCTGCTGTGGGTGATCCCGCTCGGGATCTATCTGTTCAGCTTCGTGATCGCCTTTGCCGACCGGCGCGGGGCGGCCCATGCGGTGACCGCGCTGGCCTGGCTGGCCACGCTCAGCATCGGGGGGCTCGCGATGGTGTCGCAAGGGTCGAACGGATTGCTGCCGGTGATCGCCAGCGTGGCCTTGCTGTTCTTCATCTGCGTTGCGCTCCACGCCCGGCTTTATGACCTGCGTCCAGCGCCGCAGCAGCTGACCACATTCTACCTCGCGATGTCGATCGGCGGGGCGCTTGGCGGTTTGTTCACCGCCTTGATCGCGCCGCTGGTGTTCGATTGGGTGTGGGAGCATCCGCTGCTGGTGATCGCGGCGGCGCTACTGCTGCCGCGCGAACGGCTGCTCGACTGGACCCGGTTGGGCGGATTGCAGACCGAGCTCAAGTATCTCGCGATCGGCTCTTTGGCGGCGGCGGCAGCTGTGCTGGCGTGGTTCCTCTATGATGCCAACCAGTTGGCCGGGGACCGCAGCCTGATCCATTGGGCGCTCTCGGCCGGTCTGGCGCTGGTCGGTCTTGCCTTGGTCCCGTGGCGGCCTCTGGCCTTGGTGGTGCTGGGCGCAGCGCTGCTGGTCCAGGGCGGGTTCGATACGATCAAGGACAGCCACGAGGGGGTGCGGCTGCGCAGCTACTTCGGGATTTACACCGTGCGCGATTACCCCAGCCGCAAGCTGCGCACGCTTGCGCACGGCACCACGCTGCACGGCCAGCAATCGACCGATCCGGCGCTGCGCTGCCTGCCGATGAGTTACTATGGCCCGGGTTCCGGGGCCGGTATCGGCTTTGCCAACGCCTCACGGCTGTTCCCGCTGCGGCCCAAGCTGGGCGTGGTCGGGCTGGGGACAGGATCGCTGCTGGGCTATGCCCGGCCCGATCAGGCCTGGACCGTGTTCGAAATCGACCAGACCGTGCTCGGCCTGTCGCAGCGCGGCCATTTCACGTACCTGACCCACTGCGCCCCGCAGGCAAAGGTGGTGCTGGGCGATGCCCGGATCGCCTTGGGCCGGGTCCGCCCCGGGGCGTTTGATCTGCTGGCGATCGATGCGTTCTCGTCCGATTCAATACCCCTGCACCTGTTCACGCATGAGGCATTCGGGATCTATTTGGATGCGCTCAGCCCGCGCGGGATCCTGCTGGTCCACATTTCCAACCGTTATATCGAGCTCGAACCGGCGCTGATGGCCGAGGTTGCGGCGCGCGGCCTGCACGCTTCAGTGCGAGAGGATGCGCCGCCCGCTGGCGGGCCGTGGGTCGCCTCGACCTGGGTTGCCGTTTCGCGCGATGCCGATCAACTCAAGACCATGGCGGCAATGGCGCCTGCGATGCCATGGCGCGAACCCGGCCCGGCGGCGGCGCAGGTCTGGACCGATGACCACGCCTCGATCCTGCCCTATGTCACCTGGCGCAACTTTCTGGGGAAACCATGAACCGTCCTGATACCACTATCGTTGCCTTCCGCGGCAAGACCCCACGCATTCACGACAGCGCCTTTATCGCCCCCGGCTGCCGGATCATTGGCGATGTCGAGATCGGGCCGGACGCCAGTGTCTGGTACAATTGCGTGCTGCGCGGCGATGTCACCCGGATTGTGATCGGGGCGCGAACCAATGTTCAGGATGGCACCGTGATCCACTGCGACGGCCCGATGCCCGGCGCGCCCGATGGCTTCCCCACGCTGATCGGCGATGACGTGCTGATTGGCCACATGGCAATGCTCCACGGGACAGTGATCGAAGACAAGGGCTTCGTCGGGTTCGCCGCGCAGACCATGAACGGCTGCGTGATCGAGGCCGAAGCGATGCTCGCGGCAGGGGCGTTGCTGGCCCCCGGGAAACGGATCCCGGCCCGCCAATTGTGGAGCGGCCGCCCGGCCACCTTCATGCGCGATCTCGATGATCGGATGATCGCCGGGCTGCAAATGGGGGTGGGGCACTATGTTGAGAACGCCAAGCTCCACGCGGCGTTGTATAATGGCCAAACCGAAGGCTGATTTTCCGCCCACCGCTGCGATCCGCGCGCTGGCTGACGGTGAAGGGCGGCTGGTGCTGCGGGTGACGCCGGGCGCGCGGACCGAGCGCGTTGAACTCGGCGATGGCGTGGTGCTGATGAAAGTGCGGACCAAGCCTGAAGGCGGCGCGGCGAACGATGCTGTGCTCGAATTGCTGGCCAAGGCGCTGGGCATAGCGACGTCACGGCTTCGCTTGTTGCGCGGCGCAACCGGGCGCGACAAACTGGTGCAGCTCAGTTAACCGGCAGCCTCCGGGCGAACAGCGCGAGCGCCAACGCCCATAGCGCCGCCAGCCACAGCGCCAGCCCGGGCCAGTGGATCATCGCATAGGCCCCCGAAACCGCTCCCAGCGCCAGGCCAAGCCACAGCATCAGCCAGCCTTCCCAGCCGTTGTTACCGGTGCCCATGGCTTTGGCCGCCAGACCTTGTCCGAACCGGACCAGCGCCCCGGTCATATAGGTCAGCCCGACCGAAACCTCGCCATCGCGCTGGAAGGTGTTGTTGAGCGCGCCCATCGCCAGCACCAGCAGGGCCAGTGTCAGTTCGATTCGCGGCGACAAGGCCGCTCCGCCAAGCAATCCGGCAACCAGCGCCAGCACGGCGAACTTGCGCTGCGCCCCGGCCTTGGCGGCCAGAACCGCGCCGCCAAATACGCCCAACACAAAGCCCGCGACCAACAATGCCGGAATCGCCGCACTGCGCGGGGCGGCAATCAGGTCAACCCCGAGCCGGGTGGTGTTGCCTGACATGAACGAGACGAAGTAGCGATCAGCGGAGAGGAACCCGGCAGCATCGACATAGCCCGCCAGCGCGGCGGCGGCGATGGCCAGGCGGCGGCGGGTGCGATCAATGGCGTTCATGGCCGCACCTTAGCCCAATTCAGGACCATCGGCGCGGAGCAAATCAATCCCCCTCGCCGCTCGCCTCCGGTGCGGCCTTGCCTTTTCGTTTGGGCTTGGTCACCGCTTCGGCGACCGGCGCGGCGGACTTCTTGGCGCGCTTGTCCAGTTTGGGCGGGGCTGGGGTCAATTCGAACGCCAGCGCTTCGTCCTTGACCGAGACATGCACCTCGCCGCCGTGGCGCAACTTGCCGAACAGCAGCTCTTCGGCCAGCGGCTGTTTGACCTTGTCCTGGATCAGCCGGGCCATTGGCCGCGCGCCATAGAGCTTGTCATAGCCGCGCTTACCCAGCCATTCGCGGGCATCGCTATCGAACTGAATGTGGACGTTCTGATCGGCCAGTTGCAGTTCCAGTTGGAGCACGAACTTTTCGACCACCCGCGCGATCACTTCGGTGCCCAGGTAGGCAAACGGCACGATCGCATCGAGCCGGTTGCGGAATTCGGGGCTGAACATCTTTTTGACCGCTTCGTCGCCGGCATCGGCCTTGGACACGTCGCCAAACCCGATCCCTTGGCGGGCCATGTCGCTGGCCCCGGCATTGGTGGTCATGATCAGCACGACATTGCGGAAATCGACCGTTTTGCCGTGGTGATCGGTCAGGCGGCCGTTGTCCATTACCTGCAACAGGATGTTGAACAGGTCAGGATGGGCCTTTTCGATCTCGTCGAGCAGCAGGACGCAGTGCGGCTGCTGATCAATCGCATCGGTCAGCAATCCGCCCTGATCATAGCCGACATAGCCCGGAGGCGCGCCGATCAGACGGCTGACCGAATGCCGCTCCATATATTCGGACATATCGAACCGCTGGATCGGAATGCCCATGATGCTGGCAAGCTGCTTGGCCACTTCGGTCTTGCCGACCCCGGTCGGGCCGCCGAACAGGAAGCTGCCGATCGGCTTTTCCAGATCACGCAGCCCGGCGCGCGATAGTTTCATCGCGCTCGACAGCACTTCGATCGCGTGGTCCTGGCCGAACACCACGCGTTTGAGGTCCTTGGCCAGATGTTCGAGCGCCGCGCGATCGTCGCTGGAAACCGATTTGGGCGGGATCCGCGCCATTGTTGCGATCACGGCTTCAATCTCGCGCGCCGTGATGATCTTTTTGCGCTTCGATGGAGCCACCAGCATCTGCATTGCGCCAACCTCGTCGATCACGTCGATCGCCTTGTCGGGCAATTTGCGGTCATTGATGTAGCGCGCCGAAAGCTCGACCGCGGTCTTGATTGCATCGGGCGTGTACTTGACCTTGTGGTGTTCCTCGAAGGCGCTGCGCAGGCCCTTGAGGATCTTGATCGTGTCCTCGATGGTCGGTTCGTTGACATCAATCTTCTGGAACCGGCGCAGCAGCGCGCGGTCCTTTTCGAAGTGGTTGCGAAATTCCTTGTAGGTGGTCGAACCGATGCAGCGGATCGCGCCAGACGACAGCGCGGGCTTGAGCAGGTTGGAAGCATCCATCGCCCCGCCGCTGGTTGCCCCGGCGCCGATCACGGTGTGAATCTCGTCGATGAACAGCACCGCATCGGGCATCTTTTCGAGCTCGCTGACGACCTGCTTTAGTCGCTCTTCAAAATCACCGCGATAGCGGGTGCCGGCCAGCAGCGCACCCATATCGAGCGAATAGATCACTGCATTGGCCAGCACATCGGGCACTTCGCCCTCAATGATCTTGCGCGCGAGGCCTTCGGCAATCGCGGTTTTGCCGACGCCGGGATCGCCAACATAGAGCGGGTTGTTTTTGGACCGGCGGCACAGGATTTGGATCGTCCGGTCGACTTCGGGGCCGCGTCCGATCAGCGGGTCAATCTTGCCCGCTAAGGCTCGCTCGTTGAGGTTGACGCAGAACTGGTCGAGCGCCGAATCCTTTTTGCCGTCCTTGCCCGAGGCGGCTTTGTCTTCTGGTGCCGGGGTTTCGGGAATGTCGCTGCCTTGCGGGCTGCGATCTTCGATCCGCTTGCCGCCCTTGCCGATCCCGTGGCTGATATAGCTGACCGCGTCGAGCCGGCTCATATCCTGCTGCTGGAGGAAATAGACCGCATAGCTGTCACGCTCGGAAAACAGCGCGACCAGCACATTGGCGCCGGTGACGGTATCTTTGCCGCTCGACTGGACGTGCAGGATCGCGCGCTGGATCACTCGCTGGAACCCGGCGGTCGGTGCGGGATCGCCCTTTTCCTGGGTTTTGAGTGATTGGTATTCCTGATCGAGGTACTGCTTCACCACTTCGGCCAATTCGCCCAGATCGACCCCGCAGGCGGTCATCACTTGGGCTGCATCTGGATCCTCGATCAGCGCGAGCAACAAATGCTCGAGAGTCGCATACTCGTGGCTGCGCTCCGACGCATTGGTCAGCGCGGTGTGCAGCGTTTTTTCGAGGCTTTGAGCGAAGCTGGGCATCTATCGATCTCTCACTAAGGAGGGTGTGGCCTGTGACGGTGAATTTGGCACTGCCAGACAATATGAAGAAACAGAGTTAACCAAACCTATATGGGAACCCGCCGGGGCTGTGAAAAGAGCGGGAGCCTTCATCAGTCTGAACCTAGGTCGGTTCTGGGCCTGAACAGGGCATCGGCGGCCGAGCGGTGCGCCGCAACTCTGTTACGGTGGGCTGCAACCCGGACAATCTCCGCTTCGAGCAAAGCAATCCGTTCGCCCAGCTCGTCCTGCGAATAGGAATCGAGCAATTCCTTCGCCAGCAGGCTGGCGGCATCGCCTTTTGCACAGGGTAAATCGTCTTCCATCTTGCCCATCTGAATCGGACGGTGCGCGCTTGCTGTCAACGGGTCAAAAGGGTAGGTGCCTTGGCCGTGGCCTCAGGGCAACAGGGGACAGACAAATGGCTGAATCGCTTCCGCAAATGATGATGGCGGCGCATTTTGAAGCCCCCGGCGGGCCCGAAGTGCTCCGATTGATGGAATTGCCCATGCCGGTACTGCAGGCCGGCGATGTGCTGATCAAGGTCGCCTATGCCGGGGTCAACCGCCCCGATGTGATCCAGCGCCGCGGCTTTTACCCCGCACCGCCGGGGGCCTCGCCGGTGCCGGGGCTGGAGGTTTCGGGCGAAGTCCTGGCGCTCGGCGAAGGGGCCGATCCGGCGCTGCTGGGCCAAATGGTCTGCGCGCTGACCCCGGGCGGCGGTTATGCCGAATTTTGCCGGGTGCCCGCGGGGCACTGTCTGCCGGTGCCTGCCGGTCTGCCGCTCGCGTCGGCGGCTGCGCTGCCCGAAACGCTGTTTACCGTGTGGCACAACGTGTTTGAGCGTGGCTATGCCAAGGAGGGTGAGACGATCCTCGTCCATGGCGGGACCAGTGGAATCGGTTCAATGGCGATCATGCTGGGGAAAGCCTTCGGACTGACTGTGATCGTTACCTGCGGCGGGGCCGAAAAATGCGCCGCCGCGCTGAAGATCGGGGCGGACCACGCGATTGATTACAAGGCGCAGGATTTCGTCGCCGAAGTCGCCCGGATTACCGGCGGCAAGGGGGTAGAGCTGGTGCTCGACATGGTCGCAGGCGACTATGTACCGCGCAACCTCAACTGTCTTGGCGAAGATGGCCGCCATGTCACCATCGCGGTGCAGGGCGGCTTGCAGGCCACGATCAATATGGCCCAGGTGATGCAGCGCCGCCTGCACCTGACCGGATCGACCCTGCGCCCGCGCACCGACACGTTCAAGACGCTACTGGCGCAAGAGATTGCCCAGCTGGCTTGGCCCATGGTCGAAGCGGGCACGCTGCGTCCGGTGATGGATCAGACTTTTGCGCTGGCAGATGCCGCCGGGGCCCACGCGCGGATGGAAGCGGGGGATCACATTGGCAAGATCGTGCTGGCGGTGGCTCAATAGTCTCCGCCGCTGTCCCACCCGCCATTTAACGGGCTTTCGGTGCGCAGTTGGTAATTGTCCTTGAACAACCAGCCGAGCGCATCGCGACGCTTTTGCTTTTCGATGGTTTTGCGCAGGTTCGGATTGGTGGTGACGGCGATGGCATCGACCACCCGGCCAAATTTATTGCAGGCTGCTTTGAGTCCGCTCTTGTTATGACCGGCATAGGAATCGGACAGTGCGGCGCTCTGGTAATAGTCCATGTAGCTATCGACCGCTTCTCCCAGCTCCTTTGCCAGCTTGGCCGGATTGAGCAAACGGTCCTCGCCCAGATCAAGCTCGCGTGCGGTATCGGACAGTTCGATCTTCCAGCTGAGGTATAAAGTCCCGCCGCCGCTTTCATCGCCGCCCAGATCGAACCGGACGGCGCTGCCTTCGGCGTCTTCAGCCGAGGGGATGACGAAATCGACATCGCCATTGCTACCGATGAACAGCCGCGGGGTGATTCGCCCGATCCCCAGTCGGTTCAGCGGCGATGGGCATTCAGCCAGCGCCGCGATGCGCGCATGCATCGCGCTTTGCGACATGGCGATAGGCCGATTGCCCGAAGGCTGATCGCTGCCGCAGCTCGCCAGCAGCACTGTCGCAAGGATTAGAGCAAACCGCCGGATCACTGCCAACCCTACTCAGAAGAACCGGCGTAGTCACCCCCGGCCGAATCGCCGCGCGAATCATCCATCGGTTCGGCCGCCTCTTCGGCTTTCTGCCGTTCCTCGCGGTCGGCCGAGCGCTGACGCGATTCCTCGCGTTCGGCGGCCACACCAGGATCTTCACCCATCGCGGCCTCGCCATAGGGATAGGCCGGACCGTCAAAGCCGCCGCCCTCAGACATCCAGCCCAGCCCGGACAAATACCATTCAGGATACTTGCTGCTATCCTGCGCCAGTTTCAACTGCTTGGAATCGGTGACGATTGCCAGCATCGTGAGCAACCGCGAGAAGGCCTGCTGTTCGGATGCGATATCCTTGCCGTCTTCCAGCTTCTTGCCAGCTGAACGCAGGATCCCGCGCACCATCTTCTCGACCTTGGCCTCGCTCAGCACCATGGCCTTGTCGTCAAAATCAACCTTGGTCGAGGGCGCATCGATCGCTGCGTGAACCACCGTGGTCTGGCCATCCTTGCCGGGTTCGAAAGTCAGCTTGATCGTTGCCGGAAAGCTGCCATCGCCGGGGATGGTGTAAAGCACTTCGCCGTCAGCCGGCTTGGTGCGGATCACTTTGAGCCCCGGAAACACGCCCGTCAGTTCGGTATCGAGCCCTGCGTGATCGAACGCTGCCTCGACCCGGTCAGCCGGACGCGCGACGTTCAGCTTGAAATCTTCGCTTCCGCGCCCGCAGGCGGCCAGCAGCAGACTGGCAAAGGTTACGAGCAGGATCCGATGCAGCATGGTTGCCCCCGATTGGCCATTGTTCGGCCCCAGCATTTAGTTTGAAATCACTAACATGCGGTTTGCGCGCTTGCCCCGCCGGGGTTTTGAGCCTAAAAGGCGGGCTAATGGCCGCTCCGCAAAGGGGCGGCCCTTCTTATTTCTGACGGAGAAGACCCGTGACCCAACCGACCCCGCTCATGCCGCATGCCACTGCCTCGTGGCTGGTAGACAACACCGCGCTCAGCTTTGAGCAGATCGCAGAATTCTGCGGGCTGCACATTCTCGAAGTGAATGCGATGGCCGATGATCTGGCTTCGTCAAAATACACCGGGCGAGATCCGGTCCGCTCGGGTGAGCTGACCATGGCTGAGATCGAAAAGGGTCAGGCTGACGAGGGTTATTCGCTGGTCATGCAAAAGGCCCCGGTCAACGTCAGCCGTACCAAGGGCCCGCGCTATACCCCGGTGTCCAAGCGCCAGGACAAGCCCGATGGCATCGCCTGGATCCTGCGCAGCCATCCCGAAATCTCCGATGCCCAGATCGGCAAGTTGATCGGCACGACCCGCAACACGATCTCCGCGATCCGCGATCGCAGCCACTGGAACATTACCAATATCCAGCCCAAGGATCCGGTCACGCTGGGTCTGTGCAGCCAGCGTGAGCTCGATGCGATCGTCGCCAAGGCCGCCAAAAAGGCTGGGTTGATCGATCAGGCTGGTGACGATGCGCGGCTGGGCGATGATCGCGCCTCGTTGATCGAAGAACTGCGGGCCGAACGCGATGCTGCGACCAAGCTGGCCGGCGAAGCCGCGCAGGTAGCCGAAGCGGCGGCCTGGCTTGAAGCCAAGCGTGCGGCCGAGGTTTCGGGCGAGGAGTAAGTCCCAGCACAGCGGTCTATCCAAGCGCCCGCCTTGGGCGTAGGTTGCTGGCATGATTGCTGAACCTTCTGCCAGCGAGCCCTGGCGTGCCCACTATGCCCATCCGGGATCGTGGGATTGTGTCTTTCCGCCTTTAAGTCTGCCCGCCATGTTCACGGTGGCGGCTGCGCGGCACGGCGCCGCACCGTTGGTCGATTTCATCGGGCGGCGCTATTCCTATGCTCAGCTCCATGCTGAGGCGCAGGCCTTTGCCGCCGGCCTTCAGGCGCTGGGGATCGGCAAGGGTGATCGGATCGGGCTCTACCTGCCCAATGTCCCGATCTACATTTCGGCTTATTATGGCGCGGCCATGGCCGGGGCGACGCTGGTCAATTTCAGCCCGCTCTACACCGCGCACGAACTCGCCGCGCAGGTTGAGGATTCGGGCACCCGGCTGCTGGTGACACTCAATTCCTCGGCCCTGCTGCCAACCGCGCTGGAAGTGCAGCGGACATCCTCGCTCGAAACGCTGGTGGTCGGCTCGCTTGGCGCGATGCTGCCGCTGACCAAGCGGGTGCTGCTGAAACTACTGGGCCGCAAGGCGATCAGTCCGATCCCGCAGGCCGCCAAGGTGCTGCGCTGGGAGGCTGTGCTGGGCAAGGGCACACCAACTCCCGTGCCACTCAATCCCGAGATTGATCTCGCGCTGCTGCAATATACCGGCGGGACCACCGGGGTGCCCAAGGGGGCGATGCTGACCCACCAGAACATCACCGCCAATGCACGGCAGGTGATGGGAATCGACCCGCAGATCGGGCAGCGCGATGTGATTATGGGGGTGCTGCCGCTGTTCCATGTCTTCGCTAACGTCTGTGTGCTCAACCGCACGGTTCTGGCGGGTGGGTGCATCGCGATGTTGCCGCGGTTTGAGGCGGGACAAGCGCTGAAAACGCTGGTGCGGGTTCGGGCCACCGCCTTTCCGGGGGTGCCGACGATGTATCAGGCGCTGCTCGATCATCCCCAGGCTGCAAAGGCCGACTTCTCCAGTCTGCGCGTCTGCATTTCGGGCGGCGCGCCCTTGCCGCTGCCGGTCAAGACCCGGTTTGAAGCGCTCAGTGGGGCCCGGCTGGTCGAAGGATACGGCCTGACCGAATGTTCGGGTGTGGCTTCGGTCAATCCCTATGAAGGACTGGAGCGCCCCGGCACGATTGGCCAGCCGGTCCCTGCAACCCGGGTGCGCCTGCTCGATCGCGAAGATCCCACCCGCGATGCCGAGCCGGGCGAACCGGGCGAACTCGCCATTCAGGGCCCGCAAGTGATGCAGGGCTATTGGCAGCGGCCTGAAGCGGCAGCCAGCGCCTTTGCAATGCGGCCCGATGGCCTCTGGCTGCGGACCGGCGATGTCGCGACGATTGATGCTGAAGGCTACATAGCGATCGTTGACCGGATCAAGGACATGATTGCGGTCAGCGGGTTCAAGGTCTTCCCCAGCCAGATCGAAGCCGTGTTGGAAGAGCATCCGGCGGTGAAGGAAGTGCTGGTAATCGGCGTACCAAACGCCCGGATGGGCGAAATGCCGCGCGCGTTCGTGACGTTGCAGGACGGGGCGAGCGAGGATGGCGCAATGCTGCGCGATTGGCTCAACCCCAAGGTTGGCAAGCACGAACGGGTTGATGCGGTGGTGGTGCGGAGCAGCCTGCCTAAGACGATGATCGGCAAACTCGACCGTAAGAGTTTGCGCGAAGAGCTGGCGAAAGAGGCTTAGCCCGCCGGGAAAGCGACCACGGCGCTGTCTTCGCCCACTGCGCGTGGGGCAAAGCGGCCGTCGACTTGCGCACCTTGTTCGATCGTCAGCGAATCGTAGTGGACATCGCCCTGGATCCGCGCGCTTTTCAGCACCACCAGATCGCGGACATTGATCGTGCCCTTTACGGTGCCCGAAAGCCGGGCGCTCTCCGCCTTGACCGAGCCGACAATCTCGCCGCTTTCACCCTGGACCAGTGCGGTGCAGGAAACATCGCCTTCGACGTGGCCATCGATATGCAGATCGGCCGAGGCGTGAACGTCGCCCTTGATCCGGATATCGGCGCCGAACACCGAGAAGGTCGAATTGGCCATGGCTTTACCTGCGGGGCTGTGCGGCGATAACGCCGGTTTTTTGGAGAACATTGGGGACGGCCTCAAGGAAGGGGCGGGGATTAACGGCGCGATCGCCCACCCGCACTTCGAAATGCAGATGCGGGCCGGTTGATCGACCGGTGCTGCCGATCAGGCCGATCTGCTCGCCGGGCTGGACCGGCTTGCCAACCACGGTTCGGAAGCCCGACATGTGGGCATAGCGCGTGACCAGACCGTTGCCGTGGTTGATCTCGACGACATTGCCATAGCCCGATTTCCAGCCGACGAAGCTGACCGTTCCGCGCGCGGCGGCATAGATCGGGGCGCCATGGGGACCGCGGAAATCGAGTCCGGGGTGGAAGTCACCGCCACCCGTGAACGGATCGGCGCGGAAGCCAAAGCCGGAAGAGATATATTCAAGGCTGGCCGGCAGCGCCTGCGGCAGACCGGCGACCGAGCGTTCCAGCGCGTCCATTCGCGCAAGACTAAGGCCAAAGCGCTGAAAGCGGGGATCGACCGAACCGTCGGCAGCGGTTGCCAGCATTGAAAACGGGCCGCCTTGTGCGGACGGGTCATTGATCGCAGCCAGCATCGCCTTGGGGTTCAGCCCGAGCTGGGCCAGCTTGGCTTCAGCAGCGGCCGCGCGTCGATCGGCGACGCGGGTCAGCCCTTCGATCACAGCCAGCTGGCGCGCCTCAATCTCCACAAGTTCAGCGGCTTCGGGCAGGACCATGCTGACCTTCTTGACCGTTTTTACGGCTTCCGAGGTCGAATTGGAGACGGTTTCGCCGGCCTGAACGTCTGTCGGCAGATCGCCGAGATGGGTTTGCACCACCTTGTCGATGAAGTCCTGACGGCGCTTAAGATCGCTTGCGACCTTACCCAGATCGTCGCGGTATGCCGTTACGCGGCTTTCGGATTTGGCAACGCTGGCTTCACGATCCAGCATCGAAAGCCGGTCCTGATTCGCCAGATAGCTGGAAAGCGCCATGCCGCTGATCGACAGGATCCAGAACAACAAAAGCCCAGCCGAAGCTCCCGCAGCGATCATCTGAACGCGCGAAGAAACCTTGATAAAACGGACTTGTCCTTCGGATCGCATGAAGAATTCGCGATCCGGAAACCAAGTCCGCATTCGGGCAAAAAGCCCGCTAGCGGCGATGTTTGGCAAAGCGACCCCTCAGCCCTTTATTAAACCCTTGGCAGGCCCGCTAGCAGCAAGTTTGGGGGATAGCGAATCCAAGAGGGCATGGACTCGCCGAATCGAACGAGTCACGGGACGAGTCGTTTTGGCTTGCTGACACGGCTGAAAGTGGCTGCGGCGGTGACAAGCCGGACCTGGGGTGATAGGCGCGCAGAACCATGAGTTTTCCGAGCCTAGACGGCGAAACGCCTGACAAACTGATTGCGCGGCTGGCAGCCGCTGGACGCGCCGCGCAGCGGGTTTTGGCGCGGCTGGATCATGACGCCAAAGCGGCGGCACTTCGGGCAGCATCCGCAGCCTTGCGCGCCGATTCCGCGTCGATTCTGGCCGCCAATGCCGAAGACCTAGCCGCCGGTCAGCTTGCCGGATTGACGCCAGCCATGCTCGACCGGTTGAGGCTCGATCCAGCACGGCTGGAGGCGATGGCCGCTGCAGTCGATGCGATTGCCGCGCTGCCTGATCCGGTTGGGCAAGTGATCGACGCATCGGTCCGCCCCAACGGGCTGGCGCTCAGCCGGGTACGGGTGCCGGTCGGTTTGATCGGGATCATCTACGAAAGCCGCCCTAATGTGACGGCCGATGCCGCAGCACTGTGCTTTGCTTCGGGTAATGCCGTGCTGCTGCGCGGGGGCAGCGAAGCGGTTCGATCCAACCGGGCGATCCATTCTGCGCTGGTGCGCGGGCTGGAAAGCGCCGGGGTTCCGGGCGCGGCGGTGCAATTGCTGCCAACCCAAGACCGGGCGGTAGTCGGCGCGATGCTGGGCGCGGCGGGCCTAATCGACATGATCGTGCCGCGCGGCGGCAAGAACCTGGTCGCGCGGGTTCAAGCCGATGCCCGGGTGCCGGTGCTGGCGCATCTCGACGGGATCAACCACACCTACATCCATTCCGCTGCCGATCCGGCCAAGGCGCTGGCGATTGCGGTCAATGCCAAGCTGCGCCGGACCGGGATCTGCGGGGCGATGGAAACGCTGCTGCTCGATGCGCAGTTTCCATCCTCGCAAGCGGTGGTCGCTGCCTTGCTCGATGAGGGCTGCGAATTGCGCGGTGATTCGCGGGCCATGGCGCTTGATCCGCGGGTCGTTGCCGCCGCCGACGAAGATTGGCACACGGAATACTTAGATAGCGTCCTATCGGTTGCCGTAGTCGACGGTCTGGACGCAGCTTTGCAGCACATTGCCACCCACGGCTCGCAGCATACCGAAGCGATAGTTTCCGAGGACGCGGAAGCCACCGAACGGTTTTTGAGCGAAGTCGACAGTGCGATTGTCATGGCCAATGCTTCCACCCAGTTCGCCGATGGCGGCGAGTTCGGCCTCGGTGCCGAGATCGGTATCGCCACCGGGCGGCTCCACGCGCGCGGCCCGGTCGCGCTGGAAGGACTCACCACCTACAAGTGGCTGGTGCGCGGCTCTGGGCAGATAAGACCCTGAAAAAGATCGGCCTTCTGGGCGGGAGCTTCAACCCCGCGCATGGCGGCCATCGCCGGATCAGCCTGTTTGCGCTCGAAGCATTGGGGCTGGACGAGGTTTGGTGGCTGGTCTCCCCCGGCAATCCGCTCAAGCCCAAAGCCGGGATGGCGCCGCTCGCGGCCCGGCTCGCCTCAGCCCGCAGGCAAGCCCGGCGGGCCCGGATCGTGCCGACCGCAATCGAGCGCGAGCTGGGCACCAGCTATACTGTCGACACGCTGGCCAAGCTTCAGTCGCGCTATCCCAAACACCGCTTTGTCTGGCTGATGGGCAGCGACAATCTGGCGCAGTTTGACCAGTGGAAAGCCTGGCAAAAGATCGCCCGCACCATGCCGATTGCGGTTATTGCCCGTCCGGGCTATGAGGGAGCTGCCCGGGCGAGCCTCGCCGGGGCCTGGCTCGGCCGATACCGGCGGTCCGCAGCTAGCTTGAAACACCGGGCAGGATGGAGCGCACCCGCGCTGATACATTTGCGTTTTGATCCCGATCCGCGCTCGGCAAGTGCTATTCGCCGCGCCGATCCACACTGGGCCAACCGCTTTAGCGGCCAGAGCCTGAGGGATAGTTTGACGCACCATCCAGTCGATCCCGACATCGCATGACAGGGCTTTGGTCCCTGGGCCGCGAAGCCCGCATAGAGGAGCCGTTTCCGCTCAAATGACGCCTGATTCCGCCAATACTGCCCCCGCCGATCCGGTCGCTGCTGCGGCCGCTGCGGCTGTTCCGCTGCCCGATTCGGAAGCTGGCTCGCTCCACGAGCTGGTGCTGAAGTCGCTCGACGACGATCAGGCACAAGAGATCGTCTCAATCCCGCTCGAAGGCAAAAGCTCGATTGCCGATCACATGGTGATCGCCTCAGGCCGCTCGACCCGTCAGGTCGCCGCAATGGCCCAGAAACTGGCCGAGCGAATCAAGCACGGCGGCTTTGGCCATGTCCGGATCGAGGGCCTGCCCGCCGCCGACTGGGTGCTGGTTGATGCTGGCGATGTGGTGATCCACCTGTTCCGCCCCGAAGTGCGCACGTTCTACAACCTTGAACGGATGTGGGCGTTTGGGGACAGTCTCGGCGAGGCCTAAGCGGCGTCATGCTGTTGCATGTCATTGCCCGGGGTAAAATCAGCCGTTCGCCCGAAGCGGAACTGACCGCGCGCTATGCCAAACGGATCGCCTGGCCGCTCAAGCTAACCGAATTGCCCGATCTGGGCGGTACAGTTCCGCCCCCAGCGCAAACCCCGGTCCGCGAAGTACTGCTCGATGAGCACGGCCAAGTGATGTCGTCAGAAGAGTTTGCCGCCTTGCTGGGGCGCTGGCGTGATGACGGAGTGCGCGAGGCGCGGTTCCTGATCGGCGCCGCCGATGGTCACGGCGCTGCGGCGCGGGAAAAGGCCGATCTGTTGCTAAGCTTTGGCGCAATGACCTGGCCGCACCTGTTGGTCCGGGCGATGTTGGCCGAACAATTGTGGCGCGCGACCAGCATTCTTGCTGGCCATCCCTATCACCGTTCGGGATAAGGGCGCGCGATGACCGGCCGCCCGATCCTGATCTGCCTGACCGCTGCGGCGCTGTTGCTGGGGTCTCAGCTTGGCCGGGCCCAGAACCAGCAGTTGCAGGCGATCGAGACTACCGAAGACGCTCAAAAAGCGTTGGCTGAGGCTGATGTGCAGGGCAAGGAAGCCCGTGCCCGCGCCGAAACGCTCGAGGCCAAGGCCGTGACAGCCGTCGCTGCGGCGGACCGGACCGCGCAGGAGGCGGCGGCTCTCGCCGCACGAATTCAAGAAACCGAAGCCCAGATTACTGCCAATGAGGCCAAAATCCGCCTTATCGAACAGCAGCGCGCCGCGCTGCGGGTCGAACTGGCTCAGCGCCAACGCCCGCTGGTGGAATTGACCGCCGCACTCCAGCGGCTGTCGCGCCGGCCTGCGGTGCTTTCCCTGCTGCGTCCGGGATCGCTGCAAGAAGCGGTCTATCTGCGCGCGGTGCTTGAAACGATGCTGCCGCAGGTCGAACGCCGCACCGCTGGGCTGCGCACGGCTATCGCCCGCGGCAAAGTGCTGCAGGCGCAGGCCGAGCAGGCCAGCGCCGATCTGCGTGCCAGCCAAGCCGAGCTTGGCCGCCGCCGCCAGACTTTGGCCTCGCTCGAAGCCCGCCAGCGGCTCGAATCGCGTAGTGCCAGCAGCAGTGCCGACCGCGAAGCCGAACGCGCGCTGGCCTTGGCCGAACAGGCCCGCGATCTGGGCGGGCTGGTCGGCGAACTCGACAAGGCCGGGCGGCTGCGCGGGCAGTTGGCGGCACTGCCGGGACCGGTCCTGCGTCCGGCCCAACCGCAAGCGGCGCAGGTTGCCGCGCCGCCAGAGGCGACCGCGCTGCCCACAAATGCACCCGCGCAGTATCTGCTGCCGGTCTCCGGACGACTGGTCACCGGGTTCGGTGCGAGCGCGCCGGGGCAAGTCCAATCGCGCGGGATCTCGATTGCCGCGCGCGGCAGCGCGCAGGTGGTGGCGCCTGCTGCTGGCCGGGTAGTCTTTGCCGGCCCCTATCAGGGTTATGGTACGATCGTGATCATCGAACACGGCGGCGGCTGGACCTCGCTGGTCACGGGGCTTTCGGTGCTCGATACCAGGGTTGGGCGCGATTTGGTCGCCGGGTCGCCGCTGGGGCAGGCGGGCCCCGGGCGCCCGGTGCTCAGTCTGGAACTGCGCAAGGACGGCGCGCCGGTCAACCCGCTCGACTTCTTGAAACACTAAACGCCATCTGGCGTTAACCTGCGGTGCGCGATACATAGCTCCGGCAATCAAAAGAGGCCCTTGCCCGATGAAACTCGCTTCCCTGCTTCGTAGCGCCGCTCTGGTTTCGGCCGTGGCGCTGATTCCTGCCACTACCGCTGGTCTGGCGGCAGTCGATGGCCGCGCTTCGGCGCAGTTTGAAAGGCTCGCCACGGTCTATCAGCTGGTCAAGATCCGCTATGTCGAGAAAGTCACTGACGAAAAGCTGGAAGAGGGCGCGATCGACGGGATGCTGTCCGCGCTCGATCCGCATTCGTCCTATGTTTCGGGCGCTTCGATGCAGCGGCTCAACACCATGATCGACGGCAACTACTCCGGCCTTGGCCTGTCGGTCGGGATGGAGGACGGCGCGGTCAAGGTGATCGCGCCGATGAAAGGCAGCCCGGCCGAGGCCGCCGGGGTCAAGTCAGGCGACTATATCACCCACCTTGATGGCAAGCTGATCTATGGCGGCGAATTGGATGATGCTGTGGCGCAGATGCGCGGCGAAGCGGGGTCCAAGATCCGTCTGACGCTGTTCCGCGCCGGACGCAACGAACCGTTCGACGTGACGGTAACCCGCGGTGTGATCCGGCTCGAGCCGGTGACCTGGGAGCTGAAGGACGGGATCGGGGTCATCTCGGTCAACGAATTCAGCAACGAGGTTGGCGTCGATGTCGCCAAGGGGATCGAAGACCTCAAAAAGCAGTCCGGCGGCAAGCTGATGGGGATTGTGCTCGATCTGCGGCAGAACCCCGGCGGCGCGCTCGAAGAAGCGGTGGCGCTGTCGGATATCTTCCTGACCAAGGGCGATATCGTCTCGCAGCGTGGCCGCAATCCCCGCGAAGACGAGTACTTTAAGGCCGAATCGATGATCCCGGGTGATCTCGCCAAGGGCTTGCCGGTGATCGTGCTGATCGATTCGGGTTCAGCTTCGGCCTCCGAAATTGTCGCGGGCGCGCTGCAGGATCAGCGCCGCGCGGTGGTCATGGGTGAGCGCAGCTTTGGCAAGGGCTCGGTCCAGTCGCTGTTTTTCCTCGACAATACGCGGACCAGTGCGGTCAAGATTACCACCGCGCGCTATTACACCCCGCTCGGCCGTTCGGTGCAGGAAGGCGGAATTCTGCCCGATATTATGGTCCCGCAGCTGTCCGATCCCGATGCCCGGCGCCGCGCCGAACTAACCGTGCGCGAGAGCGATCTGCGCCGGCACCTGGTCAACGAAGCCACGATTGATGACAAGAAACTTGAGGCTGACCGGCAGGCCGATCCGCGCTTCAAGATGAGCGCCGAGGAGCTGAAGACCAAGGGGATCAAGGATTACCAGCTCTACTACGCGATCCAGACGCTGCGCCGCACCGCGCCGACTGCGCTGGCCAAAAAGCGCTAGACGATGGCTGTAGCAGGCCTTGAAGGCGGACAACTGGCCCGAACGATTGCGCTGGGCGTGCCGCTCGCGTTGCTTGGCGGGGCGTACCTCAGTGAATACGGGTTCGGGCTGGAGCCCTGCGAAATGTGCTGGTGGCAGCGTTATGCGCTGTTTGCGGCGCTGCCCTTTGCCGTGCTCGGCTGGGTCAAGCCATCGGCCAAACTGCTGACCGCGCTGGCGCTGCTGGGGGTTTTGATCGGCGGGTTGATCGGCGGCTATCACGCGGGGGTCGAATATGGCTGGTGGAAAGGGTTGACCACTTGCACCAGCGGCGTGTCATTTGCCAATGGCGCCGATCCCCTGGAAGCCCTGACCGGGGCGCAAATGATCCCCTGTGACATGGTGCAGTGGGATCTTCTGGGGATCACGCTGGCAGGCTTCAACTTTTTGATTTCGGTTCCACTGGCGTTGCTCGGCTTTGCCGCTCTTCGCCCAAAGGAGAGCAAGTTCGCATGAACCCCCAAGCCACGGCCCGGATGCTTCGCGTTGATCAGGCCGGTGAATATGGCGCGACCCGGATCTATGCCGGGCAGCTCGCGGTGCTGGGCGACCGGGCCGAGATCGCCAGCGAAATTCGCCACATGGCGGAACAAGAGGCAGTGCATCGGGCCAAGTTCGATGCCCTGATTGTCGAGCGCGGGGTGCGCCCGACGGTGCTGCAGCCGTTTTGGGATGTTGCCGGATTTGCGCTGGGCGCGGCAACTGCGCTGATCGGGCCGAAGGCGGCGATGGCCTGCACTGCGGCGGTCGAAACCGAAATTGACCGGCACTATACCGCGCAGCTGGAAGAGCTGGGCGATAGCGACCCCGAATTGTCCGCGATGATCCACGATTTCCGCGAAGACGAACGCGCCCACCGCGAAACCGCGCTGGCCGCGGGGGCGGAGCAGGCCC
Source organism: Novosphingobium sp. (assembly GCA_031369495.1). Classification (GTDB taxonomy): domain Bacteria; phylum Pseudomonadota; class Alphaproteobacteria; order Sphingomonadales; family Sphingomonadaceae; genus Novosphingobium. The sequence continues at coordinate 16,083 of JANMOU010000028.1, read as the reverse complement.
CGGGCTATCCGCTGCTGTCGGGCGCGATCCGGCTGGGTTGCCGGGTTGCGATCCGGTTGGCGGAACGGATTTGATTCCCAGTTGTTTGACCGGCAACACGGCGCCGCGCGCTTAAGCTGTTATTCAGCGCCGATGGCCCCTATATTGGGGCACTGACTGCTCAGGAGTTTCCCATGCGCCCGCTGATCGCCACTTTCCCGCTTGCTTTGGGCCTTGCCCTCGCCGCTCCGGCCATGGCGCAGGATGCTGCGCCCGAGCCGAAGATGAACATGGTGATCATCTATGGCAGTGACGCCTGCCCCGAATCGAGCGATGACACGATCACTGTCTGCGCGCGCAAGGGCGAGGGGGAGCGCTATCGCATTCCCGAACCGCTGCGGACTAGCACGAGCCCGCAGAACGAAGCCTGGAACAACCGGGTGATCGCTTATGAAACGGTTGGCGCGGCGGGAACCGCCAGTTGCTCCCCGACCGGCGCGGGCGGCTGGACCGGCTGCACCGGCAAGCTGCTGGCCCAGGCCCGCGGCGAAAAGCAGACCGATCCGAATATCAAGTTCGGCCAGTTGATCGCCGATGAGCGGGCCAAGCGGCTTTCGACCATCGATGAGGATGCGACCGAAACTCAGTCGCGGGTCGAAGAGGTCGAAAAGCAGATGGAAGCCCGCCGCAAGGCTGAGGAAGAGGCTGCAGCAAAAACCCAGTCCGAACCACCAGCACTGCCCGAGCCAAAGTAACCTTTGGCCTAAGCCAGCCCGATATCCGGCGCGTCTTCCTGCTTCATCCCGACCAGGTGATAGCCCGCATCGACGTGGTGCGTCTCGCCAGTGACCCCCGATGACAGGTCGGACAGCAGATACAGCGCCGAGCCGCCGACATCCTCAATCGTGACATTGCGGCGCAGCGGCGAATTCAATTCGTTCCACTTCAGGATGTACCGGAAATCGCCGATCCCGCTGGCTGCCAAGGTCCGGATCGGCCCGGCCGAGATCGCGTTGACCCGGATGTTCTGCGGGCCCAGATCATTGGCCAGATACATCACGCTGGTTTCCAGCGCCGCCTTGGCCACGCCCATGACGTTGTAATGCGGCACAACCTTCTCAGCGCCATAATAGCTCAGCGTCAGGATCGATCCGCCGTTCGGCATCATATCCTTGGCGCGCTTGGTCACCGCGACAAACGAATAGGCCGAAATATTCATGGTCATCAGGAAGTTATTCAGGCTGGTATCATAATACCGCCCGCGGAGCTCGTTCTTGTCAGAGAAACCAATTGCATGGACGACAAAGTCGATCGTCGGCCAGCGCGCGGCCAGCGCGGCAAAGGCATTGTCGAGGTTGTCCATGTCAGCCACATCGCAATCGATCAGCAGATCACAGCCCAGGCTTTCAGCCAGCGGGCGGACCCGCTTTTCCATCACTTCGCCCTGATAGGAAAAGGCCAGCTCAGCGCCTGCCTCGTGCAGCTTTTGCGCGATCCCCCAGGCCAGCGACTTGTCGTTGGCAAGCCCCATGATCAGCCCGCGTTTGCCCTTCATCAGTCCAGTCATGCGTTGTTTCCTGTTGCCTCATTTTTGCGATCTGCAGCCGCCGGTTCAGCCGTTCGCCGCCGTCCCAGCAGGTCCTGCTCTTCCGGGCTTTCCGCCAGCGCGGCATTGAGTTCGGCACCCACCACTAACCCTAAGCCGACCAGCCAGAAAAAGAAAAGCGAGATCATCACCCCGGCCAGACTGCCGTAGGTCAAATCATAGGTGAAAAAGCGGTGGAGCATGGCCGGTAGTGCCGCGCTGACCGCGGCCCACCACGCCGTCACCAGCAAGGCGCCCGGCCACTTGGGATAGCGCCGCGCCCGGTAAGAGCTCGGGGTCAGGGTCAGGAACAACAGGTAGATCGCGGCATAGATCACCAGCGCCGGGACCAGCCGGGAGGTGCCTAGCGTCACGATCCAGTCGCCCGCGCGCGGGTACCAGATCTGGATCACCTCTTGCGCGGCGCCAATCGCAACCTGCGCCAGCAACGCGAACAGCAAGGCGATCACAGCCGCCATGATCACTCCGGTCGAAATCAGCCGGTAACGCCAATAGGCGACCGTTTCGCGCGTACCATAGGCCCGGCGCAGGATATCGCGGATCGTATCAATCAGGCTGCCGACCGTCCACAGCCCGATCAGCCCGCCGATCCACAGCAGCCAGCCGCTGCGCGCCACAATCACGTCGATCGCAACCGGCTCGAGCGCAGTCGCGACAATCGGCGGCAGGGCTTTGAGGAACGTGTGAACCGAAGCCTCACGCTGCGCCTGTTCGCCCAGCAGGCTGAACCCTGCGCCAACCGTGATGAAAAACGGGAACAGCGCCAGGATCGCCATATAGGCAAGGTTCCCGGCATGGATGAAGCCATCGTGATAGGCCCCGGTCCAGACCCGCGCGATTACCCGGAACGGGCGGGAGCTCCAGAACCGCCCCCCGGGGCCAACGTGCTCGTCATAAGTGTCTTTGAGCCGCTTTGCCCGCTTGCGCCGGGCTTCGGGCGACAAATTCGGCATCGACAGCGGCGGTAGCTGAGCGTCGTCGAGATCACGTTCCTCCACGCTGACCGGCCCTAAACGCCCAGCCGCGCGCGCAGATTGCGCGGATCGCGCCAACCGTCGAGCCGCTGGATCAGATCTGCGTCACCCTCAGGCAACTGGACTTCGAGCGTGACCAGCTGGTCGCCGCGGCTGCCATCCTTGCGGGTAAAGCCCTTGCCGCCGAGCCGCAGCGTCTTGCCCGAGCTTGATCCCGGCGCAACGGTCAGCATCACCGCGCCTTCGGGGGTTGGCACTTTGACTTTGGCGCCGTGGACCGCTTCGTCGAGACTGATCGGGAGATCGAGCCGCAAATTGTCGCCCTCTCGGCGGAAATAAGCGTGTGGTTGCAGGTGGATCACCACGATCGCATCGCCATTGCCGCCAGGCCCCGGCTCGCCCTTGCCCGCCAGCCGCATCTGGGTGCCATCCTCGACTCCGGCGGGCAGCTTGAGGTCAATCGTCTTGCCATCTGACAGGGTAATCCGCTGGGTAGCGAGCATCGCCGCGTCGCTCAGCGGAACCCCCAGCTTGTATTGGACATTGGCGCCCTTGGGAGCCGGCCCGCGTCGCGCGCCGCCGCCGCCCATCCCGCCGCGCCCGCCAAACAGGCCATCGAAAATGTCGCCAAGGTCGATGCCTTCATTCATCCCTTCGAACCCATCGGCGCGGAAACCACGCTGATCACGGCCCATCCCCCCGCCAAAGCCGCCGCCCGCTCCGCCGCCACCGAACCCGGCCGGATTGCCGTCGATATCGATCTCACCGCGATCGAACCGCGCGCGCTTGTCCTTGTCGGACAGCAAGTCATAGGCCCGGGTCACTTCGGAAAAGCGCTCGGTCGCCTTGGGATTGTCGGAGTTGCGATCCGGGTGCAGCTCTTTCGCCAACTTGCGATAAGCCGACTTGATGTCCTTCTCGCTCGCGCCGCGCGGCACTCCGAGGATCGAATAGGGGTCTGCCATTGCGCCTAGCTAGGTGTGATCAGCCGTTACGGCAAGGCATTCGCCGCCTATTGCGAGACGCTCGCGCTTTCATCGCCGGACCAGCGCGGCTATGCGGGGCCACTATGGATGAAACCCAGACCGCCAACGCGATTCCCGATCACGCCCCGTTCCTATTGTTCGACGAATGGTTCGCCGACGCGCGCAAGAGCGAGCCCAACGATCCCGAGGCGGTCGCGCTGGCTACGGCCACACCCGATGCCGCACCCAGCGTGCGGATGGTGCTGATGAAGGATCACGGGGCCGAGCTGCTGGGCCCCCATGGCGGGTTCGTTTTCTACACCAACAGCCGCAGCCGAAAGGGCGGGGAACTGCTGACCAATGGGCAGGCCGCGATGCTGTTCCACTGGAAATCGCTGCGCCGCCAGATCCGGATCGAAGGAACCATAGCGCCGGTGCCGGATGAAATGGCCGATGCCTATTTTGCCAGCCGCAGCCGCGATTCACAGCTCGGCGCGCACGCGTCGGACCAGTCGGCGCCGCTGGCGTCGCGCGGGGAATTCCTCACCCAGATCGCCAAGACGACTGCGCGGCATCTGGTCGGGCAAGTGCCGCGCCCGCCGCACTGGACCGGGTTCTGCTTGACCCCGACAGCGTTCGAATTCTGGCTCGATCGGCCGTTTCGCTTGCACGAACGGCGCCAGTTCAATCGGCTTCCGGGTGGCGGCTGGTCCAGCATGTTGCTCTATCCATGAGCAGCAGCGCATCCTTGAACCGCAGCGCGGCGCTGGCCAGCATTTCGGTCGCACTGCTGCTGGTCGGGCTAAAGGTCTGGGCGGTGCTTTCGACCGGCTCGACTGCGATGCTCGGCAGTCTGGCCGATACCGTGCTCGATCTGGTGGCGAGTGTTGCGACGCTCGCCGGGGTCTGGGTTGCAGCCCAGCCTGCTGACGAAACGCACCGCTTCGGCCATGGCAAGGCCGAGGCGCTGGCGGCGATGTTTCAGGTTGTGCTGATCTCGATCTCGGCGTTGACCCTGGCGTTCCGGGCGATCGATCAGTGGATCGTCGGAACCAGGCCGCAGGGCGCCGAAGGCGGGATTGCGGTGTCAGTGATCGCGATGATCGCCACGGTGGCGCTGCTGGTCTGGCAGCGCCGGGTGATCCGCCAGACGAACAGCCTCGCGATCAGCACCGATCACGTCCACTACCAGTCCGATCTGTTCCTCAACCTGGCGGTGATCGCGGCGCTGGCGCTCGATCAATATGCCGGGATTGCCGGAGCCGATCCGTTCTTTGGCTTCGCGATTGCGCTGTGGCTCGGTTGGGGCGCGTGGGGCGCTTCGCAAGCCGCGATCGAGCAGTTGATGGACCAGGAATGGCCCGATGAGCGCCGCGCCGCGTTTCTCGACGCGGTCGCGCGCCATCCAGAAATCAAGGGCCTGCACGATCTTCGGACCCGCAGTTCGGGGGACCGCGATTTCGTGCAGTTTCATTTGGCAGTCGATCCCGACATGACCGTGCGGCAGGCCCATGTGGTGATGGACGAGGTTGAGGCGATCCTGCATCAGGAGTTTCCGGGGCTGGAAATCCTGATCCACCCGGATCCCGAAGGCCATGTCGACGAGAGCGATCTGTCGTCCGAGGACTTGCTCGCCAATCGCTAGATATTGCGGCCCTCACCGGCAAGAAACGCGGCATAGGCCCTTGCTATCCCGTCGCGCAGCGAGACCTTGGGGTTCCAGCCCATCGCTTTGAGGCGGCCCGAATCCATCAGTTTGCGGGGCGTGCCATCGGGTTTGCTGGGATCCATCACGATTTCCCCGTCATGGCCCAGAACCTCCATCACCAGCCGGGTTAGCTCGAGGATCGAGATTTCTTCACCCGAACCGACATTGACATGCAGGCTGTCGGAATAGTGCTGGATCAGGTGCAGGCAGGCATCGGCCAGATCGTCGACGTACAGAAACTCGCGCAGCGGACTGCCGCTGCCCCAGACCGTTACCGGGCTGCCCGATTGCTTGGCCTCATGGACCTTGCGGATCAGTGCGGGCAGGACGTGGCTGCCGAGCGGATCGTAATTGTCACCCGGGCCATAAAGGTTGGTAGGCATCGCGCTGATGAAATCGCAGCCGAACTGCTGGCGGTAGGCCTGGGCCAGCTTGATCCCGGCGATCTTGGCGATCGCGTACCACTCGTTGGTCGGTTCAAGCGCGCCGGTCAACAGCGCCTCCTCCTTGATCGGCTGACTGGCATGCTTGGGGTAGATGCACGAGGAGCCGAGGAATAGCAGCTTTTCCACCCCAACCGATTCGGCCCCGGTGAACACCGCGGTTTCGATCAGCAGATTGTCACGCAGGAAATCGACCGGCTGGGTGTTGTTGGCGTGGATCCCGCCAACCCGCGCGGCGGCCAGAACCACCAGCTGCGGTCGGTTGTTGTGCATCCAGCCGAGCACCCCGCGCTGATCGGTCAGGTCCAACTCGGCTCGGTCGGCGGTCAGCACGTCGCAGTTTTCGCTGGCGAGGCGGCGGACAATCGCGCTGCCGACCATGCCCTTGTGGCCCGCCACCCAGACCCGTTTTCCGGCAAGCGAAACCATCAGCTGCCGCGTCCCACACTCGCGGTTTTCATCGTCTCAAGGTCCGCCAGCACCATTTCGCGGGCGAGCTCGCGCACCCCGATTTCGGCGCGCCAGCCCAGCTTCTGATGGGCTTTCGAGGGATCGCCGATCAGCAGCTCGACTTCCGTGGGGCGGAAATAGCGTGGATCGACTGCGACCCGCAGCGCTCCGGTCTTCTGGCAAAAGCCCTGTTCTTCGACCCCGCTGCCACGCCATTCCAGGTTGATTCCAGCATCGGCAAAGGCCCATTCAACGAACTGGCGCACGGTGGTGGTTACCCCGGTTGCGAGGACATAGTCATCACCCTCGTCCTGCTGCATCATCCGCCACATCCCCTCGGCATATTCGCGGGCGTGGCCCCAGTCACGCTGGGCGTCCATATTGCCGAGGTACAGAGTGTCCTGCCGCCCCAGCGAAATTGCAGCGGCGGCGCGGGTGATCTTGCGGGTCACGAAAGTTTCGCCGCGCAAGGGGCTTTCGTGGTTGAACAGGATCCCGTTCGAGGCGTGGATGCCGTAAGCCTCGCGGTAGTTGACCGTGATCCAATAGGCATAGAGCTTGGCCGCCGCATACGGACTGCGCGGATAGAACGGGGTGGTTTCGCGCTGCGGCACTTCCTGAACCAGCCCATACAGTTCGCTGGTAGAGGCCTGATAGAACCGGGTCTTTTGCTCCAGCTTCAGAATCCGAATCGCCTCGAGCAGTCGCAGGGTGCCCAGCGCGTCGGAATTGGCGGTATACTCGGGCGTTTCGAAGCTGACCGCGACGTGGCTCTGCGCGGCGAGGTTATAGATCTCGTCGGGTTGGGTTTCCTGCACGACCCGGATCAGGTTGGTCGAATCGGTCAGATCACCATAATGCAGCGTCAGCTTGGGATCGGGAACGTGTGGGTCCTCATAGATCTCGTCGATCCGGGAGGTGTTGAACGAGGAGGAGCGCCGCTTGATCCCGTGGACGCGGTAGCCTTTTTCGAGCAGCAGCCGGGCAAGGTAAGCCCCGTCTTGTCCGGTAATCCCGGTGATCAGTGCAGTCTTCTCGCTCACGTAATACTTCCTTTGGGGAACAGGGTAATGATCCGGGCCAGAGCTTCGTGGACTGGTCGGCGCATAGTGTCCTGGGTCTTGCCCAGCCGAACCACGGTGACCCCGTTATCGCGACTGACGATAACATACTGACCGAGATGCCCGTTCATTGAAAAAGTGCTGGTCGGGGCGCCGGGCCATTGCTGATCGTCACCCGGTGCGGCCCGGTTGAGCCACAGCTGTCCGCCATAGCCGGGGCTGATCGGGCTGGAGCCGGTCATGAAATCGATCCACGCCGATGGGACCAGCTGCGCGCCCTTGACTGCGCCGCGATAGCGCAGAAATTCGCCGAACTTTGCCCAGTCGCGGGCCGATCCATGGATCAGGCTGCCGCCGATCAAGGTGCCCGCTGCGTCGAATTCGGGGACCATGCTGTTCATCCCCAGCGGTTCGAACAGCCGGGTCTTGAGATAGTCCCGCACAACCTGAATGCGAACCGCCGGATCGGTGCTGGTGGTCAGCGAACGCGCTGCCAGATCGGCCAGGATCACCGTGGTCGCGCTGGAATATTCGAACTTGTTGCCGGGCGCCGCCTCGAGCGGCTGAGCCTCGGCATAGGCGGCCATATTGTCGCGCCCATCAAGGAACAGCATCCGCACTTCGTCGCTATCATAGGGCGGATCGCCAGCCTCGGTATGGCGCAGACCAGAGCGCATCTGCATGAGCTGGCGCAGCGTGATCTCTCCGCGCGGATCGCCCGATCGCTGCCAGGCCGGGATCGGCACGCTTTCATCCAGTCGCAGCCGGCCGTCGGCGACCAGCTCGCCGATCATCACCCCGGTGACGGTCTTGGCCATCGACCAGGAAATGAACCGGGTGTTTTCGTGATAACCGGGGGCATAACGCTCGGCCACGATCCGGCCGTTATGGAGCACCAGCACGGCGCGGGTCTCGGCAGTTTCATCAGCGCTGAACAGGCCATCGACGGCGCGGGCCAGTGCTTCGCGGTTCACTCCCGGCTTGTCGGCCACTGCCTTCAGCGCCGCTTCGCTCAGCGGCGGCGGGGGCGGCGGCGCGCTGCGATCCGCTCCGCAGCCGATCAGGGCTGGCAGAGCAAGCAGTGGCAGGATAAGGGACTTTCGGAAGCCGGGCATGACGCTTGCTTCCCTTGCCCAAAGGTTCGACAATGGCAACCGTCAAACAGAATCCCACCACCAGATCGCCTTGGCGCCGCCGGGCCCTGCTGTTGGGGCTGGGTTTGCTGGCGGCGCTGCTGGCGCTGTTCTGGAAGCCGCTCAACAGTTATGCCAATGTCGGTGCAGCCTATGGTGCGCGGGTCGCCTGCTCGTGCCGGTTCGTTGGCGGGCGTGAGCTTGCCGATTGCGCCAAGGATTTCGAGCCGGGGATGGAACTTGTCCGTCTCTCGGAAGTTGCCGAGACCAAGAGCGTGACCGCTTCGTTCCCGCTGCTGGCCAGCCACACCGCCACCTATCGCGAAGGGCCGGGCTGCCAGCTTGAGCCATGGCCGGGCTGAGCCTCGCGGTAACCGATTGACCATATTCCTTTGCTAGGCACCCCTTGATGACCGATATCGCAATCCATCCTGTTGTGCTGTGCGGCGGTAGCGGCACACGGCTCTGGCCGCGCAGCCGCGCCAGCAAGCCCAAGCCGTTTCTGCCGCTGGTCGGGACCGGCACCTTGTTTGAGGCAACCCTCGGCCGCTGCCCGCCCGCCGCTGGATTCGCCGCGCCAATCGTGGTCACCGGCGCCGCGCATCTGGCCCACGTCGAGGCGCAGTGGCCCACTGGCGTGGGCGGCGAGGTGATTGTCGAGCCTTCCGCGCGCAACACTGCCGCTGCAATTGCGCTGGCCGCACTGCGCTTGCCCGAAAATGCAGTGATGCTGGTTTGCCCGAGCGACCACCACATCGCCGACAGCGCCGCGTTTCAGACAGCCGCCCATGCGGCGGCGCAGCTGGCCGTGAAAGGCTGGCTGGTCTCGTTCGGGATTGCCGCGAGCGCGCCCGAAACAGGATTTGGCTATCTCCGTCGCGGTGAACCGCTGGACGATCTGGGCTTTAAGGTGGCGCAATTTGTCGAGAAGCCTGATCTTGAGAGAGCCAAGGCCTTCCTCGCTGATGGCGGTTACGCCTGGAACGGCGGGATCTTTGCCTTCCGGGCCGGGACTTTTCTGGCCGAACTCGAAGCCCACCGCCCGGCGATTGCGGCGCAGGCCCGCGCGGCGGTGGCAGCTGGCCGGGCCGAGGGGTCGCGCTTTCACCCCGACGCGGCGGCTTTCGCTGCGATCGACAGCGAATCGGTTGACTATGCCGTGATGGAAAACACCGCGCGCGCCGCGATGGTCGCGGCCGACATGGGCTGGTCCGATATTGGCAATTGGGACGCGCTGTTGACTGCTCGCACCCGCAACGACCTTGGCAATTGCGCGCCCGCCAGTGCTGAACTGGTCGATTGCCGCAATGTGCTGGTCGAAAGCGATGGGCCGCGGGTCTCGGCAATTGGCCTTGAGGACGTGGTGATCGTGGTCGATGGCAATGACGTGCTGGTCACCACCCGCGCGGGCGCACAATTGGTCGGCAAGCTTAATGGCGCGGTCAACCAGTGAGCGCGCTGCTCCCCACCCGGATGGTCGAGCGGCCCTGGGGCCGGACCAGCTTGCCCGCTCCGTTCGTTGCCCCGCCGGGTGAGCGGATCGGTGAGGTATGGTTTGAACCGCCCGCCGCGCTCGAACAGCTGCTCGTCAAATATATCTTCACCAGCCAAGCCCTGTCGGTTCAGGTCCATCCGTCTGACGCCCAGGCTCCAGCGGGGGAGCGCGGCAAGGAAGAGTGCTGGCTGGTGATCGCGGCCGAGCCGGATGCCAAGCTGGGGATCGGATTCGATTCTGCACTTTCAGCTGAGGGCATGCGCGCGGCTGCGCTCGACGGCAGCATCGAACATTTGCTGACCTGGCATGCCGCTAAACCCGGCGATTTCTTTTACATCCCGGCCGGTACGGTCCACGCAATCGGCGCCGGGATCGGGCTGATCGAAGTCCAGCAGAACAGCGACATCACGTATCGACTTTATGACTATGGCCGGCCGCGCGAGCTGCATCTCGAAACCGGGATGGCCGTGGCGCGCGGAGAACCCTATCCGGCGGAATTGCATCAGCAGGTCAGCGAGAACGGCGCTGTGACACTGGTCGAAGGGCCGCATTTCCGGCTCGACCGATTGGACGGCGCGCCCGATCCGGCCACTGCCGCGCGGTATAGCGGGCCGCTGCTGGTGATCCCGCTCGATGGCCGGGCCCAACTGGGCGATAAGCTGATCGAGGCCGGGCAATGCGCTTTGGCTGGTTCGCTGGCCGAAGTGGCGATCTCAGGCCGCTGCCTGATTGCCCAGCCCTGCCGTTAGACCGCTTCGGTCGAATCGATCCAGCCGCCGCCGACAACCCGGTCCCCGGCATAGAGCACTGCAGCCTGCCCCGGCGCGACGCCGTATTCGGGCTGGGCGAAGTGGATCGTGCAATCCGCACCGCCGCCCAGCTGGCCTTCGAGCACGACCGGCACCGGCTTGGCCAGCGAACGGACCTTGGCGGTCAACGGCCCATCCGGCAGTGGCCCGATCCTGTTGGTTTCGACAACCCGCGCGGCGCGGACTGCTAGCAGGATCTTGGGCCCCACCAGCACCCGCCGCTCCGGCGCGTCGAGCCCGGTGACATAGAGCGGCTCGGCCTGTCCGCCGATCTCCAGCCCGCGGCGCTGGCCAACGGTATAGTGGATGATCCCCTTGTGCGGCCCCAGCACTTCGCCGGTCAGGGCGTGGACGATCTCGCCCGGCTCGCCGCCTTCGGGCCGGACGCTGCGGACGATCTTGGCATAGTCACCATCGGGGACGAAGCAGATGTCCTGGCTGTCGGGCTTGGCCGCCACCCGCAGCCCTTCGGCCTCGGCAATTTCGCGGACCTGGGCCTTGGGCAGGCCGCCTAAGGGAAAGCGCAGGAAATCGAGCTGCGCCTCGGTGGTGCCATAGAGAAAGTACGACTGGTCGCGCGCGGGATCGAGCGCGCGGTGCAGTTCCGCCCCGGCCGGGCCGATCGCGCGACGAACATAGTGGCCGGTGGCGAGGCAATCGGCGCCCAGTTCGCGCGCCATCGCGAACAGATCGGTGAACTTTGGCCCCATGTTGCAGCGAATGCAGGGAATCGGGGTGCGCCCGGCGAGGTATTCGTCAGCAAACCGCTCAACCACCGATTCGCGAAACTGACTTTCGTGATCTATCACGTGGTGAACGATCCCGAGCCGGTCGGCGACGCTGCGGGCATCGCGGATATCATCCCCGGCACAACAGGCCCCCTTGCGTCCGGGGGCGCCGCCGGTGTCATAGAGCTGCAGGGTCACGCCGATCACTTCGGCCCCGCTGCGCGCCGCCAGCGCCGCCACGACCGAGCTATCGACCCCGCCCGACATGGCGACGACGATCCGCTTGGCCGATAGCGGCGCGGCCAACTGGAACAGATCGGCCAGATCAGGAAGGGCAAGGGAGGCGGTGCTCATCGCCGGGCGCCTTACACCGCACTGCCGTGCAAGGCAAAGCAGGACCCGGATCGGGGTGGTGCAATTCGGTAAGTATTCTCAACAGGGGGTAAAGCCGGACTTTACCTGATCTTGACCAAGTGGCCCTATTGCTCGGCTCATGGAATTCGCAAAAGACCTTTTGAGCAGCCTGCGCGGCCGGGTTTCGGCCCCGCCGCTGGGTGTGTCGAGCGGCCGGATCGACTGGTCTGAACTGCACGCCCGGCTGGGCGCAGCCCATGCCGCCGCGCGCGAACTGGCGCAGGGCGTAGGGCGTAGACCGGCGATTGCCGGCGGCTTCACCGAATGGAGCACGGATATTGGGGCGAGAGGACAGTCCTCAACGTCCGTTAACCGAATTGATTTAGCAGATGGAAAAGCTGCCGAGGGCATTGATAGCGCCATCGCCGGAAAAACCATGACCGGTGGTCGAGGACAATGATGATCGAAAACCAGAAAATCCGACCTGCGATGGTCATCGGGCCACTTGGTGAGCCGCTGACCCTTGATTCGCTGCCCAAGCCTGGCACCACCCGCTGGGTCGTACGGCGCAAGGCCGAGGTGGTGGCTGCCGTCAATGGCGGGCTGCTGACCATCGACGAGGTCTGCGAGCGTTACAATCTGACGCTGGAAGAGTTTGCCTCGTGGCAGCGCGCGGTTGACCGCTCCGGGATGCAGGGCCTTCGGGTCACGCGCATTCAGCACTACCGCGATCTTTATGAGCGTCAGCTGAAATACTGATCGCGATCATTGTGTTAACCCGTGCGGCCGGGGCCAGCTCAAGGCTTGCCCCGGCCGCCACCGTTTTGGCGCTTGTTGTTGGCCGAACGGACTTGGCGGTCTGACGAGCGCAGCATTGCCCTTGGCCAACGACCCGCCTATGCCCCAATCCGCTCAAGCCCCGAATTTAGCCAGCCAAAGCTGGCTCTTGCGGCGGGTGCTATAGCGATGTAATACAGCTCGGTCGGAATGTTGCATTTGCAGCACTATCCAGACCGGCATGGGCAAAACGGAAGCGGCGATGAACTTCGAAACGGGAATCAGTGCGGACCAGGATCTCGGCGGAAATCCACTGCAGATGGGCGGTGAGGAAGATCGCCGCTCGCGCCGCAATCTGATCGTTATCGCCTTGGTGGTCTTGCTGGCCATTCTGACCATAGCCTACTTCGTCACCCGCAGCGGCGCTCCAACCGATGCCGCCAAAGCAGACAAGAAGGATCAGGCGCCGACCGTTAGCGTCGTCACCCCGGGCCGAATTACCGTTGAAGGCATGATCAACGCCACTGGCACTCTGGCCGCGCGGCGTGAATTGCCGGTCGGGGTTGCTGGCGAAGGCGGCCAGGTCGTCGCCGTGTTGGTCGAGCCGGGCCAATGGGTTCGCGCCGGGCAAGTGCTGGCGGTGATCGACCGTTCGGTCCAGGTCCAGCAGGCCTCAAGCCAGACTGCCCAGATTCAGGTGGCCCGCGCCAACGCAAATCTGGCCGAAGCCAATTATCAGCGCGCGCTCAAGCTGGTTGATAAGGGCTTTGTTTCGAAAGCCGATGTTGATCGGCTGCGCGCCAGCCGCGATGCCGCCTTTGCGCAGGTCCGGGTTGCCAATGCCCAGGCCGGCGTGCTCGGCGCGCAGATGCGGCGGCTCAATATAGTCGCCCCTGCGGCAGGGCTGGTGCTCGAACGCCGGGTTGAACCAGGCCAGATTGTCAGTGGCGGTTCGGGTATGCTGTTCCGGCTGGCCAAGGGCGGCGAAATGGAAGTCAAAGCGCTGTTGGGTGAGGCTGATCTGGTTGGACTCAGCCCTGGCGTGACGGCACAGGTCATTCCGGTCGGAAGCGACAAGAGCTTTACCGGTCAGGTTTGGCAGATCGCCCCAGTGATCGACCCGGTCAGCCGTCAGGGCACGGCCCGGATCGCGCTGGCTTACGCCCCCGAACTTCGTCCGGGTGGATTTGCTTCGGTTGCGATCAAGTCCGGCACGATGGTGGCGCCGGTTCTGCCCGAATCGGCGATACTCTCGGACGCCCAGGGCAGCTATGTCTTCATCGTCGGCAAGGACAACAAGGTTGAACGCCGCCCGATCAAGCAAGGCCGGATCACCCCGCAAGGGATCGTGATCGCTGAAGGCCTGTCGGGCTCCGAACGGGTGGTTCTGCGGGCCGGCGGGTTCCTCCAGCCGGGTGAGACGATCAAGCCAGTCTCGTCCAAGCCTTGATGACCAGCCCGGCAGGATCCAAGCGATGAATTTCAACAACATCTCGGCCTGGTGCATCCGCAACCCGGTGGTCCCGATCGTCATTTTCATTGGGCTGATGCTGGCCGGCATGGTCGCATTCTCGCAACTGAAAGTGCAGAACGAGCCGGACATCGAATTTCCCGGCGTGGTGGTGGTGATCAGCCAGCCGGGCGCCGCTCCGGCCGAGATCGAAAACCAGATAACGCAGAAGATCGAAGCCTCGTTGCGCTCGATTCAGGGGGTCCAGAACATCAGCTCGACGGCCCGCGAAGGCGGCAGCGAAACGGTGGTCGAATTCCAGATCGGCACCAACATCATCGAGGCGCTGAACGACGTAAAGAATCAGGTCGATCAGGCCCGCGGCGGCTTGCCTGACGGCATTCTCGAACCGCAGGTTTTCAAGATCGAAACCTCGTCCGATCCGATCGGCTATTTCTCGGTTTCGGCCGACGATATGACGATCGAGCAACTCTCGTGGTTCGTCGACGATATCGTTGCCAAGCGCCTGCTCGGCGTTCCCGGCATGGCGACGGTTGAACGCGGCGGCGGGGTTGAGCGGGAAATTCTGGTGGTGCTCGATCCCGGCCGGATGCAGTCGATCGGGGTCACCGCCAGCCAGATCAACGCAGCGCTGCGCCAGTTCAACGTCAATGCCGCAGGCGGACGCTCCGAAATCGCCGGATCACGCCAATCGGTTCGTGTGCTGGGCAATTCTGCGACGGCGTACGATCTGTCGCAGATCGACATTCCGCTGGGCGGTGGCCGCACGGTCAAGTTGGCCGATGTCGCCCGCGTGTCAGACAGCTATGGTGAACTCAGCTCGATCGGCAAGACCGATGGCAAGTCGGTGGTCACCTTCTCAATCGCCCGCTCACGCGGCGAATCCGACGTTTCGGTTTACGACGGAACGGTTGCCAAGCTGGACCAGATCGAAAAGCAGAACCCCGGGATCAAGTTCAACCGGCTGTTCACATCGGTCGATTACGTCAAGGCGCAGTACGAGAGCTCGATCGCCGCGATGGTCGAAGGCGCAGTGCTGGCGGTGATCGTGGTGTTCTTCTTCTTGCGCGATTGGCGCGCAACGATGATTTCGGCGATCGCGATCCCGCTGTCAGCAATCCCAAGCTTCTGGTTCATGCAGCTGATGGGCTTCACGCTCAACCAGATGTCGCTCCTTGCCCTCGGGCTGGTCGCAGGTGTGCTGGTCGACGACGCAATCGTGGAAATTGAGAATATCGTGCGCCATATGCGAATGGGCAAATCCGCCTATCAGGCGTCGATTGACGCTGCCGACGAAATAGGCCTCGCCGTTGTCGCCACCACTTTCTCGATCGTTGCGGTATTCCTTCCCGTTGGCCTGATGCCTGGCGTCGCCGGACAATTCTTCAAGAATTTCGGACTAACCGTTGTTGCATCGGTGCTGATGAGCCAGGCTGTTGCACGTATGATTACGCCGATGATCGCAGCTTATTTCCTCAAATCATCAGGCACTGCGGAACATGGTGAAGGTCCGTTGATGGACCGTTATATGAAAATTCTGCGATGGTCGCTCGGCCATCGTCGCTGGATGATGGGCCTCGGCGTCCTGTCTTTGGCGGCGACCGTTGCGCTGATGGTAGTCTTGCCAAAACAGTTCTTCCCAACCGGAAATCAGGATTTCAGCCGCGTTCGAATCGAGATGGTTCCGGGCACAACCCTCGACCGGACCAAATCGGTCGTCGACCAGGCTGCTGCAATCGTCGAGCGCCAGCCCGAAGTGAACACGGCACTGCAAAGCGTTCGCGAAGGCAGCGGCAGTATCTTCATCACGCTGAAGAAGGACCGCGATCGTACCAGCCAGGAATTCGAACAAGCCTTGGCACCTGCGCTCAGCCAGATCCCCGATGCCCGCGTATCGTTTCAGGCATTCGGACCGGGCGGTGGCGGTTCAGGCCGCGACGTTTCGGTAATGCTGTCAGGTTCAGACCCTGCCGCACTGGACCGAACGGCGGTCACGCTGGTGGAGCAGATGAAGGGTTCGGGACTCAGCAAGGTGGCCATCTTGGGCCAAGATGCGGTTTACGACAGCAAGGGCCGGCCGGATTGGGATCGCACTTCGTTTTATGTGCCGAACGATCACGTCTTCGCGGT